>NZ_SZNK01000001.1:2692500-3292500 GCF_005217615.1 Brevibacillus antibioticus
AAAAATTCGCCAGGAGATGATTCAACGGAATATTGTGGTCTTCACTTGACCCGATAACGGTTTGTCCATGATCACTAATCAAAATGCATACGTTTCTCTCCAGCATTTGCTCCCATGATGAGAAGCTATCCAGCAAACGGACCAATTGCTTGTCCACATCTGCCAAGTGCTGTACGGCGTCCTCCGGGGAATTGTGGAGTTTATGATCATTCTCTGGCAGATAGACCAGCGTAAAATGTGGCTGCTGACCGCTGCGTATCACCTCAATCATAACATCGATTGCATACGTATCATTAATTCCATAGCCTTCCAAAGCGGATTGGGAGAAATCCCACTGGACCGTTCGAAATAACGCCGGGCTCACCAGCGTCCCCATACTCATGATCGTTGGACCACTTACCTTTTCGCGCAGAGAAAAAGATGTAATTGTATCAAGCAAGGCTGGCATTTTCATCTTATGCTGCTTATGTCCTCGATGGGCGATAACATTGATGGAACCGGATACGAGATTGTTTTCTTCCAGCACCTCATGAATGGTTTTGACATCCTTGCTCATATGGCGTTCATTCAAATCAAAAAGGACATTTCCGGCACACCTCGAAATTCCTATTTTCCGGATAGAAGCAGCCCCGTTAATATAATTCACGATCTGTTTCTGCTCTGCATCATACCAAACTAACCCCGGTACCTTGTGCTGATCGGGGTAAACTCCCGTAATGAGGGAGCAATCTATCGAAGCCGTCATCGTAGGAAAAACGGTCACACAATCTGGTATGTACTGGCTATGCTCCATGAAAAACCGAAGCGCCGGTGCTTTTTTGGCAGCAATGCATCGCTCCAGAACATCAGGCATCATGGAGTCGATTAGGAAAAGTATGACCTTTTTCATCTGACTGCCACCCCTCTCGTCGTAATAGTCATAGTCGCACCTGATAGTGTTCGACTTTCCATTACCGATTATACGCCACCTGAAAAAGAAAAAGCCCCTGCTCGCCAAAAGCGAAAGGGGACCATGCTCACGATGTAAATGTGATGATGTTGACACCATTTTTCGTTTGCAGTTTGAGTGCAGGGTAATTCTTCAAATACGGAGCAAGTACCACATAATCTTTTTCTCCTATGGACGAATCACCCAACAAATGCGAAAGTACAGCAGCTCGGATTTGTAGCCCTTGAGGCGTTTGTTTAAAGAGAGGATCTACCGTAGGGAAAGGAATTCCATTGATGACCGTGTCGCCCTCTGCGTCACTCAGTTCCCACGTATTGACCTTCAAGGAATGGAGAGCTTCTACTACTTGTGCTCCATAATCCTCCACAACCATATCCGGTTGAAGCCCTACGTGATTCACGACGGTATGCTTAGGCGTAAAATATTCATTGAGCGTAAGCTTGAGTGCGTCACCGTCCGCCAACGGAATAACTTGTTGGGCACTCCCTTTTCCAAATGTTTTGGTACCCACAAGCTTGGCGATGCCATGATCACGCAGCGCACCTGACAACAGCTCCGATGCAGAAGCTGTTCCGCCGTTTACCAAAATCCGCACTGGAATGCCGATATCCTGCCCATTTCTTACCCACGTCTCTACCTCTACTCCATTGCGATTCGTGGTATACATGAGCAAGCCTTCTTCCATGAAGAGGCTCGCGATGTCCCGCGCTGTGGACAAGTACCCTCCGCCATTATCCCGCAGGTCTAACACCAGTCCGGACAAAGGTTTTTGCACACGGGAAAGTTCTGCGAGCTTATCTCTTACCTGGAAGGCTCCTTCTGATCCGAATGTTTCAAGACTGATATAGCCAATCGCGCCTTTCGTAAACATCTGCCCTTCCGCTTCCGGCAAGGTCATGGAGGCACGCTTCAGCTTTACTTGGTGCTCCTGTTTGTCAGATGGACGATATACAGTAAGAACGCCCTCCGTCCCTTCGTTGCCCTTCAAATAAGCATACGCTTCTTCAAAAGTCTTTCCGACCATCGAAGTCTCATTGACTTTGATCAATTGATCGCCTCGTTGCAAGGAAGATGCTGCTGCTGGAGAATTCGGAACGATTTCACGGATGATAATATGATCATTTTGCCGCCTCAGACGAAAGCCAAATCCAACAAATTGATTCTCAACGTCAGATTGGAACAAACGCAATTCATCTTGGGTAAAAAATACGCTGTGCGGGTCATTGAGCGTGGAGAGCATTCCATCAATCGCCCAAGTGTTCATCGTCGGCGTATCAAACCCGCCATTCTTCTGCCATTCTGCAAGTCTCAATTCCAACTCGTCCCAGGTGTCATCTTCTTCTGAAACTTTGAACTGAAGCTGTTTTTTCTGATTAGCCTGCTCACTGACAAACTCTAGAGCACCTTTTACCAATTGCTTGGCTGCCGGTTTGCTCAGGTGGCTCTCCATGACGTAGAGGAACACTTCTTCTGTTTCCTCATAAGGATACTCTGCCGCTTGCACGGGAAGAACAGTTGTGAGTAGCAGGACAGTTGCTACTGCCCATTGACTAATTCGCTTCATGGTGCCACCCCTTTTCGAACATCATCAGGTATCGAGAATGAAACATTGCTTGTAAAGTCGTAATGGTCGGTACCCGAATAGGCTACATATCCGTCGCCCTCATAAATTTCTTCATAACGCCACGTATGTTTGACAATTTGGTCGCTAGCTCGATCAATGTAATACTTGTTCATGAACAAGGGAACCTCTTTCACTTTTCCGTGCCCGAGTGTAACCTTCGTTGATTTCTCTACCAGCATAGCGCCCGGAATCCACTCCGTAATGACGTCGTACTTCCCGTATGATTGTTTGTAGTAACGCGCATGAAGCTCCTTAGCACGATCAGCTACCTTGATAGCACCAACCCACTCATGCAAAAAGTCAACTTTATCCGTTCTATTCTTGTCCCATGTTTGCCGATCCGTATCGTACGAGTATTGCGTGTTTGTTTTCCCATCTGTATAGGTGAGCAGCTTGTCTGATACTAGTTTTTGCGGAGATTGATAAAAGCCGGATATTCTGCTTATTTGTTTTGCCTTGTTAATATCCTGCGTGTATGAGAACGTCAATCCACTCAACACTGCTTCACCCTTTACTTGATAGGTATCGGCATTGTCCAAATGGCGCAATGAGTATCCCAAATCAGAAATAATAGCTGGCTGATCTTTTAAAGAGGCCAACTCTTGACGCAACATTTTGTGCAGCTGATTCATTCTGCTGTCTGACGATTTCGGTTTCATCGTAGCAAGAACTTCTTCAGCTTCCTGCATACGCCCTTCCTGCAAATAATAATAGGAAGTATTCAACAATGCTTCCGGACTCTTGTCGGCAAATCGCTGGTAACGTGCCAACGCCAGGTCTACCTGACCACTCCTGATCTCCAGTGCCCCCATATACATGGCGAGTGATTCCCACTCTTTGGAATCTTGCTTCACTTTTTGTTCATATGCACTGAGTCGGTCGAGCACTTTTTTGTATTGGCTTTGATCCTTATTCCCTAGCTGCAAAGAAATATCGTACACATTGGCACTCAATAGCCCGAGTGTGTCCGGCAGAATGATTTTGTCTTCGAAGTAAGCGTCGATAGCAAGAAAAGCTTCCTCCAAATTGGTTTCAATCGGTGTTTCAGAATTCCAGCTCAATAGATAGTGAACACCGACTTGATTGGGGAAGGAGGAATCCGCCAGCTTGCGTAACTGTTCAAATGTCTCTTCACTATCATTTCTACTGCGAATAGCGACAGCCGCATCTACATAAATTTGTTCTTCTGTTGTTTTGTGATCTGTATAGGTGGCGAATAGAGGCAATACGTCATCGACATCCGGGACCATCGGGAACTTTTTCCCGTCGTAATCCAACAAGGGCATGATTCCATCCTGTAGGAAATAATGCACCATGCGATCAGCTGCGACTGCAGCATCTCCCCGCTTCACCCGATCCGTTTTTTCTCCCTCTAGCCATCCCCAGGAATGCACTTCTTCCCAAGCGTTTTTACTATCTGGAGACATGGTGAACATTTGCAATATCTTAGCAGCTTCTTCGTTGGTAATCGGCTGATTTGGCTTCATCGTTTCACCAGGAAAAATATACTGAATCGCATTTGGACCGTACAGTCTATCCAAGATCGTGGAGATGCGCAACGTTGGTTTGTACATCCACGTCAAGCGATCAACATCTTTATACGGCAAATACGGTTCCTGAAAACCTTCTGCCCGCGCCCACTCCGAATGCTCGGATAAGAAAGTAAGCGGATAGATCTGGTATTGCCCACCTTTATAAAGACGATCGACCATGACGAGAAATTCCGCACGTGTCATATCACGATTTGGGTAAAACTTCGAAACATTTGGACCAGCCTCAAACAACCCAAGCTGCACACCTTGAATGATTGCTTTTCTCGCCCAGTGCTTGTTGATGTCATTGTATGGCAATAAGCCCCCAGCCGCTGATGCGACGCCGGGGGTGAGTAAGCTTACTGTCAGTAATCCACAAGAAATCGTCCGGATTAGTTTTTGCACATAAAATCCTCCTACACTTCATCTGGCAGGCAACAAAGGTTGGTCCTGCTACGTCTTAAACAAATTGGAACGGATCTGTGTGCACGCGCGAAGAAATAACCTCTGTTTCGTAACCATTTGCCTGCAATTGTTCAAGCAAGATGGCTGCTAGTTTTTCCTTCATGATTTTTTCGATATTGTGACCAGCATCTACGATCGACAAGCCTTCTGCTTGCGCATCGTGTGCGGTGTGATACCCAATGTCTCCGGTTAAATAAACATCTGCGCCTTTAAAAATGGCTTTGGAAACAAAAGAGCTGCCGTCTCCACCTACTACCGCTACTTTTTTGACCGTTGCATCCAAGTCACCAACTACGCGAAGGCCATGGAGGGAAAACCGTTCTTTGACGAGCAAAGCAAACTCACGCAGCGACAGTGGTGCAGGCAGAGTGCCAATACGCCCAATTCCGTATGCAGTACCGGACTGCTCCAAAGGAATGATGTCATAGGCGACTTCTTCGTAGGGATGGGCAGCAAGCATTGCTTTGACCACAGCCGATTGCCTTGAGACTGGAACAATCATCTCGATGCGAACTTCCTCTGCTTTTTCCAATTGGCCTGTCGAACCGATATGGGGATTCGTTCCTTCCCCTGGTAAAAAGGTTCCAGTGCCTTCTGTCTGAAAAGAACAGTGGCTATAGTTGCCTACATGCCCTGCACCCGCTTCAGCAAGTGCGGAAAATACCGCTTCCTTATGGGTAGCGGGCACGAATACGACGAGCTTCTTCCAAGCCTCCCGCGAAAGAACATCCAGTACATCTACATCAGTGAGTCCAACCGCTTCTGCAAGCCAATCGTTCATTCCCCCATACGCAACATCCAAATTGGTATGAGCTGTATATACTGCAATGTCGTGCTTGATCAGCTTTTCGAACACGCGTCCTGCGGCGAGATCTGTCCGGAGGTGTTTGAGCGGTCGATAAATGACGGCATGGTGAGCCACAATCAGGTCTACACCCTCTGCAATTGCTTCATCCACCACAGATTCCAGCACGTCTAGTGCGATCATTACTTTTTTTACCTTTTTTTGCAAGGTGCCTACATGAAGGCCAATCTTGTCGCCTTCCATCGCCAACGATTTTGGCGCCAGACGTTCTACATACTGGATTACTGTTTGTCCGTGCGCATGCATGCGATCACCTCATCGATCCATTTTACTTCTGCTTCGATTTCTTTAATTCGTTCTGCTGCTTCCGGCTTGTCCGAACGCTTTAATTGAATGATGACCTTTTGCCATTTTTCTTGCTCATGCAGCCACTTCTCTTGTAAAACCTCAGATTTGTTCTCCCAAAGAAATGGACCAATGCGCAGGAGCTCCTCCTGTGTGCGATCTTTGCCCTCATAAGGCACGGTAGGATTGCCTCGTTCTGCGACGAGAATCTCATAGATCACGCCGTCTTCTTGCAAAATGGACTCTGCGATTAACTGCCAACCATTCTCTATCATCCACAGGCGAACTGCTTCTTCCCCTACGTTTGGTTGCAGAATCAGGCGTTGCACACCTTCCAGTTTGTCTTTTCCTGCTTCCAAAATGGAAACGATCAATTGTCCGCCCATCCCCGCAATGCAGATCACATCTGCTTCGCCAGGATGTAATACCGCGAGCCCGTTTCCTTTACGCACCGAAGCGCGATCCTTTACCTGCAATGTATGTATTTGTTTTTGTGCCGCTTGAAAAGGCCCTTCATTCAATTCACCTGCGATTACGAAAGAAGCAATTCCTTTTACAAGCAAATAAGAAGCCAACAACGCATGATCCGACCCGATGTCGGCGACGCGGGCTCCTTCTGGACAATAGCGGGCAATTGTTTGTAGCCGCTTGGATATTGATACTGATGTCATCTGTATATTCACCTTCCGTTGCCTCTATTCTACCCTATTTGGCAGCAATTGCGAAATGCTAATTCCATAACAGATGATTAGCAAAGAACGACAAAATCCTCGCTGTTGCACCAAGAATAAGCAATGCAACGAAGGGGACTCTTGGGTGATAGTCAGGAGGCTTTATGGGTGGCCATTTGGTTGGATGTAATGTTCAGAATAACAAGTAAAGTTTTTAAATGCGGCGTTGGTTTAATGGCATTTTATATAATTCAATTTAATTTTTACTAAATTGTGAACTTTATTTTAATAAATAATTATTTACAACTTTTTTACAGATATGTATATTAACGCCATACACATCATGAACTACACAAACTAAATATCTTTAAGGAGGAGAACAGTTTGAAAAAAAGAACCGGCAAGTGGTGGGCAATGGGATTACTCTCTTCGGCGCTAGTGATGAGTGTCTTCACAGGCGTAGGGGCAGCTAGTAATGAGTCAACCAACGAATTCAGTGGATCAGGTACTGCACGGGTATTAATTCAGTCAGATTCGGATGTGAGAACCGGTTATTTTGCTGAACCTCTGGAAGTACGCCATGATTTTGGAGAAGAAGGCTTTACCCTCGATCTAAATAGCGATCAACTTAACCAACTGAAAAGCGATCCCAACGTAAAAATTACCGTTTTGAAAAAATTAAAGATCGCTGAGTATATAGAAGAAGATCAAGCAAGTGAGCCAGAGTTCTCTCCTGCGGCAGTCGTTCCGTGGGGAATTAAAGCCATCTACAAGAACCAGTCCCTCTCCGCTACGACTGGCGGTTCAGATGTTCGTGTTGCAGTCCTGGATACTGGCGTATATACGCAGCACGCGGACCTAACCGCTAACGCAGAGCAGTGCAACGATTTCTCGCAAGCTTCTTCTCCTGTTGTTACCGGAGCTTGCAATGATGCGCATGGTCATGGAACACACGTCGCTGGAACTGTCCTCGCTAACGGCGGCAGCGGTGCAGGTATTTATGGCGTAGCACCAGATGCAAAGCTATGGGCATATAAAGTATTGGATGACTCAGGCTCCGGCTATGAAGATGACATTGCCTATGCCATTCGTTACGCTGCTGACCAGTCCGCTCAATTAGGCGTAAAAACGATCATCTCTATGTCCCTTGGCTCTAGCAGTAAGAGTACCCTTATGGAAAGTGCCATCACTTATGCAAACCAAAAAGATGTATTAGTCGTCGCTGCGGCTGGTAACTCTGGACCGACAGCAAATAGCATTGGCTACCCTGGAGCATTAGTGAATACAGTAGCCGTAGCAGCGTTAGAGAATGTTCAGCAAAACGGGACCTTCCGCGTGGCTGACTTCTCTTCTCGTGGCAAGAGCGGGCAAGCGGGAGACTACGTGATTCAAGAGCGCGATGTGGAAGTATCAGCACCAGGACGCGCTATTCAGTCTACATGGAATAACGGAGGCTATAATTCTATCAGCGGAACCTCCATGGCAACACCGCACATTTCTGGTTTGGCTGCAAAAATCTGGGCATCCAATCCATCTTGGAGCCCTCAAGATGTTCGCGTAGAATTGCAAAAACGTGCGAAAGGTAATGACATCAAAGGTGGCTCAAACGCTGCTGTAGGGGACGATATCGCTAGTGGTTTTGGATTCCCAACTGTACAATCTGGCGATCAATAAAAAGTAAAAAATAAAAAGAGCCATGGCTGTCAGTTTACGCTGGCAGTCATGCTCTTTCGTTGTCAAACACGGAAAGGCTAGCAACCGATTTCTCTTGCGATGATATTACGTAAAATCTCTGAAGTACCTTCGCCGATCTCTAACAGTCGGGCATCGCGGAAAAATCGTTCTACTTGATACTCCCGCATATAACCATAGCCACCGTGAATCTGAATAGCCTGATGAGTAGCAGACATGGCAATCTCCGAAGCATATAATTTTGCCATTGCTGCTTCTTTCGTAAATTTGCGACCATGATCCTTCAGCCACGCTGCTTTATACACCATCGTTCTCGCCAACTCTATTTGCATCGCCATATCCGCCAGCTTGTGCTGGATCGCTTGAAAATGACTCAAGGAATTACCAAAAGCCGTACGCTGCTTGGAGTATTGTAGCGCCTTGTCGTAGGCGGCCTGTGCTATTCCTACTGCCATAGCTCCGATCCCAATTCTCCCACCATCAAGTGTAATGAGGAACTGCTTGAAGCCTTCGCCCCGCTTTCCAAGGACGTTTTCCTCTGGTACGCGGACATTTTCAAGAACGAGCTCGGTCGTATTGGAGCTGTGCAAGCCGAGCTTTTCATAGTTCGCCAGCACCTGAAAACCAGGTGCATCTGTAGGAACGATAAAAGCAGTAATACCGCGTGAGCCCTGCTCTTTGTCAGTCACAGCCGACAAGGCGAGAAACGAAGCATAGGAGGCATTGGTAATGAAGCATTTGGAGCCGTTAATCGTCCACTCCCCGTCTGCAAGGACCGCATTCGTCCTCGTACCACCTGCGTCAGACCCTGCATTCGGTTCCGTCAAGCCAAACGCCCCAAAGCTCTCGCCAGAACAGATTTTGCTTAAATAGTTCATCTTTTGCTCTTCCGTTCCAAACAAAGCCAGTGGAGCGCCACCTAACGAGATATGCGCCGAATACGTGATACCTGTAGAACCACATACACGACTAAGCTCTTCTACAACGATCGCAAAACTCGTGGAATCAGCTCCCGCACCCCCGTATTTCTCAGAGAAGGGAAGACCCATCAAGTTCAGTTCGCTCATCTGCTTGAATATTTCGACAGGAAATTGTTTCGTTTGATCGCGTTCATCTGCTCCTGGTGCCACTACCTCATCAGCGAATTCGCGAATCATTCTTTTCAACATTTGTTGTTCGGAAGTCAAATCGAAGTTCATAATCGTTGCCCCCTTGAAAACGCTTTAATAAAGAACTATCAAGAAACACACTGTTTTGACTGAGCGTTTGTTCAGAATACTCTTACCATTATACACCACGATTTTGGATTCATGTGGTAATTTTTCAAAAAAAACACGCCTATGATCGGCGTGCTCCTAATAAAATCGCTCCCAAAAAAGATACAGATGCAGCTATGAATCCTGCTGTATGTATTTACACCCATAAACTTGGCTACTGTTTCTGTACCCAGAAAAAAAGCCGCCAGCAAAATACCGACTAATACTTTCCACTTGTTGTTCATCTATTCACCCCGTTCGCGCTCTTCTGAAATTGTACCAGATAAGCAGCGAGAGGAACACGAGAAGTCAGGCAGAGTCTTAGAGCCGCAACCACGCGTACCAATATCCACGCGTGAAGAAAAACAAAGTTGACGCGATGAACACCTTAATGAACAACAGCAATTGAATCATATCCCGCTTCGCCGCTGGAATATACAAAGCCTGTATCTCTGCACCAAAGAAAAAGGCAAGTCCACATACAGCAAATACTCCCGCCCATTTCGCATTGGCCTTATTCATCAAGAAGCCCATTCCTGTGAGCAAACACGCAAGCGGTACCCAGTACAACTCCGATGTCCACCATGTATAGTCCATCTCTACCCGCTGAACGGTTGTAATACCATACAAGATGGCCAAACCCAGTAACCCTGCATAGAGCAAATAAGCATAGCCGAAAACTATTGCACTGATGCACAATAGCATGCAAACGAAGCCTAAATAAAACAGGACAAACGGCAAGCTTCCATCCAATTTTTGAATACAATAAACGCCTCCCGCGATCAAGATCACAAAAGACAAAGCCAGGAATAAATGCGTCAATGGCGGAGCCGATTTTCGATAAACCAGTCCCAGAATATAGAAAACCAGAGCAAAACAGGCAAAGATGGCAATTTGCATTGGGGTTTGAAAACGGTTAAAATGAAAAGCAAGTAAGATCAAACCAGCAATGACAAAGGCACCAAGGAGCCATGCCACTACCATTTTCCCCGTCACTGGAGAGACAGTTCTAGGTGCATATGTATTTGTGACAGATGATGTTGAATTGACTTTTCCTGACAGCACACCCGGTGCCGTTCCCATTCGCTCATTCCCGCCTGCGGACGCCGGTGTATTTGGCCGATCCCCTTCTGTATACAGATTTAACAAGAAGATGCAGTAATGTTCAGGCAGCAAATGGTTGCGCCGCCAGTTTTCAATTTCGGCGATGATCGTTCGCTTGCGCTGGTCGTCCAACGCGGCCCCTCCTAACTACGACAAAAAGTGTTTACTTCATGAACAAGAAAAGCCTACGTCGCTAACGTAGGCCACATACTTCTTATATCGGTTATTCCAAGAAATCTTTTAAGCGTTTACTTCTACTCGGATGACGCAATTTGCGAAGAGCTTTTGCTTCGATCTGACGAATCCGTTCACGCGTTACGCCAAACACTTTGCCTACTTCTTCTAACGTCCGTGTACGACCGTCATCTAAACCAAAACGCAGACGCAGTACATTTTCTTCCCGGTCTGTTAATGTATCCAAAACGTCTTCCAACTGTTCTTTCAAAAGTTCATAGGCAGCTGCATCAGATGGCTCCAATGCATCCTGATCCTCAATGAAATCACCTAAATGGGAGTCGTCTTCTTCCCCAATTGGAGTCTCCAGGGATACTGGTTCTTGAGCAATCTTCATGATTTCCCGAACTTTTTCCGGAGTGAGATCCATTTTTTCAGCGATTTCTTCTGGCATAGGTTCACGACCTAGCTCTTGCAAAAGCTGACGGGAAACGCGAATTAATTTATTAATCGTTTCCACCATATGAACCGGAATTCGGATCGTTCTAGCCTGGTCTGCAATGGCACGGGTAATCGCTTGGCGAATCCACCAGGTCGCATACGTACTGAACTTGTAGCCTTTGCGATAGTCAAACTTTTCCACCGCTTTAATCAGACCCATGTTCCCTTCTTGAATCAAGTCGAGGAATAGCATCCCACGTCCTACATAACGCTTCGCAATCGATACAACCAATCGCAAGTTCGCCTCAGCCAAACGTCTTTTGGCTTCCTCATCACCTTGTTCAATTCGCTGTGCCAGTTTAATCTCCTCTTCTGCGGAGAGCAGAGGAACTCGACCAATTTCCTTCAGATACATCCGTACAGGGTCATTGATCTTAATTCCAGGCGGAACGGAGAGATCGTCATAATCAAATTCTTCGTTGTCCTCGTCCTTGATGATCATTTGATCGACTTCATCGTCGTCATCTTCATTCTCATTGTTGTTAATCTCAATGCCTTGATCACCAAGATATTCAAAAAACTCATCCATTTGATCAGAATCCTGTTCGAAACCTGCCAGGCGAGCAGTAATCTCCTTATACGACAGTGCGCCACGTTTCTTACCTAATTCGACCAGCTGTTCCTTCACTTGTTCGATGGACGTTGCTTCCATGTCGGAAGTGATATTTTGTTTGTTCATCTACTTTCCCTCCTTCCCCGGGAATGATCTGAAGCTACCCTTCTTTTAAAGCATTTTCCAATTCAAGAATCTTCATCCCTGTAACGGCTGCTTGAAGTTCAAGTTGTTTGCGCGCATCCTCGCTGTCCGCTGCGGCCGCTTGGAGGTGTAAGCTCCGCTGCTCATCGCGCAATCGTTCCAACTCGGCACGCTTCGGGTAGTTATTCACTTGTTTGATGTAGTCACCGATCTCTAATTCAGATACGTCGTTGTTGCACTCCATCATGGCCAATCCCGAGGCTAATTGCTTTAACAAATCGTCTTGCACGTAATGTATAAACTTTCCAGGGTCTTCCGGGTTTCCCTCTGCATAGTAGGCGTACAGGTAGGCAGCCAGCGCATCGTGTTCATCCACCTGAAAGTGGGCGCTACATTCCTGTTGGACGCGGGCAGCTATTTCTTCGTTCCGCATCATGTAGTAAAGCAGCATGCGCTCAGCCGTGTGATAAGCGGGTGGCAGTGTTTTCGCGAGCGTAACTTTGCCATTATTTATACTATTATTCCATGCTGGCGTCACTTTATCCCTTTGGCGCTCACTTTTTTGCTGATTGTAGGCGCGTTTGGATTCCCATTTGAGATCTCCGAGAGTAAGGGAGTATTCTTCAGCCAATTGCCGCTGGTACATGTCCCGTTCAACCGGGCTGCTGAGCTCGTTGATGATCTCGACCGCCTTCGCAATTAAGCGAGCTTTGTCCGTCTCATCTTTTATTACGAACTGACTGCGTAAATGTTTCAGACGGAAAGCCGTAATTGGCATCGCCTGTAACAATACCTGCTGGGAAAATGCTTCAGCCCCATGCTGGCGGATGTAATCATCCGGGTCCACTCCTTGTGGAAGTGGAGCTACTCGAACGATCAAACCGGCTTGCTGCAAAACGTGAATCGCTTTGCTCGTTGCTTCTTGTCCTGCAGCATCTCCGTCATAACAGAGTACGACTGACTCTGTATTGCGACGAAGAATTCTGGCCTGCTGCTCCGTCAAGGCTGTTCCCAAAGTGGCAATGCCTTGCATAAAACCCGCCTGCCCTGCCGATATGACATCGACATATCCTTCAAACAATAGCGCCTCTTTTCTCTTTCTGATAATGGGGCGCGCACGATGAAGATTAAACAGCGTAGCACTTTTGTTGAACAAAAGGCTTTCCGGGCTATTCAGATACTTGGGTTGAGACTTTTGGTTGGAATTAGGCTTCGATCCTTGCAGTAAGCGCCCACCAAATCCGATGACGTTACCTTGGGAATCTTGGATCGGAAACATGATACGACCTCGAAAGCGATCAAAGATTTTTCCTGCATCACTTCTGGCCAAAAGCCCTGCTTCCACCATCAATTCCTGTGAAAATCCCCGCTTTGTCAACTGCTGCGTCACGAAATCCCAGGAATCTGGAGCGAATCCGATTTGGTATTCGGCTATTGTCGCCTCAGACATTCCGCGCTTTGCGAGATACTTCATCGCTTCTGCGCCATAAGGGGTTTTCGTAAGCACGTAGTGGTAGAGGCGTGAAACGAACGTATGCGCTTCCTGCATCGCATGTTTCATCCGTTTTTCAGGTGATTCCTCTACTTGCTGCGGCTGGGGCACAGCTATCCCGGCACGCTCCGCCAATTTGTGCAGTGCCTCTGGAAAAGTCAATTGCTCCAGTTTCATTAAAAAGGAAAAGATATCCCCACCTGCTCCACAGCCAAAGCAATGAAAAAACTGTCGCTCTGCATTTACGTTGAAGGAAGGGCTCTTTTCAGAGTGAAACGGACATAGACCGAGAAAGGCACGACCGCTTTTTCTCAGTTGAACGTACTCTCCTACAACGTCTACGATGTCGACAGCGGCACGCACTTGATTTACAAATTCATCTGAAGTGGGACCAGTCATGTCTTTCCACCTTTATAAGGAGAATCGCACGTGAGAATATTTAGTTCGTCAAAATTCGTCAATTTCCTTCTTTGCATCAAACTTCTTTTCTTCTTTTCTACTTTTCCACATTTCTACGTGCAATAAACGCTAAGAAACTCACCTAAGATAAGTACCTCGGATAATTGATTTTCTACAAAAAACGTCAAAATCCTTCTTTCGGCCTATTTCCTTTCAGTTCGGAGATTATTTTTTCGAATCATCTCCAAAATGATGTTCGCCGTTTCCTCTACTGCCTTGTTGGATACATCGATAACGGTACATCCGAGGCGCTCAATAATGCGCTTGGAATAAGCCAGTTCTTCGGCAATCCGTTCGAGATTCGCGTAATTTGCTTGTGCAGTCAATCCCAGGGCCTTCAGACGCTCTGTCCGAATGCCGTTCAGTTGCTCCGGATTAATGGTAAGCCCAATGCACCGTTCTATTGGCAGTTGGAACAATTCTTCTGGTGGCTCTACCTCCGGGACAAGCGGAACATTGGCAACCTTAAGTCGTTTGTTAGCCAAATACATGGAAAGAGGCGTCTTGGAAGTACGCGAAACGCCGATCAAAACCACATCAGCACGCAACAGGCCGCGTGGGTCCCGACCATCGTCGTATTTGACAGCAAACTCGATGGCGTCTACTTTCCGGAAATACTCCTCATCCAGTCGGCGTACCAAGCCCGGTTTTCCAGTTGGTGGCTCTTTTAACATGCCCTGCAATGTATTCATCAAAGGCCCCATAACATCAAGAGCCGGAATTCCGTGAAGAGCAGCTTGTTTTGTAATATACGCATTCAACTCCGGAATGACCAGAGTAAATACGATCATTGCCCGCGATTCTTTTGCCGAAGCAATGATTTCGTCAATCGATTCCTTGTCTTCTATATACGGATACTTTTGTACATCAAACAAAAAACGATCAAACTGACTAGCTCCTGCGCGAACGACAAGTTCGGCCGTTTCGCCGATGGAGTCTGAGACTACATAGATGAGCTGTCCTTGCTGATTACCTTGCATCGCTTCTCCTCCTACACTTTCGGTTCGCTGCCCAATTCTACAAATGCTTTCGCGATCGTCGTCTTGGTGACGCGCCCCAACAGCTCCATTTGCTTCGGATCCTCCTCGCTAGGCCTTACGACAGGCAGAGAATCGATTTGAAAATCAATCAGCTTTTTGGCGGCTGCGTACAAGGTCTCATCAGGTGCGCATGTAATGATATTCGGCATCCTAGACATGATAATGCTGACTGGCACATCCTCCAGCGTCTTATTACCTAAAGAAGCCCGCAGGAGGTCTTTTCGTGAGATCACGCCAGCCAAGTATCCTTTTTGATTAACAACGAATAACGTGCCAACATCCTCCAAAAAGAGGGTAACGATGGCGTCGTAAGCCGAGGCGGATTCGGAAACCACGATCGGTACGGCCTTGTAGTCATTGACGAGAAGCTTGTGAAGCCGTTCACTTATGACTGAGCTTGCGGGTCTGCCGGAATAAAAATACCCGACCCGAGGTCTGGCTTCTAGATATCCTGACATCGTGAGGATGGACAAATCAGGGCGCAGCGTCGCGCGAGTCAAATTCAGTCGCTCTGCGATATGCTCTCCTGTTATCGGTCCGTCATCCTTCACTATCTGTAAGATGTGCTCTTGTCGTTTGGTAAGCTCGATGACCAATCACCCCGGTTCTGTCTTTACCTCTTCCTAGTATTACTCTATTCGACGGGATATTCCTTCTTTCACGGGGAAAAAAGGTGCCCCCGCCTGATTTTCAGACGAAGGCACCGGTTTTATTTTGTTTACGCAAAAACAATTTTGGAAAAATCTGCATAGCGGTATAGCACACGAGAAAGCTGCAAGAGAAGGCCCAGACGATTCGCACGAACTGCCTGATCTTCTGCCATCACCATGACTTTATCAAAGAATGCGTTGATCGGCTGGCGCAAGGTTGACAAGGTTGCGAGTACCTTCTCTTGATCCTTCAGACCTTCTACATCCTTCTGAACAGCTTGGAATGCCTGATACAAGGCACGTTCCACATCTTCTGCGAACAGAGCTTCGCTGACTTGGTCTGCTTCCGCTTTTTGTGCCAGATTGTTCACCCGGTTAAACTGCTCCACAATCAGCTTGAATTCTTCTGATTGTACCGCTCCCATCAATGCTTTTGCTTTTGCCAGCACCTCTGGAACCAGTGTCAGGTCGGTAGCAAGAACAGCGTCGATGACATCGTAACGAACGCCATGATCCTGCAAGACGTTTTTCAGACGGAGTGCGAAGAAGTCTACGAGATCTTTTTTCACGTCTTCTGCCGCTCTCTTGTTTACTCCTTGTGCGACATAGCCTTCCAGTGCGGCATTCCACAGGTCAGCAAGAGAAATTTGCCAGTCGCGCTCCACCAAAATCGTAACAATCCCCGCTGCCATACGGCGCAGACCATACGGGTCCTGAGAGCCAGTAGGCACAATCCCAATCGAGAAGCAGCCTACGATTGTGTCCATCTTGTCAGCCAGACTGACAATAGCACCTTGGGCGGAAGCAGGCATTTTGTCCCCTGCAAAACGCGGGAGGTAATGCTCGAATACGCCACTTGCAACGAGGTCCGACTCACCCGCTTTACGCGCGTAATCCTCACCCATAATCCCTTGCAGTTCAGGGAATTCACCTACCATGTTAGTAACGAGGTCAAATTTTGCGATTTCTGCAATGCGGTCTACTTGTTTCGTCTCTTCCGCGCTCACAGTAAGCTTGCTTGCAATTTGAGCAGCTGTTTTGCGTACACGGCGAACTTTATCACCGATTGTTCCCAGCTCTTCATGGTAAACGATTGTCTCCAAACGCTTCAGGCAGCTCTCAATGGACAGCTTTTGGTCTTCTACATAGAAGAAACGAGCATCAGACAGGCGTGCGCGAAGAACTTTCTCATTCCCTTTCGCTACGTTTTCCAGAGCGCGACTGTCTCCGTTACGCACGGTCACAAAATGATTCAGCAATTGACCCTGTGCGTTTTCAACAGGGAAATAACGCTGGTGCTCACGCATGGAGGTAACCAAAACCTCGCGTGGAATGGAAAGGAATTCTTGCTCGAACGTACCGTAAAGAGCGGTTGGATATTCTACCAGATGGACTACCTCATCCAGAAGTCCTTCGTCCATTGGAATTGTCCAGCCATTTTCTTTCTCCAAGCGATGAATTTGTTCTACGATAGCTGCTCTGCGCTCGTCGGGATTCACCATGACATACTGACTATCCAGCTTGCTCACGTATTCGCTTGGGTGATTCAACGTAACCTCTGTTCCCAAGAAGCGGTGTCCACGAGAAACACGTCCGCTTTTTACGCCTGCAATCTCCAGATCGATCAATTCGTCGCCGAACAAAGCAACCATCCAACGAATCGGACGAACGTATTTCAAATCGCGCGCGCCCCAACGCATATTTTTCGGGAAGCTCATACCGGTGATCACTTCAGCCAGTTGCGGCAACAGCTCGGTAGTCGGTTTTCCCGCTTCGGATTTGCGAGCATGAACATACTCGATCCCGTTTACTTCTTTATAATACAGTTGGTCAGGCTCAACATTGTTGCTTCGTGCAAATCCGAGTGCTGCCTTGGACCAGTTCCCCGCTTCATCTTGTGCGATTTTTCGTGCAGGACCTTTCGCTTCATCATTGCGGTCAGGCTGCTTTTCTGCTAATCCATCGATCAACAGAGCAAAACGACGAGGTGTCTCCAATGCCGTAATTTGATCAAACGGCACTCGCTCAGCAGTCAGCCACTTTTCTACTTTTTCTTTGAATTGTGCCGCTGCTTGTGCGACAAAACGAGCAGGCATTTCTTCCAAACCAACCTCTACAAGTAGATCGCGCTTACTCATTTGTATCCTCTCCCTTCACCTGATTCACTTGATCCGCAGTGTTTGCGTTGCCTTTTTGCAAAAGCGGGAAACCGAGGCGTTCACGCTCTTTATAGTAGGTTTGTGCTACTTCACGAGACAGATTGCGTACACGAGCGATATAGCCAGTACGCTCCGTCACACTGATGGCTCCACGCGCATCAAGCAAGTTGAAGGTGTGAGAGCATTTCAGTACGTAGTCATACGCCGGGTAAACCAGTCGCTCCGCCATTAGTCTTTTTGCTTCTGCCTCATACGTATTGTAGAGAGAGAACAGCATGTCGACATCTGACAGCTCGAATGTGTATTTGGAATGCTCGTATTCTGGTTGCAGGAATACATCTCCGTACGTATACCCGTTGCACCATTCCAGATCGAACACATTTTCTTTTTCCTGAATATAGGAAGCCAAACGCTCCAGTCCATAAGTCAGCTCGACTGCCACTGGTTTACATTCCAAACCGCCCACTTGCTGGAAGTATGTGAACTGTGTGATCTCCATTCCGTCCAGCCAAACTTCCCAGCCTAAGCCCCATGCTCCGAGACCAGGGTGCTCCCAGTTGTCCTCTACAAATCGGATATCATGCTCCAGTGGCTCGATTCCGAGTTCGCGCAAGCTCTCCAGGTACAGCTCCTGAATGTTGTCGGGCGATGGCTTCATGATCACTTGGAACTGGTGATGCTGATACAAACGGTTCGGGTTTTCCCCATAGCGTCCGTCAGCCGGGCGACGGGAAGGCTCTACATATGCCACATTCCACGGCTCAGGTCCAATGGAACGAAGGAAGGTCATTGGGTTTAGCGTACCTGCCCCTTTTTCAACGTCATACGGCTGGACAATAAGACAGTTTTGCTTTGCCCAAAAGTTTTGCAGCGTCAAAATGATGTCTTGAAATGTCATTTTCATGCTTTTTCCTCCTCTAAAATTATTCGAACTTGGCTTTAAGTCGAAACTAAAAAAACCTCCCGCCTCTACACTGCCAGATGCGACAGTGTAGGGACGAGAGGATTCTCGCGGTTCCACCCTACTTGGCGAATGACTTCTTCGCCCACCTTACAATTAAATTGCTCCAGAACGCCCTTCATCAGCATGGTGACCGGGCTTCCACTATCCCCGATTCGCTATTCACAACCAGTAGCTGACTACTCTTTTCCTTCACGGCAACATTCGGTATACAAGTTTGGTTCTTATCATAACGAAAACAAATTCGTATGTCAATTAGTCCGCATCTGATTGCGTCATTCTTTCCATTCGCTCAAGCTGTTCCAGAAATGCTCGACTTTTCAGCCTGAGATCCAGATACTCGTCCATGAAGCTACGCAGCACATGCTTGAGCTGGTTGCGTGTAGCCGGTTTTACTTCAATGTCACCAAGCCGCTCCAAATCAAATACCTGGAACAGCCGTAACAGCTTCCAGGTAGAGGGTGTAACAGCCATGGCATACGGATCGGAAGGCTGGCAAACTGGGCACAACAGGCCGCCCTGTCCCACACTGATTGCATAGGGCTCGCGTTGTTCGCCACAGTTTACACACGCCGTGAGCTGCGGGGAGATCCCCGCTACAATTAGCATCTTGGTCTCAAAAATTCGACACAGGATCTCAGCATCTCGTCCTTCATCCAAATAACGGAACGTATGGAGGAGTAGCTGAAACAAGTAGGGATTCGGCTCTTTTTCCTGCGTCAGTCGATCCAAAAGTTCTGCTATGTATGCGGCATAAGCCGTAGCAGTCAGGCTTTGCCGCATATCCCGGAACGAATCCAGCATATCTCCCTGTGAGAGATCCGGCATTCCCGTACCGGGTCCTGCCTTGCATAGATAATAACTATGCGAAAACAGCTGGGAGACGGCGGCAATGCGGCTTTTGGTCTTTTTGGCACCACGGGCCATCACGCCTAATTTGCCGTTCTCCCGGGTAAACAATGTCACCACTTTGCTGGACTCACCATAGTCCACACTGCGAATGACAATTCCTTCCCACTTTACAAGCATGCCTGCGTGTCACCCAATTCTTCCTGGGCGAGATCAAACGAGGTTTCCTCGCTGGAAACATCCGTTTGATGGTGATCACGGTAGAGAAGGTAAGCATGGATGTCACCGGTTGAAGCGAAAACTCTCCAAGAAAAGTCACGAAGCATGGAGCATCATCCTTTCCTATATCGGGTCTATCCACTTCCTTCTTAGAATCACCTTTGCCCGTTTTTCTATGCCTTGGAAAAATTAACACATTGCGCTGGGAATATTATTGCTCGTCGTAGAAACCGAAGTTACGCAGCATCCGCTCTTGGTTGCGCCAATCCTTTTTCACTTTGATCCAGAGCTCCAAAAATACTTGGTCCCCCATCAGTCGCTCGATATCCTTGCGCGCACGTTGACCGATTTCTTTGAGCATCTGACCTTTTTGCCCGATCAAAATACCGCGCTGGGAATCCCGCTCTACGTAAATAGCCGCGTATATGTAAAGCGTTTTACCATTTTCGCCTCGCTTCATCTCTTCAATCACAACAGCGATGGAGTGAGGTACTTCTTCTCTCGTCAAATGCAGAACTTTTTCCCTTATCAACTCGGCTGCAACAAAGCGTTCAGGATGATCCGTCACTTGATCCGCAGGATAATACATTGGGCCTTCTTCCATTTCACCCAAAATTGCCTCCTGCAATGATCCTGTGTTGTTTCCTGCTAGCGCAGAGATTGGAACGATCTGCTTGAAATCATACAATTTGCGGTAATCGTCAATAATCGGAAGTAGTGCTTCCGGGTGCACCTTGTCAATTTTGTTGATGACCAAAAATACTGGCGTTTTGACCTGCTTCAGACGCTCGATGATGTAGTCGTCCCCGGCTCCGCGTTTCTCTGTTGCGTCGACAACAAACAGAACAAGGTCTACTTCGTTCAATGTATTTTCGGCAACGGAAACCATGTAGTTTCCGAGTTTGGACTGCGGCTTATGAATACCAGGGGTATCCAAGAAAATGATTTGACCCTCTTCTGTCGTATGAACAGCCGTAATTTTGTTGCGTGTCGTTTGCGGCTTATTCGACATGATGGCGATTTTATGTCCTACAATATGATTCAACAGTGTTGATTTTCCAACATTTGGCCGTCCCACAATGGAAACAAAGCCCGATTTAAACGATTGCTTGGTCTTGCGATTATCCACGTAAATCCTCCTTGGTGAATGCGCCTGGAAGCAGGGCAGATACTGTCGTTTCCCAAATGTCGCCTTTGAGATTCGTCAAAAATACAGGCATGTCCGGCGGGCACAGCTCCGCGATGACTTGTCGGCAAGCCCCGCACGGTGATACAGCTTGCGGTGTATCGGCAGCGACGGCTAATGCCTTGTACGTCCGATCGCCTTCCGAATACGCTTTAAAAAGAGCCGTACGCTCTGCGCAGTTGCACAGCGAGTACGCTGCATTTTCAATATTACCTCCCAAATAAACCTTGCCACTCTCAGCTAAAAGCGCTGCTCCTACCTGAAACTTGGAGTACGGTACATAAGCGAGCTTTCTTGCTTCGATTGCTTGTGCTAATAATGATTGTTTATCCATACTCATCATTCCTCATATGATTGATCTTTACCATCATTTCACAACAGAATGTGTCCAATGGGACACGAAGAAACCAGACTGAAAGGTCAACGAGACGAGAATGACCCGTCCGGTAAATTATCCCCATACTTTTTGTAACAGTGGCTGTCCAAATACGAGGACTCCGATGATAAAAGACAGGATCGCCGCCACAAGCACAGCTCCTGCTCCCACATCTTTGGCAATCTTCGCCTTGGCGTGCCATTCCGGGGAAGCTAAATCAACGACTGCTTCGATCGAAGTATTTACCAGCTCTAGCGAGAAGACCAGACCGATAGAAAAAAGGACCAGCAAAACATCGCTGCGGGGTATCTGCAGCCAACACGCTACCGCCAGCACCAAAACGGCTGCGGCTACGTGGATTTGCATGTTTCGCTGTGTCCGTACGGTATAGGAAATTCCTTGCAGAGCGTAGGTGAAGCTACGAGTCAAACGTCGCCATTCCTTCAACGTAATCTCCTACCTCGTCAAGCCGATTTGTTTCAGCACCTTTTCTTGACGTGAAAACATTTCCTTCTCTTCTTCTGGCGTTCCATGATCATAGCCCAGAAGGTGCAGAAAACCATGAACCGTGAGAAACCCGAGTTCGCGCTCGAATGAATGGCCATAGTCTTCGGCCTGCTCATGTGCTTTTGGCAACGAGATAATGATATCTCCAAGCATATTCGGAAACTCGCTGGCCTCATCCTCATCAATGAAGATTTCCATTTCTCCTTCACCCGGCTCGTTCATCGCAAAGGACAGAACATCCGTAGGTCGATCAACACCACGATAATCGCGATTCAGCTCGTGGATGCGCTCGTTGTTCACCAGCGTGACCACTACTTCTCCTTGTACGTCTTCCAGCGCTGCCGCTGCTTCCAGGCAACGAACAAGCAGGTTTTGCAAATTCTCATCGATCGCATCGATTTCTTCATGAAGGATTTCTACAGATAACACAGGTAAACGATCTCCTTTTTGTGACGCCATTTATTAATAGCCGTGTTCTACTTCTTCCTTGGCATAGGCAGCGATGATTTTTTGTACCAGACTGTGACGAACGACGTCTCCCTCTTGGAAATGAATAAAGGCTACATCGGAAATCGGATTTAAGATGCGCTGTGCTTCGCGCAATCCGGATTTCTTGCCTTTTGGCAAATCCACCTGGGTCACATCACCCGTAATGACCATTTTGGAACCAAAGCCAAGCCTGGTCAAAAACATTTTCATTTGCTCAGGAGTCGTGTTCTGGGCTTCATCCAATATGACGAAGGAATCCTCGAGCGTACGACCACGCATGTACGCCAAAGGGGCAACCTCAATGAGTCCACGTTCCATCATTTTGGCGACTTGTTCATTGCCCAGCATGTCGTACAAGGCATCATAGAGCGGACGCAGGTAAGGGTCTACCTTTTCCTGCAAATCACCTGGCAAAAATCCAAGGCTCTCCCCCGCTTCTACGGCTGGTCTGGTAAGAACGATCCGTTTGACACGCCCATTTTTCAACGCATTTACTGCTGTGACAACAGCCAAATACGTTTTTCCGGTACCAGCTGGTCCAATTCCAAACACAATGTCATGCTTCTTGATCGCAGACAAGTAGTGTCGCTGGCCCAAAGTCTTTGCCCTGATTACTTTGCCACGTTGGGTACGAGCGACTTCTTCATCATACACATCGAGCAGTTGGGCAACTTCTCCCCGTTCAATCAACGACATCGCATAAGAGATGTCTCTCTCGGACAGGGCAATCCCTCTGCGAATCAACTGTAGCAGAATTTCAATCAACGCTGTCAGTTTGTCCACTTCCGGCTTATCCCCGCTAATAACCAGTTCGCCTTCTCGGGTCATAATTTTGGCGGAACTTCTTTGCTCGATCAGTGTTAGGTACGCGTCATGTGGTCCGAACAACAGCAAGGCCTCAGATGCGTCTGAAAACGGGATTCTTACCTCATCTTGTACGTGCAACAGGCTTCCATCTCCTTGCAACGGTAATCAGCAATGCGTCATTTGCTTGCCATCCCTCACTGCCCAACGAAAGGTTGTTCAATGGCAATATCTTCAATGACGGAAAAATGAATGCTTACGTAAACTTTACCATTCTCTGTTGTGACGTGCAAAACTTTTTCGTCCTGAATGAACGCATCTTTTCCAGCTTTTTTCAAGATATCCTCCCTGGCGAATTTTTCAGCCAGTTCCGTCGCTTCCTCTACACTCATTTCTGTTTGAACCGGTTCTGTTTGCGCGTACGTTACTGTCTTCCATCCAAGTGGTGACGCATATCCCGCATACGAGGGCAAAAACCGTTGTTCTGCCATTTCGGCTTGCGCAAAGGACTGTTTTTCAAATGGCCACACGTATACCGCATAGGGGCCTACGAGCAGGTATTGATGCTGCAGCTTTTCTCCCGTCAAACGGTGCACCGTTTGTTTTAGCGGGACCGATGTGTTACTCATATACCACACTTCCCCTTGTACCTTGCCTCGTGCTGATACGGCTTGTTGACGGGCGTCATTCCCAATGATCCCGGAAATGAGCACTTGGCCTTTTTCTACCAATTGATTGCTCACGACCTGACTGCGACCAACCTCTGGGAGAATTTTATGGACTACAGCCCTCTTTTTCGCTACAAGATGACGTGGACCTGTTGCAAGCGGCTTTACGGGAGCCTCTTTTTCAACCACTTGAAGCATGACCTTGGTCCCTTGAATCTCGATTCCAACCCAGGACGCTTCAGGCAGCAGACTCAACAGCTCTTTTTGCAAAACTAACGGTTCTTTTAGTTTGACCTTCCATGCCCCTTCTTTAATCCCCACTTGTTCGGCAGCTTGAATCACTCGTCGCGGATCAACCATTTTTGTCCCGCTTACTTCAACACTCCAAACAAAAGAGGAGAGCATGTACAATCCGATGAAAAAAAGAGCAACCCCAATTGCCAATCCAGAACGTCTGCGTAACCGCAGCAGCCAGAAAGGTAGCCCGTCTCTTCCCTCGACGTGACTACGACAGCCTGTCTCTTTTAAAAGCGGCCGCAAACGAAAATAATCCCGAATCAAAATATCGCAGCGAGTCACCTCTTCTCCTACCCTGCGAATATTCCAGATTCGAATTCCATCCCGTACGGCCATATTCAGCATCCGCTCAAACCGTTTACCCCGAACGGTAATGGTTACATGTCCATCCACCCACTCCTTGATTCCATACCGCATACGTGCCGCCCCCTCCCTCTAACAAAGATTACGAGCTCTGTGATCCCGTCTCCAAAAATTTCACGCCACCGATTCTGCCTTCTAACAAAACCTCCTCTGGCAAAATGGCTCGGATGACAAGCTGTTCACCTGAAACAATCAGTTGACCGTTCGTCAACAACAGGCGAAGTTCTTTTTCGCTAAAATGCAAAACTCCTCGATGATTCTCTATATACATTTGCAAATGACCGATCATCGTAATGCGCGGGACTTCCAGGACTACATCTTGCGGCAGATCCAACACCCCTCCGGCCAGCTGGCGCAGACGGCGGCTCCAACGCTTCATGGATTAGCCCCCCTTCTCGTTCTATATATTGGCGAATATGACAATCTCATCTGTTTGCAGGTATAAAACCATTCTTATCTATGCGTATGCGCGAGCATAAAGTGGCATTCATCAAAAACAGTCACAAAAAAAGAGCCCTCCTCGCTCGCGATTTAGCAAGCAGATGAGAACTCCCTCTTTGAAATTACTTTCCACAAAATCCATTGATTATTTGCTTTCTTTTGCAGTAGAAACCCGATCTTTTTCTTTTGTAAGCGCCTTCCACTTTTTCATGACTCGTTTTACTTTCTCAGCTGAACAGCCGCATGCGATCGCTGTTTCATATACTGATTTGTCTTCGAAGATGGCAAGCCGAATCACTTTTTGACGGAACCGCCCCATTTGTTCAAAAATTTGTTGATTCATCGCTTGACCTCTACCCCTTCTTCTATTTGGAAGAATTTTCTCTACATTCAGGATAGTCAACCGGGATACGAGAAACAAGACAAGTTATTCGAGATATTTCGACATGAACACCTTGCGTATCAAGAAAAACAGGCGAACCGAGGTTCACCTGTTTGACTAGCTGCTATTATACAATCTTTCTTTGCCGAACCTGCTGGGCGTACGGAGCTTTTGAGCGCGGCTCTCCAAAAATGAGCGCCCATTTCATCCCATCACGCGGATTGCCGTGTTTCGATGTGAGTGTTCTCGCTCGCTCCGAATCAGCGACCTTCTTCGTTTCCGATTCCTTCACTGTGATGGTTGGACCCGTCGAAGCACGAGCCATACTGGAAAATGCCCATTCCTGCTCAACTCCAACCCCTTCCATCGATTCTTGCTGAAGTGGCTCGTATTTGGAGGATGCTCTCACCGTCTCTCTGCCGTACTCCTCCGTTTCCAGAGGGAAATTCGACGTGCTGGCCGGGGTAAGCGGAGGCATTTTCTTGCCTTGAGACATCTTCTTCTTTCCAGCTTTGCCAAGAGCTTTATATCCTACGTAACCAAGGATGACAACCCAGAACTTGCCGATGAGCGGGATGATCCACTCGACTACGTCCAGTAAATTTGCGACGAGATCCATGAGATCTTCCATGGCAATCGCCCTTATTCTTTCTCGTCTGGCATAGCAGGATCTTGTTTGTCACCTGCATACCCGAAAGATTGACGCATTTGCGTATCAGCAGCAATGTTTTGCATGTTGTAATAATCCATTACACCCATTTTGCCGCTTTTTAATGCTTCAGACAACGCGAGTGGTACTTGCGCTTCGGCTTCTACTACTTTTGCCTTCATTTCTTGTACGCGCGCGATCATTTCCTGCTCTTGGGCTACTGCCATGGCACGACGCTCTTCCGCTTTCGCTTGGGCAATACGTTTATCTGCTTCTGCTTGGTCGGTTTGCAATTGTGCCCCGATGTTCTTCCCTACATCCACGTCCGCAATATCAATCGAGAGAATTTCAAAAGCGGTTCCGGCATCCAGGCCTTTGTTTAATACCGTTTTGGAGATCAGATCCGGATTTTCCAATACGTCCTTATGTCCTTTTGACGAACCAATTGTCGATACGATCCCCTCACCTACGCGGGCGATAATTGTTTCTTCACCAGCACCACCGACCAATCGATCGATGTTGGCACGAACCGTTACTTTTGCACGAGTGCGCAGCTCGATACCGTCCTTTGCCATTGCTGCTACCACAGGTGTTTCAATCACTTTCGGGTTAACGCTCATTTGTACCGCTTCCAATACATCACGACCAGCCAGATCAATTGCTGCTGCTCGTTCGAAGCCAAGTGGAATATCTGCGCGTTGTGCTGCTACGAGCGCATCTACTACACGGTCTACGTTACCGCCTGAGAGATAATGGCTCTCCAATTGGTTTGTATCCAGCTGCAAGCCCGCTTTACGTGCTTTAATCAACGGATTCACGATACGAGATGGTACGACGCGACGCAAGCGCATAGCGACGAGGGTAATAATCCCGATATTCACACCGGAAGCCAGTGCAGAAATCCAGAGCATAACTGGTACGAACGAGAAGAAAACTGAAAGTACGACGATGGCTACTGCCACCATAAAAATAAGGGGAATCAATCCGCCTTCAACCATGAAGTGCTCACTCCTTTTGTTCTAGTTCAGCAACGACGATACGCGTGCCTTCTACTTGTACCACGGTGATGGCGGTACCCGCTTCAATGAAACCACCAACCGATACGGCATCCACACGTTTTCCTTCCACCTTGACGACCCCTGCCGGGCGCAATGGTGTAAGGGCGATGCCTGACGCACCTTCCAGCTCACGCTGATCACGCGGAGCAACGTAGCCTTCTTCATTGCTTTGCGTGTCACCCAAGACAAACTTGTTGAATAAACCTTTGACCCCGTATTTCTTCACCAACAGGAACGTTACAATTGCCGTGATCAAAGCGGCCACACCCAGGGAGGCGAGCCCTTGCTTCGTGTCATAAGCTGCCATCACGAGACCTGTCACAATGCTCAGGAAGCCAATCGCACCGACAATACCGCCCGGAAGAAAAATTTCCAGAAGCATCAGTAAGATTCCGATGGCAAACAGTCCAATGTGCAACCAGTTGGCAAATCCCGCTACATAATGTCCGAAGAAATACAGACTGAACGCGACGAGCGAAATCGTCCCAGCAACACCAAAGCCAGGGGCAAACAGTTCTACAACAATCCCTCCCAATCCTATGACGAGCAAAAGACTCATCACAATGGGACTCGTCACCCATCTAGCTACCAGCTCGCCACCAGTTGGCTCAATGGCCTGAAGGGAATCTGGTTGAATGCCGAGCTTTTTGAGCAGTTCTTCCTTATTGGACACCACATCATCCGCATAACCCAACCGCTTCGCTTGTTGGGCATCGAGAGAAAGCACCGTGCCTTTTGGCTTTAATCCCGGGAATTCTGTATCGATTTCCACCATCGCGCGAGCAACGTCAGGATTGCGATTGTTCAGCTCAGCTGCCGCCTTCATTTTATTGCTCCAACCGGAAATGAACTTGATATCTGCTGCATTTCCTGCCAAGTCAATCGGTGCGGCTGCCCCCATGCTACTACCTGGAGTCATAATAATTTCATTTGCATTCAGGGCGATGTACGTTCCCGCTGAAAAAGCCTGGTTATCAACGTAGGCTATCACATGCATGGGAGCCTGACGGATTAACTGCCCAATCTGGTCGGCAGCGTTCACTTCTCCACCTGGCGTATTGATATGCAAGATAACAACGTCTGCCTGCTGATTCTGCGCGTCAGCAAATGCTCTTTCTAAAAAGCTCTCCAGCCCTCGCTCGATCGTGCTATCTACTGGAATCCAAACTGCTTTTTGATAGGTCTTGGCTGTTGTGGACGCGGGAGCAAGAAGCATCGTCATTCCCATGATCAGGCAAAGAAGTGAAAAAAGCAATCGCACGCGGCTTTTTACTAGCCTTGTTGCACTCATTGCATGTACCTCCTTCCTTCTATCAGCTTCAACGTGTGTGCAATAAGGTATACGAAAGAGGCTGGCAATCGTTTCATATTTCTTTCACATCGTGGAAAAAAAGAAAAAACCCAACCTTTACAGGTTGAGTTTTTCTGTTCGTATCTATATGAGGTGTTACTCGCGTCTACGATGGTAGTTCCTCAGATACAATCTTTTGCACGAGGTTTCCGTCTGCTCTGCCTTTCACTTTCGGCATGATCGCACCCATCACTTTGCCCATCTCCTTTTTGGAGGAGGCATTGGTAGCTGCGATACCTTCCCGAACGATATCACGAATTTCATCTTCGCTAAGCTGAGCGGGTAAGTAAGCGGAGAGCACGTCGATCTCTTCGCGCGTTTTCGAGGCAAGTTCCACGCGGCCTGCCTTCTCAAATTCGTGGAGGGATTCACGGCGTTGTTTTAACTCACGAGTCAAGATGGTCAGCACTTCGTCTTCAGACAAAAGTCTGCCCTTGTTAATCTCTTCGTTCTTTAGTGCGGCTTTCACCATGCGAATAACAGAGAGTTTTAGAGCAGCTCTGTCCTTCATTGCTTGCTTCATATCTTGATCGAGTCGCTCCATTACACTCATGATGAGCCCTCCGTCAATTAAAACTTGCGTTTGCGAGCTGCTTCGGATTTCTTCTTGCGCTTAATGCTAGGCTTCTCAAAGTGGCGACGTTTACGCAGTTCCGCCATCACCCCGGATTTTGCGCTTTCACGCTTGAAGCGGCGAAGTGCGCTATCCAAAGACTCGTTTTTCTTGACTCGAATTTCTGCCATTTGTCTTCCCTCCCTCCGCTAAAACCGTGGGACGCCTGAGTCGAACGTACGAACAGACTGTCACACTTCATTATAGGATAATTGACTAAAGAAGGTCAACCTTTAGTTCAATTTTATTCGTAAAAACCGGACAACAGGTGATAATGAATGTGGAAAACCTCTTGTCCACCCTCTTTGCCGCAGTTGTTAATCAGGCGAAAACCTGACAACTCCAGCTTTTTCGCCAAGAGTTGTGCTACATGGTGGATATGACCGATCAGAGGCAGGTCCTCGGCGCTTACATCCATGAGCGTGGGAATTGGCTTTCGCGGGATAATCAACAAGTGAACACGTGCTTTTGGGGCAATATCATGGATGACAATAACGTGCTCGTCCTCATACTCGATACGAGCAGGAATTTCACCGTCCATGATTTTGGTAAAAATACTTTTTTCCATAGGAGACTCCTTTCTTCCTTTGTATGTGGATCGTTATGTACGTAAGAATTGATCGTATCACATTCCCTCACTTTTGTCTTGCGGCGCTACCTCACGCATGGTAGCATGACTTCGAGGTTGAAACTGGATTACAAAAGGAGTTCGTGCAGATGAAACCAATTGCACTGGATCAGGCAGCAATCAACGCAGAAGGGATTCTGCTCACTGGTTCCCCAGGGCTTGCCTTGTCATCCGTTCACTTTGATACCCGCGAGCTGACTGCGGGATCTTTGTTTGTAGCGCTGACAGGTGGCGCACGGGATGGACATGATTTTTTGTTACAAGCAGCTGAGCAAGGAGCCGTAGCTGCTCTCGTTTCGAATCAGGAGAAGATTCCTGCGGACTTGCCAAATGATTTTGGGTTAATTCTCGTTAATGATACTCTCCGTGGCTTTCAAAAGCTGGCTGCCGCTTATCGGAAAAGCTTTTCGTTCCCTCGCATCGCCATTACCGGAAGTATCGGGAAAACAACCGTGAAAGACATCGTGGCACACGTACTTGCGAGCCGTTCGCCTGTATACAAGACATATAAAAACTTCAACAACCACATTGGTGTACCTTTGTCGTTATTGCAGATGGAAGAAAAACATCAAGCTGCTGTACTGGAGCTCGGGATGAACCACGCTGGGGAAATTGATCTGCTCGCTTCGCTGGTCCAGCCTGATATTAGCGTGATTACATTTATTGGAGAGTCTCATATTGAGTATTTTGGCACGCGTGAAAAAATCGCTCTCGCTAAGGCGGAACTGCTTCCTCATACCGCTCTTGACGGGCTCGTGCTGCTCAATAAGGATTCGGAGTATCTACGGTTGATAGCCCATCTGTATCCGGGTGAACTCATGTACTACTCTGTTAATGAGAAAGCGGATATTTGGGCAGAGCAAATCGAAACGGTTGAAGGTGGGACTCGTTTCAAAGTATACCTTGCCTCCGGAGAGCATTTCGAGGCATTCCTTCCGCTCCACGGCCGCCATAGTGTCCTGAATGCACTGCCTGCTGTCGCGATTGCCAAGAAGCTCGGAATGGATACGGAGCAAATCGCTTACGCCTTGTCCACGGTTCAGCTCTCCGCCATGCGGTTTGAGCAAATCAACGGGAAACACGGTACTGTGTATATTAGTGATGCGTACAATGCCAGCCCCGTCTCCATGGAGGCTGCCGTTCGGACATTTGCTGAGCTGTACCCTGAGCGCGCAAGAGTCGTCGTGTTAGGTGACATGTACGAGCTCGGACCAGATAGCAAGGCTATGCACGCGGGCGTTGGAGCCTCGATTCAAGACATTGCTGAGCGCTTCGAGCTGCTCGTGACAATCGGTGAGGATTCACGTCATCTCCATGACGCTTATTCGGGGAAAAAGCTGCACTTCGCGACCAAAGCAGAGGCAATGGCTGCTCTACTGCCGCTACGGGATGAAAAACATGCATTTTTGTTCAAGGCTTCCAAAGGTATGTCATTATGGACACTTATTACTGATCTGGAAGGTCACGAATAAACGAAAGAGAACAGCCGCCTCTCGTATGAAACGGGAGACGGCTTCTTTTTTAATGCTTGTCCTTGTCATTCCACAGTCGTTCTACCTGGATCAATTGATCTTCCTCAAAGCTTAGTTTATAAATATCGGGCATCGAGGTCTTTTTCCAAAAGGAGAAATCGTATGATGGATCGTAGAGATTCATGATGATCGTCATGATGTTTCCGTGGATGCCAATCGCGACTTTTTGGCCTCGATGGTGATCCAAAACTTCCTGCAAGGCAGCGAGTCCTCTTTCCCCCGCTACTGCATTCGATTCTCCCCCTGCGAAAGCGAACTCACGGTTTGCAAATGCATGCTCGACAGCCTGAACAAAATGCTCAAAGCACTCTACCCAAGCACCTAAATCGCGCTCGCGAAAATCCGGTTCCAGTTTGATTTCCCGATTCGCTTGCTTCGCAGCAGTTTCAATTGTCTGGACGGCTCTTGCATAAGGACTGGAGACAAACACGTCAATTTGTTCCGCTCGCAAGATTTCTGCTACACATTGCGCATCTTGCCAGCCCTTTTCAGACAATCCGCGCGTTTTCTCCTGATCCTGAATGTACAGCGATTCTGCGTGGCGGATCATGTACACATGTGTGATCATCCTTGCACCTCTTCTGTTTTGGCGGATTTCGATTGAGAAATCATCGCAGTTCTATGACATTGTTGGAAGGACCCAGCTTTTCAGGCGAAAAATCGCTATAGTGGATCGATGCGAGATCAGCTACATAATACGACTTCCCATCCTTTGCCCAGCCGATGATGCGCTGATTGTCACTTAAGTCGTAATAGCCAGGCATTCCCTTGTCAGGAGAACCGAATGGATAGCCGCATTTCGTGACTTCTTTGCATGATTGCATGTACATATACGAGTCTTGAGAATTGGAAGTACGAGCGTGCTGTTCTACTGCCATCTGATGCCCTGCTGGCGACCAAACAATCTTGTCCAGGTAGCTCTCAGTGAACACGGAATCCTTCAAATTGACCTTTTTCCCTGTCTGCAAATCCAGCATGTATTCCTCTGTATTGGTTCGCATATAACGGTACTTCATATCGTTGGAGTAAGAAGGGAATGTCGTCATGTTATGGTCATATTTCAGGCCAGTCGGTAAGTCTAACTCCTTGTATGCGATTTGCGTTTTGTAAAACAGCTTTTTCGAATTCGGCACCCAGTAATACCTTTCTTCTTCTGTTCCACTCGGCCATTCATACTGGTCATTCTTTTTCATTTTGAGTGTAGGCAGGTGCTGCAAGATCAGGTGACCGCTTACTTTGGAATTGGAAGAGAGCATGTCCATACGAGTGAACACCATGTACTGTTCATCCGGTGAAACGGAAAAATCAAGGACGGGATACTGAGCTGCTGCCGGGACGAGTACCGTTTTTTTCCCATCTGGAAGACTGAGCTTTACGATACCGCCGTTTTCACGAACGTAGAGTGCGTCTTGCTTCGGCGACCATTTGCCATAGCCGGATAGCTGCGTCATCTTTTTGGTTTGCATATCGTACAGGTACGGTATGGTTCGGTCTGTCTTCCCGTATCCGATCCGTTCCCCGTATACAAACCTGCCCGATGGCGACATACTCGCCCGGTGAATCAAGGACATGTTCGTCACGGTTTTTGTCACTTTTCCAGCTACCGGTACTTGATAGATGACGACCGGCTCTGGCTTACGAGGGTCTGCCTGCACAGGAGCAGAAGCATTGAGTTGTCCAGGGACAAGGATACCCAGCAAGGAAATCAGCAAGCATGAGAGCAATAGGTGTTTTTTCATCAAGGGTCCTCCCGAATAAGTACTCAATACGTAGACGCTCACTGGAAGCACTTGGTTTCCTTTTACACGAAAAAAGGATCGGAAGCACCCCTGCGCCTCCGACCTTTTTTACTTATGCACGAACCATCATGGCCTTCCGCAACCACTCTACCTCTTCAGCTAATACGCGTTGTGGACTCTGACCGAACCATTCAATAGATGCAAAATAATCCGTATCCGCAATCTTTTCTAAAATGGGCCCATAATCTACAGCACCCTCACCGAGCAGTACCATTCCCTCACGATCGCCGTTAGGGGCATATACATTGTGCGGAGCGAATACCGGCAAATGATTCGATGAAGAAATATTTTTCAAATGATAATGAGCTACCCACGGTCTCAATTGCTCGTACGCATCGATCGGATCAGCACCTGATTCCCAGACATGAAGAAAATCAAGATTCACTTTTAGTGCAGGATGATTGACTTCCTGCAACAAAGCAAGTGTAGAACTCATAGAATCTGTAAGCGTGTTCGGATGTGTTTCGACCAAGAGCTGAATCCCGTGCTCTTGACACATCTTACATAAGATTTGCAGATGATGCACATAGCGTGCCCGCTCTTCTTGCCTAACTTCCTTACTCGCCTTCTGTCCAGCGAACGTCCTGATTTGCTTTACATGTAGCCATTTCGCCAGTGAAATGAGTCTTTTTGCTTTTTCCAGTGTACGCTGAAATCCGGTAGAAGTAGCAATATCCAGATAATCGCTAAGCATGGAGATACTCATGCCTTGATCCCTGACCAACCTTACCTGCTCCTCCATCTCTAATCGATCATGATCGTACAGATGTTGGGCGTGGGTTCCCCATAATTCGATTCCATCAAAATGATGACGATGAGCAAACCGAACAATCTGTGCAAACGAAATCAACTGGTGGCGAAAAGTAATTGTGCACAATGAGAGTTTCATTTGACCTTTACCTCCACCCTTTTTCGTCTACAGTGACAAGACTTTTATCCATTTGGGTCCACAGGACAAACTGACGTTCCAACTCTTTTTTTACTTCAAGTTCAATCAGATCAATCTCTTCTAGCGCCTCGATAATCGGAGGTAACAACGCCATATTCTTGGTCATAGCCATTTTGACACACAAGTACTGTGCTGTCGTAAACCCTTGGTAGATGTCCTCCACTTTATAGGCAATACGCAAAAACTCATCACGATGGTATTGCAAGTAGTCTTGCAGATAGAGAAATGCATACTCGTAGCTGTATTTCCGGATCGCAATCACCTTCACCTGAGTCACTGCCGCAAGCAACATGTCCAAATTGTATCCATTGCGCCCTTCTGCCATGTCTGTAATCAATCGCTTCAACTCAGTGGTAAACGGATTATGATCACGTTTGAGTGCTGCATAGAAATAATCGTGGATCATGTCATAGGTTGGTTCCTTAATTTCACTCGCATCCACCATAAAGCCGCCACCAAACGGATTTTCTAAGAAGGCTTTGATCACCGTCTCCTTCTTCACATTGCCCTCCCAACGAAAATCCGGGTCAAACATAAACCACTCATCTTCGTTCTCTGTCTTTGAGATCATCAAAAAATGCGGGAATGGCTTCAACGCAAATTTATTATCTCGTTCTGGAACCAGCGACATGTCTATCTGAACAAGGACATACTGATCCTCGGTACGCTTCTCAATTAGCTCTAAGAACATGTCCAGATTGGAGGCTTTATCTTGGGAATGATCATACCATTCCGTTACTTTCGCTCGGAAAAGTCGTTCATATCCCTTGATAATCTCCTCATGATTATCAATGTAATACGTGACTACACCTTGATCCGTAATGGAGTACTCGGCATCCCATATACCAAAATAATAAGGACGGTAATCAATCTTTGTGCGGCGCTTAATCACTTCGCATAGGCATGAAATTATGCAATGAACTTTAACCATTCTGTATCCCCCCACTCGATGTTTGTATAGACGCTAATTCGATACATGCTGCGGTTCTAGCTGTTCGACAAAAGTAAGCAGTGATCCAACCGTTTGGAAGATTCGTGGATCTAATTCATGAGCAGGTACTACCAATTTCAAATCTTCCTCGATATAAACGATCAGTTGCAATAGCATAATCGAGTCAATATGCAGATCCTCATTCAATCGCATGGACTCCTCCAGCGCGAGGATATGCGATAAGTTTAATTTTTCAGTCATAATCGTATGGATTTGCTCGATTCTTTCATTTCGTGTCATTTACTGATCGTCTCCATTTCTACGAATCGACGGCTGATTTTTCCTGTGGCTGTCTTAGGAATGCTCGTCACACATTGGATTTCGAATGGGACTTTATAGCCTGGCAAACGATCTTGGCACCATTCCCTGATTTGTTCAGGAGTAGTTCCTCCCTCTGTAATCACCTGCGCCTTCACAATCTCTCCCATGACCGGATGACGTCCACGATACACGACTACTTCTTTTGTCCCACTCATTTTCAAAATGACGTCCTCGACCTCTAAAGGAAATACCTTTAAGCCTGAGACGTTTATTACATCATCCATCCTTGAGACAAATTGGATATGTCCTTCTCCTGTCCAGAAACCTAAATCCTGCGTCGCTATTTCGTTCTGTCCAATCCCTATCTTAATTTCATCAGGGTGTTCTTCATTTTCACCTGTTGTCATGGCCACATGGGAAAGGGGAACCCCCAGATCTGTATGTGTTCTCATCTGTTTACTCATACTGACGCACCCCGCCTCGGAGCATCCATATTGTTGCATCAAAATGTCACTCATGCCTTGTAGCTTTAGAAACAAACCTTCTGGCATGGGAGCGCCAGATGTCATTAACCGGTGAAAGCGTACCTGCTCTCGCGAAAAGCTGGATAGGATGTGATAAAAGACTGGGAGACCATAAACAATATGCTGGGGAGTATCTTGAATCACTTGTAAAGCAAACTTGGGATTTTTGTGCGTCACAATCGAAGGCTTACTTCCCCGTTCTAGTGCTGCTAAAACGCCGCATATCAATCCATAAGAATGTGTCACGGATGCCAGCACGATCGGGGTTAATACTTCCTCGCCTTGGAACAACTGGTTGTAGGCATGAATTTCTGTTTGGATATCCTCCCAGCTTCTCCCGATTAGCTTCGCGTCCCCCGTCGTACCAGAGCTATATTGGTAGAGCGATGGTTTTTCACTCTCGTGTTTATCCGTGATGGACAAGAAATGCTTCGTATCCTGATAAACAAGTCCAAAGCATCTTGCCTTTACTGCCATTTGATAGGCGGTTTCCTTCGGGGTTTCCCCATGAATTAATAGCACCGAGCCATTATGCTCACGTAAATATTGAACAAGACTAATCACGTCAAGTGGGTCAGCTATGCAGACGGCGTACCTCTTTCCTTCTGGCTGTCGAAAATGATCCATGCTTTCGAACCCTTGCTTATGTCTCTGCCATTCATGCACTGAAATCTCATTTTGATTCACAATGAACATGCTAGTGACCTCCCACAGCCATGGAATGAAGCCTCTTCCTTGCCGCAAACAAAGGATTGGGAACTTCATGTAAATGATAGTTCTCGTTCGTTGTATATAGCTTTTTCTTGGTCAATTTCTCTACCTGCACGCTTGGAACAAACAGATCAAATCGCTTAAATCGCTCCGCCAATTCCGGGAATCGTTGTTGGTGACCCTCCAATACCTGAACGGCCATCTCCCAGAAGCGCGCTTCGGCATATCCGTAATGCTCTTCTAAAAGCCGTGCGAGTTGCCCCAGATTGATCAGAAATAAAGTCTCTAATGTCAAATCTCTGACTGTTGCTGTGTCATTCATGTGAAACATCACATCATCGGGCTTCGTTGCGTAATATTCATGCACTTCCGCGAAGTTGGGGCATTTGTCTGGCTCACTCAAGAACGGTTGACAAAAAATCAAATCTTCATGAAAATCCTTCAATGCTACTCGAGTAGGGACACCATCCCGGTGCACCAAGATCATATTCTGCGCATGGGTTTCCATCGCAATCCCGTGTTTCACAAGTATATGAACGACCGGCACCACACTGCTTTCCAATAATCGCACAAGCCAATTCTCTAGCCCTTGCTCTCTTAGCCAACGATCAATGAATGGCACCCCATCCACCTCAACTGCCGCTAATACGTTGTAAGGAGCCGCCTCCTCTCCCGCTTCGAGATGAGGGATGAGACTTTCTCTCCACATGCACCCAATTACTCCGAATGTAACCATTTCCACCAGGTCAGAAGCAGGGGGAGGATCGTATGCCACTGCTGCAAACTCTTGGAGCATGATCACCTTTTGCACGTCTCGTAAATACGAATCTGCGTCCGTAATCCCCTTGAGCCATCTCGAAACAATAGGGGCACTTGCCAGTGAATGAGGAGTGAGATGACGTGCCGCCGAGGTATTCACCACGTTGATCGAGAGTTTCAGATACGGTTTATGCGGATTACTTTTGTTCGCAAAGGTGCGGATGGATTGTTGTGGACGATGACCGTCAGAGCCTACGCCAAGCACAATGATCTCTTTGCGATGGATATCGTCCAGGAATCCAGGCACGATATGATTACGCCATTGCCAAGGATGAACAGGCACGAAGGCATACTGATCAGGATCGCATCCATGATTGACGATGATTTGCTGAAAGGCCTCTTTTGGTTCCCTGCCTATTTCCTCTATGAGAAGATCATCAAAATTTCTCCCTTGATCAATGGACACTTGAGAATATTGCTTATGTATCGCTAGCCAAAGAAAATGAACTTCCTGCTTAAATTCAGGACCATAGGCAAAATGATCCGCATAAGTAAATCCAATGCGTGATTTGTAACTGGGGTGGTAAGGGTGACCGTCCATCAGATCACCTTCCAGCTCATCATACGATTTGCCCTGCATCCGAATATCATTTTGTACCCGATAGTATTGGGACAAAGTATCCTTCAACAACGTTTGTTCCAAATCATTGGCAAATAGCTTCAGTCTTTGTTCATCTACCGTATTCATTCGGAAGACTTCCACTAAAAAACGAGTGAGGGATATCGCTTCTGACTCTTGCTGGGCAACTCCGCTTTGATCGTAAACAATACGAGTAACGGGGTCCTTCCCTAGACGAACAAGCCCAAAACTAGCGCTCTTCCGCCCTTGGCAACGATAGCGAACAGGCAGATCACCCTCATCAAGCCCATGTAGCGTATAAATCGTCTGATCACCCTCTTGCAGGGTCCCAGGAGTCACAATTCCCTCATATAACAAAGACTCGATGCATTGTCGAAACACCCTTTTTCTCACCTGCACATACTGTGTCGAGTGAAGTGCCTCTTCAATCGAGAAATCTTGTATTGTTACCTCCATACCTTATCCTCCAAGTCTCTTCAAGCTAGATGCAATAAGCTATCCAAAAGCATGCAGCCCTGCCTTTTCGGTCTGCTTTACTTTTGCTAAAGGATTATCTATGTAAACAAAAACCGATGAGCTCTCTTCCGGTTGGGTTAATTCATCCAGATCATAGAAGCGCGTGAGCAGATTCGCCTTACACGGAAGCTGTTCGCGCGTAAGTAGATTCTCTAGAAAATTTGATGTCTCTCGATTCATAGGTAAAAACTCCGTCAAAACCTCATGCATCTCTGCCAATAAGATTTGTTCATCAATTAATCCTTCCGTTCCAAATCCATTAATGAGCCCAAACATATGGTTAAAAATCATGTAATAGGTGATTCGCTCGTCTACAAGATGGTCTTTGTAGATGTTTCTGCTCACCTTGCCAATCCCAGGCAATTCTGCCTCTAATATTTCTTGCATCGATTCTGAGAAATAATAGCCTTGATTATCACGATAAAAGAACTGATCGGGGTATCCGTCTTTGAGAGTGACCACACTATTCTGTTGATGGGCTTCCAAGCCGATTCCGTACGTTAGATAGAGCCATACCATTGGTTTCAATGAAATGTCTACATACCGCTTAAACCATTTCAAACTAACTACTTCCAGTGCCTTTCCTTCCTTTTGTGCCAGATGATGAATGATCATTGCCAACCTACTCTTATACCCAGGAAGTGGATCTTGCACGAGTGCAGCGATTTGTGTGACTTGCCCTGCATGACTCCCCATAAAGGGATTATCACGCAGGATCACTTCAAATCCCGATTCTTTCGCTTGATCCAACGTGATCGTGATGTAAGCTGGATCAGAGATAAAGCCAAAACCCGGATACTTGCGACTCACTTCACCGATCCCTGTTTCAAAAAGTTGCTTCGCCTCTAAACCAATCTCCATCTCACTTAACTTGTTAATGCGTAAAGAATTCGTCACTTTGATTGGGACAGACAGCTTGAGCATGTATTTCTTCTCAGGATGATAAACCGTTCGAAGGGATGATGTCGCCATATACTCCTCACCCTCTGGCCCCAGGTATAGAAGCAACCCTTTCTCGATCAAGGATTGTACGGCTACCTGTTCAAGCAACCATTCTGCTTGTAGCGGATGAATCGGGACGATTGAAAACGATGGATCGACATCAGATATCGAAGGAAACTCATCCTTCAGTAATTGCGTAGCGGAATCTTTTAGCCCAGAATTTTCGTGAACAATCGACGGATGGGCAGCAAATAAGTGGAGTTGAAACTTCCCGCAACACTCCGGTGCATACTGCGCTTGCTTGGCCTCAGGAATTCCTTGCTGACTCTTCGGGGTTGGATGGAACAAGTGACCGAACAAAAGTGCCTGCTCTGCTTCGATGAAACTTTGTTCCACACCATATAAATTTTCGGCGTTACTTTGGCGCGTCCGAACAAATTTCTCAATGCTTTGGCAGCTTTGAATCATACGCAAGACTAATTCATCTGGAACTGCACCTTCCCCATGCTGAAGCGTCAGTTCTTTAATCAAAAGAACGGCTAATGTCAAATAGTCCGCCTGAACGAAACGAGTACAGTCACCACTTCGGTAGCAAGCTGGATAATGAAACAGATGCCTGCCTGTCACCGAATGATATTTGACACCGACATAGAGAGAAATCCCCTGATGCGGGAGTTCGTAATGAAGGTATTTACCTGTTGAACTCGGCTGTATGATTTTCGTTAGCTGCTTCGTAATCTCGTCTGTCCGATTGATCCACTCGCCTCTACCTGTTTCTCGGAGATAACAATTGAGAAAGCTCTGCATCGTTGCATGCTCTGCGATATGCTTGACTACAAACATGTTACCTCTCCTCTTGCTTGATCCATTTTTTATCCAAGCATTGCGACTTACATAATTGGTAAAACGTCCCATAAATAATGTAAACGATTATCATTCTCATTTCAAGTGATAATATTTATCTTGTACAGTTAGGAGAGATAGACTGACAGAAATTCGTTCCATCATCCTACGCAAAAAGAAAAAAGATGCCGATTCATCAGCATCTTTTTTCTCATGATTAGTCCAACTCTTCCGCATCTACGACATTGCGACCTTTATCCGCATGTCGCTCGATAGCGAGTTGCACCAGACGATCGATCAGCTCGCTGTAGCTCACACCCGCAGCTTGGAAAAGCATTGGATACATGCTAAACGGCGTAAAGCCAGGCATCGTATTCACTTCGTTGATATAGAGCTTATCGTTTTTCTCATCCCAGAAAAAGTCTATGCGGGAAAGGCCAGAGCCATCGAGTGCTTGGAAGGCCTGCTTGGCTATATCCGCGATTTGTTTGGATACATGCTCGGGAACGATCGCAGGAATGGAGAGCTCTGTTCCCGCTCCTTTGTACTTGGCTTCGTAATCGTAAAATTCTTTAGCGGCAATGACTTCCCCAACGACAGATGTCAGCAGCTCTTCATTCCCCAAAACGCCGATCTCCAATTCACGTGCTTGAACGAACTCTTCCACAATTAATCTGCGGTCGAATTTGGCAGCTACCTCTAATGCGTGCTTGAGCTCTTCACGATTTTTCGCTTTGTTAATCCCTACGCTAGAACCCATATTCGCCGGTTTGACGAAACACGGATAGCCGAGTTCACGCTCGATCCGATCCATGACATCGTCCTGGCCTTTTTCCCATTGCGAGCGCAGAAAGCCTACATATTTCACTTGCGGAAGTCCAGCTTGTGCAAAGACGGTCTTCATCATCCATTTATCCATTCCGATAGCGGAAGCCATTACTCCGGTTCCCACGTACGGGATATTCGCCAATTCCAACAGTCCCTGAATGGTCCCATCTTCACCAAATGGTCCGTGAACCACAGGGAAAACAACATCCATTTGCTCATTCATGGCAAACAGCGACCCTGACTTTGGTGTTTTTGCCGATAAGCGCAATGCTTCGATCTTATCCGGCAGTTGACCTGCCAGTGTTTCTCCAGTCACCCAAGCGCCATCCAATTGAACGTACACTGGGGTTACCTCATATTTATTTGCATCTACAGCCTGCATAATGGACATGGCCGTACGCAATGAAACTTCATGCTCTGAGGATTTTCCTCCATAAATAATACCCAATCGAATCTTTTGATTTCCCATCTGTGTCATGCTCCTTTCCCCTCCGTACGAAACCGGAGAGTCTACCCAGTTTCTACTCTCTCCTATGCTATGCAAAAGCCCAACATCTGCTCTATTTACCGGGCCGAGCCCGTCATTTAGCATACACAAACCAAACACCAAAAACAAGAGAAGCAAGTATCACCTGCTCACGTTTTTTCTCATACCATATAAATAAAATTCCTGTCATGGAGCTATTTTTCTGGAGGGATTTCCATGAGAGATTATTTGTTGTACTGCACGTACTGCTCTTCTTACACATTATTGCACAGCTATGATAAGGAAAGCGGTTCTTTCCTAGGGGAATATTCCCTGCTGCATAACAACTACACCCGTGACGCAATCGTCTTGAGCAAATTTCTCCTCGCTCATCTCGGTCACACCATCCGTACCATTCCCTCTAAGACGGATGACTATCGCCATATCATCTGCAATGCCTCCCACTTTTTGGAGGATGATATTGACAAGTACGTAGAGGAAAGTCAGCAGCGGGCTAAGTTCAAGGAGCGTGATCGGAAAAGCGAACGGGAAATTGGTCAGGTACAGCTATATCTGGTCGAGCATCTCTTGACCCACGAGCTTCAGAACTTGAGTCAGGCCCGCGCTTCTACCCCCGCCGAAGGACAAGTCTTTTTAGGCAAGGAGCTGGGGTTCAAGCAGGCTCTCGATCTCGTCAGGCGTGTAAAAAATGACAAACAATTGTCATGAGCACTTATTTCTTTATTCGAAATGATTCACATTCTTTTGCAACTCTTTCCGCTTATCGCGCGTATAAAAAGAGAGACGATGATACAAGCGGGGGGAAAGAACATGTTTGAATACAAATTCGTCCGAGTTGAGCTGTCCTCTTTTCGACGCCAACCAAAAGAAGATTATCAGACCGTTGTCCACGAGCACGCCAAGGAAGGCTGGCGTTTGGTGCAAATCTTTGCTCCAAGCATCGGGGGCGACGGTATCGCCAAATACTTCGAATTGATTTTTGAAAAACCAACTTCTTAAATCAGACAAAAAGCCGAAAAGAAAAACAGCGCCGTTTTAATGCGGACGCTGTTTTTCTTTTTCTCTATCGACGATCTCTTACTTCAAAGATGGCAAATTTCAAGTAATGAGCCTCATCAGCCCCACTGATTTGCGGATGATCCTTGCCCGCACCTCGCCATTCAATCAGGCGCAATATCTTTTTCGCATCGACCGCTGCCTCTTGAATCGTTTGCAGGAACAGCTCAGGAGACATATGGTACGAGCAAGACGCGGTAACGAGAAATCCGCCAGAACGAACAAGCTTCATCCCATTTAAGTTAATATCTTTATAGCCGCGGCAAGCGCCTTTCACTGCTCCACGCGATTTCGCGAATGCTGGCGGGTCAAGAATGACCACATCCCAGCTCTTACCTGCCTCTACATTTTCACGCAAGTAATCAAATGCATTGGCCACCACAAAATCAACGCGATGCAAAAAGCCATTGAGTGTAATGTTACGCTTCGCTGTTTCGATGGCGTGATCCGAAATGTCGAGGGCTGTTACTTTTTTCGCACCGTGCTTGCAAGCATTCAGGGTGAAGGAACCAGTATGTGTAAAGCATTCCAATACCTCAGCGCCATCCCAAAACGGATTTTTAACCACTTTACCGCGCTTGTCTACAGGCACCTGCTTTGTCTCGCCTTCTACTTCCATGCTCGTCAGGGTAATGCCGTGCTTTTCACCCCAGCCTTTCATCAATGGCGCGATGGAGGCACGATTTTCCCGCTGATCATAGAAAAAGCCGGTCTTTTGCCCCTCAACGATATCCACATAATATTTCAATCCGTTTTCTTCGATCAATACCTCACGAGGACACTCTCCGTACAGGACTTCTTTGCCCTGTGTCAGCCCTTCCAGTTCACGGACATGTACATCATTGCGCAAATAAATACCGGTCGGTGCAAATACCTCTACGAGTGCATCCCGAATCCAATCGATGCGCTTCTCCATACCCAATGAGAGGACTTGGACAACCAATGTGTCTTCGTAGCGATCGACGATCAGTCCTGGTAAAAAATCGGCTTCCCCGTAAATGACACGGCAAGCCCGTGGGTTGTCCACAAATCTCGTCCGGAATTCTGCCGCCTGCTTGATTTTGCGCAAGAAAAAGTCGTAGTCGATCTCTTCCTTTTGATCGTAGCTCAAAATGCGCACGATCATTTGTGAAGCTGGGTTGATATAGCCCTTTGCCAAAAAATATCCTTTGTGATTGGTGACCTCGACGATTTCACCTGGTTCTACATCCCCTTGAATTTCTAAAACCTCTGACTGAAAAATCCACGGATGTCCAACTTCTAGCCGCTTTTTCCGATGTTGATTCAATAGCACACGTGCCATGCAGCTATTCCTCCTCTTTGTCATGCTTGCCCTTGTACAGGCATAGCGTTATAGTAACTTGCTAAAAATGGACAGGGAGGAACGTATCTTGTGATAGTCTCCATCCTCGCCCCTTTTACCTTTGGGCTCACGTTTTTTCTTTTCGGTATGTACGCCATGCGCTCCGGCTTTCAAAACCTTGCCGGCAAAAAAATGGAAGAATGGATGGGGCGATTTACACGCACCCCGCTCCATAGCTTCTGGATTGGTCTTTTCGCTACTTTTGTCTTGCAAAGCTCCAGTGCGGTAACCGTCCTGACGATTGGGCTAACGAACGCAGGGATCATCCAGTTCACACAAACCGTCGGCATCATTTTGGGAACCAATTTGGGCACGACCGTCACAACGGAGCTAGTTGCGCTCAAGCTCGAGTCCTTTGCCATTCCCATGCTTCTCATCGGAGTCGCGCTTTGGCTGATGCCGCGCCGTAACATTCGTTGCATTGGTCTCGTCGTCGCCGGCTTCGGACTGATCTTCCTCGGAATCGATACATTGAAAGTCATGGCGAAGCCTTTGGAGCAGTCTGAGACGTTTCGTTCGCTTTTTCTGGAGAGCAGCCATTCCATCTGGATCGGTTTGATTACCGGGATCATTTTCACCGCTCTCATTCATAGCGGTTCCGCTACGACCGTGATCACGATGGGCTTGCTCAGTCATCAAATTCTTTCGATGGAAACGGCACTCGCCATCGTGTTGGGCGCAAATGTCGGAACTTGCTTTACCGCTGTCATCGCTGCTATTGGTACGAATACGGCATCCAAGCAGGTCGCATGGTGCCATACACTCTTCAACGTCGCAGGCGCGATTGTTTTTTTACCGTTTCTTTCCCAGCTTGCCCTCGTCAGTGCCTTTTTAACGGATAGTCCTTCTATGCAGATCGCCCATTCACAGACGATCTTCAATCTCGTCTGCTCTCTGGTCGCGCTGCCATTCGTCCCGCAGATAGCCAAGTTTATTCAATGGCTGATCCCTGATAAGCGTCGTCCTACTTACCTCACCTTCAGAAAGAAAATGGTATCAAGTAGATGGAAGTAATGACGCCTGCCACGATCATTGCGACACTGGACGCTGCTGTTTGAACAGGGGAAACGCGGTTCAAGCTGGCCGTACCAATGGCGTGTGCACTCGTACCAATGGCGATCCCGATTGCCCAATCATCCGTGATCTTACCCCATTTGAGAACAGGACGGGCAATCATGACACCAACCATCCCTGTCAATGCAGTAAAAAAGGCTGCAAGCGCAGGTTCCCCACCTATGGAACGACTCAGTTCCAACGCAATCGGGGTGGTCACAGACTTGCTAAGCATGCTTTTGTATACGAGCTCATCGGAACCCAGACACCAATGAACCGCGATAACGACGAAGATCGCAATTGCACAGCCTGCACCTACACCAAGCAAAACACCGCGCCAAATATGAGCAAACTCCTTAATCTGTTTAGCCAGCGGAATAGCGAGTGCCACAGTTGCAGGGCCGAGCCAAAAGGAAATCCACGATCCTCCGGTAGCAAACGCCTGCCAATCGCCGCTAAACGCCCACCATATGGTCCAGACCAAGATCACAGCTACCAAAAGAGGCTGCAACCGTTGGAATCGAGCATTGATCATGGTTGCGCCTTTGTACCCTGCTATCGATACCAAAATAGCAAAAAATGGACTAAGCATCCAAAGTCCTCCCCTCTTGCGGCAAGGACGATTCTGATTTTTGTTTTTGATGCTTCAAATACCATTGCACAACCAGGCCAGTCACAAGCATGACTAACAATGGACCGAGCACCATCGATAGTATGATTGGCAATGGGTTTTGCGTGAATACGTTTAAATAGGAAGCGACTCCGACGATGATCGGTACAAAAAAGAGCAACATGTGCCTAATTAAAAAAGTACCCGCTTGTTCCACCCAATCCATTCGTATCCATCCCATACACAATCCCAGTGTTAACAGCAGCATTCCCACCAGATTCCCTGGCAGGGGAATGTGTAGCCATTTGCTCGCAGCTACGCCGACTCCATAAAAAGCCAACAGGATGATGATTCCTTTAACAAATTTCATTTTTGCTAATCTCCTCCCTGCTCCCTATCCTCTCTCTATAGGAACATCAGCATGCAGGACGGAAAAAGCCCGGCCTTACCTCGGCCAGGCTTTTCTTTCGTATTAGTATCCGCTGCCTGTTGTTTTTGCTCCAGTTACAATGGAAACACCGGAGCTCGTACCGATACGGCTCGCGCCTGCTTCGATCATCGCAACCGCTGTTTCGCCGTCACGAACGCCACCAGACGCTTTTACGCCAACATTTGGTCCTACGGTTTTACGCATCAGGGCGATATCTTCAACCGTTGCTCCACCTGTTGAAAACCCTGTTGAGGTTTTTACGTAATCAGCACCAGCCTCTACGGAGAGCTTGCACGCTACTACTTTTTCTTCTTCGGTCAAGAGGCAAGTTTCCAGAATCACTTTCAAGAGAATATCGCCAGCAGCTTGCTTCACAGCAGCGATGTCTTTTTTGACTGTTTCCAGGTCGCCGGATTTCAGGGCACCTACGTTCAGTACCATATCTACCTCCGTCGCTCCGTTTGCAATCGCATCGCGGGTTTCAGCTGCTTTGGACTCGATTGTGCTCGCTCCCAGAGGGAATCCGATAACCGTGCACACTTTCACATCAGAGCCTGCCAGGAGCTCAGCAGAGCGTTTTACCCAATAAGGGTTTACGCATACAGACATGAAGTCGTGCTCTCTTGCTTCTTGGCACAGCTTGTCAATCATCTCTTGTGTAGCATCAGGCTTCAACAGCGTGTGGTCGATATATTTGTTCATGTTCATAGAACTACACCTCTATCCCTAATTGTTCGAATGCAAGGCGAAAAATGCTGTCATTGTTACGGTACCCTCGTTGCAGTTGCAATTCCCATGCTTCCTTTGCTGTATGCCAATGAACATCATTGATTTCTTCTAGCTGTACGGTGATCTCTGTGTTGTAAGCTTCCACCAAATAATAATGGACTTCTTTGTCGATGGATTCGCCTGTCACCGGATGCGTATAAACATAGGTGATCATGTCGAGCTTGGAACCCAATCGTCCGGCTACGCCTGTTTCTTCCAAAACTTCGCGTAGAGCCGTTTCTTCGATGGTTTCGCCCATCTCCTGCTTCCCTTTTGCGAGTGTTACTTTGCCATATCGGTCTTCAATCAATAGGAGCATGTACTCTGTGTCTTGCTTCTCGTATACGACGCCTCCTGCCGATATCTCCCTCATATAGCTCGCTCCTTCAGGTAAGGCAGCGCCTCTGTTTCCACTACGCGAACAAAAGTCCCTTTGCAGTATTCCGAGCCTGGTTCATCCAGTCTGACCTTGCAAATCTTGCCGATCATGCTCTCATCGCCAGGGAAGACGACGTTCAGGTAGTTGTCCGAATAGCCCATCAGAAGACCGCTATCAGGTGCTTCTTTAAATGGACGCTCCGGAATGACTTCCAGTACATCCCCTACGAATTTCTTGGAGTACGCCAAGGTCAATTCCTGATTGAGCTCCAGAAGCTTCGCGACGCGCTCGTTCTTTTCCTCATCAGGAATTTGATCCGTCATACGTGCTGCTGGTGTACCTGTGCGCATGGAGTACGGGAATACGTGCATTTCGGCAAAACCGATTTTCTTCATAAACTCGTATCCAGTCCAGAATTGCTCTTCGGTCTCACCTGGGAAGCCTACGATGACGTCTGTTGTAATCGCTGCTCCTGGTAATGCTTCGCGTACTTTGACCATTCTCTCGTAAAACTCAGCTGTCGTATACTTGCGGCGCATGCGTTTCAATACTTCGTCATCGCCCGCTTGCAGCGGTACATGCAGATGGCGCACGACACGATCAGAGTTGTTGATGACCTCGATCACTTCATCAGTGATTTGGCTCGCCTCGATCGAACTAATGCGGATGCGCTTGAGCCCTTCCACTTGGTGAAGGTCAATCAACAGCTTCGCCAAATTGTAGTCTTCCAAATCCTCGCCGTATCCACCTGTATGAATCCCAGTCAAAACGATTTCCAGATAGCCCGCTTCCACCAGCTTTTGGGCCTGCTCGACAACGCTCTCCGGTTTGCGGGAACGCATCAGACCGCGCGCCCACGGAATAATACAAAACGTACAAAAGTTGTTGCAGCCCTCTTGAATCTTGAGGGAAGCACGTGTGCGATCCGTGAAGTTAGGAACATCCAGCTCTTCGAATTCGCGAGCTTTCATAATGTTGCCTACTGCATTGATCGGCTGGCGCTCTGTCCGAATTTGATCCACGTACTCGATCAGCTTCTCGCGCCCTTGTGTACCTACTACGATATCTACACCGGGAATTTGCGCAATCTCACTTGGAGAAGTTTGCGCATAGCAGCCAGTTACGGCAACGATCGCCTCAGGATTGCGGCGAATCGCACGACGAATGACTTGACGGCTCTTCTTATCCCCGGTGTTCGTCACGGTACAAGTATTAATCACGTAAACATCTGCATCATCTTGTTCAAAGTCGACCCTCTCATAGCCGTCTGCCTTGAACAATTGCCAGATGGCCTCTGTCTCATAGCTGTTTACTTTGCAGCCCAATGTATGAAAAGCAACGGTAGACATTGCCATTCCTCCTTTTCCGTGAAAAACGACTCGACGTTTTTCATAAAAGTGGATGTGACCGCTTGCGGTCAACCAAACGGTCATGACCGTTTAGTTCCTGCTCATCCTTTGCGAAGTGATGAAGCCTTGCGTTCAAACTGATAGGAAGCGCAGGCCAAAACATACTGGCTTGCCGTTTCCGTGCGCAAAATGCGCGGGCCGAGGGAAACCGTCAGGAACCCTTTACTCTCTGCTTGAGCCACTTCCTCAGGAGAGAAGCCTCCTTCTGGCCCGACGAGGACGAGAAGTGAATCACCCACAGTCATCTCTTCTAGCACTTGATGAATCGTGGTACTGCCCTCTTTTTCATAGGCAATGGCGCAATGCGTATACGACTGGTCAGCTTGAAGCATCTCACGAAAGGAAACAGGAGATAAAAGCTCTGGCAAAACAGCACGATGAGACTGCTCAGCAGCCTCCTTGACAATTTTGCGCCAACGCTCCAGTTTTTTCGCTTCTTTTTTGGCGTCCAGTTTTACAATGGTTCGCTCAGAAGAAAACGGAAAAAAAGAGTACGCCCCAAGTTCCGTCCCCTTTTGCAAAATCCACTCCAGCTTCTCGCCTTTTGGAAGCCCCTGCCCAATTGTGACCCGGATCGGCAGTTCTCGTTCTTCTTGAAGCATTTCTATTACTTCTGCCCTTACTTCCTTGGCAGAAAGATAGACCAGCTTGGCCCTTGCCGACCTGCCGGCTCCATCAGAAACGATGATTTCTTCGCCTTCCCGAGCACGCATTACATTTACGATGTGGTGTACATCGTCTCCGACAATCGTTAGCTCATTCTCAGTAAAGGAATGTGGCTCGACAAAATATCGTTGCATCTCGTCAACCCCACTATTCTATCGTTTTTTTGCTACAATTGCTACCCAGTCATCGATGAAAATGGTTTCCACGACCTCAAGACCTGAAGCCGCCAACGCCGCTTTCACATCCGCTTCACGTGCAGCAATAATACCTGACGAGATAAAGGTGCCACCTGGCTTCAAGACGCGGAATACATCATCGGTGAAACGAACGATGACTTCTGCCAAAATGTTAGCCACGACCACTTCCACCTGCTCCTCGATGTCGTCAAGCAAGTTGTTTTGTCTTACGTTAATATGCTCATGCACACCATTCAGTTCGGTATTGGCCTGTGCAGAGCGTACAGCTACTTCATCCAAGTCCATCGCCAGCACATCTTTTGCCCCGAGCTTGATAGCAGCAATACTCAAAATAGCTGTGCCTGTCCCAACATCATACACTTGATCGCCTTTCGCCATATACTTCTCAAGTGCACGCAGACAAAGAATGGTCGTCGGATGTGTACCTGTTCCAAATGCCATGCCTGGGTCCATCTCGATAATGATCTCATCTGGATTCTTCGGCTCGTACTCTTCCCATACTGGCTTGATGGTCATGCGATCAGACACATGAACCGGTTTGTAGTATTTTTTCCAGGCGTGGGCCCATTCATCTTCGTGGACATCGTTTACAGCAATCGATGCCTTGCCGATATCCAGACCGTACTCGATCAACTGCGCCAATTGCTCTTTCAGCTCTTCTACAACGTCTAGCAGTTCGCTGCTGTCAACCGGCAGGTATGCTTTAACGAATACGCCCTCGGCCGGAAAATCATCAGGAGAAAGCTGGTAGATTTCGCCAAAGGGGGTATCCCACTCACGATAGAGCACCTCCGGGTCTTCAATTACGACACCATTGGCACCCAATTCATACAAGAGGCTTGACACCGCCTCCGTAGCCTCCGCTGTAGTATGGATACTGATTTCTGACCATTTCACGAATCTACCACTCCCCACATTAGCTCCCAATTGGGCTTTTCATTTAATCGACTTCGCTACAAGAAACTTTAGGCAAAAAGCGGACAAAACCGCGGCGGATTACTCGCCGCGGAATGCCCGTTTCATTTTTTCGAAAAAGCTTTCGTCTTCTCCTCCATGCTGTCCTGGCTTTTCTCCAGACAGCTCGGCGAGCTCACGCAACAATTCCTTTTGTTTATCGGTCAGCTTGGTCGGCGTAATGACACGTATTTTCACATGCTGATCGCCACGGCCGTTTCCACGCAAATGCGGAACACCTTTTCCACGCAAGCGGAAGAATGTTTCTGTTTGGGTACCCGCCGGGATCTTTAACTTCACGCGACCATCGACAGTCGGCACTTCGATCTCATCTCCAAGGGCTGCCTGTGCGTAAGTAAGCGGAACCTCACAGTAAATATCATTTCCTTCACGCTCAAAAAACTCATGACTCTTCACACGCAATACGACGTACAAATCTCCAGCGGGTCCACCGTTTGCGCCCGGTTCTCCCTCACCTGTTACGCGCAATTGTGCTCCATCGTCCACACCTGCTGGGATGTTGAGATGAATTTTGCGACGTACCTTAACACGTCCACTGCCACGGCAAGTTGAACATTTTTCTTTGATAACTTTCCCTTTACCTTCGCAAGTCGAACAAACACGGCGATTGACGATTCGGCCGAATGGCGTGTTCGCCACCACTTCTTGCTGTCCTGTACCACTACAAGTCTTACATGTATCGACACCGGAACCAGGCTTCGCGCCAGAACCCAGACACGTATCGCATTCTGCTTCTTTTGGAATTTCCACGTCGGTTTCTTTTCCAAAAATCGCGTCGATAAAGTCAATGCTGAGGCCAAATTGCAGATCAGATCCTTTGCGAGGCGCATTTGGATTCGCACGTCTGCCGTTGCCACCGAAGAACATGTCAAAAATATCTCCGAAGCCGCCCATGCCTGATCCGTCAAAGCCTCCGCCACCGAAGCCCTGATTCGGGTCTTGGTGACCAAAACGGTCATACTGCGCACGCTTTTGTGGCTCGGACAGGATGTCATACGCATCCTTTACTTCTTTGAACTTTTCTTCCGCATCAGCTTCTTTATTTACATCGGGATGGTACTGACGTGCCAGCTTGCGATACGCTTTTTTGATTTCATCCGCGTCCGCGTCCTTTGCTACGCCCAGAACCTCGTATAAATCACGTTTCATCTCCTACATCACTCCCATGACAGTCAACTGTTATCATAGCATGTGACAGACTTGAAAAAAAGTCAAAGTCAGCATTCCGTGACTTTGACTTTCATGGGTCACATCGTGGGAAGTGAGGGAAGAAACCTCTCCCCTCACAGTTCCAGCGTGTTACTTTTTATCGTCTACCACTTCGTAGTCAGCATCAACAACATTGTCTTTCTTCGGCTCTTGACCTTCAGCGCCGCCTTGTGCTGCTTGCGCTTGAGCAGCTTGCTCATAGAGCTTTACCGAAATTTGTTGGATGATCTCGGACAGTTCATCTTTCGCTGTCTTGATCTCTTCGATGTTGCCGCCTTCCAGAGCAGCTTTCACTTTATCTTTCGCAGCGTTAGCGCGATCGATTTCAGCTTGGTCGATCTTGCCTTCTACTTCTTTCAGCGTTTTCTCAGTCGTGAATACGAGTTGATCAGCTTCGTTGCGCACTTCTACTTGCTCTTTGCGTTGTTTGTCCGCCTCTGCATTCAACTCAGCATCTTTAACCATGCGATCGATATCATCGTCGGACAGGCCGGAGTTGGAAGTGATCGTGATGCGTTGCTCTTTTCCGGTACCCAAGTCTTTTGCACGTACGTTTACGATACCGTTCGCGTCAATATCGAAGGAAACTTCGATTTGCGGGATGCCGCGTGGCGCTGGCGGGATATCGGACAGGTTGAAGCGACCGAGAGATTTATTGTCGTTCGCCATTTGACGCTCACCTTGGAGAACGTGGATTTCTACAGATGTTTGGTTGTCAGCAGCTGTAGAGAACACTTGGGATTTGCTTGTTGGGATCGTCGTGTTACGATCGATCAGCTTGGTGAATACGCCACCCAATGTTTCGATACCGAGGGACAGTGGAGTTACGTCGAGAAGAACGACGTCTTTCACGTCACCAGTCAGTACGCCCGCTTGAACAGCCGCTCCCAGTGCTACTACTTCGTCTGGATTTACACCTTTATGTGGTTCTTTCCCTGTAAACTTCTTGATTGCTTCTTGTACCGCTGGAATACGGGTAGAACCACCAACCAGGATAACGCGATCCAGTTCGCTTGGAGTCAGACCAGCATCTTTCAGCGCTTGACGAGTTGGGCCCATCGTACGCTCTACCAAATCAGCGGAGATCTCTTCGAATTTTGCGCGAGTCAGGTTCATCTCCAAGTGTTTTGGACCGGTTGCATCTGCTGTAATGAACGGCAGAGAAATGGTCGTAGTCAGAACACCGGACAGGTCTTTCTTCGCTTTTTCCGCAGCGTCTTTCAAACGCTGTTGAGCCATACGATCCTTGGATAGATCGATGCCATGTTCTTTTTTGAATTCACTCACCAGGTAGTTCATAACAACATCGTCAAAGTCGTCTCCACCCAGCTTGTTGTCACCGGAAGTCGCTTTTACTTCGAAGAAGCCGTCGGACAATTCGAGAATAGATACGTCAAAGGTACCGCCGCCCAAGTCGAATACGAGAATGGTTTGATCTTCTGTTTTCTCCATACCGTATGCAAGAGCAGCTGCCGTTGGTTCGTTCACGATACGCAGTACTTCCAGACCAGCGATTTTACCAGCGTCTTTTGTCGCTTGGCGTTGGCTGTCATTGAAGTATGCTGGAACCGTAATCACTGCCTGCGTCACAGTTTGACCAAGGTAGCTTTCCGCGTCTGCTTTCAGCTTTTGCAGAATCATAGCAGAAATCTGCTCAGGAGAATATGCATTACCTTCAAGCGTTTCTTTATGAGCAGTACCCATGTGGCGCTTGATGGAGATTACGGTATTGTCTGGATTAGTGATCGCTTGGCGTTTTGCCGCTTCCCCAACGATACGCTCGCCGTTTTTGAATGCTACTACAGATGGTGTAGTGCGGTTACCTTCCGCATTGGCAATAACGACTGGCTCTCCGCCTTCCATTACTGCTACACAAGAGTTGGTTGTTCCCAAGTCAATACCGATTACGCGACTCATATAAAATGTCCTCCTAACACTATACGTCTAGTGAATTTACTTTTTTGAGATTACTCGTTTACTTGAACCATCGCCGGACGAACGACGCGGTCTTTGAACATATATCCTTTTTGCAGTTCGGCTACCACAACACCTGATTCAAACTCAGGGTCTTGTGTTTGCATAACTGCCTGGTGGATGTGAGGGTCAAATGGTTTTCCTTGAGCCTCGATTGCGGCCAAGCCTTCTTTGTCGAAAACTTGGACCATCTGACGATATACCATGTTTACACCCTCCAAGAGGGAGTCTACTGTCATGGATTCCTTGTCAGCGGCAAGTGCTCGCTCGAAGTTATCGAGAACTGGCAGAAGCTCTTCCACGATCTTAAGAGAAGCGTATTTAGCCAGATCTTCCTGCTCTTTGCGAACACGGCGGCGGAGGTTATCCATATCGGCCATGGCACGCAGCATGCGGTTTTGATGCTCTTCGGCCTGAGCCTTCCAGTGAGCAGCTTCCTGCTCCCCGTCCATTTCGGTTGCAGTCGTTTGGTCTGCATCCTGTGCTACTTGTTCTTCTTCGAGAGTTGGGTCTTGCGTTACTTTTTCCTCGCTCAACGTCACTACCTCCTGGCGGCTTTTTCCAGTCAAACGACTGTTTAGCCATTCACTCCATTTATTTCTCAAACTGCGAAGTCAGCATGCGCGATAGGTCTTCCGCCAAATGGTTGAGCACAGTAATGACCTTGCCGTATTCCATTCGCGTCGGACCAAGTATCCCCACCATTCCTACCGGCTTGCCTCCAAGCGAATAAGAAGTGGTAATAATACTGCATTGCTTAATCGCGTCTAGCTGATTTTCCTGTCCGATGCGTACCGTTAAACCATCACCCTGCATGCCGATCACATTCAGTAATTGATCGTGCTGCTCCAATAGCTCCAGTATATCCTTGACTTTATCCACGTCTCGGAATTCCGGCTGGTTCAAGATCTTGGTCGCACCGCGTAAGTATACTCGTTCTTCTTCTTGTGTCAGTGAGTTGTTGAGGAGCTGAAGAATTTCTTCATACTGCTCCGTATGACGTTGCATTTCACCGGAAATCTCTTGATAAAGACGTTGCCGAAGCTGCCATAGCGGAACATCGGTCAGCTTTGCATTCAACAGATTGACGAGTTTCTCGATTTCCCCGGCACCAATGCCTTCTGGAAGATCAATCAGCTTGTTCTCCACTCGTCCGGTATGCGTCACCACAATCGCGACAGCCTGTGAAGCGTTGAGAGGAACGATTTGAATATGTTTTAACCGATGCTCAAAAATCTCTGGACCCAAGACAATCGCCGTGTAGTTTGTCAGCTGAGAGAGAATTTGGGCAGTGTACTCTACCACTTGTTCTGCGTGGAGAATACGTTCGGCAAACAACTGTTTTAGTTTACCCAACTCAGCTTCCTCCAAAAGTTGAGGCTGAATCAGGTTATCGACGTAGAAGCGGTATCCTTTTGTAGAAGGAACACGTCCCGCCGATGTGTGGGGCTGTTCTAAGTATCCCAGCTCCTCCAAGTCAGACATCTCGTTGCGTATCGTTGCCGAAGAGAATCCGATGTCGTCCCGTTTGGAAATGGTTCGGGAGCCAACAGGTTCGGCAGAATGAATGTAATTATCGACAATCGCATTTAAAATCATTTGTTGACGGTCTGATAACATGGATGTCGCTCGCCTCCTGTTGGATTGTTAGCACTCATGCTTATCGAGTGCTAAATCTATATACTAAGGTATCAATAGTAGAAGGATTTGTCAACGAACTTGCGCTAGTTCTACAGACAAAAAATCTCATTTTTCGCGAGTTTCGCTTTATCCTTAACGCAGAAAGCGCGCAAATACCTCATTTCCGAGCGGAAGCCCCTGTTTCGTCAGCTTCAAAAACCCGCCCTGTTCTTCCAGCATTCCTTTGGCAATCTCATCTTCTATTATTGTCCCAAAAACGTCATGAACAGTTGCGCCAAAGCGGGAGGCAAACGCTGAAAGGTCAACTCCTTCTCTCAAACGCAGTCCCAAAATCATTTGTTCCTCCATAGCATCCTCGCGCGGTACCTCGAATTGTTCTACACGCGGCAGCCCTTCCTTGCACTTCTGCATGTAAATGGCAAGCGGGCCAGCATTCACGTGTCGATGGCCGCACACATAGCCGTGGGCACCTGCACCCACCCCATAGTATTCACGATTGAGCCAATAGGTTTTATTATGTTTGCTCTCGAAGCCCGGTTTTGCAAAATTGCTGATTTCATACTGCTTGTACCCGTGACGCTCCATCTCTTCTATTAATACCATGTACATCTCAAGCTCTGTCTCTTCAGATGGCAGTGGCAGCTGATCCTTCTGGTAGAGCGTGTGGAACAGCGTGTTCTCCTCCACCTTGAGACTGTAGGCAGAGAAATGGGTGGTACCTAGCCCAAACGCCTTGTCCAACGTCTGACGGAAAATGTCTAGTGTCTGATCCGGCAATCCAAACATCAGGTCGATGCTAAAGTTGTCGAAGCCTACTTTTTTCGCATTATCGATACTGCGGTACACAGCTTCCTGGTCGTGGATTCGTCCCAGTCGCTTTAAGAGCGCGTCGTCAAAGGACTGCACACCAAAGCTCAGACGATTGACACCCAGCTCACGCATAATTCGCAGCTTTTCCACGTCTGTCGTTCCCGGATTCGCTTCCATCGAAAATTCGATATCATCCACCCAGTACTTGCCCAATTGCTTTTGTACGATTTCCAAAAACGCGCGCATTTGGGCATGATCGAGAAACGTAGGCGTCCCTCCGCCGACAAAAATTGTTTTCACCTGCTCGATCGGTTGCTGGCTAAAGGTAATCTCCATTTCGCTTTTCAATGCGTCTAAATAATCCCAAATGAGCTGAGGATTGTTCGTCACAAATGAGTTAAAGTCACAGTAGTAGCATTTATTCGTACAAAAGGGAATGTGAATGTAAACCGATTGTGGCATCATGTCCCTTTCCCTCCTTATAATGACGACTTTTGGATTCCTTTTTCAATAAAAGTCAAAAAACCGGCTTTTCAGCACCGAGAAAGTGGCGAGAACCTGAAGAAGGAGGAGCGGAGTGTAGGGGACCTACATGAGCACCGGACTCCGAAGGTGAACGCCAGTTTCGATGTCGAATCAACTTTCATAACGACTTCGTGATCAAAAGCCGACTTTTTGACCACCTTTTTCAATAAAAGTCAAAAAACCAGCTTTTCAGCACCGAGAAAGTGGCGAGAACCTGAAGAAGGAGGAGCGGAGTGTAGGGGACCTACATGAGCACCGGACTCCGAAGGTGAACGCCAGTTTCGATGTCGAATCAACTTTCATAACGACTTCGTGATCAAAAGCCGACTTTTTGACCACCGCTTTTAATGGAAAAGACCTGACACAAGGTCAGGCCTACTTCTTATCATCCATGCGCAATACAGCCATAAACGCCTCTTGTTGACCCAACGCATCTTAATGCATCGTATCAAATCAGAGCGTATTCTGTAAACGTTGGTATGACAAGAATTTGTTAAGGCTCCAATATCATAGTGTATTTTTGCATATCGAGTCAATGCGGCAACTATCCACCAGAATCGGTGGCTGTAGGGTGGCTATGTTAAATTAGTAAAACAAGCTATATAAATGAAGCGATAAAAACTCGGACAACTATCCGAGTTTTTATCGCTTCATTTTATTACAAAAATAGAGCACCCTCCTGTGCAAAGAAAACTCCAAGGAGGGCTTCATCTTTACGTTTTCAATTTGGTTGTCAAACGGATACTAATTTCGTCACTGCTCGTGCAACCACTTAATCAGAAACTCTTTCGTCTCTCTTGCAGGGAAGTACCATTTCCCACCAACTTTAAATTTCGGAAATCTTGGATCAAAGAAGAACCTATCCTGTATGGTGTTCCAACACATACACGTATGCTTTTTTAGTTCCGTCGTATCCCAGAACACTTTTTCTGCATCAAATTCTTTAATCAATTCATGAATTCTATCGCGGATGATTTCTCTTACTTCATTCTCATTCATCTCGATTCTAAGAATCCTTTGTTTATTATCGACAGACACCACCCACCAACTATCCCGTGTTCATTCGTTTATTGACTGTTGCAACTCCCGTTCACACTTTTGATCCACTAACCCCTCCAGCTTCCATCCAAGCATTCAATTTACTTAGTTGAAAGCGAATTGCTGGTTTTCGAGAGCTTATTGATCCGAGTCGTGCCGCTTGTAATGTGCCTTCTCGTACAATAAGGTAGATCATGTCAGATGAAATATTCAGGATTTTGGCTGCTTCATTAACAGTTAACCACTTTTCAATTGTAGGCTCGCCTCTCGTCCCCAACCGTTCTAGTAATCTCGGTATCAACATCTTTACCAGCCTATCATCCTCTAATAGTTGCTGAACTATTACTTCGAGAATATCTACTGATTTGTTCAATTATATTCGCCTTTTAAAATTATGTAACTGACCTTATTTGCAGTTTAGACAAGGGATCTAAAGATTATTCAAGCCCTCATTAAATGTAGTCTCGTACGCATGATTGATCAGCGCCGCGACATGCTCCGGCAGCTTGAAGCCCATTCCGATCGAGTCGTTAATTTTTTGGACAATTTGTACCCCTCCAAAATCGAACGTTTGCTCCTATTTTATACGAACACTTTGCGAACGTGCAAATAAAAAATGCCCTCTCGGGAATCCGGAGGAGGGCTTCGTTTACCAAGCTATTGTCTTGTATTTGTCAACCCGATTTGAGGAAATATTACTTATTTTAGGTAGAAAGAGGCATTTCCATCATGACTGTAAAATGATACCATAAATTTACAAAATTCAAATGCTCGTGAGGTGTTCATTTTGTTTAGTAAAAAAATCATTTCTGGTTTAGTAATAGGCTTTGCAGCTCTTATCCCTATTTCCTCACTATCGTATAGCAGTAATGAGCAAGTTATTGCCCAAGAGAAGTCTTCTGTTCCAACCAGCATTGATAAAGCTAAAATTGTTCAATGGATTAAACAGCAGGGAAAAGAAAAAGAATACTTTCTCGATAAGCTTACCTATAAATTAGTGAATCTCGACGAAGACAATGATTTAGAGCTTGTTGCATCTGCGACTGGTGGGACTCATTTAGGAAATTTCTTTATTTTTGACAAGCAACAAGAGAACTTCAAACTAATCGTTGAAAAAAAATGGCACGTTACTAGTGAAAGCCTTAATAATTTGGTAAGTTCAGATAAAAGCCCTTATGAGACAAAGAACAAAAAAATTCTCTTTGAAACTATCGAACAGACTGGTGGATCAGGAGTCCATGAAGAAAATACTCACCTTTGGTATTTAGATAATGGGAAATTCGTTGAAGCATGGGAAGGAAATTTAAAAACGTTGACCTCATTCCAGAATATTAACTCGGCCACTATTGCTACCTATCACCTAGATGAGGACAGGTTATTCTATTTTTCCAATTCATACAAACATCCCGAAGAAGATACCAATACCCCACCCGAAGTTACTCAAAAAACATTTATATTTAGATTTGACGGAGCAAAGTTCGTCGAAGAAACTCGCTAGTTGATTATTGAAAAACAAACCACTCCTTCGCAAAAGAGTGATTGCGTAATGGAGTGGTTTGTTCTTAGCCTTTTCGGTTTAGATAAATTTAATAACCTTTCACACGGAAAAACACATGTTTACCGATTTCATGCATTTCTACTACTCGATGTACCTTGGATCCATCAGGGAAAGTATAGGTATTTTCAACCCTATCATACTGGTCTTCCCACATCCAATCAGCATTAAACCACAAACAATCGCCAATAGGGTTATCTTTTTTCGACATGTTTTTTGCAATATCCAAAGAATCTTTCCAAGATCGGCTGCTTGTGTCCGGTTGTAACATTTCATCCCGGTCTACAGCGGAAAATTGACTTTTCTTGAGGATTACTCCCTTATAGGTATTGCCTCCAAATTCTCGACTATCTCTATCTTTTCGATTTTTAATTACAAATGCTACTCCTCGTTTGCCTTCTTCGGACTCTCCTTCTGCTTCTGCGTAAATAATTCGTGCAAGAAGATCAGTACTACTGCAGTCCTCAAGTTGACTTTTACGTTTTAAAGGTTCACCATATGCCATGTTAACGTCTCCCTTTTTTGATGATAAGCGATATTTTGACCGGTCTTCGTCGCTTTCACCTATCTAGGTAAAAAATAGGGACAAAACGGAACAGCTTTTCTAAAAAATTTTAAAAAAGATTTTCAACCCCTGATTTTCTCAATAAACTGCGTCGTAATTTCTTGAATTCCCTCTTCTTTCGGTAGCTTGAGAAAACCAGCTAGGTAGTCAATTTCAGGTTGCATTTCCTCCAAGACTTTGAGTAACGCCTCGTTATCACCATTTTTTGCTTGCTCAGCTATTAGACTGAATGCGTGGTTAGATAATTGTGCAGTTTCTTCAGGCTCCGATTTTTGCATTGATTCACCCCTCTTTCTCCCATGTGTAGGTCTTCTCCGACTTCTCTTGCTGTGAAGCCTTCCAATACGATCTTGCGAATGACGTGCCTTTCCTTTTCATTAGGGAGTTGCTGTAATAGCTCTTCTACAAAAAGGTTATCATCTCTTCCGATCGTACTCTGCTGCCTGCCAAAGTCGTCCAGGATCGGGCATTCATTACGCAGCCTCTTTCTCTCTCGATTGTTCAGGTTCCAAGCAATGCGTCTTAGAATTGTCCTGCATTCCTCTTTCGTCAAACGCTAACCTACTTTCCATTTAGTTGAGAATCAAAACCTCAAAATTACCCCAAACAAGAGCGTACGTTCGTTTTTTAGAAAAAAAAAAACGTGCCAGTGTGAATTGGCACGTCCCGAACCACTCTATCCATTTTACTAAACACTCCAGTTTGTTTGCTTAATAATCCTGTAGTGTAAACTTTTGTAAGGAAGTGTAATGCACACGCTCTGGGGCTGTTCTTTTTAAAACGCAGCTAGAAGTAACTCAAAAGCCTGCTGGATCGCCTGAACTTGCTCATCAGACAGTAACCCGTCCCCTGCTCCATAGAAGATATTGGTCAATGTTAACAAAAAATGAGTCTTTGGTACACCAAAAACTGCATCATCTTACAGAACCATTCACATAGGGGCTACATTGATTCGAGTACTCAAGGAGCATAAAGTTCGTCAAAAAGAAAACAAACTGAAGTATGGCGAGTTTTACCAAACGAGCGACTTTGTATGTACCAAAGAAAACGGTGAGAATGTTACCCCATCGACATCTTCGAGAGACTCATGGGCGAAGTAAAATAAAATCCCCCACCATTTTGCCAATCCGGTGGCTGTACGGTGGGGGAAAGCAACTTTTGCCTTACATGCAAATCGTTAAATCCTTAATACGACTGCTACTTCTTATCATCCATGCGCAATACAGCCATAAACGCCTCTTGTGGTACCTCTACGGAACCGACAGACTTCATGCGCTTCTTTCCTTCTTTTTGCTTTTCGAGCAGTTTGCGCTTACGCGAGATGTCCCCGCCGTAACATTTAGCAAGAACGTTTTTACGCAACGCACTGATCGTTTCACGAGCGACAACCTTTTGTCCGATGGTCGCTTGAATCGGCACCTCGAATTGCTGACGTGGAATCAGTTCCTTCAGCTTTTCGCAGATGACTTTTCCACGAGGATAAGCCGTGTCTTTGTGTACGATAAACGACAGAGCATCCACCACTTCGCTGTTGAGGAGAATATCCATTTTCACCAGCTTGGAAGCTTTGTACCCAGCGAGCTCGTAGTCAAAGGATGCGTAGCCTTTTGTACCCGACTTCAGCATGTCAAAGAAATCGTAAACGATCTCCGACAAAGGCATGTCGTACTTCAGCTGCACACGGGTCTCACCCATATACTGCATGTCAAGAAACTCACCGCGTTTACCTTGGCACAACTGCATAACATCACCGACGTATTCTTTCGGCACCATAACTGTCGCTGTAACGTAAGGTTCCTCGATCATCTCGATCTTTTGTGCTTCCGGCATTTTGGACGGGTTGTCGATTTCGAATACTTCGCCGTTCGTTTTGGTAATGCGGTAAATAACGCTCGGCGCGGTCGTAATCAAGTTAATGTTGAATTCCCGTTCGATCCGCTCCTGGATGATCTCCATGTGCAGAAGTCCCAAGAATCCACAACGGAAACCAAAGCCAAGTGCTTGGGAAGTCTCCGGTTCAAACTGCAAAGACGCATCGTTTAGCTGGAGCTTTTCCAATGCATCGCGTAGATCGTTGTACTCGTTCGTTTCGATTGGATACAATCCGCAGAAAACCATCGGGTTGATCTTGCGGTAACCAGGTAACGGTTCAGAAGCAGGGCGATTCGCATCTGTAATGGTATCCCCCACACTGGTGTCTCCCACTGTTTTAATGGAAGCAGCTACGTAGCCTACATCGCCAACCGTTAATTCTTCTACTTGCGTTTGACGTGGAGTCGATGTACCGATTTCGGTTACCTCGAAAGACTTTCCAGTCGCCATCATTTTGATTTTCATACCCTTTTTCAAGGTTCCGTTGATGACACGGATGGAGGCAATAACGCCGCGGTACGCATCAAAATAGGAGTCGAAAATCAAAGCTTGGAGAGGTGCATCCGGGTCTCCCTCTGGAGCAGGTACTTTTTGCACAACGGCTTCCAGTACTTCTTTAATCCCGATACCCGCTTTGGCAGAAGTCAGAACCGCATCGCTGGCATCCAGACCAATCACGTCCTCAACCTCTTGCTTCACGCGCTCAGGCTCTGCACTCGGCAGGTCGATTTTGTTGACAACCGGGATGATCTCCAGGTTGCTGTCCAACGCTAAATACACGTTAGCCAATGTCTGGGCTTCGATCCCTTGTGCCGCATCCACGACGAGAATAGCCCCTTCACAGGCAGCCAAGCTGCGGGATACTTCATACGTAAAGTCGACGTGTCCAGGGGTGTCAATCAGGTGGAGAATGTATTCCTCACCGTCATCTGCTTTATAGTTCAAACGCACGGCATTGAGCTTAATCGTAATCCCGCGCTCTTTTTCCAGCTCCATCGTGTCAAGAAACTGGGCTTCCATCTCACGTGCAGTCAAAGCACCGGTCAGCTCCAAAATGCGGTCTGCCAGCGTCGACTTTCCATGGTCAATGTGGGCGATGATGGAAAAATTTCGTATCCTTTTTTGTCTTTCACGACGATCCATGTGTTGTTCGTTCCCTCCCACGCGAATCCATTCAAACGTTCAGATTGCGCCTCGCAAAAAATACACTAACAGTAATTATAACAAACCGATGATATAAAGAGCAACAAAAGAGAATCAGGCATTTGCCTTCTTTTTCTCGTATCCAAACTTTTCCTGTGCTACAGTGGTAATAGTATGGAGGTGGCTAGGCATGAATCCACAACAAGCCGATTGTTTGGGCTGTCGATTGGCCCATGGAATCGAAGAAACGCATATCGTGTATGAAAACGAATGGGTGGCGTGCCTCTTGGATATCGATCCGTTTTCGGAAGGTCATATGCTCATCCTCCCGAAGCAGCATTTCGTAGATTGGACAGACTCGGATGAACCAACGATGAAAAAGGTATGCGAAGCAGCCACATCTCTGTCCCACGCCCTTAATAAGTTGTACAAGCCCGATGGCATTACCATTTGTCAAAACGGCGGTGCTTTCAACGAGCTGACTCATTTTCACATGCACGTCATCCCTCGTTTCCATCGTGACGGCTTCGCGTGGAGTGATCCGCTGCATGAGCATGGAGCAGCGAACCGCCTGGCCGCTACACGTACAAAGGTTGCGGAAGTATTAAACGATTTCTTAGGTGATACCGCCGCGAACACAAAGAAAGAAACGGAGAATGATCAAAGTGAACAGCGTTGACTCTTGCTTGCATCCCTTAACGATATCGGATATTCCTGGACTCATTGCCTTATCTGATTCCGTAGGCTGGGATTACGACGAAGCGGAAATTCACACAATTCTGTCTATCGGCACCGTATTCGGTCACAAAGACGCAAATGGTACCCTACTTTCATGTGCGGCTATCATCCCGTATGATGATAAGCTTGCGAGTATCGGTATGGTGATTGTCCATCCCTCGTCACAAGGTAATGGATTTGGACGCCAACTCATGCAGGCGTGCATGACGTCTGTTTCTACCGATACAACGATCATGCTCATTGCAACTCCAGAAGGAGAGCCTTTGTACAAAAATCTCAGGTTCCAAACAGTGGATCGTATTCGAAAGTTTATAGCTGAACGCTTTGTACCTGTAGCACCTCTGCAAAACGAAACCAATGACGAGTTCGTAATCATGCCAATGGAGTTAGGTGATTTCCCGAGCGTGGTTGAATTGGACAATGCAGCATTAGGCAGCAGACGCTCTCATTTTCTCGAAACACGCATGAGACAAGCAACTACTTGTTTGGTAGCCAAAAATCGCTCTGGCAACATCATCGGATATGGCTTCGCCGTTCAAGGCCCGGTCAACCTTATCGCGGGACCAATCGTCGCTGAAAACGACATTATGGCTGAACACCTCCTGTACATGCTGACACAACATCATACCGGACGTGTGCGGATAGACGTACCGGATGAGCAAGCAGCATTTCACACTTATTTGGAGCATAACGGCTTCACACAGGTTTCTCATCCGCCGGTGATGGTTGCAAATACGGATAGCCTGCCACGCCGCGCTGGGACGTACTGGGCGATTGGCGCCCAAATATACGGATAAGCATGAAAGCGAAAAACGGACCTCCTGCCAGGAAAAGGTCCGTTTTGTCATTCTTACTTTGCTTTTGATCGATGGTTAACCTGCTCGAGCACTTTCGGGGGAAACAGTTTTTGCAGGCTGCTTTGGTAGTTGCTACCGTCCTCGGGCATTTGGAAGTCAGTTACCCGATAAGCATTTCCATTGTAGACGATTTGAAAGACCATCGGTGCACTGAGCGCGGAAGAATGGCTTCCCGTTATTTTCACCCAAGCGTATACCGTTCGTTTTGCAGCATCTGGCGCTTCTACTGCGAGAAGCTCGACATTTATCTCTCGAAATTTTCCCAGCCACTCCAGCTTATCACTTTCCTTCTCCAAAAACTGCTGAATGACAGGTCCAACCAATTGACGGTTCGCAGGTGCTATCCCTTTTTTCACCACGACAAAAATTTGTCCGAGATGTTTGCCTCCCGATCTTATTTCCAGCTTCCATTTTCCCGGTTCAGGTAACACGATCCCTGATGGAAAATGACCTTCTGCATCGTATAACGGGTCCATGACCTCATAGCTGCCTAGAGACAAGCGGGTCCCCTCGGTGTTGTAAGCAGCGATCTCTACTTTGGAAGCATAGTCCCCATTCAACAGCCATATCACTCGCTGCGTCTGCCCTTCGAAGAAACCGTCCTGATCTGTCATGATACGGACAGGCTTTTCTCCCAAATAAGAAAAGGACTGATTGTCATAAGTGGATGACAAATAAGGCGACAGCTTCCACAAATCCGCTTCGACGATTTGACCCCCTGGCAACAGAGAGGGGACTTGTGTCTGTCCATGTGGAGGTCTCATCTCGTGCTGTGCAGATTGTCTCTCCTCCTGAATGGGGAGCCCAAACCACAATAGCAAGCCCATCGTCAGCACAACGCTCGGCATGGCTAGCTTCCTCCAGCCAGTCATCCACCGTGTCCCAGGCCTCACCCTCTGCCGCACTCCCTCTTCCATCGATGCAGTGAATTGCACATCACGAAAAATGGTCTGATCTGCCCGTTCTTTTAAGTCCGTGAGCCATCGGTTTTCGTCCATTCCCAGCCCCTCCCCTCTCCCATACTCTCCCGAAGGTGCTGTCTGGCCCTATGCAACCGGGTTCTGACTGTTCCTTCCGTTACCCCAAGCACATCCGCCACCTCTCCGATGGATAAATCCGCATAGTAATGAAGGGCAATCACGTGGCGATAGAGCGGAGGAAGCTGCAACACTTCTGCTACGAGCTGGTCCCTCTCGGCTTGATCGAGCACAAGACTTTCTGTAGAAAGCTCCCCATCCTGTCTAATCCACGAGCGGGGAAGGATATGACGGAACGACCAAGAACGCAAATAACCTTTGCACTCATTAACCGCGATTCGATATAACCACGTGTGTACACTGCTCTCCTGCCGAAAGCGGGGAAGATGCCGATACACCTTAACAAATACATCTTGGGTAATATCCTCTGCCAAGCTACGATCTTTGACCAGAAAAGTGACGAGTCGAAGCACGCGTGTCCCATATTCCCTCATGATTTGTTCAAATGCAGCATCTATCGTTGGCTGCAATTTTTCCAAGGGCGCGACCTCCTTCACTCGCATTCATACTGGTTAGATGCAGCAGCAGACGTTTTGTTACAAAGTCGTTGAAGAAATTTTTTTCGCCAATATTGTCCAGCGAGTAGCTTCACCCGGTGTTCCTGCAGGTTCCGCGAATGGATACCCACCATGCTGCCAACGATCCATATCATAGCCTTCGTCCGCTTGACTCGGCTCGAAGTCTTGCTTGTGGAATACATTCTCTCTGCTATAGATGACCCGAAAGCCTGATCCTTCCAATAACAGCTCAAGCTCTGTAGGCAAAAGCAATGCCATCTCGCGCTCTACGCGATACCTCGGCTGCTCAATCTGGTCAAGAAAAGTCTCATAAGTAAGCGTGTATCGGAACTTTTGATCCAAGAGTGAGGTTTCCCCCTCCACCTTTTGATACACCATGCGATCCGGGAAAACGAATTTGCGTTGCATCGTTTCCCATTGATTTTTGACTGGCGGCAACAGTAAGTCAATTGCCACTGTTCCGTCCTCCGTTATGTAATCGTGGATGATCGAAAGCAATTGACGTTGCTTGTCTCTACAGGTGGCCTGCTGAAAAATCCCTTCCGGAAGTAGCACATGCGTAAATGGCCGATCTAGCTCCAGCTCCCACATATTTTGTTCTACTAGCTCCAGCAGTTCTTCTTTCCCTTTTAATATGCGCCGTTTCTTTTTGGTGGCCATCGCAAGCATATCCGGGCTCCAATCGATCCCGCAGACGGACAAGCCATTCCGTGCCAGCTCAATGGCAATTCTCCCTGTTCCAACACCCAGCTCTAGCACGGAGACAGGTGATTGCTCCACTTCTCTTAGCAACCAGTTTCGATAAAAAGCGATGCTGGCCTTCCCGGCAAACTGATCGTAATACGTAGCTTCTACGTTCGTGTACTTGGTTTCAGGAAGCGGCAAGTGCCGTCCTTCTGCGTTCATCCCACAATCGGTACACACAGAACCCGCTAAATGAGGAAAAGGCACTCCGGGCGGGACGCCATTTTTCGTATCACCTAGCCACTCGTCGTAACGGAACTTGCATTGTTTGCAACTGTAAATTGTCATAATGCTTTAGATACCTCCTGAAGATTGCTTGCTTCCCCCAGAACGAAAGAGAGGGAGCTTGATATGACTTGGATACTGGCTGTCATGATAGACACGTTGCGAGGCGATAACAGTTGTTCTTTGGAAATAAAGTCTTAGACTCGCCGATGTTTTATTCAGCTATCGTTATCCGATAGTTGAAGACCGTTAGTTCCACTCTTCCCTCAAAATAGCGTAGTAATATTCATCCCACCATTCATTTTCATGGGGAATACATTTCTTGAAATAACCTTCTCGTCTCATTCCAATCTTCTCCATAACCCGATATGATGGAAAATTCTCTGGCTGACAAGTTGCAATTATTCGATGTAAATTTAGTTCCTCGAATCCATATTTCAATATGGCTAATGCTGCTTCAGAAGCGTAACCTTGATTGTGAAAGCTGGGATTGAACACCCACCCAATTTCATATGTATGCTCACCAAAATATTTATGAAAAACAATATGACCTATAAGCTTTCCATTATCCTTTAATACAACAGGGAAATTTTGGGCTTGTTCGCCGATGTTTTTCTTTATTAATTCTTTGACTGTCTCTTTGTTATAAACCCCTTCAGGTATATATTTCATAACACTTATGTTCGCAGTATATTCTAGAACTGTTGACCAATCCTCTAATTCAAAACTTCGGATTATCAATCTATCCGTAGTTACATACATTGCTTTCCCTCCAACCTTCATTAGCGCTATACTGCCCGTTCGTATTATGTGATCAACCAGAACTTCCTGGTTGATCCTTTTTGCATTTGCTTCGAGGATTAAGGTAGCCGGGTCGAACGTTCCTTCCCGTGGGACTTGATCCCGAGCGCTATATTGTTCATCCCTACTTGTCATTACTATGATTGAGGCTGGTCGGGACAAAGATCCCGTATCAAATGCGGGCAACTCTACATTGAATACTGTAAAGCCATCCATTCTGACTAGTTAAGTTAACCGCGTTTTACTGGCGGTTCCACTCTTAGCTCAATAACTCTTCCTCAGTCTAATATTTTATTTTTCGGTCTAGCACTTTATTTTACAGTCTAAAACTTTATTTTCACAGAACAACAGTCTCGGTTTCCATTGCCAGATCGTGCCTGTATTCGGATTTGGGAACGAAAAGTTCTTGGCGCCAGAAGTAACCGAGACGCGAATGCGGTTCGATTTGTCCTGGAACAAGTAGCTCGGGCTCCTCGAATGAGTGACGGTAATTTGTTCTATTTTCGCTGTCAGCTTAACAAAAAAGGACGCCGACTGGGCATCCCCTCTTATGAAAATCAAAGAAACTCACTTGCCCCCTATCAATTAGCTCCACTCATTACTTTCTGGATAGGTGGCTTCACACGGATCGCTTCTGAGTAGAAATACACATGCTTTTTTCCTGTAATGGGATGGGTCGTCACTTCTGTCTCTACTCCGAAAACATCTCGGATCAGATTGGGTGTCAAGACTTCCTCTGGCGTCCCCGAAGTAACGATTTCCCCCTCACAGATCACGTACAGCCGATCACAGTACATCGCTGCGATATTGAGATCATGCAACGAGGACAACACCGTAATTCCCAACGTTTTGAGCAGATCCATGACCTGCAACTGGTATCGAACATCCAAATGATTCGTCGGCTCATCAAGGACAAGAAACTGGGCTTGCTGCACCAAAGCTCTGGCAATCAGCACCCGCTGCTTCTCCCCGCCCGATAGACTGAAAAAGCTACGATCAGCGTACGTATGCATCCCTACCCGCTGTAGTGCATCTTCACAAATTCGAACGTCTTCTGCGTTATCGGACTGAAACAGCCGTTTATGCGGAGCACGTCCCATATTCACAATTTCGATCACCGAAAAATCGAATTCGACAGAGGTCTCCTGCCGTACTGCCGCCATTCGCTGAGCGTTTTGACGCGAGGTTAGCTTGTATACGTCGTCGCCATCGAGTGAGATCCATCCCGAACGCGGTTTCAGTACGCGATAAATGCTTTTTAGCAACGTGGACTTCCCACTGCCATTCGGCCCGATCAGCCCCACAAACTCTCCAGAGCGCACCTCCAGACTGACGTTGCGCAGGATCCCCTTTTTCTCCAGTTCGACCGATATATTCTCAACCTGCAAATTCATCGTCCGTTACCTCCAAAGGAATAAGAACTCCGCAACATCAACCAGATAAAGAATGGACCTCCACACAGCGCCGTCAAAATACCAATCGGCAGCTCTTCCGGTGCAAAGGCAAGCCTGGCGACTACATCAACCCAGATGAGAAATATCGCGCCAAATAAAGCGCTAACAGGCAGGACACGTCTGTGATCTGATCCGACCATCACACGGACGATATGGGGCATCATTAATCCGACAAAACCGATTGATCCCGCAATAGACACGATCACCCCCGTGAGCAGTGCCGTAATCACCAGAAGTAGCTTGCGGAATTGTACCGTATTAACCCCCAATGTCCCCGCTGACTCCTCGCCCATCAACATCGCATTGAGCGAGCGGTATTGGGCCATTAAGACGATAAGACAGATGACGACAATCAATGCAGGGATCGTCAGGTACTCCCATTTCCCGCCAGCCAGACTTCCTTTTAACCAAAACAGGACCGTCCCAATTCCATGCTCATTCGGCGCTGAAAAAACAAGGAGACTGGTAATGGCCGACAAGATCGCAGATATCGCAATTCCAGCCATGAGCAGGCGTACCGTCGAGTTTTGTCCTCCGATACGAGATAGCGTAAAAATGAGAATGATTGACACGAGCGAGCCTGTAAAAGCACCAAAGGTTAACGCATACTGCCCGTACATGCTGAATGCTCCGAAAATAATGACCGAGGTAGCTCCAACCGAAGCACCTGAAGATACACCTAACACATACGGATCAGCCAGGGAGTTGCGAACCAACGCCTGGATCGCTACTCCCACGACAGACAGACCTGCGCCGACGATCGCCCCCAAGAGTACACGTGGAAAGCGAATATCCCAAATAATTGTTTGCTCCCCACTGGACCAATCCACGTCAATCCATTGGGTCAACATCGGAATTTTTGATAAGGCGATTTTCCATACCGTTGTCGGCTTAATCTCCACAGAGCCATACGTAACCGCGAATGTAATCGAGAGAAGAAGTCCAACCAGTAAAGTGATAATGATATAAGGTAACTTGATCTGTTGCAGTGCTATTCCCTCCCTTAAAAGGGGCGTACTCTATTTGAATTGATCCGGGTAGAGTCCTTCCGCCAAAATTTTTAGCGCAATCGGTGCTCGAACGCCTTCAGAAGCAGCAGACAGTGGCAATACAACCAGTCGTTGATTTTTAATCGCTGGAATATCCGCCAGTTCTTTTTTGGTCAAAAGGAAATTGCGTTTTTGATCAACAGTTCTGTCACCGTAGTCTACGGCAATAATCACGTCTGGATTGCGACTCACTACTTGTTCCCAACTGACCTCTGCCCAACCCTTTTGAATATCGTCAAAAATGTTCTTGCCGCCAGCAGTCTTGATTAAGGAAGTCATGTAGTTGTTGGCTGCTGTGAACGGCTTATCTTCCCCGTTGTCGTACACGAACACTTTAAGCGGCTCGTCCACCTTGCCGATTTTGCTAATCGTTTGATCCATTTCACTCTTCATTTTATTGATCAAATCATTGGCTTTGTCCTCCACACGGAAAATGCGTCCGATGTTTGTAATATCCGCGAACACATCGTCGATCGTTGGACCAGGCTTGCTAGACGATTCTTGCAGGTACGATTTGATGCCGACCTTTTCCAAATCCTGCATCGATCCTACGCCCTTTTCGCCAAATCCGCTTTTCCATCCGGCGTATACGAAGTCTGGGTTCGCTGCCAGCAGCACTTCCTTGGTTGGATACTTGTCAGACAGTACCGGAACCTTGTCGTAATCTGCTTTTAACTCTGGAAGGATTTGATCGTCTAGGTAAGCGGTTCCGACCATTTTATCAGCTAGGCCCAATGCCAGCATGATTTCGGTGACGTGTTGGTTCAATGTCACGGCACGCTCAGGTGCTTTTGGATACGTCATTTCAATGCCATTATTGGTTAGTGTTACAGACTTGCTCTCTGCAGCTGGTGTAGCTGTTTGTTCTGTTTTGGCTGGAGCTTGTGTTGTTGTAGTGGAGCCGCATGCCGAAACCAAAAACATGGCAGCTGTCATGATACCGAAAGCTAGTCTTTTCATTACTGTATGTGTTTTGTTTGCCTTAAACATCTGTAATCCCCTTTTCTGTATGTATATAATGAATTGAACCAAATCCTCCACAAAAAAAGCACCCCCCATTCCAATCGGGAGGTGCATGACAAACGTAGAAATAGTTAAATGCAGGCACAAAGGCGCCCTTTCATAGACTACTTCCACATCTGCCCCATCCTCGTGGGTCGATTGTACATGATCGCATGGCAGGTCTCCTGGCTTACGGATCAACACCCCCAGCTTCCTTCCCATTTTTTGTCTCACAAAAAACAGTGGCTATTCGCTAGGCGCTCCTCGTTACAGTGGCGGGACCGCGCCGGTTTCTCACCGGACTTCCCTTTTAAGCTGACGGCATAGGCCATCCAGCACCATTCGATACTTATTCAATTTTTGCGATTTATTCATTAGTTGATAGAAGTCAGTTTTTTCGGGAACTGCGTGAGAATTTCAACGCCCGTTTCCGTCACCAATACATCGTCTTCAATCCGCACGCCGCCAACACCTGGCAAATAGATGCCCGGTTCGATCGTAAAGACCATTCCTGGACGAAGCACTTCTTGATTCTGGCTATGAACAGACGGATATTCATGTACATCCATCCCAAGTCCATGCCCAAGACGATGCATGAAGTATTCTCCGTAGCCTTTTGCAGTAATGACATCGCGTGCGGTTTTATCCAAATGCGCAAAGGTCACACCCGGACGAATCTCAGCAATAGCCGCTTCATTGGCAGCCAATACTGTCTCGTAAATTTCTTGTAGCTGGGCACTGATCTCGCCTACAGCAAAGGTACGAGTAATGTCGGATACATATCCGTTCGCGGCTACCCCGATATCAAACAAAAGCAAGTCGCCTTCTTGCACCTGGCGCGTTCCTGGTTTCCCGTGTGGCAGTGCCGATTTCTCCCCTGCTAATACCATGGACGTAAAGGACGGACCTTCCGCACCCAAGCGCTTCATCTGGAATTCCAGCTCAGCTACGATTTCTGTCTCGGTCATGCCTGTCTTGACTTTTTTCAGGGTCTCCCGCAAGGAATCCTCGACCAACTGAACAGCGTGCTTTAGCCGATCCACTTCATCCGCGGATTTGATCAAACGCATTTCACGCAGTGGCTCTTCCACATCCACATAGCTCGACGCCAAAACAACTTGTCCAAGTGCTTCGTAGCGTTCGACAGTCATATGACTTTTCTCAATGCCGAGCTTCGTCAAGTTCGCTGGCAACACTTGCTTGAGGATTTCATACGGGTTTTGGATATCCGTATGTGTATGGATATCTTGAACGAACGAAGCCTCTGCCGCTGCCTCACGATCAAGAGCAGGTACAATCAAAGAAGGTTTTCCTTCAGCAGGAATTACAAGACCCATAAACCGTTCATGCGGGTCTGTAAAAAAACCGGTCAAATAGTAGACGTGCTTGGGAGAGGTAATCAACACCGCGTTCAGCTCTTGCTCTGTCAAAAACGTGTGGAGCTTCGAAATGCGCTCTTGAAACAACTTCTTCACCCTGCTTTCACCAATTATTCTATTGCGAGAATACCACTACTCCATCAAAAAAAGAAGAGTTCAATTGAAAAATCTACTTCGGATCGGACAACATAAGGGTGGGGTGAAAACGAAAATGGAACAAATACTCGTCCATCAGGATGGCAAGCAGTTTGCTTTTCACATATCGGGAAAAGGCCAGCCGTTATTGTGTATCCATGCACCATGCATCGGCTCTATCAATTTTGTTTATCAACAAACACTCGCGGATACGTATCAGCTCATTGTCCCTGATCTGCCCGGACACGGTGACAGTTCGCCGATGGAGAAGCCCTATTCTATTGGGGAACTGGCAGAACGGCTCCACAGGCTGATCCCGTCACTCGGCATTGAGCGTCCCTTTATTTTGGGATACTCCCAAGGTGCTTCTATCGCCCTTGAATATTGTCTTCGCTATCCTGATCACGCACAAGGCGGTATACTCGTGAGCGGTTTTTCCGAAGTGAATGACCTGTATTTACATGGCCGTTTCTGGATGGCACAGGCATTGTCGATGCTTCACGGAGTTCCTCTTCTTGCCCGTTCGATTACTTCCTCACATATCACTGACCCAGAAATGCGGGAAAAATGGACGGCGCACGCCTCCAAAACAGATTCCACAAGCCTGAAATATCTTTACGCTGCCGGACATCGTTATCAATGTACGGAGCGCCTGGGCAACATCCAGCTTCCGATTTTACTTGCCTATGGCGAACAAGATCAACGGATGCACCATTATGCGCAGATGCTTTCCATGAAATTGCCAAAAGCAAAACTCGAGATGATCCCTAACACAAAGCATCAGGTCATCACGAAAGCTGCACCTGCTTTCAATCAGTTGTGCCGTACCTTCATGGAAGAAGGATAAATAAGAAAAGACAGAAGGACGGGTACCTACAGCCCCTTCTGTCTTTTTTCCATTTTGACTAGCTCTTCATCCGCGGGTCGAGTGCATCACGCAAGCCGTCCCCGATTAAGTTAAAGCCGAGAACTGTCAGCATGATAGAGAGCCCCGGAAAAATAACGGTCCATGGTGCTTTCTGAATGTACTGACGTGAATCAGCGAGCATTTTTCCCCATTCCGGTTCTGGCGCTTGTGCTCCCAGTCCGAGAAAGCCAAGTGCTGCTGCTTCGATAATCGCCGTTGCGATCCCCATCGTCCCGGTCACAATGATTGGCGCGAGGCTGTTCGGCAAAATATGCTGCATGATGATCCGTGAATTTTTCATTCCGATTGCTCGTGCCGCCATGACGAATTCTTCTTCCTTTAAGCTCAATACGCGAGCGCGTACCAAGCGACCAAATGTCGGAATGTTAATAATGGCAATCGCAATCAAGGCGTTTTGCAAAGAAGGTCCCAAGATGGCAACAACAGCGATTGCCAAAAGAATGCTTGGAAAGGCAAGCATAATATCAAAGAGACGCGAAATGATCGTATCAATCCATCTGCCATAGTATCCTGCCAAAAGCCCGAGCAAGGTCCCTGCGAGAACAGAGCCAATGACAGAGAATGTCCCTACCCACAAGGAGATTTGTGCCCCATAAATAACGCGACTAAACACATCGCGCCCATTGTAATCTGTTCCAAACCAATGCTCTTCGGAAGGTGGTTTGTTTTTCATTACGAGCTGACCTTCGTCGTACGGATACGGAGCAATCCATGGAGCTAGTACCGCCATAACAATGAAAAACAAAATAATCCCGAAGCCCACCAGCGCCAGCTTGTTTTTTCGTAGCGTCCTCCATGCATCCTTCCAAGGAGAGACGACTTCTTCTTGCTTCACTTTTAAAGGTACTACCTGTGGTTGTAATTGTGGTTGTGCCATGTCTCTTCGTCCCTCCTTAGCGATATTTGATGCGTGGATCGATATAGGCGTACAGAAGGTCGACCAAGAGATTGATCAGGACAAAAATCGTCGCGATCACGAGGATACCGGATTGGATAACCGGATAGTCACGGTTTCCAATGGCGGTCACAATGTAACGACCGACACCTGGCCATCCGAAGATCGTTTCTGTCAAAACGGCTCCACCCAACAGCAGCCCTGTTTGCAAACCAATTACTGTCAAGACAGGAATCATCGCATTTTTCAGCGCATGCTTGTACACGACCCAAAACTGTGCCAGCCCTTTTGCACGAGCGGTTCTGACATAGTCGGCACGCATGACTTCCAGCATGCTCGAACGTGTAATGCGCGCAATGATCGCCATCGGGATCGTACCTAACGCGATTCCTGGCAGGATCAAGTGCTTGATGACTTCCCACAGCTGATCCCAACGACCAGCGACCATCGTATCCAGTATATAAAAGTGCGTAATAGCCTCTACGGGATTACGCGAATCGTCGCGACCAACTGATGGCAGCCACTTCAGTTCTTGGGCAAACACCCACTGCTCCATCAAACCTAGCCAAAAAATTGGAATGGATACACCAACCAAGGCGATCAACATCGCACAGTAGTCAAACCAGGAGTTTTGCTTCCACGCAGAAAGAATCCCTGCATTCACACCGATAAACACCGCAATCAACATACTCACAATCGTAAGTTCAGTCGTCGCCGCCAAATAAGGCATAATTTCATCTGAGATCGGCGCATTCGTTTGCAACGATTCCCCGAGATTTCCGCTCAAAACATCTTTCATATAATCGAAATACTGTATGTACCAAGGATTATTCAAACCCAATGCCTCTCGTATGTCTGCAAGCGCTTGTGGTGTTGCCTTTTCTCCCAAAATCGTCAAAGCCGGATCACCAGGGATGGCACGAATAATGGAAAAAACGATGATTGACATGCCCACTAAGACAGGAATGAGCATTAATATTCTTCGAATGCTGTAAGCTAGCAATGCCATCTCCTCGCCTTCCTGCATAAAATAATCGCTAAATAATGAAAGAAGGGTAAGAAGAGGTATGCACTCCTCTTACCCTTTTCCTATGAATTAGCTCACTTGAAATCTACCTTTTCTAAACTTTCAGATCCTTTTGGATGCGGGTTGTAGTCTACGATATTCGCTTTTCCTGCCAATGCTGGTGTAGAGTGTGCCAGCGGAACCATTGGAACATCTTTGAAGATGATCTCTTGTACTTGTTTGTACATTTTTTCGCGCTCTGCCTGGTCTGGAGTAGACTGTGCTTTCATCATCAATTGATGTGCTTCTTCGTTTGCCCAGCGTGAATAGTTATTGCTACCGATGCTGTTTTTGTCGAGCAACACAGTCAGGAAGTTGTCAGGGTCACCATTGTCACCTGTCCAACCAAGCATGAACATTTCTTGCTCACCCAAGCGAGTCTTTTCCAAATACGTTGCCCATTCCATCGTAACGATCTCAGCATCAACCCCGATTTTCTTCAGGTCTTGCTGGATTGCTTCTGCAATCTTCACACCTTCTGGCATGTACGGACGTGGAACTGGCATTGCCCAAAACTTGATTTTAAAGCCGTTTGGATGTCCTGCTTCAGCAAGCAATTGCTTTGCTTTATCGAGGTTGAACTCACGATCTTTAATATCGTTGTTATGTCCCCACATCGTTTTTGGCATTGGGTTGACTGCTGGTTCTCCAACCCCATCGAAGAAGGCGGTTACGATTTCAGGTTTGTTAATCGCATAAGCAATAGCTTCACGAACTTTTGGATTGTCGAGTGGCTTCTTCTCTACGTTAAAGCCGATGTATCCAATGTTATTGGTAGGACGGAGGAATAGTTGCAAGTCTTTGTTGCCTTTTACTGCCGGGATATCATCTGTGTTCAGACCATCCATCAAGTCGATCTCACCAGATGTCAAAGCAGTCAGACGTGCCGTATTTTCCGGAATGACCTTGAACACCAGCTTATCCAGCTTCGGATATCCTTGGACCCAGTAATCAGGGTTTTTCTCAAGCGTGATTGTGTCGTTGTGCTTCCACTCTACGAATTTGAAAGGCCCTGTACCGATTGGGTGCTCATTGAATTTCTTAACATTCTTTTTCAATGCCTCAGGCGAACCAATCGCGAAAGGAGACATTGCCAAGTTGGCAAGGAATGGAGCCAACGGACGATTCAACGTGAATTTTACTGTGGTTGGGTCGACTGCTTCCACGGATTTGATGATGTGAGTCGCGTCACCCTTGTAACCACCAAATTGGCTCACGTAGTACTCAAAGCCCTCTGGTGCATGCTGTGGATGGCTCTTGTCACTCCAGCGCTCAAAGTTGTATTTGACCGCCTCTGCATTGAAATCAGTTCCATCGTGGAATTTCACGCCTGATCTCAGTTTCAGCGTATAAACGAGACCATCAGGAGTTACTTCCCATTTCTCAGCCAAAGATGGCGCGAGCTCTGTTGAGCCATCCGCGAAGCCAACCAATGTATCCATAATGTTCTCGGTTACCTTAAATGTCTCACCGTCTGTTTGCGTGATTGGGTCAAGCCCTTTTGTATCTGCACCGCGACCGACGATTAATTGCTTCGGTCCAGTTTTTGCAGGCTCAGTTGTAGTTGCCGGAGTTTCTGTCTTTGATTGTTCTGCCGGCGCTTTTGTCGTTGGAGTGCTAGAGCATCCAGCAATCAGCATGGCCAGCGCCACTAGGCTGGTCATGGTTGCGGAGAGAACTCTCTTCTTCATGAAAACATCCCCCTTTTTCTAATAATGGTCGCATGTTCCTTTTTGGTAGATGGTCGATGGTCGATACAATACCTATTGCTTTGCATCCCCCCTTTACAAGACTTCCTATTCGGCAGGCAAACTCCCTTTTGTCGATTAGGACTTGTATAAGTGACAAGCAACAAAGTGACCGTCGCCTGTGTCCGCAAATTCTGGTCGCACAGTACGACACTCCTCTGTCACATGGGGACACCTCGTATGGAATGTACAGCCACTTGGAGGTTTTGCAGGGCTCGGCACATCTCCCTGGAGGATAACTCTTTCTCGTACCGCATCAGGGTCTGGCGAAGGTACCGCCGACAGTAATGCTTTCGTGTACGGATGGAGCGGATTGGAATACAATTGGCTACTCGTCGTGAGCTCGACAATTCTGCCAAGGTACATCACACCTACCCGATCACTGATATGACGCACTACACTCAAATCGTGGGCAATGAACAAGTATGTAAGGCCGAATTCGCGTTGCAAATCCTGCATGAGATTGAGCACCTGCGACTGAATGGACACGTCCAGTGCAGACACAGGCTCATCCGCAACGATCAATTTGGGTTTGAGCATCAGTGCTCTCGCAATGCCGATCCGCTGCCTCTGTCCTCCGCTGAATTGATGCGGATAGCGGCTCGCGTGATAACTGCTCAGACCGACGATCTCCAGCATTTCCTGCACGCGCTTTTTTCGCTCTGCCGAAGAACCCAGACCATGTACAATCAAAGGCTCTTCCAAAATCTTCTCAATATTATGTCTAGGGTTGAGCGAAGCAAATGGGTCCTGAAAGACAATTTGCATGTCACGTCGCATTTTTCTCATTGCATCTGTGGAAAGTGACATGACATCTGTTCCGTCAAAGGTGATTTCACCGGAGGTCGGTTCAATCAGTCGCAGCAAGGAACGCCCTGTCGTGGACTTTCCACAGCCGCTCTCACCTACAAGCCCCAAAGTTTCGCCACTCTTAACGGTAAACGATACGTCATCTACCGCCTTTACTACACCTACTTCCCCTCCAAGAACGCCGCCTGTGATTGGGTAGTACTTTTTCAAATTTTTTACGATCAGAAGATCTTCTGCCACCTGCATGCTCCTCTCGGGTTATTCGGTCAGCCAGCAGCGGGAAAGGTGATTGTCCCCTACCACTTTTAATTCTGGCATCTCACTGCGGCATCGGTCCGATACCTTATCGCATCTAGGTGCAAAACGGCATCCGACAGTAAGCGAACCCGGAATCGGGACGTTGCCCGGAATTGAATAGAGACGCTCCTGTGATTCTTCCAGCTTCGGTAACGAATTCAACAAGCCGATCGTATAAGGATGCTTCGGATTTTTTAAGATCGTACGAACATCGCCTTGTTCAATCACGTTGCCTGCGTACATCACAACGACGCGGTGACACATTTCTGCAACGACCCCTAGATCGTGGGTAATGAGGAGAATAGCTGTGTCTGCTTCCTGGTTGAGTTGGCGCATCAGGTCCAAAATCTGCGCTTGAATCGTCACATCTAGCGCAGTAGTAGGCTCGTCTGCAATCAAAAGCGCTGGATTGCAAGCCATTGCCATCGCAATCATGACGCGCTGCCGCATACCCCCGGAAAGCTGGTGCGGGTATTCATCGACGATGGCTTCCGCACGAGGAATTCCGACTTTTTTCAACATCTCAATGGCTCGTGCTCTTGCGTCCTTTTTGCTCGCCTTCGTATGTAATCGGACTGATTCTCCTATCTGGTCTCCAATCGTAAACACTGGATTTAACGACGTCATCGGCTCCTGAAAGATCATCGCAATTTCATTTCCGCGGATATCTCTCATTCGCTTTTCGTCGACAGATACGAGGTCCTCCCCCTTGAATTTAATCGAGCCTCCCACGATTCTCCCTGGGGGATTGGGTACTAGCTTCATAACGGAAAGGGAGGTAACGCTTTTTCCGCAGCCGGATTCGCCTACGATGCCGACTACTTCTCCTTTTTGTACCGTGATCGTCACGCCATCAACGGCAGGGATTTGGCCGCGGTCCGTGAAAAAGTGCGTTTGCAGGTTTTCGATTTGTAGGACAGGATGTGACACGTGGCTCACCTCTCTCACCGATATATACTTCCAAAATAGACCTATCCATAGACATTATGCCATTTATTCAATTTTTTCGCAACACAATAAATTCTAACTATTAACTCTTTACTGATTAAAAAGAATATTCGATTCACTTTTAAAAATTATGTAATTTTTTTTTATGATAGCCCTTTCATTGTTGATGTAGCCTCACTTACACTGTTTAAGCAGATCCTATGAAACATCTGTGGTCACACACAAAAGACCCGCCTGTACGGGTCTTTTGTCACTGGGGCTTTCTGCACCTCTTCTTTTTGCGCGTAAACCATTTTTACGGTTCAAAAAAATCCCCTACCCAATCGACAAAACTCTGCGCTCCACTTTTAATGCTTCCTCCCAAAGTCAAACCGATTCGACTGACATAGTTGACCATTTCCTTTGGGTTGGCAGTTTGAACCTGCTTGCCCATTACCGCGATCTCTACTTGCCCTTGATCGACTTTTTTGATAGAAAAGGTTTGAGCCTGTCCCTCAGGCACTCCACTCACCTTGGATATTCCACGCTCAGCCGTTTGCAATCCCAAAACTACCCCGACCAGCAAGATGATTAACAGTCCAGTCAGCTTCATCGTCACGTTCATGCCCGTCACCTCTTTGCAGGCTCGTCAGAAACTGTTTTGCCTACTTTTTCAGCTTGCCGATAATAGGTTGCGAAAACATCAGCCAATGCCTCTGCCGTATTCTTGCTTTCCTGCACGCTGTTTTCCGTACCACCTATTTCTATTAACAGACTTCCCGGGGAGAGGGACTGATTATACTCGCCATGATCCGTTTTTGCGCCTTTTTCCATCACGCCACGCGAAAGCTCTGGGTACATTTTTTCCATCAACTCATGCAGCTCTGTTGCAAACGCCTCATTTTTCTCGTAGCTTTTGTTTCTTTTTCCGATGACGAACAATACTCTTCCATACGTTTTTCCTTTGATCGTGACCGTCGTACGCTCTCGTGGTGCTGTGTCTCGATGCAGATCGAAAAAGTAGAACAATTCCTTGTTTTTCTCTGTTGCCGCTTTGACCACTTGCAAAGATTCAGCGTAGGAGAAGGAGTAATGCATTTTTTTGTTCAACAGCTGCTGATAGATGTCGTCTGTGCTCACATCCGAACCAATTCCTTTGTCATTCAACGCTTCTGATAAATACTTGCTGATTAACGATATATTTCTTGTAGGATGATCGACCGAGGTTCCCACTGACTTCGTCTCACTAAACCACGATTCCCGATTGTGCGAGTTGTAGATGTAAACGATTTTTCTACCTTCCGTGATTGAGTTTGGCACAGGAGCTGGCTTCGTCTTACCCGACTTCGTGGTATCCTCCGGTTTTGGCTCTACGATTGGAACTACTTGCGATTGATCTGCTACCTGTCTAGGATGGGCGGGATACTCCAAATAAAAATCTGCGAGAGAAGCTCCTTTTCCCTGTACGACAAACCTGGCATCCTCTGTCGTCACCATTCCTGGGAGCTCTCTGCCTAGCAAGCTGCGCAAGTCTCCCGGCTGTATATTAGTTGCCAAGCGAAAGAGAAAACCCGTTACGCTATTCGTACGATCATCAGCCTGTGCTTGCACAGTTTCGGACAAAACCGGAATTTCCTGCCCCATCCACCCCAAAATCGCCAGACTGGAAATATGAGAAGCAGCCTGTTGAATGGCGGAGGAGGAAATTGCGATTCGGTTCCCACCGAGCGAAAGCACTCCTGTCATGACGAACAGGAAGGCGGTTATAAAGGAAAGAACAACGAATTGGCGTTGAATGAGCGTCGCCATCTGTCTCACTCCTCTAGCTGTAGCATGGTTGCGCGTCGAGAGAACTTTCCCTCGCGCTTGTCTATGCTTTAGCTTATGAGGCTCATAGAGACGATAGAACCCTTTTCTAGCTCTTCTCTCTCACTCTAGCTTTTCATGACTTAATGGGTATACGAGCCGCTATTTTCTTCATTTACGGCACTGTGCAAGGCACGATTCAGGCCTGTTGCGATCACATTCGCTACGCCTTCAATAAATTCGTCCACTTCTTTTGGAGTGACGACCAGATCCTGTCCCAGCGGTCGGAGGACCTCATGAATCAGTTGCCGTTTCTCTTCTTCCGGCAGTGAACCTACCAATCCCAAAAATGTCTTACGGGATTCCAAGTCAGGCAAATCCTCTTCTGTATACGGTTCCTTACGCTCCGGCAGCGTACTCAATGCCAGTTTGTTAAACGCCCGCTTACTCTCCACCATCGATTGTCCAAAATGCCCCAGCAGGTACGTAATCGCATCATTTACAATCGTGGAAGCAAAAACGACCGTGGGGACTCCTATCGCAATCACAGGTACACCAAGTGTCTCCCGATCAATCGCTTTGCGCTTGTTTCCGACCCCTGATCCTGGATGAATCCCTGTATCCGATATTTGAATCGTCGTGTTGACCCGGTGCAGCGCACGGGACGCAAGAGCATCGATACAGATGACAAAATCGGGTTTGCTTTTTTCCACGACACCAAAAATAATCTCACTCGTTTCTATACCGGTAATCCCAAGGACCCCCGGTGATAACGCACTGACCTCCCGATACCCTTCTCCGACGGTTTCAGGCGCCAGCGTGTACAGATGGCGTGTAATCAATAAATTTTCCACAACCATTGGTCCAAGCGCATCCGGGGTCACATTCCAGTTGCCGAGACCAACGACGAGAGCCTTTTTGTCCTCGGTGATTCCCAGTTGCTCGAGAAACATCGCAAATTCGACGGCGAATCGCTTGGCCACCTGCTCCTCAATGGATGTATCATTATCCCGTAGCTTTGGCACTTCAAGCGTCAGGTAATGCCCTGGAAGCTTGCCGATTTCCTTCCCCGCTTCCTCCGTTTCCACATGTAATCTCGTTACTTTTACATTAGGCTCGCTGTCGTCAGCTTGCAGCCAAATGCCCTCAAAATCACTCTGGTTTTGCTGCTGGGCAAGCTCGTGGGCCTCCACTGCAAGATCCGTTCGAATGGAATAACCGGACAAATCAATGTTATGTGCCATATTCATCAGCTCCTTTGATCCAAAGTGAAAAAATCACTGACTATTTTGCTCCTGCTACTAGCTTGCTTGAATCCTTCATTTTTATTCCGAATCCTTTCTTGCAAATGGGTTCGCCCCATGCTAGAATTACTTTGTTGTATGACTGTATGTCTATGGTCGTATTAAGGAGGTGACACACATGCCAAACATTAAATCCGCGATTAAACGCACCAAAACAATCGAAAAGCGTCGCGCACACCGTGCTTCTCAAAAGTCTGATCTGCGCACTTCGATCAAGAGCTTTGAGAAAGCTGTCGCTGCTTCCGATGTAGCATTGGCGAAATCTACTCTTCTGGTGGCTGTGAAAAAGCTGGACAAGGCCGCTTCGAAAGGTCTCATTCATAAAAACGCAGCAAACCGTCAAAAGTCTCGTTTGATGAAAAAGCTTAACGTTCTGAGCGCTCCTGTAGCGTAAGAGACCAAGCGCAAAAAAACCCCTTTCTAGGGGTTTTTTTTCATGCGTTCGTCGTGCGCACGTGCAATGAATAATTCGAGGGCGAGACGCTTATCCACCTGCCCTGACTTCATTCGAAAATCATCTTCCGCCAGAATGCCCAGCAGTTTTTTCAACGACTCCTCAGAAAAATGACGCGCTTGCTCCATTGCTTTTTTTACCGCGTAGGGATGCATTTTAATCATGCCTGCCACCTGTTGCTGTGAATAACCGCGCGGAGCCAATTGTTTGACATGCAACAGCATGCGGAACTGCCTCGCCAAGAGAGCCAGTAGCTTGATCGGCTCCTCTCCTGTTTTCATACAGTCGTACATCATCCTGAGTGCCTTGTCCAATCTCCCAGAAGCGACCTGTTCAATCAGCGCGAATACATCCTGCTCCAGCGTACGTGCTCCGAGCAGCTCGATGACGTCGTCCGTGATGCTTTCACCCACCCCGACAAACAAAGCCATCTTTTCGATTTCCTTGTCCAGAAGACGCAGTTCGGCCCCCACTCGCTCCACAAGCTTCATGCTTTGCTGACGATCGATTTTCGCCTCGTATTTACCCACTTGCCGCTCTATCCAGCCGTACAAATCTCCGTCTTTTAGCAACGGAAAAGAGATCACTTTCGTCTTTTGCTGCAGCGTCTTAACCAGCTTTTTTCTTTCATCGAGCTTTTCAGCTTCTGTATGTAGAATAAGCGTGGTATAGGGAGGCGGGTTTTGCAAATAATCGAGCAGAGCATCCGGGTCGCTTTCTACCTTCGTCGAAGGCTTACTTCCTGTTAAAAAGTAGGCTTGTCTGGCAATCACCAATCGATGCTCGCCCATAAACGGCAAGGTTTCCGCATCCTGCAAAATTTCACTCAATCCTATTTCGGTACAATCATACACACTCATATTCAAATCCATAAATTCTGGATCAATCATTTCTTTACGGGCCAACGCCAGAAAGTCTTCGGCCAGAAAAGACTCCGGACCGTATAAAACGTAGATCGGCGAGAATTGTTTTTGCCGTATTTCGCGAATAGCCGATAGGAGTGGCATACGTTTTCTCCCCTTTCCTTCTTCTTACCTGCGTTATTATAGCACATGTTGCTCAGGGCAAAGCGAAAAAAAACCGCCACCAATGAATCGGTAGCGGTTTTTTCATCCGTTGGCACCTCTATGTAAACGTTTAGGGAAAAGCCCCGGGATTCCTCCTCCCTAAACGGTAAGCAGGGGGTGCTTGATAATGTACTATACGCAGAATCCCCGCAAGCGGTGCCGGTCCATACGCGGAAAAATGTTAGTCATTATCATCTTTATTTTTTTTCTTCTCTTTATTTTTCCCCTTGTCTTTCTCCTCGTGCTTATCCCCACCGTCGTCCTTATGGTCATTAGCAGGTTCTTTGTCTTCTCTGTCCGGATTCTCGTCCAGTCCGATCGGCCAGCTCGATGGTTGATCATCCGTTATTACCGGCGTTGGAGGTACAGCTTTCTTTGGTGGCGGTGGCGGTGTCGGATTCGATTTCTTCGGTGGCGGTGTTTGCTTTTGAACGGTCTTTGCTGGTGGCCTTTTACTTTTCGTCTGAGTAGCCGTTCTAGTCGTCTTTTTTGTCTTGTCCTTTTCCTCTTTGGAATTCGAAGATATTGGATTATTGCTTGGAGGAGTGGGAGCATCTGGCCCAACGATTTTGGGTTGTTCCATGACCGCTGGCGTCATGTCCGTTCCGTTCTGGAACGAATCGACTTCTTCCTTCTTACCATCACCGCCCGAGAAAAGCATGCCAACCAATAAGCAAGCAGCCACGGCCGTACTACCAAGACTGGCCATCCACACTTTCATCCGCTTCCACTTTTTTGATTCCGGCAGCGAAGACGATTCGCGCTTAACTTCCAGAGTGGGCAGGATTTCCTCGTTCATCGTAGATTTCACCGCAGCAGGCTTTGCGGCAGCTAACTCCAGCTTGGGCAGGATTGAATCTACGATGCTGAACGGAGGTACGACAGGGGGCAGATGTTCTAATTGTTGTGACACATCTTTCAAACGGTTGTACATAAGCTGCAGTTGAGCATCTTTTTGAATCAAACGATGGAGCAATTGCTGCTCTGACTCCAACAGATCTCCATCCAGATCCCGCTGCATAAGTTCAAAAATCTCTTCGTTGGTCATCAACCGATCCCCCCTTTCTGGTAGTCGTACAACAGCTCCTGTAACTGTTGCCTAGCCCGAAATAAATACGACTTTACCGTGTTAAGCGGCAAATCTAGTGTCTCCGCTATTTCTTGATAGGACAAATCCTCCAGATAGCGGAGTACTACAACCATCCGGTATTGCTTTGGCAATCTTCCGATGGCTTCCTGGATGTCATTCGACAGCCCGGTGAGAAGGATTTCTTCTTCTACGTTGTTACGATCAGGAATGATCAACTCGTGCTCGTCAATTGAGACCGTTTCCTTCTTCGCGCGAAATTTATCCATACAGACGTTGCTGACAATGCGTTGTACCCAGGTAGAGAACTTTGCTTTTTCCTGATAAGTGTCCAACTTCCGATAAATTCGAATGAGGACTTCCTGAGAAGCATCAAGCGCGTCTTGTTCGTTCCCTAGAATGTAATAAGCGCTTCGGTAAACGGAGGTCTCAATAGATCGAAGCAGTTCGACTAGCGCGTCATGATCCCCGGATTGCGCCATCCTGATCAGCTCTGCTTCTTGCATATTCTCTTCTCCCCCCTACAGACGGTTCGCTCATTGAAAAAGTTGCAAACAGATTATGTATCCAATATTTGGGCCTGCCAATACAATCCCGCAGGTGTAATAACCAGCGTAATCGCTCCATGAACATCAGTCCTGTACACGGCGGAACCCGATTTTTTTAAGCGATGCAGCACTTCGGACGAAGGATGTCCGTACCGATTTTTCACCCCGGCAGAGATGACAGCAGCTTTTGGTGCCGTGACTGCAAGGAGCTCTTCAGTACTCGAGGTATTGCTTCCATGATGGGCTACTTTCAAAACATCCACAGAAGTCAAACCGTTTTGAACAAGCTGACTTTCCCCATCCTTTTCAATGTCACCCGTCAACAATACAGTCTTGTTGAAAGCAGTCAACTGGAGTACTACAGATGCATCATTTCCTGAGAAGGTCGATTCACCCGGGTGCAGCCACTTCCACTCGATTCCCGGTCCATCTGACCACGATTGACTCGGGAGCCCGGTTCGTATCGGAACTCCTTCTTGTTGGAAAAGCTGGACAATCTCGCCCTCCAATTTCGAAGGTTCTGTTCCATTCACCAATACCTCTCCAAAAGAAAAATGAGGAATGAGCGATTTGAATCCCCCTATGTGATCCAGATCGCCATGCGTCATGATGACACGATCGATTTTCTCGATTCCTCTAGCCATCAGAAACGGTAGAACGACGTCTTTCCCCACCTCAAATGGGTCACGCTTTTCCATCCATCGTTCAGCAGCGGGGAACCGCATTGTCCCACCCGCATCCATTAAGTATACCTTCTGATCACCAATTTCGACAACGATGGAATCCCCTTGTCCGACATCTAGGAAGGTAATTCGCACTTCTTCGACGCCTGAAAACGGCTGTCTGGCCACTACAATGAACGTGAGAAATATAACGAAAGTAAGCATTATATCACGCTTTCGATGATAGCCCAACCTCCATGAAATGGGCAGAACACACAAAAAACAGGTATACAAAGCAAGCCACCACCACGAAGGATGCGGCCAATAGGTGAAGGGGAGCCTCATTTTTTCAATAGCAAACAGCGGGAGATGAATCCATTTCAGCATAGCTGTCGATAACCAAACAGGGATCACCGCCAAAAACGGGTGGACGAAATCGAGGACAACCGCAATATACCCGAGTGGTAGCGCTATGGCCGAGAGAATCGGTGTCACTACCAAATTGACCAACCAAGACACAGGTGAAAACAAATGAAAATGGTAGATGAGAAACGGAAAAGAAACGAGCTGGGCTGACAAAGTAACCGCCAGAAGTGTACGAATCCAGACAGGCACCCGAACAAACACATGCAAACTATATGGAACAAAAATAATCAGACCAAGTGTCACTGCAAAAGAAAGCTGAAAACCGACATGCCACAGCTGATACGGATTTAGCATTAGCATCAGAATAAGCGCCCCAGCCCAGACGTCCTTGCCGTCCAACTTCTTTCCAAATACCTGACAGAGAAGACCCACACTTCCCATCAGCCCAGATCGGATCGCGGACGCGCTGGCCCCCACCAAAAGCACATATCCGATCAAGAACAAAATCGTTACAACAAATGCCAGTCTACTTCTGATTCCAATCCGTTCCAAACACCACATAAACATGGAGCTGACCAATGTCACATGCAAACCGGAAATCGCGAGGATATGACTTAAGCCCAAATTCGAATACATCGCCGCAAGCTCAGGGTTCACCTCTTGTCCAAGACCAAGCAGGAGCGACTTCATGTAACCCGCTGTTTCTGGATCCGTAAATAATGATTCAATTCGCCTTGCACCCGAGTCCTGCCATTCTTGAAAGCTCGCCCACACGGAAAAAGCAGGTGTCATCTCAACCGCTTGATAGCTTGTTTCCCCTGTGACATGGACACCTTGCCGATACAGATAGCTGGCGTAGTCGAAGGCATGCGGATTGCGCGCAGTAGCTGGTAAGGAGAGTCGGATCGGAGCCACGATAACACTCCCGCATCTCCACTGCTCTATTTGTGCTGCTTCCTGGAAAGAGGCAAGTTTAACACGAAGCGCGATTTTTTCGAGAGACCGATGCTCGTGCTGATCACGCTGGTTTTCACCCCAGGATGTTATCGTGACAAAAAATCGTGCTACATCTCCGTCCCGTCTCACAGGTGAATCAATGATACCTTCTATCCAGATGCTCTGCTCTCTTTCTGCCAATGGTTTCACTTCAGAGCTGTGGAGATTCTCGTACCCATAAAAAAAGAGACCTGCTAGTATAGAAATCAGTGAGTAGCATGCAACGTATTTGCGGTATGGTAACGGGATACATGCTACGAATGCCCATGATACGCCTGCAGCCAACAGCAGCCAAGCAGGATGCAAATAGGCGGACAAAATGAGGCCGATCATCATCGCTAGGCTTGCTATCCATACTGACACTGTAATCCCCCCGTCCCTGTTCTTTCATGAACCGTTTTGTCGAACGATTCATGGCTTCTATGGGAGTATAACTAACCGACTGGGGACAAAAATAGAAAAGAAGAAAGGCTAATTTCCTTGTAGAATCAGCGTTTTCGAGGTCAATCACTGGCACTTATAAGAGATTGCGCTGATGGTCGATACATGATAGAGTTAGCAGGAGCAATCCAGTGAGAGGAAGAGTCATTTCTTATGTGCGGAATCGTATCACTCTATAACAAGCGGCAAAAGCCTGTTCAACAAGAAGCGATTAGTGCAATGACGGGTGTCATCCTGCACCGTGGTCCAGATGACGATGGTTTTCACCTTGAAGACAACATCGCCCTGGGCTTTCGTCGTTTAAGCATCATTGACGTGGAAGGCGGACATCAACCGCTGTTTAACGAAACACGTGACATCTGGATTATTGGTAACGGCGAAATCTACAATTACAAAGAGTTACAGCAATGGTTAAAGGACATCGGTCACGTTTTCCATACCGATTCTGATATTGAAACCATCCTTCACCTTTATGAAGAGGTAGGAACAGATGCACCTAAGCATTTGCGCGGGATGTTTGGCTTTACGATCTACGACTCCCGTAAAAAACGTCTGTTTGGGGCACGCGACCATTTCGGAATCAAGCCTCTCTATTATGTCGAGACGAATGATTCGATCGGGGTTGCCAGCGAGCTTAAGAGCTTGCTCGAGCTGCCAGGATTCAAGCGTGAAGTGAATCCAACCGCTTTTTATCACTATTTGACGTTCCAATATGTACCTGATCCTGACACGATGTTTGCTGGCATTTACCGTATACCGCCTGCGCACTCGTTCGTGATTGAAAACGACCAGATCAAGCTGGAAAGGTACTGGGATGTAGAATTCAAGCCCGACGAAAGCAAGCCGTTCTCCTATTTTGTTGAGGGTACGCGCAGTGTTATGCTCGAATCTGTCGACAAACACCGGATTAGTGAAGTTTCTCGTGGAGCCTTCTTGTCTAGTGGTGTTGACTCTAGCAGTATCGTTGGGATGCTGCGTACATTCGAGCCAGTCAAATCTTTTTCTGTCGGCTCAGATATTCCTGGTTACAGCGAGCTCGATTATGCGAAGCGAACCGCAGCGTATTTGGGATCGGAGCATTTCGAGCGCGTGATAAACGCCAAGCAGTACATGGATGAATTGCCGCGACTTATCTGGCATCAGGACGAACCGGTAGCGGACCCGTCTGCCATCCTGCTCTATTTCGTAGCACAGATGGCGAGTGAACACGTAACCGTCGTATTGTCCGGTGAAGGTGCAGATGAGTTTTTTGGCGGATACAATATTTACAGAGAACCTCATTCTCTCAAAATGTTTTCCGGGATGCCTGGCTGGATGCGCCAATCCATCGGATACATGGCAGAACGCCTCCCCGATCAGGTAAAAGGGAAAAACTTCCTCATCCGCGGATCGAAAACAGTTGAGCAACGCTTCTTCGGAAACGCACTGATTTTCAGCGAAGAGATGAAAAAGCGTGTCGTCATGGAAGATATTACCCGTTCGGAATCGTATGTATCTCCTTTCACCATTACAGAAGAGATTTACAAACGCGCTTCCGAATATGACGATGTGACCAAGATGCAATACTTGGACATTCACACTTGGCTCAGAGGCAATATTTTGATGAAGGCCGACAAGATGACGATGGCCAATTCTTTGGAGTTGCGAGTGCCTTTCATTGATCTGAAGGTATTTGAATTTGCTGCTACCATCCCTACGAAGTACAAAATTGCCAACGGCACGACCAAGCACGTGCTTCGTGAAGCGATGAAAGACTTCTTACCACCTGAGATCCAAATGAGAAAGAAGCTGGGCTTCCCTGTTCCGACTCGTCATTGGCTCAAAAACGAATTTTACAAATGGGCAAAAGAGATCATTTTCGAATCCAAGGTGGATAATTTGATCAATAAGGCCTATGTGCTGTACATGCTCGATGAACACCGCGAAGGCAATGCGGATTACAGCCGCAAAATCTGGACGATTCTGGTCTTCATGCTGTGGCATCAAATCTTCATTGAGCAAAAGCACAATTTCGAGCCTTATGTCAGCCCGAATGTAGACCTTCGCCGCCAAAAAAATTCGCTGCAGCATATCGGATAACAGCGAAAACACATTAAATAGATTTGCAGACCCTCTCTTACTTTTTGTAGCATCGTTGATAGAGAACAAGTTCTCTCTATGAATGTATCGCTATGTGAAGACGGGAGGGTTTTTTGTTATGCTGCTGGAGTGGTGGGAGCGTTATCGTCGTATCATCTTGCTGACTGCGGCTGTTCTGTTTGTCGGTTGTAGCTATTGGCTCTATCAACGCGACCAATCACACAAGACTGACGAACTACCGTTGCATTCTCCTGCTTATGTAGCATCGGATCTTGAAACAAAAGAACTGACAGATGATTCAACAACCGCTCAACCTGCCAAGCCTGGAAAAGCGCCAAGGGAAAAAGATAAGGAACCACTCCCCCCTCCTCTCTATGTCGATGTGAAGGGACAAGTGAAGAATCCCGGTTTATACCAATTTGAACCAGGTACGCGTGTCGCAAATGCCATCGAAAAAGCAGGAGGAGCACTGCCTGATGCTGACCTGGTACAGATCAATTTGGCAGCGCCGCTCACAGATGGAGCTGCTCTTGTCATCCCGGCTAAAGGGGCACCCGCGCCAGCCTCCGCATCCATTGGTCTTGTACAGTCTGTTCCCAGCGTATCCACCACTGGTACCTCCACAGTCATAAACCTCAACACAGCAACGATCGAAGAGCTCATGAGCCTTCCCGGAATTGGAGAAGCTCGTGCCAAGGCAATCGTGGATTACCGGTCAAAACAAGGGCCGTTTGGTTCAGCGAGTGACCTGAAACAGATTGGTGGAATTGGTGAGAAGATGTTTGCACGGATAAAGGATCGACTGGTGGTACAATAAGTGCTCAGTATCCGGTCATGATCATAGGTACTCCTACATAGAATGGGAAAAGAATATCGGAGGGAGGTATGCCCATGAATAGAATTGGGTTCATTGGTACGGGCAGCATGGGCAGTATCTTGATTGAATCATTGCTGTCAGCCAAGGCGCTGACGCCTGGTCATGTCATTATCAGCAACAGAACCCCTGCTAAGGCGCAGCAACTGGCAAAAAAACATCCCGGGCTCATTGTCGCACATAGTAATGCCGAACTGGTTAAAGAAGCTGCAACGATCGTGCTGTGCGTCAAGCCACTGGAATATAGCGTGATGCTCGAACAAATTGCTCCTGCCTTAACGCCAGACCACCTATTGATTACGATCACCAGTCCGATCAAGCTTGCGGATTTGGAGTCTCAAGTTCCATGCGCGGTTGCCAGAGTCGTTCCTTCTATAACAAATGCCGTCATGAGTGGTGTCAGCTTATGTGAATTCGGATCACGAATCCACGAGGAACAACGTCATTTTATACGGAGTCTGTTTGCCCACATTAGCTCGCCTATTGAGATTTCCGAGCCTTTTTTACGAATTACTTCTGACATTGTCAGTTGTGGGCCAGCGTTTATCAGTTATATTTTGCAGCAAATGATTCAAGAAGCTGTTGAAGAAACAGGCATTTCCGCAGAAGCTGCTACCTACATGACCACGGAAATGTTAATTGGGATGGCAGATCTTTTACGTGAAGAAGTATTCACGCTTCCTACTCTGCAAAAGAGGGTTTGCGTGCCCGGAGGAATTACTGGGGAAGGACTGATTCCTTTGCAAGACGGTATTCCCGGTCTTTTCGCCCAAGTATTTCGCCGCACACAAGCGAAGTTTGCCGAGGATCAGGAACTCGTTGCACGAAATTTGAGTAACCAGCCGCATTAACACAAAACGAAGAAGCGATATTTTTGAAAAAAGGAGTGGATACCTGTCACTCACAGGTTCCACTCCTCTTCTTATTCTTACCGTCCTTTTCTTAACGAACGACGATATTCACCAGTTTTCCTGGAACAGCGATGACTTTGACGATCATTTTTCCTTCGATCAGTTCGTTGATCATCTCGTTGTTTTTCGCCATCTCTTCCATCTGTTCTTTCGTCGAATCAGAAGCGATGAGCAGCTTTTCTTTGTTTTTCCCGTTAATTTGCAGGACGATTTCTACCTCGTCTTCAACCAGCTTCGCTTCGTCATACGTAGGCCATGCCGCGTATGCCAGACTCTCGCTGTGTCCCAGTTTTTCCCACAGCTCTTCACCCAAGTGCGGAGCGATTGGAGACAGCATTTTTACAAAGTCCTCCATGAATTTCTTCGGCAGAACTTCTGCTTTGTACGCTTCGTTAACGAATACCATCAACTGAGAGATACCTGTATTGAAACGCAGGCCTTCGTAGTCTTCTGTTACTTTTTTGACCGTTTGGTGGTACACGCGCTCCATGCCAGCCACGTTGGAGGTTTCCACGATTTTTTCGTTCAGCTCACCATTGTCACCCACAAACAGACGATATACGCGATCCAGGAAGCGGCGTGCGCCATCCAAGCCTTTTGTCGACCAAGCGATCGAAGCATCCAGTGGTCCCATGAACATTTCGTACATGCGCAGTGTGTCGGCACCATGGCTGTCGATGATATCGTCAGGGTTTACGACGTTGCCTTTGGACTTACTCATTTTCTCGTTGTTTTCACCCAGGATCATCCCTTGGTTAAACAGCTTTTGGAATGGTTCCTTAGTTGGTACGACACCGATATCGTACAGGAACTTGTGCCAGAAACGAGAGTAGAGCAAGTGCAGTACCGCATGCTCTGCACCACCAATGTAAATGTCGATTGGCAGCCATTCTTTCAGTTTGTCTGGATCAGCCAATGCCTTGTCATTGTGTGGATCGATGAAGCGCAGGAAGTACCAGCAGCTACCCGCCCATTGTGGCATTGTATTTGTCTCACGGCGTGCTTTCATGCCTGTTTCCGGATCGACAGTGTTTACCCACTCCGCGATGTTTGCCAATGGCGATTCACCTGTACCGGATGGTTTGATTTCTTTTGTTTTTGGCAACATGATTGGCAGTTCGGATTCTGGAACGACTTTCATCGTGCCGTCTTCCAGATGGAGAATTGGAATTGGTTCACCCCAGTAGCGTTGACGGCTGAACAGCCAGTCGCGCAGACGGTACGTTACCTTGCGATTTCCTTTGCCTTCCGCTTCCAGCCACTCGATCATTTTGCTGATCGCCTGTTCTTTGTTCAAACCATCGACCATGCCGGAGTTAATGTGCTCTCCGTCGCCTGTATACGCTTCTTTGGAGATATCTCCACCCGCGATTACTTGCTTGATTGGCAGATCGAATGTTTTCGCGAACTCATAGTCGCGTTCATCATGCGCTGGAACCGCCATGATGGAGCCTGTTCCGTAGCTGATCAATACGTAATCTGCAATCCAGATTGGCAGACGCTCGCCGTTAACCGGGTTGATCGCATACGCCCCGGTAAATACTCCTGTCTTATCTTTCGCCAGATCAGTACGCTCCAGATCGCTCTTTCGCTTCGCTTGATCCAGGTACGCTTCCACTGCTTCTTTTTGGGCTGGTACAGTAATTTGCTCAACCAGCTTGTGCTCAGGAGCCAGTACTGCATAGGTTGCTCCGTAGAGTGTGTCTGGACGAGTCGTAAAGACGGTAAAGGATTCGTCATGACCTTCGATACCAAAGGTTACTTCTGCCCCTTCAGAACGGCCGATCCAGTTGCGTTGCATTTCCTTGATGCTCTCTGGCCAATCCAGTTCATCCAAGTCAGCGAGCAATCTTTCTGCATACGCAGTAATTTTCAAGACCCATTGCTTCATTGGGCGGCGTTCTACTGGGTGTCCGCCACGCTCACTTTTTCCGTCAATGACTTCTTCGTTCGCCAAAACGGTTCCCAAAGCAGGGCACCAGTTTACAGCTACCTCGTCAATATAAGCCAAGCCGTGCTCATACAGCTTCGTAAAAATCCATTGTGTCCACTTGTAGTATTGCGGATCAGTTGTGTTGATTTCGCGATCCCAGTCGTAGGAAAATCCGAGTGACTTAATTTGGCGACGGAAGGTGTTGATATTGTGCTCGGTGAATTCCGCCGGATCGTTTCCTGTATCGAGCGCGTATTGCTCCGCTGGCAAACCAAACGCATCCCAGCCCATTGGATGGAGAACGTTATATCCTTGCATCCGCTTCATGCGGGACAAAATATCAGTAGCCGTATAGCCTTCCGGATGTCCTACGTGCAGACCAGCTCCAGATGGATACGGGAACATGTCGAGTGCGTAAAACTTTTTCTTGCCTTCATCCTCGGAGGTTTTGAAGGTCTTGTTCTGCTCCCAATATTGCTGCCACTTCTTTTCGACATTGCGATGACTGAATACCATGGTAAAGCACTCCCATCTTAAAATAGGTAAAAAAAAGAAAACCCCACATCCCAGATCGCTCTTGCGAAAGGGACGAGAGGTTATTTAACATTCCCGCGGTACCACCCAGATTGGCAAATGACAAACATTCACCCACTTGTTTCATCCGTAACGGGGATAAGCCGCTCACCCTTACGCAATCATTGCTTGAATGACCTTGGGGGCAAGTGCTGGGAGGTGAGTTCAGATAGATTCGGGTTGACTTGCACCATCCGTCAACTCTCTGTGAATGCTCGAATCCGATTCCTACTATTCCTCTTAAACGCGTCGAAATCTGTAGTTATAACGCCATTATAGTCAATCGCAACCAATCATGTCAAACTTTTCGGCTTGCGAGCTGAAAAAAATAGGCGCTCACTCGCTTCTTCTGGCGGCATATCCGAGTAATCAGCAGTGATGACAATGTCTGTGAAGCCGGCATCTGTCAGCCAGCGCATCAGTTGGACAGGCTGGTAAGCCCGTTGCCAATGCTCTTCTTCCATCCGCTCGTACAATCCGTTTGGCTGACGAATGAAAAACGTTAACTGATGCTCTACCTCCAGTCGCAGCGGGTCGCAAAAACATTGCCAAATGTACGAAACTTCCTCTTCTACATGTGTGAACGTCTCGTCTCCGAAAATGTGCAGCATCTTGTACGGACTGTGCACATCAAACAGAAAACTCCCACCGGGCGCGAGATGAGCGAAAACACGCTTGAACGTTTCCTGCACATCCGCTTCCTCTGTAAGATAGCTCAATGAATCACACAAAGAGATAACCGCGTCCGCTTCAGGTAAGGACAGCTCGCGCATATCCTGCTCCACCCACGCTACATCCACTTGCTCCTGCCTCATTTTGTCATAGGCGATCGCAAGCATTTCTGTTGAGAGATCCACTCCCGTAACACGGTATCCCCGCTTGGCGAGTGGGATCGCAATCGTGCCAGTCCCACAGCCAAGATCAATGACCCGCACAGGCTTCTCTCCCTTTGTCCAATGACGCTCGACCCAATCGAGCCACTGGTCATAAGGAGTATCCGCCATCAGCCTGTCATATACTGCGGCCATATGTGCGTATGCCATCTGTCCTTACCCTTGCACGCTGAAGGAAGCTTCCTCTGCGTCCTTCCACAGGCGCTCCAGATTGTAAAACTCGCGATCTTCGCGATGGAAAACGTGAATAACGATATCGCCCAGATCAACCAGTACCCAGCGACCTTCATCCGCTCCCTCAATACCGCGGACGTCAAAGCCGTTTTTGTGGGCTTGATCACGGATTTCGCGAACAATTGCCTGTACTTGACGCTCGTTGTTTCCGTGGCAAATCATGAAATAGTCTGCGATCACGGACAGCTTTCTAATATCGAGCACCTTTAAGTTCTCTGCTTTCTTGTCCTCTACTGCCTTCACAACCAACTGCGCCAAATCTTCTACTGTTTTAACCATCAAAACCCTCCTTCTCCCCCTTTGCGGGAAACCAAATCGTTATATGCAGTCAATGTCAACGGGAAAACCGTCTTTTGCTTCTCTATCAAAAATTGAATCGTGCCTCCCAAGGCGAGTGCCAAGGCGGCATCCAAATCATGCATGGCTTTGGCGCGAATAAAATCGACACCAGGGTAAACCCGGTTTGGTTCTATATAGTCTGCCACACAGACGACTTTTTCTAACAGGGACATGCCAGCCCGACCCGTTGTATGGTAGCGAACAGCTTGTAAAATATCTGCATCCGTTACACCTAAGTCAGTCTGAATCACAATGGCTGCTGCAAAGGCGTGCCACAGTTCTTTTTCCCCTTCCAAAAGCTCTGTAGGCATATCGTGGCGAACGAGAATCTCGAACATTTTTTCCACAGGCCAGCACTTACAGTAATCGTGCAATAGTCCAGCAAGCTCGGCTTTGTCAGGATCAGCCCCGAATCTCACTGCCAGCTCGCGAGCTGACGCAGCCACCCCAAGCGTATGCTTGTAGCGTTTTTCATGCATTTGTTGCCGTACGCGAACGAGAAGCTCTTCCCGATTATCCAAAAGTCTCATAGATTCGGTTCTCCTTTATATAGCGCTCCACGGCATCAGGTACAAGATAACGAATGCTTTTCCTGGCAGCTGCCTTCTCGCGAATCATCGTGGAGGAAATGTCCCAAACAGGCATCTCCACAAATGTGACGGCCTCGCTCGATTTCAGGTCTAGTTCGGTTCCAGGCCTCGCTAGACCTATAAAGCGTACCATATGAATCAGCTCTTGGTACTGGTACCATTTGGGCAAGATTTTTACCATGTCTCCTCCCATGATAAAGGAAAACCGGCAATCCGGGAACTGCCTGATGAGCTGAATCATCGTGTCATAGGTGTACGATGGACCTTTTCTGTCAAACTCCACATCTGTTACACGAAACACCTCGTGATCAGACACAGCAAGCTGAACCATTTGCAAGCGGTGATTCGCCAGCGTCAGACTCTCTCTCTTTTTGTGCGGTGGAATGTGTGTAGGCATAAACCAGACTTCATCCAGGCCCGCTTGCTCTCTGGCTTGTTCAGCCGCCAGCAAGTGCCCGCAATGAATCGGGTCAAACGTACCTCCCATGATCCCTACTTGCTTGATTGGCTGTCTCATCGCATGCAGGTCACTTATGGCAGCTTGATCGTCTTGTTCTCCCGGGACTCTTTGTACAAGACAACCGTATGGCCGATCAACTGCACGAGCTCTGCCCCTGCACCTGCCGCCAGATCTTCTGCTACTTGATGTTTATCGTCATTATTGTTTTGCAAAATCGCTACCTTGATCAATTCACGTACTTCCAACGCTTCCTTGATCTGAGTAATCATATTTTCGTTTACGCCGCCTTTTCCAACTTGGAAAATAGGGGTGAGATGATGTGCTTCTGCGCGCAAAAAGCGCTTTTGCTTGCCGGTCAACATTGGCAATGCCTCCTTTTACATCCTGCAAAATCAGGTTGTTTTCTTTAATTGTTGCAAGACGACCTCACGCATAACCCCAGTTGGTGCTCGTTCGCCCGTCCACAGCTCAAAAGCCAGTGCACCTTGATTCACGAACATGCCGATTCCGGAATGAACAGCGGCACCGATGGCACGCGCTTCTTTGAGCAGACGAGTTTCGAGCGGGTTATAGATCAGATCGCTAACGGTTAAACCAGAATGAAGCCATTCCGCTGGCACAGGGGTCTCCTGTACGTTTGGCAGCATTCCGATCGATGTCGTATTAATCAACAGCGAAGAGTCTGCGATGGCAGCTGACCCTTCGCCCTGTTCTACGATTTTCGTAGGTACAATCGTTCCGACATGCTCAGCCAATACCGCTGCTCTTTCCCGGGAACGATTGATGATGCGAATTTCCTTGACTCCTTGTTCAGCCAAGGTAAACGCCACTGCACGCGCAGCGCCTCCAGCCCCTACCATGGTGACCACTTGCTTTTCAAGAACGATTCCCGTCTCTTCCACAAGCGAACGAACATAGCCCATACCATCTGTGTTGTAGCCGATCAAGCGTCCATCACGAGAAACAACGGTATTGACTGCCCCGATTCGCTTGGCAAGCGGGTCGATTTCATCCAGCATCGGCATGATAGCGACCTTGTGGGGGATCGTGACGTTAATCCCTTTCAATCCTAACGCACGAATACCCGCGACTGCATCTTCCAGATTTTCCGGTTCAACATCGAACGCAGCATAGGCAAATCCCAACCCGATCTCTGAAAAAGCGGTATTGTGCATCATCGGTGATTGCGAGTGGGAAACTGGATGCCCAAATAGGCCAACCAGTTGTGTTTTGCTTGTAATCATGGAGCTTTTCCTCCCCGGACGTCTCTCTCTAGCATATGGGCAAGGGGCAAGGCTAACTCGACTTTTCTTGTTTAAGCTAGATCAGCCCTTTGCGCATCCCAACACTTACGCCTTTAGGTGCATGCACGACAACGCTCGCTTCGTGTTTCCCTTGGATGCTGACCCAGCCCAAACCGGAAATTACGATGTCAGTCGTCATGGTGGACTTGTTGATTTTAAAGGTGTGCTTCACAAATGGTGGAAGTGCTTTCGCAGCTTCCTCCCCTGTTGGCGGTACCAGCAAGGTTCCATGGTGCTTTTGCATCACTTCGTCTGCTTTCTCCAGCTTCGTACGGTGGATATACAGGTCATTGTCGACATAGATGATCAACGGCTGTCTCTCTCCCCGTACGAAGTCGATACGGGCTAAACCACCCAAAAAGAGTGATTGTCCAGCATCGAGCTGATACACCTTGGAGTTGATCCGGCTAGTCGGGGTAATCTTTCTCAGATCAGTCGGGGATACCATATGTCCGATCTGGTCGCGATTAATGATTCCCGGCGTATCAAAAATGGAGCGGCCATCCTCGAGCGGAATCTCGATCTTGTCCAGCGTCGTACCCGGGAACGGCGAAGTCGTGATCTCCAGCTCAGCCGCACCGTAGTCATGCAAGATGCGGTTGATCATGGTCGATTTTCCTACGTTGGTCACACCGACAATGTAAACATCTCGCCCTTTGCGCAGTTCTCCAATGCGATTCAACAGTTCATCGATATGAAGCCCTTTTTGCGCGCTGATCAGTACGACATCCTCCGGGCGCAGTCCGCGTTCTTTTGCTTCGTGCTGCATCCAGTTACGCACGCGGTTCAGGTTGATGTTTCTCGGCAGCAGATCGACCTTGTTACCCACGAGCAAAATTGGATTTTTCCCGACAAATCGTGGCAAACCCTTGAGCCAGGAGCCTTGGAAGTCAAAGATATCGACTACCATTACCACAAGAGACTCCGTAGAACCGATGCCATCCAAAATTTTGAGGAAGTCATCATCGCCCATTCCTACCGGAGCCACTTCATTATAATGTTTGATGCGATAACAACGCTGGCAAATGACTACCTTTCTGCCAAGCGCGGATTCAGGTGCATAGCCAGGCTTTTTTGCATCTGCTGTCTGAATGGCAATCCCACATCCAGCACAAGAGCCATGCATTTGTTCCGTCATGCTTTTCTCCTCCACGAAACCATTCCTTTCCTCTCCATCCAAATAAGGGCCACACGCTCCATCTGACGATTAAAGCGCGTCCAAAAACCATCCGTCTGGGCTACAGGAACAACCAGGATCGTATGAAATCCTAATCGATTTCCTCCCAGCACATCGGTAAACAATTGATCGCCAATGACAACAGTCTCAGCGATGGTTACATTCATCTGCCGCACTGCCTGCAAAAAGGCACGGTTTGTCGGCTTTTTGGCCGCATAAATAAACCCGAGATTTAATGGGGCACAGAAGCGGTCTACACGCTCCTTGTTGTTGTTGGAGACAACAGTGACCTGTATGCCTGCCTCATGCATTTGAGCAAGCCAGTTGATGACTTCCTCAGTTGCATGTGGCCTGTCCCATTCCACCAAGGTATTATCCAAGTCTGTAATCACCGCACGGATGTTATTTCGTTTCAATTGATCTATGTCAATGTGATGGATTGATTCGACGAACTGACTAGGCATCAGCTTCTCTAAAAACACGGGGCACCTCCAAATGATGTGAAGCAATCAACCGCGATTTCGGCACCTACTATACCATAATCGACCACTTGGTTGCAAAACAAAAAGCATGATCACCACTTGCATTGCTCTGTCATCCTGTGTAAAATAACGTTACCAAGAAAACTGTTTTTGTTTTTATAGTTTTCAGTTATGCTTTTTTGGCTGGGGGCGATTGCAATGAAAAACCGGATCATGAAAGGTTTTATAGAAGAGATTCGTGATAAAGGCATGAAATTCTCCATGGATGATTTGGCGAAGCGGCTTGGGATCAGCAAACGCACGTTGTACGAGCACTTCTCATCCAAGGTGGAAATTCTGGAAACAATCATTCAACAGTCCTTTGATGAGGGCGATGAAAAAACACAGCAAATTCTCGCAGACAACAGTCTCTCTCTTATCGATAAGATCAAAGGTGTCATGATGGTTTTACCGACACACTATGAATTTTATGATTTGCGCATCCTCGAACAGATGAAGCGATATTATCCTGAGCAATATGCCCAAGTCGAGGCATCTCTATCCGAGGATTGGCAGACGCTTCGCGTCCTTCTCGAGCAAGCGATTCGAGAAGGACTCATCGTCAACATGGACGTCACGCTCATGCTGAAGGTTATTGTCGATGCGCTGAATTCTACACTCGATCAGCGCTTTTACATGAAAAACCAAATTACAGTTTCAGAGGCGCTTTCCGCTATTGTAGATGTCCTCTTGTTTGGATTGGTACTAGCGGATAAAAGGTAACAAATGACTCGTGGTCACCACACCTACTTTGGAAGACCACGATATCGTTTTTTGCAAGAAAACCAATAAAACAAAAATAGTTTTTATAGTTAAGAGGTGTTCCATCATGTCCATTTTTACACAAATGACCAAACAACAACGAATAGGACTCTTGTTTGTCATCCTGATCCTTTTTATCGACATGCTGCTGTACAGCTTGTTGATTCCGATTGTTCCTTATTTTACGGAAATGCTTGCGCCCTCCTCTACCATGATGGGCGTGCTGTTTAGCAGCTATGCGATAGCGATGCTCCTCGCCACGCCGATTTTCGGACCGATATCTGATCGGGTCGGCAGACGTACCATGCTTTTGATCGGCTTGCTCGGCCTCGCCGCTTCCACATTATTATTTGCTTTCTCTGAAACAATGGCCTTGTTGATTACCGCGCGTTTCGTTCAAGGGATAGCTGCTGCGGCTACATGGCCAACTGCCCTTGCCCTCTTGGCGGATTTGTTCCCATCCAAAATGCGCGGAACTGTTATGGGAATTGCATTGACGGCGATTTCGACCGGTACATTGCTCGGAGCGCCGATTGGCGGATGGTTGTTTGAAATCAGTGGCCATCGCATGCCTTTCCTGGCAGCAGCAGCCTTTACCGTAATCAACATTGTGCTAGTCTACTTGTTCTTGAAGGAAGACGCGACGAGAACTGTCAGTGAAAAGCTTCATGTCGGTGGATTCATTCGCAATCCGCAAGTCATCTTTATCGCTGGAATCGTCCTGTTGGCTGAGATTTCCCTTTGTTTGCTGGAACCGACGTTGCCCGTATTTTTTACAGAGAAACTCAGTATGACACCGACAACGATTGGTCTTTTGTTTGGGGTTATGACACTCGCCTACGGACTGATCGCCCCCGTTGCCGGCTCCCTTTCTAGCCGCATGAATCCGTATAAGCTCATGTTTGGCGGAATCATGACGCTGGCTGTGTTTCTGCCATTTTTAGCGTGGGCGGACGCCCTCTGGCAGGCAATGCTCGCAATGGCCCTGATTGGAGCCAGCATTGGTTTCACCTTATCGCCTACCTTGGCTACGTTGGGGGCCATCATTGACCAAGGAGGAAGCGGTGCATACGGCACAGCCTACTCTCTTTTTAATATGTTTCACGGGATCGGAATGGTTGCAGGCCCACTGGCAGGGGGAATTTTGACGGATTTACTTCCTGTATCGTCTGCCCTCCTAATCGTCGCAGCATCCATCCTTGGCTTCGGCATTTTACTTTTTGTCCAATTAAAAGCAAGCAAATCCACCAGCCTCAATATCAAGGAAAGCGAGATGAAATTTTGAGCTTGTCTATTTGTGAAATTACGAAAGAAAACTGGCGGCAAATTGCCTGTTTGACCGTAAAGGAAGGCCAACACGCCTTCATCGAGAGCAACGCTTTTTCCATCGCCCAATCAGGTTTTGAACCGGAATGGATATCATGCGGTCTGTATGACAAGGACATCGCTGTCGGTTATGCCATGCACGGAATCGAAGTAGAGAATGGCCGAATTTGGCTGGATCGCTTTATGATTGATGGTCGCCATCAGGGTAAGGGGTACGCCAAAAAATTCCTGAACATGCTCGTTGAAGAAATGGGCAGACGCTACAGCTGTACGCGCATTTACTTGAGTATTCATCCTGAAAACGAGTTCGCTCGCAAGCTGTATGAGTCGTTCGGCTTTACCACAAATGGCGAGATGGATGGTCCGGAGGAAGTGATGATCCTCGACCTGACAACTGAATAGAAAAGGCACCTCCTCTGTCGAAACTGACGAAGGGGTGCCTCTTTTTGTCGCTATCTTTGATTATTACGTGCTTCCATCAGTCGCTTGACCTTCTCTGTCGGAGTCCAGCATTGAAATCGATAGTCCGGACGCGTCTCATAGGTTAGACGAGAACATCGATAGCTGACTCCCCCTGTCACTTTCTCCACGCGAAAATGAATACAGGTCGCACAGCAATGAAAGGCATTCTCTGTCTCCACCGTTCTCCCTCCCTTACTTCCCCAGCTTCCACGAAAACATCGAGAGCTGTTCGTACCGCTCCCCTTGCTGCTCGGCAAAATTCGAAAAGCCTACGCCCACCAATCGAACCCCTGCTGTATAGTCAAAGGCGTCGAGTAGATCGTCCAACAGCTCCTGCCAATTGGCCCCGGCTACAGCCTTAAGCTGCTTGGTCCGTTCGGTAAAGTCCGCGTACTTGATTTTCAGTGTAATCGTTTGGGGCTCGACGCCTTCTTCGCGGATGTCCTCTTCGACCTCACGCAAGAGGGAGGTGGCAATCGGAGCAATCGCATCCCTGTCAAACAAATCAAAGGGCAGTGTCGTTTCGCGGCTCAATGATTTCGGCGCGCGGTCCATTTCGATTTCGCGATTGTCTTCTCCTCTCGCCCGGTAATAGAGGGAACGACCGAACTTCCCAAATAAGGTAGTGGCCTCCTCGAGTGAAAGCCGCCAAAAATCTTCTACCGTCTCAATCCCCTTTTTCGCAAGCAGCTCTTGTGACTTTTTGCCGACTCCATGCAAGGTGCCAATTGGCAGAGACCGCAGCACATCCAATGCCTGCTCAGGTCGGATGATTACAAAAGCATCTGGCTTTTTTAAATCACTGGCAATCTTAGCTAACGACATATTGTAGGAAAGTCCGATGCTGCAAGTAAGTCCGGTCTCCCGCTTGATTCGCCTCTTGATATCGTGGGCGATGGGGACCGCATTTTCATAATGGGACACGTCTAAATAAGCCTCGTCTAGACCCACTGTTTGATAACGCTCTGTATAAGAAGTAAAGATCTGTCTGATTTCAGCAGATTTTTCGATATAACGGCTATAGCGGACAGGTAAATAATAGCCTTGCGGACATTTTTTCCTCGCCATGGCGACGGGCATTGCGGAGCGAACACCGTATTTGCGCGCCTCGTAGCTACAGGTCGATACGACACCTCGATTGCCAGTTCCCCCGACAATGACCGGCTTCCCTCGCAGTTCGGGGCGATCTAACTGCTCTACACTCGCAAAAAATGCGTCAATATCCAAGTGAAGAATTTTTTTCATAGGGATACCCACCAAACATACATTCTCATCCCTATTATCCCTGTTTTGTTCCATTGACGCAAGCGAGAACGTCCTAGGCTTGGTTTTCGATTACCTGTAGCAATTCTGATACTGGAGGATTTCCTTTTTTGGCATATAAGATCGTTCCGTTTTTTCCGATGATGTATACGATGCGTTGCTGGAAAAACAACCCGAGAACTTTTCCAACATTGTACGCTTTTCGAATGAATTCATCTTCATCCATGATCAACGGAAATTCATAACGGAACTTATTAGCAAACGAGCGTTTCTTGTCCATGCCACCTGGATTGACGCCAAAAACAACGGTGTTTGCTTGTTCGATTTTGGTGTAGTGATCCTGCACTACACATAGCTGTTTCGTACAAATCGGGGTATCATCTCCGGGATAGAAGATGAGGACGATAGTTTCCTTTCCGATGTGTGCTGCAAGATCAATGGTTCCTTTCGTGCTCATCGCCGTAAAGACGGGAGCAAAATCTCCGACCTTTAACATTTCTCTCACCTCTATGCTCCGTTTACAGGGGCTATTGGAATGTCAACATTCATTCTCCCATCCCGATACTTTGTGAACGGATCTTTCTCCTCCCCCATAATCCATACCTTTCCTTCCCATACATGTACGGTTTCAGCATATTCAAATCTTTGTCCACTCTGCTCAACTTCAACCTTCATTTCAAGAAAGGCAGTATGCCCATCTTCGTATCTAATCTTTGTGATCTCAAAGTCTTTCATTTTATACTGTTGAGCTTGTAAGAAGGCGACCTTTTTCATATAAAATTCTTTCGCTTCCTGGTTACTTAACGTTGTCCCATCAACTGGGTGCCTGCCGTTTGCATCATAAAGATAAAGCATCTCAAAAGCGGTTAGGTAGTCTTCATCAATTAGCGCTTGATAATAATTTGTGGTTATCATTTTCATTTCACGTTCAGCAAAATACTCTGTGAAGAGGAACCTCGGAAAAACGAGTAGAAAAAGCAAAATAACAACAATTATTTTCTTCAAAAACTCACCTCACAAAAATCCATTCTCTTACGTGAAATTCGATTCTGCCTGTCATTTATCCTTGTTTCACTACTGTGCAGAGATAATAGTGATTTAGACTAATTAATAAAGTATTAGACTGGATAATAAAGTTCTAGACTGGCGGCCAAGTTAAACGAACGGGCAGTTTAACCCGAATATGGACTAAAGGAAAGGCGTTGCAAATAGAGAATCAATAGATGACAAGAGAAGTGGGACGAGGCGAAGCCAAGATGCATCTGCTCTAAGCGGAGAGGGCTAGCATTTCCTGCAAACATCTCTCCATTCGCACAGACAAACCTCCCCCCATTTTCATATGGTAATGCTGTAATACCATAACTGTTAATGGAGGTGTTGAGGTGTGAGTTCAATAAAGGGAACAAAACGAAAAAAAGCTACGATGACCATGATCGCCGTACCAACCATAATCGTAGCCGGGGAAACATCGAATCTCTCGGGACAAGTCAAGGTGAACGGACGTCCTAAAGCAGGGATCGTAGTCGTTTTTGCAACCGAAAATACTTTTGGTGTCGTAATTCCTGCCTTTACTATTACAGACGCCAAAGGAAATTTTACGGCAAAATTTAGATCGTTTATCAACCCTGATCAACCTGGATTCAGAGCAGTTATCGTCACCGCTGCACTCCCTTCTTTTCCTGGAGTCTCCGCTTCAAGTGTAATTGCAATCCTTCGAGGGCCGGGGTCTCGGAATAGGGTAAAACGACGGAAGACAGTCCAACGGAATTCAGCAAAGGTAAGATCGGTTGGTAAAACAAAGCTCGCCTTACGAAAATGAAGCCCAATCCATCCACTCATGTGGAGTGTTACTCACTGTTAGTGCGTAAGGACAATTAAATCGTAATGACGGAACAAGTGGAAGCTAAGCAACTGCTGGAAGAGTAACTGCTAAAGTAGATTGAGAAACTGCTGTATTCACGAATGGGAAGGGAAATGATTCCAGTTGGAACAGATCAATGGAGCAGTCTAAGTCTGTATTATTTCGTTTAAATCCATGGATTGTTTCATTCTGACGTATAGTCTAAAACTTTTTTCAATTACCTGGTGATTTAGAAGACCGAGACCTCTTGCACCATAAGGGGTTCCGGTCTAAAACTCTATTATCACTGAACAATTACGCTTCTACCATTGACATGTGCAACCGCACGGGGAAGCCTTCCCGCATGCAAAAAACCGCTCTAGGCAATCCCAGAACGGTTTCTCTTATTTCTATTCTAGTTAGTCGCTTGCAGCTTCAACTGCTTTACCCGAGCAACAAATGCCTCGGCAATCTTCAACATGTCGTCGTCGTGTGCCCACATCCGTTCTGGATGCCACTGTACGCCTACATGTAGCCCGTCGAGGCTTTCCATCGCCTCAATCACACCATCAGCCGCGCATCCTGTGACTTTGAAGCCCGGTGCTATGTCTTTGACCGCTTGGTGGTGAGAGGTGTTCACGAGCACCTCTGTCATTCCGAGGGCATCCGCTACAAAGCCAGGTTGCAGCGTAATTTTGTGCGCCCCATATTGCCGTGAACCCTTCTGCGCATGCTGTAATGCTCCTGGTACTTGGCTCGGGATATCTTGAATGAGGGTGCCGCCACACGCCACATTCAAAATTTGCATCCCGCGGCAAATGCCCAGGATTGGCTTTTTTTGCTCCAGCGCAATCTTGATAATCTCCAGCTCTGTGATGTCTCTCTCGTAATTGATATCGCCCAGCCCTTGCAGCGGGTCTTCTCCGTACAAATGCGGCGATGGATCTTCACCACCGGACAAAATCAAGCCGTCCAGGGATTCGATCATGTCACGAAACGGAGCATCCTGAATCGTCAGCAGTGGCAAGATCAGTGGAGTACCGCCACAGCGCGCAATTCCGTTCACATAGCCTGAACCTACATAGAAAAACTGGTCGAGATCATTCTTCGGAAAATACATTTTCGTACATGCCACACCAATGATCGGACGCACGCCAGTCACTCCCTCATAGACTTATGATTACTTTTGATTGGAAGCGTACTTGAAGTCGATGAACCCGAGTGCATCTACTCCCACATCTTTTACGCTATCCTGCTTCACCCACGCATAGGTGAAATAGTAGATTGGCAACGCAGGCATTTCATCCATGACGATTTGTTCCGCTTTTTTGAGGATTTCCTTGCGCTTCGCTACATCCCCTTCTTTGGCAGATTGCGCGAGCAAATCGAGGAACTCCTTGTTTTCCCATTTAGATGTATTCAGTCCACCCTTGAAGACTTCCAGGAAGTTAATCGGATCGTTGAAATCGCCAATCCAGCTACCACGACCGATGGTGAAGTTTCCTTGCTTCATGTCCTCACGGTGAACCTTGTTCTCTTTGTTAACCAGTTTGACTTCAATGCCAAATGCTTTGCGCCATTGATCCTGGATGACTATCGCAATACGTGAATTGACCTCTGACGTATTGTATGCAATCGTGATCGGTGGCAACTGTTTGATCCCCGCTTCTTTCATACCTTCCGCCAAGAGCTTCTTCGCAGTCTCTACATCACCGTCTTTGATGTAGCCCTCTGGCGTAAGTGCCATGGTCGGCGGGAGAATCCCCGTCGCTGGCGTGCTCTTGTATGGTACGACATTATCGGAGATTTCCTGACGACCCACTGCCGAAGCAAATGCCTGACGAATCTTTCTGTTGTCAAACGGCTTTTGCTTCGTATTGAAAATGTACCAGTACGTACCCGCTGTCGCTTGAGCTTGCATCTTTCCGGATTCTTTCAGAGCGTCCAGCGCATCCAGTGGCAAATCGCCAAGTGGTGAACCTGCCCAATCCAGATCACCTTTTTCAAACATCGACAGCTCCGTATTGGCATCCTCGATCATGTTCAACGTCAGCTTGGACAATTTGACAGCGTCCTTATCCCAGTATGAATCGCTCTTTTCGAAATCGATCTTTGATTTGTGCTCCCAATTTTTCAAGCTGAAAGGTCCGTTTGTTATGTACGTCTCTGGCTTAGAAGCCCACTCTTTGTTGCCCTCAACCGCTTTTTTGTTTACCGGGAAATAGGTGACAGATGCAACCAGTTCCGGGAAAAACGGTGCCGGGTTTTCCAGCGTAACAACCAATGTCTTGTCGTCAGTTGCCTTCACGCCGACATCTTCGGCTTTTGCCTTGTTAGAGTTAAAAGCTTGCCCATTTTTCAAATAGTACATCTGGTATGCGTAACCAGATGCGGTTTTTGGGTCGAGAACTCGTTTCCATGCGTATTCGAAGTCATGAGCCGTAACCGAATCTCCATTGGTCCATTTGGACTCCCGCAGATGGAAGGTGTACGTGAGACCATCAGCGGAAACCTCGTACTTCTCTGCGACCGCCTCTTTCAGCTCGCCTTTTTCATTCAAGCGCAGGAGGCCATCAAATGCTGCACGGGCAACAGATATCGAAGGGATATCTTCTGCCAGTCCAGGGTCGATCGTGCTTGGCTCACCAGAATTCAGGTTGACCTGCATCGTTTGAGGGGCGCTACTCTGCTCCTGCTTTCCACCTGTCGTCTCCACCGTGGTGCTTGCTTGCGGTGTTCCACAACCAGCGAACGCTACACTGGTTAACAGAACAGCACAAAATGATAGTTTCTTCCACTTACGCAACAGCAAAACCCCCATCTTCGGAATAATTCTTCTTGATTGTTAGGAGCATGACTAAATAATATTATCTTGAGAAAATTTTGTCTACATCGAAACAAAAGGAGATGGGTCTACATGTTATCCAGCCTTTTTGCCCAAATTTCCAGTCTGACCAAGGACGCCGGAGGGGAATGGGGAATCTTTTTCGAAGATTTGCAAACCGGTGAAACCTTATCCATCAACGAGGATCAACGCTTTTATGCAGCCAGTGTAATCAAAGTCCCGATCATGACTGCTGTTTTTGCAGAGGCGTACGCAGGCAAGTTTGCCTTAGAGGACAAAATCAAGCTGCGTACAGAGGATCTCGTTGGCGGTGCAGGTGTTCTTCAGCATATGACTCCCGGTACTGAATTTACGATTCGCGATCTGGTTACCCTGATGATCATCCAAAGTGACAATACAGCGACGAACATGATGATTGATCTCGTCGGAACAGAGAGTATTCGCAACGCGATGCAAAAAACCGAAATGACAAACAGTCACTTCTACAACAAGCTCATGGTCATTCCAGCTGAATTGGAAGGCTACAATGAGGTGACGGCACAAGACATGGGAAGCCACCTCCGATACTTGGCAACAGGAAAAGTCATCTCCTACGACAGCTGTTTAAAAATGGTCGTAATCTTGAAGGCTCAGCAGCACCGTGACCGCATCCCTTTTCTCTTGCCCGATCCGGACGGTGATGTGATCGGGATGATTCCGAAATGGGAATTCGCCAACAAGACTGGCTCTGTGACCAAAATCACGCATGATGTCGGCATTCTTTACATCGGTTCTCATGCTATCACCTTGTCCATTTTAAACAAGGGACTTGAACAGAAAGATGCTGCCAACGTCATGGCGCAAATCGGCAATCTCGTTTATCACGGATATAGTCAGAAAGCGTAATCCATGTGGCCTGCCATCTCCATTGGCGGGCTTTTTTCTTTGAACCGTTGCATGAGAAAAAACAAGCAGGCATTCCTTTCGCAAAGGAACACCCGCTCGTCATCGACTTATTCTTTTTCCAAAATCAGCTTGGCGACGTTCATCGCGCTAGAGAAAGACAGTTCAGAAAGCTGGCCTTGTCCTTCACACCAGTCACCCGCGAAGAACAGGTTGCGGTAATCCGGCATGAAAACTGGCATTGGCTTCTGATTCATGGTCCATTTGATCTCCTGTACGACTGCACGAGCAGAAACGCGCGGCACAACCAGTTGCTCACGCCAGCCTGGGAAATGCTTGTCATACAGGTTTTCAATCTCTTGTTTGCGGATTTCGGCCGCTTCCTTGTTCCCTACTTCATCCTGACGCATGTAAGCAGTCGCCTGCAGCAACTGCCCGCCTTCAGGTACACAAGTACGGTCATAATACGAAATATCGGTAATGAAAATATTGTTTGCTTTTTCGTAGATGTAGGAGTACGGTACGTCAATGCGCTCTTTTAAGCCAATGTCATACACCATAACAACTGTTGGCTCGTATTCAGCATGCTGGGCAACCGCATGTTCCAGGCGCGTCTCCGCAAAGACCTTCGCCATCTCCTTCGGCGGAATACAGCAAATAAATTCATCCGCCGTAAATTCGCCCTCCGGTGTCACCACTCCAACCACACGATCATTCTCTACTCGGAACTTTTCTACTTTGGTTTTGATCAGAATCGTACCCTGATTGGCTTCAATCACACGCACGAATTCATTGATCAATGCTTGCCAGCCACCACCGATATACGCTACCGGTTTATTCGTTGTAAACAAACGGCTGTAGTAGGAAAAGAAAACGTCAGAAGGAATCTTTTCAGGCTCACGTGTGAAGAAGTTAGAAGAAGCAAGCGTCAACATCATTTCTCGTACTTCTTCGTTGACTTGCTTTTTCTCCATCCACTTTTGAATCGACATATGTGGATGGCCTTTCTCCATTTTTAGCATCGTTTTCAAAATCTCAAACGTGAACAATACTTTGTCCAAGCCTTTTAAGAGCTTCGTTTGGAAAAGTCCTTGTACATTCGCCGGAACTGCAGTCAGATCGCTACCAATATCGTACTTGGCTTTTGTCGGATTGAAATCCTGCCAATCGATGTTCAGACCCAATTCTTTTTCAAACGTTCTCAAAACGGAGCTGTCGCGAGCATAAATGGCGTGGGCACCGAAGTTGAAGTTAAATCCTTTGATCTTCAGTGTAACGGCACGTCCACCCAATTGACCGCGTTCCAAAACTGCAACTTTTTTGCCTTTCGACGACAGGTAGGCGGCACTGGAAAGACCAGCAAGTCCCCCACCTACAATAACAACGTCATAGTGATTGGTTGTCATACACAATCTCCCCTACGCACTAGCGATGTTGAATACATAAGCTAAACCCTATCCTAGTCTAAGGGATGGATAAGGTGGAAGTCAACTATTATTGAACTGTGTCTATTTTTATACTGACTTATACCAATATTTACCTAATAAACCAACTTGTTTATCGCTCTTCTTGAAGCAGTATGCCCTGCTATTCGCCGTATATCCAACCAACGAAAATACGACAAAAAAGCCCTCTCAAGCAGTAATCTGCTCGATTGAGGGCTCTTACGCAACTGGAAGCAGCGAACTAATCGTTTCGGCGAGTCATTTGCTGCCAAACGGTACCACTAGCCGCCTCGCCGCTTTCAATGCGCTGCACGGCCATTTGGACTTGCAAGCTGACCTCGAACTCAGGATCGTTCTGTGCGGCACGCAAAGCATCCAAGGCAGTGTCATCCCCCACCTCAAACAAGTAGCGAGCAGCGCGCCAGCGTACCAGCTTGTTTTTATCCTTCAGCGCTTCACACATCGGCAGAATTGCGCGCGTGTCACCTAAGTCAGACAAGGTATCCCCCGCTGTGCGTCGTACAGAGACGGAATCATCGCGGAGCGCTTCAAACAGCAGCGAGAAAACATCATCGCCACCGATCATGCCCAGATACACAACGGCCAGCCTGCGAATCGACGGTTTGCCATCACGAAGCGCTTTTTCCAAAACAGGCAAATCCTCTTCAGTAGGCTCCATTCGATCCAGCGCTTCATATCTTTTTTGCCAATCCGGATCATCGAGCATCTCTAGCGTAACGACTTTCTTTTCACGCACGACTGGCTCTGGGGTTTCCCCGGGACCAAGCGCCATGGCCTGTTCCACGATTTCTTCCACGCGGCTCTCCGGATAGGAGGCATCGACTTCCAATGCGACCTCCTCGCCAATCTCACGCAAATCGCCGTAACGCACACCATGCTCGACCCATTTTCGCTCCATGATGAGGTTGGGCGAAGCAGATCCTGCACGTACGGCTGCCTGTCCAAAACGCTCTGGCAGCGCTGCACGGATCTGTTCCGTTCCCATGGTCACCTTGACCTGCATCGGTACACCGCGGAACATTTGAACGTACACTTGCGCCTCTCCAAATGCCCCCGCATCCTCCGCAGACATGTCAGGAACAGCCGCTCCTCCACCTGCTTGCAATACCTCGCGCGCGGCAGTCAAAATACGCTGCCAATCTGCATTGGACTTTCGCTCCAGCGCGAGAAAATCTGCCGTATGAAAAATGGAGGTGACCCCTTCGATCTCCAAGAGCTTATTCATGCGTTCTGGTGCTTTACTCGCATCTTTCTTTGTATAGACATGTTGGACCCCATCCGGCAAACGCTCGTCTACATTCAGCTTCATGACGTTTGGACTCGGCGTCGGTTCGATGGACAACAATTTCATATTAAGTCACTCCTTCCCTTCTATCGTAGCATGGAACCCGATTCGTTTTCCAACCCGCGAGCTGTACAAATGCAGTTTGACAATTACAACTCCAGCTTATAGTAATCGTTCGCTGATTTCACAGAAAAACCGCATGATTCATACAAGCCCAATGCCTTGCTGTTTTCACAGGCTACCTCAAGTGACACGTGCGGATACCCTTCCTCCTCCAGGAGTTGGATTGTTTGGGCCAAAGCCTCACGTCCGTAGCCTTTCCCCTGATGATCCGGGTGGACACAAAATCCATAAATGAATGCCTTGCCTTCATTTTTCCTGACACTTATTTTGCCAATCGCCTGTTCGTCAACTACCATCAGATATGTACGGGATTTCGGGTCTCCTGCCATATTCTCTGACATCTCTCTGGCGCGTTCTTCCTCTAATTGAAAGCCATGGACATTCAGCCAGATCAATTTTTCGAGATCATTGGCAGTCTCCGCGCGGAGGTGTACATTTCCCAAGAGGTTTCCTGGTTGCCTCTCCCCCAATTCCATCCAATATTCCGAGAATTGATAATCCCCACTGATGCGCTCCATGTATGACTTGCCGCTCTGCGAATCCCGCTGAACGATATATAAATGCGAGGGGATGCCTCTTCTTCTGCATTCGTCTACGGCTTTTGCTTGCATTGCTGTAAAGATGCCATTTCTTCTAAAAGCTGGATGGACCATTCCGCTCACTTCTGCCTCGCCACTGTGAAACACATAGAGTCCAAGAAACCCGACCAGCTTTTCGTTCACATAACAAAGGAAATCTTCTTCATGCTCCCCCGAACGCTTTTCCAGCATACTCGGGTTCACTTTGAGATCAATGCCATCCTGCTCGTTACATATTGCAACCAGTTCTTTAATGTGTGCCAGTTCCTCTGAGGTGAGTGTTTTTCTTGCCATGATCGTATACGTCAAAGCGAAGCACCCTTTCTACTGTTAGAAGTAACGTCTCTGCATTTCAGCAATGGTTTCTTCCAAATTATTGGCGACCTGCGGAATCGAATAGCCTACGTAAAGAGGCGAGGTAACAAACCTCGGAACCACTTTGGCGATCAGCTTTTCTCCCCAATGGTAAAAGAAAAAATTGTAGCTTTGGTTACGAGGATTGACATGAGTCAGTATCCAATGTGCTAAAATTTGTAAGTAGTCTGCCATTTTCGGCAATCGATCAAAGTCCGATAGAATGACATTGTATTCAAAAAAACCTGCACGCGGATGCGTAGACAGATTGCATTCAATCCCTCCCTCTTGATCGATGGTCATGCCAATAAAATCACTGTCTTTTACCTGATCCAGATAGTTGTAATCATGTAATCCCACGATCTGCATGTGCGGATGACGAATGCTCCCTCCGGAATACGGGCCGTGGTTTTTGAAAAACAGAACGGAACGATAAGATTTGCTTTGCTCCATTTCCAGCCACTTCTCTACCCCGAATGCCAGTAATGCTCGTACATGCTCTATGGAATAGACAGACCAATCTCCTTGGCAATCATCCGTCTCAATCAAAACAGTTTGATGTGTTTCCTCCAGAACAGGGAATTTGTTCATGAGCCAGATCATGGAGCCCCGCTGCTCCAAAACATCGGTGAGACTGTTCCGATCACAAAAAGGACAAGCCGTTTCTGTGTTGTTTACACTCACTGGCTTTTTTCTGCCTATTTGCATGTTAAAGTGCAAGTGCGTACGCTTCATTCCCTTGTCCCTCCACTTTTTGCTTACTTCCACTTTACACGTATTTCCTGGGAAAATCATGACGTTTTTGCCCAGACAACACTTTTGAAACCTCAATTGGACTGCCTATTTTTCAATATCTGTGGCGTTTGTTTCTTTTTTTATCTCAAATGTTTTACATACAATGGAAAGCAGTGAAACCTGGAAAGGTGTTGGAATTAGATGGAAAAATCATTTTATTATCCTGTTAGCTGGAGCGAGGCCCAACATTACAAAACGTTGCTTGATCAAGAAGGAGTCCCTTATGAAATTCAATCCCCGCTCGATTTGCCTGTCTTGGAAGAAGGTAAGCTTGCTATCGTCTTTCCTTCCATCCCTTTACGGATGTACGTCTGGGTGCGAACCTTGTTCTATCGTGACGGCCTGCGCTATCCAGATACGTTTTCGTTAGATTTCAAACTACATTAATCAAGAGGGGAAAGGTACCGGTTTCGTCGGTTTTCATAACATAGTAACAGCGGCATTTCGTATCGTTTGTGGAGGAGGTGAAGAAGCTGCCGTCCTACAACATCCGCATCTCGATTGCGAAGCTACGTCTCGATCTGTTCGATGGAAATAGACTCATCCGCTCCTTTCCTGTTGCCTTGGGCAAAATTGCCACATCGACGCCACGAGGGGATTTTACCATCGTCAGCAAAGTCCCCTATCCGAATTCCTATCCGGGAGGTCCTCTGAGTGTATTCGGAACCATCTGGATGGGACTAAGTAAGCCACACTACGGCATTCACGGCACAAACGATCCTTCCTCTATCGGCAAGTATGTATCTCATGGCTGTATTCGCATGTTCAATGAGGACGTGAATGCTTTGGCAAAAATCGTGCCCATTGGTACGCCCGTTCGAATCAGACAGCAATAAACGTAAACATGCAAAGACCCGCCTCTCTAATTCTAAGGCGGGTCTTCTTTACATAAGATGAGTCTTTTTCGTTCTTTCTGCTTCCGTCTCATCCGATTCCAAGTATACAAGAAATCTTCTTGCTTGCTTGTACATGATCGATAACGTCATTTCCCTGATCTTATTCATGATCACTTCTTTATCCTCTGGATGCACTTCGGAAGAGAGCTGTTGTTCTTGCAGCTCTAGGTAAGACATCACCCATTCCGGGTCTAACTTATAGGCAGGCAACGACAGCGACTCCTCTACTCTAGTAATCTTCTCTAGTCTACAGGTGGAAGCGTCGCATTCCCAGCCCTCAATTACTGGCTACACCACTAATTATTTCCCTTGCTCCAATTCCTCTACCATTGCAGATAATTCCGCCCAACGCTCAATGGTTGCTTCCAGCTCTGTCGCCACTTGCTGTTCTTCTGCATAGAGCTTTTCAATTTTGCCATAATCGCTGCCAGACGCTGCAATCTCTTGCTTTAGCTTGACGCTGCGCTCTTCCAAAGCCGCGATCTTGCCTTCAATCGCATCCCATTCCTTCTGATCTTTGTAGGACAGCTTGCGCGTGCGGTTGTTGCCGCGATTAGTCCCGCTGTTGCTTTGCGCCTTTTCTGCCTGTTGATCCGCTTCTTGTACCTGTGTTGCCTTTTCCTGACGTCTATCTTCCAGGTACTCGGAGTAGTTGCCGTAGTACTGACGAATATTTCCTTGCCCCTCAAAAGCAAACAAATGGTCAACGGTACGATCGAGGAAATAGCGGTCATGCGATACCGTGATGACTGCGCCAGGGAACTGCTCGAGATAGTCTTCCAAAATACTGAGCGTCTGAATATCCAAATCATTCGTAGGCTCATCTAAAAACAGCACATTCGGCTCTCCCATCAGCGTACGAAGCAGATAGAGACGTCTGCGCTCTCCCCCAGACAGGCGGGAAATCGGTGTCCATTGCATATGCGGAGAAAACAGAAACCGCTCCAGCATTTGCGAAGCCGTGATCGACTCCCCGTTGCTCGTCTGAATGACCTCTGCCGCTTCCTTTACATATTCGATGACGCGCAGCTTTTCGTCCATCTCGACGCTATCCTGCGTGTAGTAGGCGATTTTAACGGTCGTCCCGATTTCCAATGAACCGCTATCCGGTTGAATTCTTCCTGCGAGCATGTTCAGGAGTGTCGTTTTTCCACTTCCGTTTGGCCCGATAATTCCCACACGATCACCCGGCAGGACAATATAGCTGAAATCGTTGATCAGTTTTCGCTCACCGTACGCTTTATTGATGTTTGTAAGCTCGATCACCTTTTTGCCGAGACGACTGGCCCCGAGTGCCATTTCCATCTTGGCAGCAGGTCCATCTACGGCTTTATCTCGTAACTCCTCAGCCCGTTGCACACGCGCCTTTTGTTTGGTCGTCCGTGCTTTTGCTCCACGACGCAGCCATGCCAGCTCGCGTCGAAGCAGATTTTGCCGCTTGCTTTCTACGGCCGCTTCATTTTCTTCACGCTCCGCCTTTTTCTCCAGGAACATCGCGTAGTTGCCTTCATAGCTGTACAGCTTGCCGCGATCCAGCTCAAATGTACGGTTCGTCACGCGATCCAGGAAGTAACGATCATGAGTGACGAGCAGCAAAGCGCCCTTGTAGCGGGACAAATACTCTTCCAGCCACTCGACTGTCTCATTGTCAATATGGTTCGTAGGCTCATCCAAAATGAGTAGGTCTGCTGGTTGGATCAAAGCACGTGCCATTGCTACCCGCTTTTTTTGTCCACCAGAGAGCTCTCCTACCTTTTGCGAGAAATTGTGCAGGCCAAGCTTGGTCAGGATCATTTTGGCTTGCGTATTGCTCTCCCACGCATCAGCCGCATCCATCCTATTTTGAACAGCAAACAATCGCGCCTGCTTTTTCTCGTCGTCAGGCGATTCCTGAACAGCCTCTAGCGCTGTTTCATAATCACGCAAAAGCTGAATGAGTGGAGAATCGCCGTAAAATACTTGTTCCAGTACGGAGGAGTTTTCGTCAAAATCGGGGTTTTGCGGCAAATACTCCACATGGAAATGATTCGCGTGAACAATTTTCCCGCTATCCGCTGTATCCAGTCCCGCCACGATTTTCAAGAGCGAGGATTTTCCCGTACCATTTACACCGATCAGACCAATGCGCTCTTGCTCGGCAATATGAAAGGAAATGTTATCAAACAATACTTTTTCTCCATAGCCCTTGGAGAGGTTTTCTACTGATAATATTTGCATGAGCGTCACCTGTACTTTTCTATTTGCTTATCGAGAAGCCATATGAATCTTACACTCGATGGTATCATGTTTTTCGTGCAAGCTCTAGGGTGATTCAAATGGATCGAACAAATATTGGAATACCGTCTCATTAATGGTAAAATATTGAATAGTCAGTAATAATGACACATGTACGAAAATAAAATAGGAAGCGTCACCAGTATGAAGACGGGGCAACGAGCCCAAGCAGAAGAGGCGTACTCTTTTCATCGAGCACGCCTGCTTTTATTCGCCTAACGATTGTCCTACCCTTTGCAGTACTTCGCCGATCGGTTCATTTTGGATGACCTCATCTGCCCACGTATCCAATGGGGTTGGTTCCTGATTGACAATGACCAGTTTGGCTCCTCTTTCTTTCGCATGCTGTGGAAACCAATTCGCGGGACTCACGGTAAGCGAAGAACCTAATACGATGAACAAATCGGCTTGTTCGGTCCACGAGATGGCCTGATCGACTTGTGATTGCGGCAAAGATTCGCCAAACAGGACAACACCCGGACGCAAAAATCCACCGCAGGCGCAAATCGTCCCTTGCTCCTCCAGATAACGTGAATTGGCATACTCGGTCCCGCAGGCATGACAGCGGATTTTCGCAAGGGAGCCATGGAGTTCGGCTACAGCCAAGCTTCCCGCCTCTTGATGAAAGCCATCTACATTTTGTGTAATGATCCCATGGACCAATCCACGCCGCTCCCATTCAGCTAAGCATTCGTGTCCGGCATGTGGCTTGCAAGACAGTAGAGCTTGAATGCGCATCTGATAAAATTCAACAAACGCTTCCCGATTCTCCATCATCGCGCGTGTACTCGCGAGCTGCATCGGATCTTTGCCGCGCCATAGTCCAGACTGTGAACGAAAATCAGGCAAGCCACTCTCTGTCGACATGCCTGCTCCGGTGAATACAACGGTAAAAGAAGATGTCCGCAACCAGTGTGCCAGATGATCCATTATGGCCTCCCCTTCTTCTTTGAAAATGTTCTTCTCCTGATTGTAATAGAAGAATGCCTGATTTGGGAGACCTACCCATTAAGACACCATCTGTCTTACCATTCAATAGGATGGATAAACGGGTTGTGGCGGATATCCGGTATGATAGGGATTCGTGCCATATTGCGGATAAACGGGCGGCTGTTGATAGATTGGGTGCTGCCCATAACCACCCTGCTGCACGTAGTTGGCATCGTAATAACCGTAACTGTCTGGCAACTGGCTCGAGTAGCCATCGTACGGGTACTGGCTTGTGGCAGTTCTATCTGGCAACTGCCCCTGCTGCTGACATCCTACGGGTGGGCCAATCACGACTGTTTGGGTAAGAGGCGCAAATGTTTCTTTTACCTTTGCTTCATCTAAACAATACGTATGTGCCCACACACTTGCTGGAGTCAAGCGCAAAATATCAGAGCCAAAGATCACCTCTGGAACAGGCGCATCAAAAATAGCCAGTAGATGCGTATCGTCTGTCAAAGCCATTTCATAATGCCACCAGCCCTGCGGGATGTTGGCAACTTGTCTCGGTTTAATATTGTAATTGAGCAATTGATTGGTAAAAGGATTGATTAAGGACACTATCGCCTCACCAGCGATGCAATACACCAGCTCCGCTGCATTTTGATGAATGTGTGGCTCGACAACATTGCCCGTTGTCAGGAAAATATCCAACAGTGAGCTGTTGCCCAATGTATTTAATTGTGCGATCCCCAAGGCATCGATGAAATTCCGATCGTCCTTTTTGAAAAACAGATTATTTCTCATATCGTACGTGAACTGAGTATTTGGCGATGTATAGTCGCGATAGGAAGTAGCCATCTATCGTATGATCCTCCCACCTTATGGGTATTTGACTCATTATGCATCTCTATTCCCGTTCACAAAATATGTGCCCCCATTTAATGAGACACACCCTTTCACCCTCCACTTTGCACAAACATATCCTACTAAAAGGTATAGCGGGTAATCGAGGAGGGTGATCTTGTTTGGCTACTTATTTGGTCTCGGACATACATGGTCAGAATCAGGCTTTTCAAAAGGCGCTACGGGACGTTTCCTTCTCTCCCCAGGCTGGTGATCGTCTGTACGTATTGGGGGACATGATCGATCGAGGACCTGAATCAAAGGAAGTATTGCTCGATCTACTCGCTCTTCGGCAGGCGTATCTGAACCAAATCTATCTCATAAAAGGTAACCACGAGCAAATGCTCGAGGATTGGCTGTCTGGCAACGGCAATCCGGAGTTATACCTGCGCTACAATGGCGGCGATGCCACCATTCGTTCGTTCTTAGGGAATCACCCGCTTCGGCGAGCTTTTCTTAATCGGATGCCTTCTTTTCAGGAACAAGAAGAAGCGCGGCAATTGATCCTTTCTCGCTATCCAACCATTTTGCCAGCCTTATCTTCTCTTCCTTTGTATATAGAGCTGCCAGCCGATCCGCGAACAGGAGCTCCAGCCGCCCTTTTGGTACACGCAGGTATTCAACCCGGCATTCCCTTGCAGGAACAAAATCCGCATGATTTACTATGGATTCGCGAGCCTTTCTACCTTTATTATGATGGAGAACTCCCAGTCATCTTTGGCCATACCCCTGTTCCAGGCTTACCTCAATACACAGGCAGCGGTCCTTGGCGCAGAGACAATATCGTTGGCATTGATGGTGGCGCAGGGTATTGGCGAGGCGTCATGCTCGTCGAATGGCCTTCTCTTCAATCCATGTTCGTACCGATTCGTGATACGCATTCCTCTCCTCAAGTACGACTCTACTGATCATGCTCGGGAAAACGGGGAACGTAACGTACGGGTGCTCCTACCTGCTGCAAGCGCATCGGGTAGTACAGCCAGTGGATGAAGGAGACAAGCCCAATCATTCAATGAAAAATTATTACTTTTTATAATCAACTTTCGATTTGTAATATGTTAAGATATGAACGAGGTGTTTATATGAAACGTCAGCAAATTGTGGAACAAGCCATGTTTGCCGCATGGGGAGTCTCCCTCATCGCAACAGGAGCCAGTTTGTTTTTTTCAGAGGTGTTAAAGTACATACCGTGTGACCTGTGTTGGTACCAGCGAATCTTGATGTACCCGCTCGTCATCTTGCTCGGAGTTGCCACCGCGAAGAAAGATGACAAGATCGCATCGTACGCCTTGATTCTCTCCATCATCGGAGGACTCACATCGCTGTATCATTACTCCATTCAAAAAATACCTGCCTTACAAGATCTGGGTAGCGCTTGCGGCATTGTGCCATGCAACACGGACTATATTAACTGGCTAGGGTTTATCACGATTCCGTTCCTTGCTCTCATTGCCTTCACCTTGATCAGCATCCTGCTTGTCATCGTAATGAAAAATGCAAAGGAGAAATGATTCATGAAGAAAGTTATCTTTCTATCCATCCTTGTGGCTGCGCTCCTGATTGGTGCGATCGTGTACGCAGATATTTCGAACCGTCAACTTGCGGAAGGAAACCCTTATGGCAAAGACAATTTGCACCCCGCCACTCTTGAACAATTGAGTGATCCGCTGTACGATAATCTCATTATGCCTAATGACCTCAAAGCCAAGCTTGATAATCAAGAGGACGCGTTTGTTTACTTTTACAGTCCGGTTTGTGAGCATTGCAAAGCAACTACCCCCGTCCTTGTACCGATTGTGAAAAGCTTGGACATCGATATGAAAAAGCTCAACTTGCTCGAATTTAACGCCGGCTACGGTGAATACAACATCAAATTCACCCCAAGCCTCGTTCATTACAAGGGCGGCAAAGAAGTAGCTCGTCTCGTAGGTGGACGTGAGGCAAGCGAGTGGAAAGCATGGCTGGAAGAACAGAAAAAATCATAACGTACGATAGCCTCCCTCGCCTTTTTAGGGGAGGCTCTTTTTATTTTTGGCATGCGTGACAATTATGTGAAATCTCACTTCTCCCCCGGTGGAAATAGCCCGAACGAGTCATTAGGCTTTTCCAGTTATTTGCCTATAATGAATACTGGGGATAATCCTTGAAAACGGAGGTAATCGCATGACCCTCACTTATTTCATTGAAACCTTTGGCTTTCGGGCGACATGGAATCCAGAGCTGATTCTTTTGACTTTCTTGATCGGTCTGGCTTATTTCTCGCTGATCGGACCATTACGCCAAACTTTTCAAGATTCCACACCTGTTACACGCAAGCAAAAGACTTTTTTCACTCTCGGCTTACTTGGTTTTTACTTTAGTATGGGAAGTCCTTTGAACGTAGCTGGGCATTTTTTGTTTAGCGCCCACATGCTGCAGCAATCGTTGCTCTATCTCGTCATGCCCTTGCTGCTCTTGGCAGGAACCCCGTCATGGTTGATCCGCGGCCTGTTCTATCGCCGGGGGCTCAAGCTATTCATGCGCATAGCGAGTCACCCGATACCTGCTATTCTCATGTTCAATGCCCTGTTCTCGTTTTACCATATGCCTGTCATTTTAGACTTGGCAATGAACAATCTGGCCCTACATAATTTCGTTCATTTACTGCTGCTGGTGACTGCCATTTTGATGTGGATGCCTGTTATCGCACCGATTCCGGAAATTCACCGCCTGTCTGAACTGCAAAAGCTCGCCTACATTTTTGCTAACGGTGTTTTGATTACACCTGCATGCGCACTGATTATTTTTTCAGCAACACCGTTGTATGCGACATATGTAGATGGTCCTTCCATGCTCTGCGCGCCATTCTTTTCCACGCCGATCGACAAGTCGATGTTCTCCGTTCCACTGCTCCCTTTGGAGGATCAACGGCTGGGTGGAATCGTGATGAAGCTCATGCAGGAGCTGACGTACGGAGTCGTCCTGGCTTACATCTTCTCCACTTGGTATCGAAAAGAAAAGAATCAGGAAGAGGACGGCCTCATGACGCCTTAGCCAAAAAGAATCAGAAAGGAGGCGCTATACACACGTGAATATCGCCCCTGCTACCGCTATCCGAATCAGACGGTTGCTCTTGTTGTTACCCGTCCTTGTCCTTGTTGCTCTTGTCGCTTCTTGGGTTTGGTTCGGGCCTAAAAACGCCCAGGCGAAATTACCTGATGTGACTCTGCAAACCATCGATGGACAGTCCTATTCGCTAGCACCGCAAAAGAAAACGTTTCGCTTGGTAGAGCTGATCTATACCCGTTGCCCGGATATTTGTCCCACGACAACGGTAAAAATGGTTCAGCTGCAAAAGCGCTTGCTCGAAGCAAACTTGATGGGCCAAGGCGTTGAGTTTTTGACCATCACGATTGATCCGCAAAACGACACCCCAGATGTCATGCGCTACTATGCCCAGCAGTTGGGGATTCAAGAAAATGGCTGGACCCTGCTTCGGGGTGATGACGCAACGATCAAAACAGTTACAAATTCGCTTGGCTTTTTTGCCACTAAGATGGATGATGGATTTATCTCTCATACATCGAGTACGTATCTCGTGGATGATAACAATGCCGTCATTCAAAAATTCGGCATGGGTGACGATTTCGATCCCGAACAAATTTATCAGGAACTGTTGAAATTGAAGAAGGAAGGGTAATCCAACATGAAACGTACGATGATTCTGCTCTTATCCATGCTTATGCTCCTTTTAGCCGCTTGTGGAAAAGAGAACGAGCAACAAGTTTTTCAACCCGGAGCCCCCGTTGAGGCTGCCTTTACATTGGAACCAAAGGAGCTTGTAGCGGGCGACACAGTTACCTTCTCCGTTAAAGTCACACAAGAAGGCCAACCCGTGGATGATGCCAAGGAAGTGAAGTTCGAATGGTGGAAAGATGGGCAAGAAAAGCATGAAACGATCCCGGCTTCGCTACAAGGAGACGGTGTTTACACGGCCCAACAAACCATTAATGAGCCTGGTTCTTATTTTGTCTACTACCATGTAACGGCACGAGATTTCCACAATATGCAGAAGACACCGTTTACCGTAAACAGCAAGACCGGAGCGACGCCATCCGCACCTCAAGCTGACGCAGGTCAGTCACACGATCATGGGGCGGCAGGTCACGCGAATGCTGATACAATTGATTATCATTTCTCTCCCGCTGACAATATTCAGGTAGCAACCCCAGCGGCTCTCACTGTTCATTTGATGAAAGACAACAAAGCGTTTGACAAAGCGACAGTCAAATTCGAATTCTGGCGGGGAAATGACGAGAAGCATAGCTTCGTCGATGCAACGGAAACCGCAACAGGCCAGTACGCAGGCAACGCTCAGTTCCCTACTGCCGGAGATTACACAGTGAAGATCCATGTGGAAAAAGGGGACACACATGATCACAAGGATTTCTCACTTTCAATAAAATAGGGATGCAAAATAAAACGGCCATCCTCCCAAGGAATGGCCGTTTTGCTTGTAAATTCGGTTAGCAAGTAAAATAGGCGATTCGCCCCAAGTCTGTCCCGTAATACTCCCATCGATATCCTGTCCAGCGGTATCCAGATACAGAGTTACGACCGACATGGACGGGGTAAAACCAGAAAGAGCGACCATTTCGTAGCCAAACGTATGTGTAACGATATAAACAGGGATAGAATCCTCCGGCATCAATCCGGCGTGTTCCGCCATAGCCTCTTGCTCCCGGTGCACTTGGCGTCCTGCTGGGTGGAGGACCTGATGGTGGAGGGGGGAACCCTCCCGGTGAACCGGGGGAGCCTGGTGAGCCGGGAAAACCTGGGGAACCATCTCGGCCGCCAGGTGGAAATTGATATGACATGACGTGTCACCTCCTACTAGTCTCCCTATAGGAAATGCAGCAAACGCACAGATGGTATGTGCGTTTGCCCGCCGTCATTCACCTATTTTTTCCGCAATAGCCTGTATACAAATCCGCAGATGTCCCCACTCTTTCATCCATTCCCCGTGCTTCGTTTGGCAGATACCCTGCACAAAAATTGTACAGTCTCTCCCATTTTCAACCGATTCGATCCTTTTACGAGAAATGCGGTATTTGGCTTCAGCTGTTTTGCTAGACGACGATGCAAGCCTGCCTTACTCAAGCAATGCCTGACCCGATCTGCCGGAAAACCGGAGCGAATCGCTGCTCTGGCAATATTCCTAGCACTTCTTCCTAGCGTATATAAGTAGTCTACATTTTTTTGACTCAAATATTTCCCGACATCCTCATGACCTTTCACGTCGTATTTGCCCATTTCCAGCATACTGGCGAGCACCGCGATCTTTGTGGTATGCCCTACCTCGCTTAACACATCAATCGCTGCCTTGGCCGCATCTGGATTCGAGCTGTAGGTATCATCCAGCACCTGAATGTTGTTCGCGAGCCGATAGCTCATTAGGCGTTTTCGCTGTCCGCGAAACTGACTTAACCCGCGACGAATATCCTCGACGGGAATCCCCATCGTATGCGCGACTGCAATAGCAGCCAATGCATTGTACAAATTATGCTCTCCGGGAATAGGGACAAAAAATGACTCCTTTTCTCCACGCAAAGAACATTCGAATCGAAACCCATTGCCCTCTATTTTCGTTCGCCCCGCCTTATAGTCCGCCTCCTGCTCCTTGCCAAATGTCACGACTTTTCCCGTGAACGAACCTAGATAAGGCTGTTGAACGAACGTGCGAGAATAGGGACAGTCCCCATTCAGAAAAATAGTTCCCGTGGGTTTCATATGACGAATTAACTCCGTTTTTGCTAACGCCAGCTGCCTGGCATCACCGCCAAAATTTCCGATATGAGCCGTGCCAATATTGGTGATGACTCCCATCGACGGCTGGATGATTTTGCAATGCTGTCGCAAATGACCACTTCGATAAATACCATACTCAAGCACTGCGGCCTTGTGCTCGTCCCGAATTCTTTTGGTATGCGCTCTTGTATTTCCCAGGAAGTTCTTGTTGTACATCGATTTATATGTGGGCATGCGTAGATTCAGGATGGTATAGATCATTTCCTTTGTCGTGGTCTTCCCTGCGCTTCCCGTCACAGCGATAACTGGCTTGTCGAGAATCAGTGTCTTTAACGGTACAGCAGCTCTTCTCTTCTTTTTCATGGGCATCACCCCTTTGCCTCGTTCTCTTCTTCTCTCGATCAGCTTTCCTATTGTATGAACGACATAGACAGCCTGTATAGACCATTATCTATGAAAACGTTCCGCTACTATCCAAATCAGACAGACGACTTCTGGAATAGAGTAGGAGGGGAGGTGAAGCGCATGAAAAAGAAGGCCACCATCGCCGCTGTAGGCGACATCCTGATGTGGAAAGAGCAGGTGGCAACTGCCAGACTGCCTGGTACAGATCAATTCTCTTTTACGGATATGTTTCATCCCGTGACACCGATTCTCTCAGCAGCTGATCTCACGATTGGCAATTTAGAAACCACCTTTTCCGGGAAAACACAGCCCTATCAAATCGGTTCGGCACGAACCGGTTACCCTCGCTTCAACTGTCCAGATGAATTGGCTCGGGACTTGAAAACATCGGGATTTGACGTATTGACTACAGTGAATAACCACTGTCTGGATGGCGGGGTAACCGGACTATGCCGAACCCTTGATGTTTTGGATCGATACAAGCTCGCTCATACCGGAACCTATCGAAGCCCCGAGGAGGCAAATACCTACCTGATCAAGGAGGTAAACGGCATTCGCATCGCTATGCTTGCATACACCTACGGGACAAACAAGCAGGTGATCCCCGCTCATACGCCATGGATCGTCCGACTTCTTCATCTTGACACGATATTATCCGACCTGAGAAAAGTCCGTCCTCTCGTCGATGTTGTGATCATCTCCCTTCACTTTGGGATTGAATTCCGCTATACACCGACGACTCGCCAGCGACAGCTCGTACAAAGCCTGCTCGACAACGGTGCTGATGTCATCCTCGGAGCTCATCCACATGTTCTACAGCCTGTGGTCACCCCGAGTATCACGACTGCTCAAGGAACAAAGAGACAAACACTAGTCGCGTATTCTTTGGGCAATTTTACATCAGAGAAAATGCTCTCGTTTGATCAATCTCAGTGCGGAGCAATCCTGCGATTTACTGTCGAGAAGGATGAGCGGAATCAGATTTCACTCGACCAAATTTCGGTCATCCCGACATTTTCGCAACGATATGTAAGTCAAGGGCGCATTTGCTTTCGTGTCATCCCCATGCGTTCCTATTTGAAGAGCCCTGACCTGTATGTACGACCCCTGCAGAGAAAAAAGCTCCAGTTGCTGTGGAATCGCGCCGTCCGCATCATAGGCAGGGCGCGGGGCGTATTGATTGAATAACACAGGAGCAAACGAGGGAGCGGGCCGTTTGCTCCCCGCCCTTCCTCCGTTCCTACATAGACCACGATTGACGATTCACAGAACATTTTGGTAAAATTCACTTGTAACTAACAAAATTTATTTAGGTAGTTACAAAGGAGAGATGACTTGCATGATCACCGTTCGCCGTATCCACCCGGAAGATTTACCTGTATTTCTTGCCTTCCCGGATCACCCTGCTTCCGTTCGGGATGATATCGCTCTTTACCTCGACAAAATGTTCACACAAGGAGGCATGCGTCAGGATTGGTGCTTCGTTCTGGAGGTACAGGGTGAGATCACGGGTCGTCTTGCCTTCTGGACATTGCCTGGCAATGAACAAGCGACTGATTTGGTATTGTGGGAGCTTCCATGGAAAGAAACAGAATGTCCTTCGCTCGGAGCTCATTTCTTACGCGAAGTCTTCACACTTATGGCAGGGAATCTTTCGGAAAAAATCGGCTATGTTCTGGATTCACCTTCCTCCTCTCCCCAATGGCAAACGGATCAGCAAGAGCGAAGAATTGTTCTGGAAGCGCTCGGTTTTCAAATTAGCCGGGAAACAAACCGATTCGAATGGCATGCTTCGATAGAGGTAACTGCTATACCGTCAAAAGGAACGCGTGATCCGATCGTGTACCACAATCTTCTTGAGGTTGGCGAGGCTGCATTTGTGGATGCCATCCTGCGTGTCTCGCAATTCACCCATGATCAACAAATTACAGAGGATCGCTTGGAAAAAGGCCCGCTCGCCCAAGCACAGGGAATGTTCCAAGATTTGCAACAAATGAAATACGAACCGGAATGGTGGCAGCTCGCCTATACAGCAAAAAATGAGCTCATTGGTTTCTTGATGCCTACGGTCAGCCCTACCTTTGCTACAATTGGATACATCGGTGTTCTCCCCGAGCAAAGAGGACACGGCTATATTGATCAATTGCTGAAGCAAGCCACAGACGTTCTTGTACAAGCTGGCAAAACATACATCCGCGCAGATACCGATGTAAAAAACACGCCAATGGCCAAAGCCTTTTTACGTGCTGGTTATCACCAGTTTGCCAGTCGCCAAGAATTTTCCCTCGATCGCAGCTTGTTGCTCTAACAGACAAACAAAAAAAGGGGGCGATTGCAGTAACAATCACTCCCCTTGCTTCCCTTGTATAGACAATATTTATGGGACAATTTCAGACATTTCTGCTGGGCATACAGCCTGCTTTAGCATTTCTGTTGCCTGTTGCGTATCTACATCTTTTACCAATTCAATCTCACTAATGAGGAGCTGCTGCGCATTATCCAGCATCACTTTGTCACTCGTTCCCAACACTTTTTCTTTACTCATACCAACCAAATCGCGAATGACCTCAGATTGCTCGTAAATATCGCCACTCTTCATTTTTTCTGTATGAAGCTTGTAGCGCTGTGCTGCATTCAAGGCGGTGTCGCGTTGCCCCTCTAGCATGGCGGCCAAAACATTCTCTAGAATGTCGGCTTCGACCACCTTTCTGATACCAAGAGCGGACATCTTTTCAACCGGGACCATGATGTTTAACTCTTTCAGCGACATGTTGAGCACATAATAGAGGTGTTTTTCACCCAAAAACTCTTTCTCCTCCATCGCCTCGATTACGCCTGCCCCATGGATCGGATAAAAAACCTTGTCTCCAACTAGAAACATACGTCCACCTCCTTCAAAGCAATCTAAAGCCATTATAACACAAAAATCGAATTTAAAATTTTTTATTTTATCATGACGATCAAAATCAAGTCAATAAAAAATTTACATCTTACTCATTGAGCGTTCCTGTTGCCATTCGCCGCCTAGTTTAAATACGATCACACCCCCGACAATGATCACAACCCCAAACAATTGCGTAAAAGTAATCGGCACTTGAATCAGCCCTAACCAGCCGATTGAATCTGACCATAAAGCAAAGCCGAGCTGGGCAGTGAGGACAATGGAGATAGCATACGTTGGGCCAAGCAGTCTCATCCCTTGCACCAGACAAAAGACCACCCCAACGCCGATCATGCCACTGAACCAGTACCACGGCTGCATAGCTGGAAACGAAAACAACTGATTGCCTTCGAAAATGAGACCCATCGTCAAAGACGACAGAAATCCCATCCCAAGTACAAGAGTCGTGGTAGACCATGTTCCTGCCTGTTCACTTACTTTCCTGTTGAAAATATTTTGCAAGCTGACCAACAAGCCAGCCAGTAACGCAAAGAATAGCCCGACTACCATGATATGTATCCTCCTGTCTCCTTATTCGTTTGGAGTCTCGCTCGCCGTTTTAGCTAAACCTTCCCTATTCTTGATCAGAAGGTGTCCATTGGCACGCTCAATCAGTCCCTCCTTGCAGAACTGTTGAATGACCCGATTCAAATGTCTGTAGCTCGTTCCAATCATATTCGCTGCATCCAAGAGATTGCTCGTACTGATCTCTTCGTTGTTGGCAGGATGCCACTCCTCAATCGAAACGGACAACAAATAACGAGCGAAACGCACTTCTACTGGGTACAGAAGGTTGATGCTTAATGAGTTGGACTTCACACAAAATTTATTCGTAATGATTTGCAGTAAAAATTCAAGGAGTGGAGCATAGTCTGTTCCGTATTTTTTCAACCAGCGATAATGAATCCCAATCATCTGAACAGACGAGGCTGCTTCAACCGAATTTTGATAAGAAATTCCTCTTACATATTCAATATCTCCGATCACTTCCAGCGGCTTTTTAATGGAAAGGATCAATGTTTTTCCTTCGGGGGAAGTCGTAAAAACCTTTACTTTGCCCTTCACCAAAACATACAGGTGACAGGCCGATTCACCCTGGGCACAAATGAACTCCCCCTGATCAAATTGGTACAAGGATAAATGCGGCAGAAAAGGCTCATAAAAGACAGATGCTAACTGATGTTCATGGAGATATTGTTGCAAAAGCTCACGATTTTCGATTTCCTTCATCCCTCTGTTTCACCCTCTCGCTATTAGGCTATTAGGCTCTCAGTATCAGCACACCTAGAATCATCATCCCGATCCCAATAAAATGCGGCAGCCTCATCTTTTGTTTATCGAAACCGAACCACCCATTGCTGTCAATGAGAAAAGTCAGGCTTAGCTGCGCAATCAAGAGGGCTGATATCGTCATGGTTACCCCGATATGCTGGATAGCCGTAACATTGCTAAAAATGATAAACGCAGCGAATGCCCCACCTGTCAAATATAACGGTTTCACTTGCCTGTATGCCTGCCATCTTCCATCTCGAAATAACAGCAGGAGTAAAAAAGCCGTGAGGAAGCCCGTTAACTGCGTAAGTGTCGCGGTTTGCCACGTACCAATATCTTGACTGATTCTGGCATTCGCTACACCTTGCAAGGTAATGAAAACACCGCCCAAAATTGCAAACAAAATCCCTTTCATCCTCTCACCTCACACTGATCTGTCCCTAATTAAAATGGATGGCGATGGGGATAGGGAAGGACATATGTCCTCAAGATTTTCGTTGCAAAAAAACAAAGAAGAGGTCCTTTCTGTTAGAAGGACCCCTCGCTCATTCTCCTCATTGAATCTTTTTTTGTTTCACGATTCCTATCACTAACAGGACGATCATCCCAATAATGGTGATCGGCAGAAACCACTTCCCAAAGCCGCCTCCCCATCCGAGCGCAATGGAAACCGACTCCAACAAGATTACGGAAAAAATAATTAAGCAACTATTTTTTATTTGGTTCACGATTTTTCGACTATGCAAATAAAACTGCTCGGCATTCAATTCAGAGAAACGTGCCGGATAGTTATGGAGCTCCGGATGCTTTTCGAGTACTTGCATGAGGAAAATGATAAAGACGCCAATCCCAGGTAAAAGAAGCAGTTCCCATTTTGAGCCCCAGCGATCTACTTCCCCCAAAGCATTGTAATGGGCGGGCACCTCGTCAGGAAGCTTATTCCATACAAAGACTAAAAAGAGTAGCGATCCCACGAAAAATAAACAACCAACTACATCCCATAACCATTCGCTGCCTGTCTTTGGTATATTTGTGATTGGTCTCTTCATATTCCCCCCCCTTTCTGCTGCTCCTACAAGTATTTTACCATTTATGTCCATTTGGGAGTCAAGGTCAATCCGTCACACACTTCTGGGCGTTTTTACATATCTTGATGTGGAGTAAGGAGGGAACGACAGTGAATGATCCTTTGAGAGAAAGTATGTTATTTGAGCATCGTTTCTGGCTACAAATCCTGGGCGATCATGCCCGCTTTATTTTTCAATCACTCGCTCCGAATGAAGAGCAGGAGATTGAAAAAACCGTATACTTTATCGTGTCATTCGATAACTTACTGGATAACGCCAGACAGAATCTGTCTTCCGATGAACTACACGCACTCAACCAGCAGGCAAGTGAACTCACCCAACAACTACGTGATTTTAAACTCCACATCCTGGAAAGGCACCTCATCAGTAATATATCGATCAGTCTTCCTCCAACGTTTATGAACCACATGGTCAATGAACTAGAAGAGTATGAACGAATCTTGCATGCTTTTCTCTCCGGAAGCTTGCCACCTGCCAATCATCCGGTAGAGCTCCACCTTCTGTGGCTATCCGATGCGATCGGACATGCAGCCACCATCACTTCCCTCTTGGACATGGTGGAAAAAGATTATCAGCTTAAAAGTGAACAATTTACCAAGCAGTTCGAGCATTTTTATTTAAAAGCGGTGGAATTAGCCGGGTATCTGCGAACAAACTTGAATAACTTCCCGGCACTACGCCGTTTTAATCACCAAGCAGAAATGGAAATGAAGCTTTTTCAGGTATTCTTGCATGAATTGGAGGAGATGCGGATACGCGATGAATTGCTTGGAGTATTCTCCCCGCTCATGGCTGACCATATGTCTCGCGAAGAATGCTACTATTTGATGAAGCTGTCTGAGGTTTCCGACGTGCCATCACCAGACTGTTTCCCGACGAGACCGCGAATCGAGTAAAAGAGTAACCTTATTCAGAACTGGGCGAAAGCTAAAGGCTTTACGCCTCTTTTTCATTCTTATTTCGCGATATCCACACATGCATAAGCAAGCAGAAAGCTGTCCTCATATCCTATAAGTACCAACGGTTAAGGGGGTAGTGTTATGGATCCAATTGATCATCATAGACAGCGTATGCATCACCACATGAGGCAAGCAGAACGTTTTCGCTCTTTAGCTTTTGAACATCGTCATGACCGACTGCGTCATCATACCTTTAGAGAAAGAGAACACTTCCATCGCATGAGGGCCCATCACCACAGAATGCAAATGCATTCGATGCGTCGTTTTTGACATGGAAAACTCCCTTTACCGGGAGTTTTTTTGTGGGACAAGCCAGAATTTTTTATTTCTGTGCTCATGCCCATTCACGAAACTGGGTAAACGCATAGTCATACATCATGTATGATCAAAAGTGGAAATGGGCTTTGATCCGCCCAAATCCTTATGCGGAGGTACAACATGACAGATGTTTTTGTTGAACGATCATTAGAGGAAATACGTTTTTGGTCTCGCATCATGAAAGAACACTCCCTGTTTCTCAAATTGGGTTTTAACTGCGAAGACACCAAATTGATTGAAGAAGCGAATCGCTTTTACAGCATTTTTGAAGAAATCGAAAGCCAAGCACTTGCCTTTTCTTCTGACGTAGACCCTCAACGAATCTATGACTTTAATCAAATCGTTCACAATGCCGCTTCCTATATTTGGGCCTTTAAACGCAAAGTACTCGGACTCATTATTCATTGCAAAATTGGTGGTAACAACTTTCCACTCTTGGTCGATCACATCAGTAGGGAAGCCGCCTATTTTCGGAATCGACTCGAACAACTGAATACGGGGAACCTTGATCCCTTACCTGATGCCGTGATTAATGAAAATGTCTTCTTCCTACGAATCATGGCTGACCATGCTAAATTTATTAACCATTTGCTCGATCCTTCCGAAAGAAAGCTAGTGGATCAAGCTAGAGAATTCAGTCATGATTTTGATCAATTATTGTTCCAAGCTCAGGATCTTGATTCCATGCGCCCCCAGTCTCAAACGAAACCGCTACTGAATCAATTTGTGGATCAAAATCGCGTGTCCGTCCGTCAATTGCGTGACTTCAAAAAAACAGCTCGTGATTTGATTGAGGAATGCAAAATTAAGAGCATCATCCCCCCATTGCTCGCTGACCACGTATTTAGAGAAGCCTCGCATTTTCTAGAGATTCTAGATGCTTTTGAGGTATCCCTTACACACGCAAAGTAGCTATCAGAAATAAGAATGACCCGTCTCCTAAAAATAGAGACGGGTTTTGCATTTCTTGAAAAAGCTGAATAAAATCTCAAATCTGGTCAAAGCATTGGGCATGCAAAGATACAGATCCAGATCCAAAACCAAATCCAGACCCTCAGCCATCCGGTGATAACGCACTTCTTGTTATCAAGATGATCAGCGGTCTCGAGAAAGGGTTTGAATGAACTGCATCCGAAGTTCAAGACTTTATCGACTGGTATAATGGCCGTGCAGACGGACGTGGAAAAGAAACCTATATGATCGATAAGGACTTTAACAAGGGACCATTTACTGCTAGAAAAGATTACGTAGCATTCAGCAAAATTCAATCCTTTGAAGTGATGGAATATACGAAATAACACGATGAGGCACCTCCTATAGCACAGGTTGGTGCCTCATTGTATTGATAACGATTATACGAATTATTAACGAAGAAAACCCGTCTCTTTAGAATAGGGACGGGTTAAACAGCAATCGCAACCAAACAAATAATGATTAAATAGCCTGGTATTACAGCAAGTTCTATATTCATTTTTCTATTGTTAATAAAATGAGCCCAGTAAAAAGAAGTTGACCCCAATACTGACAAACATAAATAAAATACAGAAAAATTTTCTTGCAGTAAAAACCTTTGTACCAAATATGAATACATGATGCCCGTTAATACAAAGATCAAAGTTACTATAAAGCGGTTTATTATCTTGGATGTAAAAGAATATACGACTTCTCCTATCAAGCATCCAGCATAGCAAAACGGTAGTAAATAAAGCGTCAACATAAATGAAGCAGTTAAAGCGTTAAATACTCCTTCACCTTGATAGGATAGGGAAGTGAACATACTAATGATATACAATATGGAACTGACAAGAAACGCTACACTTGCTGCACTAAAAAAACGTAAAATCCGCATAAACACCTCAGTAAATTGTTCCATAAAGGAAGTTGTAGTTCCTGGAAGTTCTATATCTCTTGGGCCATCAACGAGTTCACCATGTCCATCGATATTACCATATACTTCATAGGCAGGGAATCCCTCGATACGGATCCTTTTAACCTCTGAATATCTTCAACCGTTTTGATATCGTTGCAAAGCGTTAGCATAATGTCCGATGTGTTAAGTGCACGCAAGCAGACCATCTGTTATAATTGTTATAAAAAGGGAAATGTTGGTGACCTTTATGAAAAATAGACCTCTTTGGTTCAATATCTTTTCAGTAGTTGCCCTTTTTATTGCAGTAGTGAACATTTTTACAAATGTGACTTTCTTACGAATAATAACGATGCTATGCCTTGCCGCTCTCATGGTTTTTTTAGGAACATTTGAACTGAAGAAAAACCGTAAGATGGCCTTTATTATGTTTGGTGTGGCCGCTTTTCAGGTTTTCGTGTTGGCAGAGATGTTTTATGACACCGTTACAAAATAACTATCTTGTTGAATACTATTAGATACATGTAAAAATCGTTTTTGCCTTCATCACCTCTACTTTTACTCGTATGGGACGTATCCGATCATCTTGCGCTTGCACAAGAGAGCGGCGGACACTTTTCATACCCGCCGCCCTTGCTCGATTCCCTCGTGTTAACTTCTATCGTAATATCTGCTCCCTCTCCTGTTTTTGTAATCCCCACAGTGATCGGACTTCCTTTACATAACTCCACGTTGACAATGAAGTTCTGCGCACAAATAATCCCTTCGTTCACCAGGTTGTACCCCCTCCATCTGCGTTTTGACTGATCCAATAAGAGCTTCTTGATCAGTTTGCAAATAGAAAAGCCACATTCCGCCCCCTCACAATTGCACGATTTTAATTGAATTTTTAAAACTCGTCCAAAAAAACTCCAGATTAATCCTTTGATTTGAATTTATTCCTTTTACTGTTTTGCTCAAATCAACGAACTGTAATATATTTCTTTGTGGAATTATCCATTTTTAGAAACTCAAGGGTAATTTTATGAATTTTGCAAAGAATTTCAGAAAGCTAATTCTATGTTTTGCCTTGAAAAAGAACTTATATTTGGAGGACAGAAGCATGACACAGAGAAAAATGCTGATGTTGATTGTAATGCTGCTAATTGGCGCCGCCTATTTCTTTGGACTTGTGCCAATAGAGAACAAAACAGTCAGCAACGGGAACGTAGACCATACGATTGTATTTCCATCTGATCGATACCCTCAGACTGCCAAGCATATCAAAAAAGCGATTGCCTCAGGGAAGTCAGCAATATGCACAATTGACCGAGATGGAGCAGATGAAAATCGTGAAGAATCACTCAAGGGTATTCCCACGAAAAAGGGATACGATCGAGATGAATGGCCAATGGCCATGTGTGCGGAGGGTGGAACAGGGGCACATATCGAATACATTTCTCCTTCCGACAATCGAGGAGCTGGATCGTGGATTTCCAATCAATTAGGGGATTTTCCAGACGGAACAAAGGTTGAAATCGTGGTCAAATAAAGTATTTGTTCCCTAAGTTAACATCTGCACCATAGTAGTATTTTGAGCAATAGGAACGGGTGAATCCGCTTCATTTAAATGATTTCTCCTCGAGGTTCTCACCGTATCCCCCTATACGCGCGACTGTTAAATTGTGTGTTACGATTGCATTAATCCTATAGGGAAAATATAAGTGGGATTTGCAGGATTAAAACACTTGCCCTCGCGTTTTTGTGGGGGCAAGTGTCTAGTGTCATTAATTTTACTCAAGTCCTAATTGACTTTCGCTTTCTATCTGCAATCCTTCGGCCACTCCGTTAGGAGACTGCAACTTACCTTCTTCTTCGATGAATTTCCCTTGATAAACCCCTTTAATTACGTACGCATCTTCGGCAACGGGCCCTTCATATTTTTCTAAGTATACATACGCTTTTTCACCTGTTTCGAATACTTCATTACCTTCAAAAGTATACTCTGTTCCATCTTTATATCCGCCGGTCTCAAGTATTTTGATCACATTTTCCGGATCTACATGACCCTTATACACTTGCTTGACTTTTGCATTACTAAGGGTAAATACGACGTTTTCATACTGGAAGCTCTCCGATTCATCGATTTCAACCTCGGCAATCACTTCAGCGCTTTCATTAAGCTCTTTGGTACTGTCAAAGCTCTCTACTACATCTCCCGGTACATCTACTTTTTTTATAGTCTGCTTATCGCTTTTTGCTGGTTTATGAAATGCTTGGTCGTAAGCACGGCTCGTTTCGATTTTATTAGAATCTAAAAATAGATAGCCCCCGCCAACAAGAAAGCCTACTGCAAGTGTTGATAATATAATTTGTTTTTTGTTCTTCATTACATTTTTCATCCTTGCCTTATGGGCATAATTCACGAGTTTGTATCCATCGATCCATCGAGGCATTTCTAATTAAATCTGATCCATCGTACAGAGTAACTGTTGTTCGGGCAGTGCACCCTATTTTTCCGTAGTCCTCCTCGTTAAAGATGAACACTCTACTCTTTTTTGTATCTCGCCCAAAGGCTATATATTTTTCTACAGCAGGCTAAAGCGTCCGTCAACTCGTCTTCGTAGTCACTACTCATATCATCGTCGTAGTTAAACCTAACTACACTAATTTTTCATTTTACTTCCTTCTCTTCTATTTTGTTACAAAATGTAGAATACAGCAACATTTCTTCCAAGTAGCTTATTTACAACCATTCACAATAACATGTCCAACACCGAATAACCTGCCATACTAAGGATAATCATCTCTCTTTGGTCCGAGACACACTCAGCCTTCCGCAACTTTCTAGGTATGAGCTATTAAACTGCCAACGACAGAAATTTTTGAATACATTTTACATTTTTGGTGACTTTATTAATATTTACATCGTCTTAATATTTGGGAATTGACCCCAAAAATGATATAAAGGTGGTTACTATGAAAAAATTCTTCACTATTGCTTTTGCTGCATTTTTAGTTATGTCTGTACCTGCTAGCTATGCTTCAGCTTGGAACCCTTGCTACCCTTTAAAAGAGTGCACTGGTGGGAAACCCGAATGCAAAAAAGTTCCAGGTGGACAAGACATTTGCCCTTGGTAATTGTGATTCTACGCCCCCTTATTGGGGGCGTAGTTATTTCCTCGTAGGAGCTTGACTCACCGTCATCCAGATGCTAAAAGCCATCTGCGCTCTCAATTTTGCGCTTCGTCATCAAGTGCAATTTTTTCCGCTTTCGTCATAGTCCTACCCTCCCCATTTATCACATCGATTGTTTTGTTTATCATGGTTCATTTCAAAAGCTGCCACCAAATGAGTTAACTATAGTTAGCAGACAGTATCGATGGCTTGACGTATGTTAAAGTTGCCCATTGTAATTGTCTTTCTACCGTTGATGGAACGCCGTGTGCGATGAAAGTCGCCCGCACGGTGTAGGCTCGAACGAAACCCTCGTTTAAAGAAAAGGGATAAGTCGAGAATAGCGAACCACCAGCAACTGCTAGCATTACAGATGATAGTAACTTGACTATAATCAATATCCGTTTTGATAAAGCGTTATCCGCCGAAACACTTAAAAAACAAAGCGTGGTAAAGTCGTTTGGATATGTGGATAACGATTGGAGCGGTGCTTTTGTGAACTCCATCATGTGGGATAATTCTAATCCCGACAGCCCGATCCTACGCATTTTCACCAGCTTGGGTGCTGGTTTTGAACAAGGGAAGTACGTTACTTTTATGGATGGAGCAATAAAGGATATTCATGGAAATGTTATTACTCGAACAACACCGTAAATGCTATATCCATCAACGGCCCTCGGAATATCCCGGGGGTTATTCTTTGTGTTGAGACTAAGCATTTAGAATCTCTTTTTTAACAAATCGTGTGATTTGCAAAAAATTCAGATGAAATTGTGACTAATTACCAGTATCTTCGTCCTTATAGTGGAAGCAGTTTCAGTAATTGAATCGGAGGTATTTCATTTTGAACAAACTTTTTAAATCTGGAAACCTAATAGTTGTTCTGCCTCTCTTATTTGCACTTTTAATTCCTGCAAGTTTCTTACTTGACCCATCACCAGCCCAAAGAAATGAATTTGGATGGAACTTACAAGCCGGTTCTGCCAACGGAATTGTAGCCAAAACTCCAATTGATGTAGCGAGCAATTTGTTTTACAATGATAGGCCATTACAGAATGCACTTGTAAAAGTAACTTACATTGACAATAACCAAAATATGAGCTTTGTATTGCAACCTTATGAGGGTGGATATGAAGGAATAATTTTCTTCCAAGAACCAGGAAAACATACCCTTCAATTTTCTGTAGAGAAAGGAGATATTATAGGCTCAGAAAATTGGGAAATTGATGTAAAAGAGTAATAATTAATTTCACTTCTTACACTTCTCGATGAGAAGTGTTTTTTCGTTTATACTAAATACCGTCTTGTTTAAACGCTTATCACATCGTGTGTATTGTAAAACCCTAACTACTTGGAACCATATGTTGATTAGTAACCTTGAAATAATTTACATTTTTGCAGTACACTTATTTAGCTCATTGTATTTTTTTACCTTTTTATCCGTTGATGGAACGCCGTGTGCGATGAAAGTCGCCCGCACGGTGTAGGCTCGAACGAAATCCCTCACACAGAAAAGGGCATAAGTCGAGAATAGCAATCGCCCAGCTAAAGTTGGTACTATACCTCCACACAATTATGACCAATATGATGGCGGAACCTTTATTGCTACTGGTCTGCACTTCTACTCGAATCGTTTTTCTGACCCAGACGGAGATGAATTGACATTTACTGCTGTGTCGGATAATCCGAAAGTTCAAGTAACAGCTTACTCCGAATATTTGATTCTGGAATTTAATAATGTTAATGTCGGAGATGTTATTACCATCACGATTACAGCAGAGGATGGTAAAGGCGGTACGGTATCAGTGGATTGGATTATCACTATTACTCCATTTGAACCATAACACCTATCAACTGCCCTCGGGACAACCGAGGGTGTTTTTCATAATTACCGTTGTGTTAATCAACCACATCCAAAACGTCCAAAACGGCGTCACAGATTGTCCGCGGTGCTATGGCATATATGCTGCTTGGGATGCTCTCTTGAAAGACTAGGTATGCCAGATAGTTAGTTCCTTGAACTTCTCCACGATCATCCACGCATCGGCTATGTTGTGGAGTGGGCGCCAGTGAGTTGCAACCTCACTTCCATTCATCGTCCAAGAGTCGAAGAACTTTTGTATCCCTCCATCGGTTAGGTCAAGCTCTACGTCATGCTTTTCCCATCCCTTCGCCTTCGCAGTCCTCGTCGCTGAACTGGTCCAGAACGCGATCAAGCTAACCGTTTTTCCGAAGTAGTTCACGGTACTCATTATCATTAGAACTAACGGACAAAGGAATTTTATACAATATACAGAAAATAGAAGAGGTGCAATTAATGCATCTCTTCTATTTTTTGAGAGGAGCACAAATGATGAAGGAACCTTTAGCTATTTTTATGGGTATAGCACTTTTTATGGTGTTTAAATATACTTTCACTATACAAGAAAAAACACCAAAGGTTTTACATTTAATTGTTGAGTACTTAATTACCATTGGGTTTATTTTTTTCATTAAATTGGCTATTCTTGGACTCTCCGAATTTTTTTGATTACGTCCATCATTTAGTTGACATGATATATTCAACGAATAATCGAGAATACAACATTCCATTTTATGCCAATTAGCAGTTTAACTCGTGCTTTTTTCTTCGACTGAATGTCAACATACTTGCGATCCTTCGTCATTCTATAAAACACCTGTTATGTGTTGAAGGATTGAACATTTTAGTGTGCAAGGCCACTAGGAATATATAATGTTTATCTCTTAAAAGACGTATGATATATTAGATACTCTCTAAATATTTTAAACAACGTCTAAGGGTATGGTATGGATATTGAAGGGTTTGGCCTTTCAATCACTAATGCTAAAAGATATGGAGAGTTTGAGGATTACCAATTGGAAGAGGAAATTAAACAGCAGAAAATTCTATGAATAATCGATCGCTGTAATTCAATTATAAATGGGGTCTGCTTCGCCGGCATACCCCATTTCCCGTTTATCAAACTGTGTACTGGGTAAATTGACCATCATTAGAATGAAACAACCCGGCAAAAAGCCGGGCGGTTTGAAAACTACCTATTGTTTTCTGAAGTCGTCAGTAAGAATACCGGAGAAACCCCAATTTTCATCATCAATCTCTTCAATAACGATGTGAGTATGTTCAGGTTTTTTGCCAAGAACGTTAACAAGAGTTTCAGTGAACTCTCTCACAATCTGAGCCTTTTGATCACGGGTTGCACCTTTTGTAATTTGAAGGTTGATATATGGCATTTGTCCACATCTCCAATCCGTTTCTTTTATAACGTAGACGCGCAAGTTAGCAAATAGTTTCAATCATATCAACAGGTTGGATAACAAGGATTTTTTAACTTAATAGTTACTTTGTAAAATGTTAAACATTGCATAACTAAACATAATCATTTCCAACCAAAGTCACCTTTTCTGTAGCCTGCGATCTGGGCATCTACATACGTATAGTTGATGACCTTGACGAAATCGTCTGTACGTTTATCCGAGTGGTATCATCCGTCCTTACGCTTTGCGACTATGCCCTCCATGTCCCCTGGCAGCAATCGCGTCCCATAAGTCCTCGCATCGTTCTCACCGACAACTCCCCATGCCTCTTCCAACGTACCAAGCTCGCGCTGTACTTCCCGCCATTAACTTTGATGTAGGTAATGCAATTTTTCGCCTTCCGTAACACACATTTTGATAAATTACTCTTTAAGAAAGTCCACATGCTTGAGGTTTTCGAGAAAAAAATGGTAATATTTTTCTAACCAACATTTAGGGGGTGGCTCAAATGAAGTTATATCCTCAGACATAGAAATTTTGAAAGCGAGGAGTTATATGTCATTTGAGATTATAGAACGCCCCCCTACTCTTGAAGAGTTTCATCACTTGTGCGTTTCGGTTGGTTGGGAAAAGATGATGAATTTCAGTGTGATCAAAGACTCACTTGAAAATTCGTTGCATTCAGTTGTTGTTCTCTCTGAAAGTAAAATAATTGGTATGGGCAGAATTATTGGTGATGGGTACATTTATTTTTACCTTCAAGATATTGTTGTACTTCCGGAGTTTCAAAAAATGGGGATAGGGACAATAATTATGGACAATCTCATCTCCTATCTAAAACGGAATGCTCCTGATAAAGCTTTTATTGGTCTCTTTTCTTCTAACGAAGGTAAGAATCTGTATGAGAAATACGATTTTAAGCAGTACTCTGCTTTAACAGGAATGTTTCGAGTAGCGCCAATTTAGTTGTAGACTCCTCCAAGTTCGGAGGAGTTTTTATTATTGTCGATTGATCATTTTGAGAAATGTGTAAATTCCCTAAATGGTAGAATTGAAGTTGACTCTTTCCCTACTGTATAATGTTCCCAAAAACAAGGGTGGGGAGTAGAGAATGAAAAACCTCTATTTGTTACTGGCAATTTTGGGAGCAGTCTTGCCTTACAGTTATTTCATTCCATTCCTTCGTGAAAATGGATTCGATATCAAACTCATTTCATCGGAACTTTTTGCAAACAACATTTCTTCGTTTTTTGCAACCGATTTTCTTATCGCATGCGTAATTTTCTGGGTATTTCTTTTTCAAGAAGTTAGAAAGCATCACATTAAGCATTGGTGGATTTACGTAACCGCAACTTTAACTGTTGGTCTATCATTTGCTTTTCCTCTGTTTCTTTACTTCAGACAAAAAACAATAGAAGGTCGTAAACAAATTGATTTAACATAATTGAGCTTTTGATCATTTGAAAAATTTCTAGTGTGTTAGATAAAACCATAGATGGGAAGGATAACTATCGTTACTCTTGAAAAACTCTTCAGGGAGGGAACGAATTGGGGAAATATCGCTGTTATTACTGTGAACGTGAAACCGACAGCGTTCGCCAAATCACGTTTTTCCAAGGTAAGCAGGATCGCAACGAACTATTGTGCGATACCTGTCATGCTGATTGGATTGAATCCCTAAAGAGTGAGCCCTAGGCAGGGTAACGCTTCCCACTCCCACCCATAGTGAATGTGCTTTAGGGTGGGGGCTTTTTTGCCCACCCTCCCACGTTACGCTCCAAGTAAAGGAGTGTTGTTTAATGTAGAGGTTGTCTGCCTTACCTTCGTTATTCGATGGACACTGTTTCTAAGCTCACTTTCCAGACTCGTCCTCGGCAGCAGCCATAAGAGAATTGTTTCAAATGCATTAGATGTTACGATTGTTTTTTCGTGTAAAAAATGTGCATCCAATCATTTTTCAGGTTATTCGCATAGCAATCACCCGTAAGACGGCTGGCTTAAAGAATGCCTATCTTACGAGTGATCTTTTTCCAAAATGATTTTATTTTACTTCTTTAACCTTTATCTTCCCTGCGTCTGTTTCGTCCGATAAAATTCATTAAACAACTTCATTAACGCTCGCTTTTCGATAGGGGATACATACGAAGGAGAAATGCCCAGCTCACATGCGATTTCGCGCCGTGTCTTATCTTTGTCCTGATCCTGCCCAAACCTGCCGATGATCACCTCTTTTTCGCGCTCATCGAGGATGTGTATGTGCTAGTAAATTTTATTGGACTCCAGCTTGAGCTGCACAGCGTCCACCACTTCGTCGGTTTCTATGCCAAGGACATGATTTCATTCACCCTATATCGCCTTTCTGACTGCGGTTCCCAATTGGAATAGCAAGCAGCGCCAATAGCTTTTGTGTAGGCTGGACATACTTGCTTACATCCCCTCGCGATATCTCCCAGACTGTCTCTGGTTATTCGGGGAGTCCTGTTAGATCCGTTCGCCAAACCGTAGTCTGCTTACGATCTCCGTACCATGCTGGAGCCTGCCCTTTTAGATGAGCATAGAACACTGGCTTATGCTTAAACTTATATTGAGCAAACGACAACGAAAAAGCGTTCTTAACCCAAATACACTGGGTGCGCGATACTATTCCGACCTCGTTCATCTTGTTCTCAAATTCTCGGTGATTGCTAGAAGGATGGAAGACATAGATTGCTGCTTTCGGGTCCATGATTGGAGCATAGTTCGCAAACACAGCTTGAAGGAAGTCCTCGAATTGTTTCATAGGCATATCATCATTCAAAATGCTTTCCCTTCCGACTAAAGCCAGTCCTGCAGATTTACTTTTGACAGCAACATTATATGGTCTCTTCTATCTCAATGTTGACGTACTCATTGATCAAATCTGAAGCTTCATCCAGGTCAAAGCCTGAGAGCTCGACGTCCAAATCGCTCTCCTGTAGCTCCGCCAACACCTGGGCGAGCATTTCCTCATCCCCAAGCTCCAGTGAACTTGTTCAATGCGATGTTGAGTGCCTTCTCCTTGGTATCATCCAAATCAATGACTGAAACGTCTACCTCAGTCCGTCCTAGCTCGTTGACGAGTATCTTGAATCCCTGATGACCTCCAACAAGGCTCCCTGTTCGCTCGTTCCAGATGAGCAGTTGCACGTATCCAAACTCTTCGATGGATCGTTTCAGTTTCACATATTCAGGATCGCCCGGTTGCAAATCTATTCGCGGATTATAAGGGGCTGGATTGATTTTAGAGACTGATATTTTTCGTATGTCCAAGCTGTTCAGCTCCTTCGTGGTGATAAAGTAAGAATAAAGAATATTGCCAGCCCTTGAATTGCTGTATGCCTTGATGCTGTCAGGCTGGTGCCCTGTTTTGGGGGTGTAACGAAACGGCTACTAATCCAGCAGAAAAGTATATGTTTTGTTTCACCACAAAAAATGGGGTTGAGGCTTAGAGCCATTTGCTTTTGCTGGCTGTTGGCTTCTGGCGATCCCCTAGTCTTAATTTGGGTCTTCTCCTGCCTCTGTGATCTACTGGCTGAATAGGTGCAGGAGCCACGCTTCGGCTGTCTTCCCGCTGAGAGAATACAGTGAATTGATTGCTAATGCTGACCGTCCTACCAAGTCAGTTCGACGCATGACGTGGAGCTCCACAAATGTCTTCACGATCTTACGTGCCGTTGGATAGGAGCAGTCAGCGATGCGGGCAAGGTCTTTGACGGTAAGCGGCGTTACCTTTTACCCGCGCTCATTGTCGCCTTGCAGGAGGTTAGTTCCCTCGCTGGTATAAGCTGCAATCTTCAACAAAAAGCCAGCCTCAGCGAGTGACAGCTTCCTGAGCCGTCACTTTGCCTTTTGGCTGGCTTTGATTTTCACGTATTTTGATCTGCGACCTACTGGACGAAAAACTTTTACAATCTCGTCCGACCTGCGCAGCACTTCCTCCGTGTAATATATTTCTCCTGTTGCTGAATCGACATACTGGCGCACTATACTTCACCTAGCTCACGAAAATAGAAGACTTACCTTTTTATCAGTATTGTGTTACCTCAACACTGAAACTGGTTAGATCACTTGAGTTACTTTTGAAATTAAAATAGTATTCTCCAGGCTCTAACCATGCGTTGCTTACAAATCTGCCAGTTCCCTTCGGTTCAAAAATCACCGGGTACATACCAGATGTACCCCTAATTACATGATATTCCATATTCGGTGAAGATCCGTATTGATCGATTTTAAACTCTACTGGTCTGGGGTAATCTACTTTAAATCTTGTATAGTCTTGACTATAAATCCAGACATTCCCCGGTAAATTGTCATAATAAAAATATATATTGTTATATAATTCAGATGCTGCCTTCCCCTTATTTTTATTTAGTTCTCGATACTCTTGCATTTGATTCGACCGTTGCTCAAATTTCTGATTTTGAACAATCTCGCTTGCAAATACAGCCTGGGAACTGAAGGTGAAAACGGAAAGAACTACACCCAAAGTCATTACCTTTTTAATCATAATCCACACTCCTTTTTCCACTTAATCTTTTCGAACATGCCTTTTTTCATATTTCCTATCTACCGAATTGTTTCTTCGACTAACGTGGTGTGTACGATGGACTACAAATAAAAATAATACATTTTTCCATATCTTTCCATATTTCCAAGAACATCATATCACACGCTTTTTAAAAAATACAACTGCTTTATTTAAAAGTATTCTAAATTTTTCCTTGTTACAACATAACCATGCCTAAAATAATTGATCATGAAAAGAGACGAAAGCAAATTGCAGAGCAACATGGCAAGTCATTCTAGAGCACCTTCGGGATCAGCGACAAGTATTTTACCTGCTTTAGACAATCGTAAGCTACTGCACACTTAAGACACGATCGGCATATTCTCATAAGAGAGGTACCGGACAAGAGGCTAGGAGCAAAAGCCTTATGTCTCGCATGTAATCCCCTGTCCGGTAAATCCCAGCAGAGTAATTCGCGATTTTCCAAAGCTCCGAGAGGGGTTCCCAAAACTTGAAAACCGCTGTAATGCATACAATGAAAAATAATTGCATGGTTCCCTGCTACGCTCGCCGCAACTGGTGCGTTCAGGCTCAGAATGTCCCCCTTTCGTAAGGTCACATTCGTCATCACCCATAGATTCGCTCAGGTACGCCATTGATAAGGGATAGACGGTGTCTCCCAAGAGCGTTTGTTGCTTGCTCTTGACTCAAGATTACCGATTCCAACATTTCAAATCGTCCTGCCTTTTATCCGTTATTTTGTCCGGTTTTTATCCAGCTTTTTGTCGGCGGATTTCTTTAATACCCGTCTGTAGCCAACTCTCAACAAAAAAACCACCTCAAAGGTGGTTTCCTCACTGCTTTAACCCGAGTTATTAACTAACAAACACTTGTGTCTTTCTTCCAATCTCTATTCGCTCAGTAAATTTGCCTCCAGTGTATTCCTCAATTGTTTTTTTCCAAAAATGTTGTGCGGGCTCGTTACTATCTATTTGGTATACTTCCCATGGTCCCTTATGCATATGAAATATATCTTTAGCAACTTGTTTACCTAACCCTGACCTCCGAAATCTTTTCATAATAAAAAACTCGGCAATCGAAAAGTATGAGTCATCTTCGTCTCTATTTATCCATTTGACCAAGACGAAACCAGCAATTTTCTCATTTAGCGCTATTAAATAGGGAAACCTAGAGCAATCAGTCCAGTATTCGTTTAGCGGATATTCACCAAATTTCCCGTTGTCTTCAATCTGTATATCTATAAACTCAGAAAAATCATAAATATAGAATTGCAAAAGGTTGCTTAGTGTTTCCTTTTCATCCAAGGTCGCTCTCTTAATTTCATAGTTCTTCAATAAAACACTCCTTTTAGTAGTTTCCCCCCAAGTGTTCTATATTCGGTAAAATATTCAATTCCCCTTTTTATGGTTTATTGTTCTAAACTGCCCGTTAGGCGTGACACGGTCACAAAACAACGGCACTCAGATCATACCAAGTGCCGCAGCAATTTGACGTATAGCATCTTTTTTCTCTCATAGTATTAGTCCTTTGTCAGTCCCATATCAAGAATAACGTTGATATGCTTTACCCGTGATGTGCTGAGATACTTCTCTTCGATGATTTGGCGCTCTACCTGATCTAGTGAATACTGCAAAGCCCTGTCGATCGTGTTTATTTTGGACAGCAACACGAAGGGCTTTATACTCTTTTAATGCTTTGACAACAGCCTTCCTGACTTCTTTTTCATCTACTGGTTCCAGAAATGACAGTTGTTCTTGTGCGCTCATCTTTCCAATTCCGCCTCGCAGCAAGCCCGTGCTATAATGTTTTTGCCCAATACATATACGCGCTCCCACAAGGGGGCTATTTTTTTATAGAAAGTAGTTGATACGATGACTTATGACATCCGCGAATGGGCGTTCTCAAATGATTCAGAGTTACCACATCAAGATTGGGACCTTTTCATCACTACTATGGATACTGCTCCTTTGCTATTATCCCTATCTGTTGACCCGAAAGTAGCAAAGGATAAGCGAAAAGTCTTTCTAGCTTGTCTATACCTATTAGTAGGTGATGCAGTCGGAATAGTAAAAGATAGAACACACCTTGAGGAAGTCCGACTTTTTGTAGAGCAAGCTTCATCTAATCGAAATTACTACATCCAACAATGGGTTTCTCGGTCGTTTCAACTCATCCAAAATCCTGAACTTTTTGATTACGAGAAGTGGTGTACTGGAGATTCGATTTTCGAAAACTGGGACGACTAAAATCTCCAGTTTACTCCCGTAATATTAAGTTAAATCCATCTCAATTTGTTTTTCTAGCACCTCATATCCATTGCACTCGGAATGTAAAACATATAAGTCCTTCCCAGTATCCAGCTTATAGTGACTAGCGAAAAAATTTCTCTTCACACTCAATCACTGTTCCCAACCCTTTCTTTACAAATAGAGTGTTTTGTTAGTACATATCGTTTCAGATAACCTACATCATTAAACAGGCATTTATGTAACAAATTCCCAGGCTTTTCGTCCTTACTATTAATACGCCCAAAAGGAGAAAGATCTTAATGAAGAAAAACCTAACTTTGATCATAATCCCTCTACTTCTTCTAAGTGCGTTGTTCTTGTTTATGCCCTCTGGAAAACCAATTACCCATGAAGAACAAATTTCTACGCAATATTTAGAAAGGATGGGATTTAAAGCATTGGAATACGACGGCAAAGTCCAGAGCTACATTTTGCAGAATGAATTGTTGTCCGAACTCCCTTATATGACTTCATGGGGAGTGATGGATATAGACCCTTCTCTGTATCTTGGAAAGAACATTGAAGTTCACAGGCTGGTTGTTTCTAATCATCCACTTGATAACTATGAGGATTCGATTGGAAGAACGAATGCTTTCGTTTATATTTGTGAGTCAGCTGTTATAGGAGCCACATCATTCCCCATCACAAAGGAAAGGCTTGTTGGCTCAGTTTATTCAATCGATGGAAGAACTCTGGAAGAGATTACACAGCAAGACTTTCAGGAATGGCGTGAAAAATGGGTATCAGACGTCTCAAAATGATATACTTCCTTCCGATTAATTCCTTTATCTTAATTTCCTTCTTGTTTAAAAATATGGTTGTATACGCTTATCACATCGTGTGTTGTGCATAGTCTTCGCTTGAGATATTTTTGTGAGAATTTTGTGAGACGAGTTTGATAGGCTAAAACTGCCCGTTGTAAATCTTCATCTTTTTACCCGCTGATGGAACGCCGTGTGCGATGAAAGTCGCCCGCACGGTGTAGGCTCGTTATAAAACCATAGAGAGACATAGGAATAAGACGAGAATAGCGAACCAGAAGCAAATATCTCCATCTATTATGCTTATGAAAGTGGTACATCTCACGAGATGAGTCCAACTGGATTGGGACTTAATTTAAATGCAATCTTTACAGACGGATATGGAGGCACAGTAACCTATTCAAATCCGACTAGTAGCAATCCTGAAGTAGCAACAGTAGCCATTGTTAGTGGTATTTTGTCTGTAGTTAAAGTGAGTAGTGGTAGCACTACAGTTACTTTTGATGTTGCGGATAGTCATGGTGTAAAAAAAACCATCACCTATTACCTACGTGGCTAACGTGCCGCTATACCTCACCTTTCTGGTGGGGTATTTTTTCCTCATGCTGTCCACAATTACCGTTGTGTTATTCAACCACATCCAAAGCGTCCAAAGGGCGTCGCAGATTGTCCTCGGTGTTATGGCATATATGCTGCTTGGAATGCTCTCATAACAGACTAGGACGCCAAATAGCTAGTTACTCGCTATGTTTTGGAGTGGGTTCCAAACGTTCCGATATAGGTTAGGTCTATCGCAAAAGTATTGTCGTTGCATTCGACCTGATTTACCTCCCTGAGCAATTTGCAAACTTGACACTCCAATTTTTAGTATTATTAGGATGTAGAGGTCGTCTACCTACCAAAGTCGCTCATTTGTACGCACCATCCTTATCTTCGTTATTCGATTTTCGATGTACACTGTTTCTAAGCTCACTTTCCAGACTCGCCCTCGGCAGCCATAAGAGCCGAAGATTTTCTCCTCTTTTCCTTCCAACATTAAGCTTTACATCAGGCGGAATTGTTTCAAATGCATCAAATGTTACGATTGTTTTTTTCGCAGGAAAATGTGAATACAATCATTTTTCATGTTATTCGCATAACAATCACCCGTAAGACGGCTGGCTTAGAGCATGCCGATCTTACGGGTGAGCTTTTTCCAAAATGATTTTCCTTTACTTCTTAACTTTTATCTTCCCTGCGGCTGTTTCATCCGATAAAACTCATTAAACAACTGAACGAGAAATACCCAGCTCACGTGCAATTTCGCGCTGTGTCTTTTCTTTGTCCTGATGCAGCCCAAACCTGCCGATGATCACCTCTTTTTGGCGCTCATCGAGGATGTGTATGTGCTGGTAAATCTTATTAGACGCCAACTTGAGCTGCACAGCGTCAACCACTTCGTTGGTTTCTGTGCCAAGGACGTCGATTAAGGTGATTTCATTGCCTTCTTTATCTGTTCCGATTGGGTCGTGCAAGGATACATTCTTTTTGGGTTTTCTTCAGACTTCTCAGATGCATGAGGATTTCAATCTTAATGTCAAAAGGGGAGCAGTTAACACTATTTCGGCTTCTTAAGGTATATGCATAATCACTTATTTTTCAAGTATAAGATACCAATAAATCGCTATCTCATCACTATCCTTATCTAGACCTCTGTAGACGTAGGAATCGAAACCTCCGATGACAAAACCACAACTTTCGTAGAATTTACATGCGCGTACATTATTACTTTGTGTCTCCAGCATGATTCCCGGCATACCGCCATTCTTCGTCCAGCGTTTAGCCTGTTCGATTAGTTTTTTACCGACACCGTATCCTCTATATTTCTTATCAACTTTGATATCTTCCACATAGGCATATTTGTTCCAATTTCTTTTCAAAACAATTTGACCCACAACTTGATTATTTACGAGCGCTACATAAATGATTTGATGGGGATTGCCGATATAATTCGAATAATCCTCAACAGTATCTTCTTCAAGCTGTTCATCATCGTAGCTTTTATTTCTAAGAGGCCTCTCCTTCACCGTATATCCGATTCGCTGTCCCATCAGATACAAGACAAGGGTAGAGTCCACGATAAAGCTCCCATCAATGTTTGTACCACAATCATCGTCCCCAGCCCTCAGTTCTCTAATTAAAATATCCATATTCGTCCTCCTATATTTTTATAAGGTGAGAATAGAGATATGAAGGGGGACCACGGACTTAACGGAATACATATTGCTCCGTCATATTCATAACCTCCTGGTATTATTTAGCATTTAGGATTCCCTAGTTAATTGTACAATCATTGCTTGACCGGTGCTACAGCTTATTAATCGATAAGCCCGTTAGCTTAACCGTCCATTATTTACTCAGAACATTAGAAAGTGTATATCTCTACACTCTCTTCGAAAACGCTAACTTCCTTAACCACATGACGGATCAGTTCTTTCTTATCCTCGAATGTTAGCTCATCCTGTGCCTTCGATAAGTAATATTCAGCAGCTTCACTCGTCGCTGCTTTCTTCCTGCATTCCATTACCTGATTGTCGAGGCTGAACCCGCTCTTGGATTGTTCCTCTGTACTCACCCTAGCATATATCCCGATCATACGGCTTCTCCCTCCTGTCGAGAAGATATGCGCGAACGGCTTGTCAAAAGTAGTGAGGAAACATGGAAAAAGCACCACATGGGTGCTTTTTTTGATCATGGTGTATAGATAATAATGTGTTAGGCTTGGGCCTCCCCTACGGTTTTCGTCGAAAGCTTACCGAATACGATCCAGGACGTTTTTCATAACCTGCGGCGAGTCCTGCCGATCGAATAAATTATAGCGGGCTTTGACTGTTTGATAGACCTGATTCAGCGCTTTTTGACTCTTCGTTTTCCGGTACTCGCTCACAAGCTTGGTAAAGGAAGGATGCCGGATTACGTCTGTTCGCCAGTCCCACACGCGCGGTTTTTGGACTTCTCGCCGGACCTGTTCCACCATCTCTATTATAATAGGGGCAAGAGAGGCGCTGAGCTGCGTTTCGGCCTTCTTCTTCTCCGGAAGATCAGACAGCATCACATAGTTGGGAAGGGAAGACATTGGCTTGTTGTTTACATGCAGCAATTCGCCCGAATAGTTGTGCACGACCTCTAGCAACAAGACTTGATTGACTTCGTATTGAAAATACTCCCAACCAGCAGTCGCTTTTTTGCTAGGCAAAAACAGATGGATGAAGTCGAGCATACTTGTGTAGTATGGCTGCGATTGCGGATACACAAACCCTTTTGCATCGACCTGGAATCCCGGCACTCCCACCTCTACTGCCCAGCGGACCGCTTCACTTTGGCTGTCCTTGGGAGCTACACTCCCCTTATAAGGTCTAACGTTTTTGTACAAGCGGTACAATGTCTCCGCAACAAATTGCTTCGTAAGCCGTTGGTCTTTCAGTTCCTCAGACTGTACGTACCCCGCCTGGACAAGTGCGTTTATCCGCCCTTTTAGTTCCATCTCTCCTCGCTTTTTCCGTAGCTCGCTCCCCCATTGACCAGATGCTTCCTGCTCTGCTATTTGCTTACTAATGAGGGCAGGATCGTAACCTTGGGGATAGACGGGATCCAATATCCCAATCTCATTGTACAGGGCCAGCAAATACCCATCTTTAGAGACGCTGAATTCATCGATCATGAAACCACGCGGTGTGTCAGTACCGTTAAGATCGCCGACCATTTCCGTGAGGCTTTTACTGTTTTTGTCCAGGATGCTGGCCGGATGCGGATTTTTAATCTTAAGCGCATCTTTTAGGAGAGAATGAAAAACTTCTTTTTCTTCCAGCGTATTGACCGTGGGCATTTTGTAGTCAATGCGATAAGAGGCCACCGTTGCCGCTCCTGCCTCTTGAATCGGATAGGCGATCTGCCCGACAGACAGAACGGCTGCAATTGCAGTGATGAACATAACCTTTTTCATAGATTTGTTCCCTCCTCAATGGGGCAAGCATACCGGAATTTGATTAACGGGTGTTTGCAAATACATTTGTTAGACGAATCTTTTTTGAATAAAGTTACATTCCACACATATTTACCTAAGCATACCCGACCTTCGGGCAGAGGTCTTAGCCGCAAGCTAATCCTACCTATTACGGTCACAGGCTTAAGCTAGGCTAGGGTGCACCGGGTCATTCTGCCTACTTGAGACAGGATCCACGTATTCGAATAGGAGAAGGACTGGACAAGGGGCTGTGACTGGATCCGTTGCTAATGAGTTCATTTTCAAAAGAAAAAGCACCGCGTGGGTGCTCTTGTGTCTAACTATTCAGTTTGTTTTATTTTAACCAAAAATTAATAACCGTATCCCAACCTTTTTCCCCTCTAATTTCCGTCGGGGCTGATACTGCGAGTATTCTATTGTTTTCGTCTACAGCATAAGCATGTATCCTGTATAGTTTTCCAATTCTTAAACTATAGATTTTTGAGCTAGTAGTGTATGACGTACCAGACGCATCCTCATATCCATCGGTCACATTGTAACGAACCCACTTATATCTATCCACACCCGGAATATAATTAAACTTCACCCCAATATCTTGATACACATCTTCATACTTTTCATCTTCGCTAGAAGATACTTTTGATGATGAATCGTGAGCGGTTGCAGTAGTTGCAGGTGATTGCTGTCCCTCGTGTGCAAATGCAGGTACGGCTGAAGTCAATAGTGCCAGTGTTGCTAAACTAGTCAGAAACTTTTTCATCAAAAAACACTCCTTCTTACTCTTATTTTTACCCGCCCTCAGAAGAGAAGCAAGTTAATGGGGGATTGGACTTGGTAGCCGACATTTAAATGTTACAGACAACCAATTCCCATTCATTCCCATTTATTACAAAAACATCATAACATCCATCACCTAAATAACACAAGTGTATTATTTAAAATTTTTTGGGATTTTTTCAATTGGGGTCTCCGCCCTCAAGCCAAACCTTTCTCTAAGGGCAGGATCGGCTAACAATTATGAGAAGTTCTGGTCAAGGGGCGAGTAGCCTAAGCAGTAGGTCTCGTATGTAGTCCCCTGTCAGGTAAATCCCTGCGAAGTTATTCGCGATTTTTAAAAGTTCCAAGAGGGTTTGTATCCAGCTTTTTGTCGGTCTTTTTGGCACAAAAAAAGACACTCAGATAATCCCGAGTGCCGTAGCAATTTGATGTATAGCATCCTTTTTCTTTCGTAATACGCATAGACGAGCAATTTGTCTGTCGTGTAATCATTTGTAGTAATCTCATTGCTACTATCATTTCACTTGTACATGCACCCTTTTTTTCCCCTGTCCAGAACCTCTTATTCTGTTCTACATAGAATGCATTGAATTAAGAAAAGGAGGATCACACTTGAAGATACCGAAAAGTTTATGCGATCGTATAGCTAAAATTCTGGGTGGGACAGGCATGTCAAATGATACTTGTTCTATCACGGTTAAGCGTAATCTCAATGCAACAATCTTGGGCAAACCCTATGATACTGAGCACGAAATTACCGTTGAATCCCTTGATAAAGAAGGAAACACCTTAAACACTGGTGAATTTACACTCCTGCAAACCGAAGTCCAAAAGTTTATTGACGCTGTTCGTAAAGAAGGGTTTATCGTTACTGCCCTGCACAACCACTGGCTCTTTGATAAGCCACGCCTCATGTATTTGCATCTTGAATCTGTTGAGCCCCCCATAGAGTTTGCAAAGAAACTACGACGTGCTTTGAATGTACTGAAATAACCGATCCTAGTGGCGCTAAGCGTATAATGCCTTAGCGCCTCTTTCATTGCCTGCCACTATCGTTTCACACATCGATTGTTGTCTTGCCTAGTCGTCTCCTTGCTACATACTTTCATCGTCTCTCCTCCCCATTTAACAAATCGTGTAGATGTGGCAGTCTGTAAGTGTAATGGTACTCGGTACCCTTCTACTGCGAATTGCTGGTAGAAAATCAATTTCTCAAATGACTATGGTCCAAGTAGAAAATGAAAAAACTATATTTGTTACTGGCAATTTTGGGAACAGTCTTGCCTTTTTCAAGAAGTTAGAAAGCATCACATTAAGCATTGGTGGATAATACGTAACCGCAACTTTAACTGTTGGTCTATCATTTGCTTTTCCTCTGTTTCTTTACTTCATACAAAAAAACAATAGAAGGTCGTAGATGGGAAAGATAACTATCGTTACTCTTGAAAAACTTTTCAGGGTGGGGTCTTTTTTGCCCATCCTCCCACGTTACACTCCAAGAAAAGGAGTGTTGTTTAATGTAGAGCTCGTCTGCCTTACCTTCGTTATTCGATTTTCTATGTATACTGTTTCTTGGCTCACTTTCCAGACTCGCCCCCGGCAGCCATAAGAGAATTCAGGTTATTCGCATAGCAATCACCCGTAAGACGGCTGGCTTAAAGAATGCCTATCTTACGGGTGATCTTTTTCCAATATGATTTTCCTTTACTTCTTTAACTTTTATCTTCCTTGCGGCTGTTTTGTCCGATAAAACTCATTAAACAACTTCATTAACGCTCGCTTTTCGATACGGGATACATACGACCGAGAAATGCCCAGCTCACGTGCAATTTCGCGCTGTGTCTTTTCTTTGTCCTGATCCAGCCCAAACCTGCCGATGATCACCTCTTTTTCGCGCTCATCGAGGATGTGTATGTGCTGGTAAATTTTATTGGACTCCAGCTTGAGCTGCACAGCGTCAACCACTTCGTCGGTTTCTGTGCCAAGGACGTCGATTAAGGTGATTTCATTGCCTTCTTTATCTGTTCCGATTGGGTCGTGCAAGGATACGTCTTTCTTGGTTTTCTTCAGACTTCTCAGATGCATGAGGATTTCATTCTCAATACAACGCGCAGCATACGTAGCCAGCTTGGTGCCCTTATCCACCTGATAACTCTCGATTGCTTTGATCAGGCCGATGGTACCGATGGAAATCAGATCTTCACTGTCCTCACCTGTGTTCTCGAATTTCTTCACAATATGCGCCACCAAACGCAAATTGTGCTCAATCAGCTTGTTGCGGGCGTAAGGGTCGCCTTTGGCCATGAGTCGGAGGTACTTTTCTTCTTCGGTGTCCTGAAGCGGTTGCGGGAAAGCATTGTTCTTGACATAAGCCACAAAAACGAGAAGTTCTTTAAACACAAGGGAAAGCGCCGCGATAATGCTGGACATGGCTGCCACCTCCACGTCTGGAATAGCTTACTTCTATCCTTATGTGGGCGGTCGCCTATGCGTGCCTGTACGCATGGAGTTGTTGTCGATTAATTCACTGTTGCTTGTATGGTAAAAGATTGTTTAGAAAAATGGGGTATTTTGGTAACATAATCAAGGGAACTTGTATGTCTGTATATTGATAATTGCCATCACTAAGACTGTTAATTACTCCATATCCCCCTAATTTTCTTTGCATCTTAGGGGAGTGTTTTAGCAGCCACTCATACTCTGAGGTATTTTCATTTTTCATCTGTAAACTTTCAAAATATGCATTAAGGTGGTTTGAAAATTTAATATAATAATCGTTGTCTGTTTTGAGAATTCATAAAGTAGCAATAATCTTCATTAATCCAATTAATAGATTAATAGCCAGCGTAACAATGTAAAATGACACAACGTCACCTCGTATGATATGTCCTGAATGATTATTAAAACTAATCTTGTATTCAGTTTTTAATAGATTGATTTACATACCATTACTTTCGGCAATTTGATAATAGAACCCATGTTTTCTTTTAAGAATCAATAATTCATCCTCATAATCAAGCATTCCTTATTTGTTCATATCTTACAGCAATTTCAGTTGGTGGATAACATGCTTTTCTTCAATACGAAATGTCCAAGATCAATCTGCTTCGAGCATTTCTTGGATCGTTTCAGCAAACAAATCCTTCAAAGCCGACTGTACGTCGTCCACAGACTTCATATCCTTCTCTTTGATCCAATGTTTGATCTGCTCTTTTGACATCATAAAAAATCTCCCAACCTTTCTAAGACTAATTGTAATTTAGAGGTTGAGAGTTTACACAGAATATTTTACAGACTCTTCAAGTTTTTTGTTGAATGCAAACTTATTATTCACCTTCAATCAAAGCGCTGTTTTATTTATCTTTTAGCCAAAATGAATTAAGATTAGTTCAGATTTTAACAGGTAGCGCGCGGAATGGTTTGATAGTTATTTTGATGATCCGACCGATCAAGCTGCTATCAATAGAGGTATTGATTGGTTCGAAGATGATAGATTCGAATAAGAAATTTTTGATTCACGAAGGCGGAGTATCATGAAAAAAATCCTACATAATAAGTTATTCATTGCTCTCTTTATTTTGATCCTACTTCCCTTTTCACTCTATTACATCGCATTTTATTCAACATTATTGATCGGGGAGGGAGAACTGACTAATGAGGTGTATTCGCCAAACAGTCAGTACGTTGCCAAGGTATATCGTGTTGGTGATGAAGGTGGCTTACGAGTAGATGTAAATACGGGACTTTTCGGTAGTGAGAGACTTATTTACTGGAGTTGGAAAGAAACCGAAGAAAAAGTAAAATGGCTTGACGATACCCACATTAAGATCAATGAGAGAGTTTTAGACGTTAGATTTGAGAAGTATGACAAGAGAACAATGGATTAATTAGAGTAATTTTCATGCTCAGTAGGATATTCAAATACAAGGAGGAATTCCTCCTTATATTTGAATTAATTAAATAAAAATAATTAATATGGTAAATATAGATACTCGTTAAAGGTTTAACCCATTCATATTTTGTATACATTAAATGAATTCACCCTCTTATCAGTACACACTGCAATCCTCATGAAGTCCCCATTTCATGAAAAGACCGACTAAATATATTTAAGCTCTTCTAATTCCTTTAATATTTTCCTCGTTTTTGTTTCTTCTTCTGCATTCTTTACCCAATATTTCACTTCGAATTCCTTTTCCATCACCTTACACTCCCTTTGTCATAATAAAAACGATATTTCATCCATTGTTTTTTGACATTATTCAATTGGAAATAGTTCTTTCAGTTCATTTATGATCGCTTCTGTCTGCTCAGCTTTAACGCGATTTGTTTCATATGCAATACTATTACCAATCTCTTTAGCAACGTTACTAAGATAAGTATAATTAGCTACATCGCTTTCTAGCTTTTGAATGTATCTATGTACTTGACCAACTCTAATCTGCCTTGTCCCTCTTGTTTTCTTTGTATTTTCTATTTTACGCTCCCTCACTCAAAGCTGTTTGCATAGAATCGCTGTTTTATATGCTCTTCTTTCCTTTTAACAAGAAACTCATAATATAAATATGATAATAAAGCAATGAAGCTATTGCCCCAAGCTGGAATAATCTTCTAGCATCTGTTATATCTAAAAGTATCTTTCCACCTGACAACACAATTAAGGTAAGAAAAATAGCCAAGATACCAGAAATCAAGTAAACAACAACTTCAAAAACATACTTAAATATTGAATTTGAAATCCTTATTTTCCTCTTGACAATATCAATTACTAATGAAATTGGAACGCCCAACAATAGATAAACAGGAGTTGCATATAACAGATAAATCATCACCAAACTGGCAAAAGAAAAGTAGTGTACGTTAGGTTCGCGATCATTTTCAGGAGTATAGTTTAAAAACGCTAATGACAGGCAAAAAATTACGGATGATACTAGTGCAATTAATATTTTTCTAATCACAAATGCCTCCTAATCAAATTACCTTTTCATTTGGATTCTTAATTCATTTGTTCTATAAGACTTTACATAGGTAAAGACAACAAAACTTAGAAAAGTCATTACACTAAAGACACTTCCCTCAATGCCGTACTCGCCACCGTTTATTAACGTTTGCTGTGACAACTCTGTTGTTAACAATATTGTTTTATCTCGCCATATCCCCAATAACCCAGAGGTGTAGTTCCACGCGAAATGAAAACCACATGAAACCCAAATCGCTCCAGACTTTTCTCTCAACTGGGCATACCATACTCCAGCCAAAAACAAAGTTGTTATTGAAAGGAAGTCGATACCTAATCTAGTAAAATGAAATGCAGCGAAAAGTCCTGAACTAATTAAAGATGATGCTAGTGCACCAAACTTATATTTCAAAATTCCGTATATGTACCCTCTAATTAAAATTTCTTCTCCAAGTACAGCAATAATGCAGAAAACTGTCCAAGTAACAAACACTGTCCAATCAAAAGCAAACTCAGTTATCTTATGCCCTTCAAACAAATAAGCAATAGTGAAAATGGCTAACAGAGAAATACATCCACCGTACAACCCCTTGATCAAATCGCAAAACAAGCCATTCAACTTTAAACCTATCGACCATTTTTTTCTGTCAAAATAGAAGTAAGTAATCAATGATGCAAAAATTATACAAATTGAAAAACCATTTTCCGCTAAATTCTGTAGTAACCATCCAAGCACAAAGAAACTGATAACAAAGAGCCCTAACCGCTTAAAAAATTCAGATATAAAATGTTTCATGCCTTTTCATCCAATCAAATCACCGCTTTATCATGTTAACTATCGTGTTAAAAGACCTTATGATTTCGACCTGATTTTCCTAAGAGATTTTGGTATAATTATCCAAAAAGGTGGAGGTAAATTACTTTGTCGCTAATATCTAAGGTTGTATTAGCTTTGCTCCTTCTGTTATGGGCAGGTGCTGAGATATTCTTTACCCCAACTACAACAAAAATTAAGGCAAGAATTTTGTTTTTCATTTCATTGGTCGTAATCAGCGGAGCGATTTACTGGATAGGGTATTGGTTTTAATATCCGCCTTAACTCCCTACATAGTAGATTGAAATTACCTAAATGCACGTCAAAGCCTGGATATAACAACGTTTGTATATAGTGTACCGACAGGATTTACATGGAGAGGCGAACATGATAGGCTCTGGAGCCAAGCGAATCCATTACAGGCATTGCTCCGTTCGCCCTTAATCATGCTCGTAGAGGCTCCGTGTCAATCCGTCTATACTGTTGGTACACCATATGTAATCCCTACAGCCTGTATGGATGGCAGGTGTTTCTTGGCAAGTTAATATAATACACAATTTGTTAATCATTCTTCGGCGTCATTAACGCATGCTTCACACAACTCGCCTACATCGTCAGCATAGTAATCAACTTCTGACAAACAATTACTGCATACTTTCATTGTTCTTTCCTCCTTAGGTATTTTTTAAGAAACACATTGAAATCCCCATTTTATTCTAAATTTTTTTACATTTGATGCACCATTGATTGTAACTTTTGATGTCGTTCGGTCTCTTGAAAAATTGATGACCGTTTTCGCATTCAAATAGATACTGACCTTTGTTGCCCAAATATACTGTAGACAATAGTTTCTCCTTAAATTCCAAAGCAAGCTGTTGCAATTGATTTAAACGGGATATATATTGATAGAACCCATCGAAGGAGAAATTTTTTATCTGATACTGTTCCACAACTGCACCATTCTTTATCAGTTCTTTAAAAATAAACGACACAAGGTTTTCATCATTATTTGAGATTGAATAAGGTATCGTGATTATAGAAATCCCCATCCCTATACACTTCTCAATCTTTATTGAATCTCTCGTCAAAATATTTTCCAGCCCTTGAGAATTGCAATGGAAAAAGGAGTCAAAATCATAATGCTGTTTTCCGTGATGTTCAAATCCAATTTTCAATTCATCATTATATCCATCTAACTCTTGTCCTTTAATAATACTTCTACTGCTCTTAAAAGGTTTACCAGTTAATCTCTCAAAGATAAATCTACATCTTTCTTCGCTGATGTTAATATAATTCTTACATTTAGGACACCAGCTACTGGATGAGATAATTGAGTTGGGTTTTGCTTCCCAAACATGACCATCGATGCACTGCCATTTTAATAACGTGTGTGCATCAAGATAGTCATTGCTCAAACACTTGCCGCCTCTGCTCCTTGCAACTTCTTGCATAGTTACAATGCCTAATCTCTGTGTTTTTGCTCTTTCACCAATGTTACACCTGCTACAGAAAGCATTTTTATGTTTGATTTGAACTAAACTTCTTTTGAAGTGATGTCCTGATTTACAAATCCACTCTAACTTTTGACTGCCACCTTTGAAATCACTTGTAAGCAGTTTACCTTCAAAGAATTTCGCAGTTTCAATTGCATCTTCAAGGGTGTATTTTTTGATATGTCCTGAGCACTCCATACACCATTGTCCAATTTTAACTTTAACAGGCTGCTTCATAAAACGATGACCATGCTTGCATTCCCACTCTAAAGGAGTAGAGCTTGATTCATACTGTTTAGAAATACACTTACCTTCGTATTGTGCTGCAAGAACTTGCATCTGCTGAATTGTCAATTTTCTAGACACATGATCATCCCATTTCCCCATCAAACCATCTTTTAACCTGTTTCTAGTATCACCAAGCTTAAATTATCTCGACTTTGGTATGCCTTTTTATTAATCTTCATACGCTTTCACGATTTCTGCTTTACTTCCTTCGACTATAATTAAATCACGCGGTTCTCTATCATCATATGCACCATGAAAATCTACCGATTTAGTATAGAATGAAATATCTTCAGCAATACTGTAACCGTACCTTTCTAGTTCATCACTGTAAAGTCCATCACCACTAAATGGATATTTTGAGTATTTGATTGAATTGTATTCAGTATCTAAAAGTTTTACAAAAGCCTTTTCTGCATCAGCGATGATTTTCAGTTTATCTGGCTCATATCCAAAATCTTTCTTAAATTCTTCAATCGTTCCAAAGGTATTTACATTTAAATATTTTACGTCAAATAAAAAAATAAACAGTTCATCAGTTACCCTTGAAGATGAAGATTTAGGATGGAGGTTTGTCAAAATATCAAGTCTGGCATGGTGTGCATTTTCATATAATCTCGTCAAGCTATCATTCTCTTTAGAAATTCCTACATACAGTAGTTCAAATGTGCAAAATTGTCTAAAATCAAAATCATGATCTGCATCTGTTCTTGCGGTAACTGTTTGATGAGAATTCTGGTATAAGAAAGATGTTGGCGTGAACCAAATGTGAATATGATTTGGATTAGAGACCTCTGACACCCTAAACAACCTGTCTCCTATTTCTATATTGATAGTCTTGAACGGTACATTATATTTTTCTAAATCGTATAATAAATAATAACGGATTGTAGGACTGATAATATCCCCCATCTTTAACTTAAAATGAAACACACCCTCATTTTGATCAAAAGAATATTCATAAAACAATAACTCTTTTCTTTGTCCCATCATGTACAGTTTTGAATTTTTAACAACATTCTTAACTTCCACATCATCAGATAACCAAGAACCTTCTTGATTTGTGATTGGAGGGAAAACAAGACTAAGATCACTTAGTAAAAATTTCATAAATGCTGCCTCCTGCTTAACAATATAATATCCATAAACACACCTGATCAAAATCTTCTTTTATTAAAATAATCGATTGACTTCACTCTTAATTTCCTTCAATTCATCCATCTCACTGTCCAACAATTCGAGAATGTTATCAAATTCACTATTTAGAATGCCAATATCATCTTTAAGACGGAGTAAGCCTCCATGGAATTCGTCTGAGTACCATCTATTTTCTATATGGAGGTCTAAATACTCCAGTTCTTCCCCATTTGAATCGCTGTCAAATCCTTCAATAATACCCCTAAAGGTTTCGGAATATTGGAAGTCACACGATAAAGATCTCATTTCTAACTCTATTTTCTCAAAGCTTTTTAATAGTCCATCTTTTTGAAGATCAAATCTAATCTCTTTAATTAGGGACTCTCCTTGTATTGTCTCATGCAATCTGTTTATGGTTTGCATATACGAAATCATGAATTCCAAAATTAGCTCGATATAACTTCTATAGAGGTAAACGATAGGGGTAATTTGCCGTATCATAATCTCGTCTTTTTTTCGGTTACTTAAGAGGTTTGTATGTAACTTTTGTGCAGATTTATATACATTCAGTAGATAAGACCGATCAAAATCCTTACAAGAATCTAAGAGTGATTTCGAGTTATAGTTGTCCCATGATGCGATATAAAATCTATCCCGATTCTTTTTCACTGATATTACCCTCTTCTCATGAAATATTGATTTCAACTAAAATGTTTTCTAGAATTGGGATACAGCGTTTCCCCAAAAGCAATCGCATCTTCTTGTTTTTCGCGCGCGTCATTGTACCAAGGTTTAATTAAATTAAATAATTCAAATTCAGTTGGAATCCAGTGTGAGTAGACTATATTTAGTTGTCCATTTTTTTGCAAGGAAAGAAGATGACTTCTAACATTTGTAATTTCACTAACATCAACTATGTTAACTCTATTTCCAGTGACTCGTTCCTCTGACTGGCGATATCTCCAATTAAATGCACCACCGACCTTTTCCCATATAGTAAATACACCAAATTTATCCCTCCACATATCAATAATTGCCATTAGCACCATCACAGTTTTATTCTGAGCAAAAAATATTCATAATCCACCTTCTTAATAAAATCTAGTTGATATTCGCATGCCAATTATACCAAATATTTCTTGCCCCTTCGACGTAGTGCTAAGACTATCTGTAAGGCGTATATGGGACGTGTTGCGTAATTGGTAATGGTGTGTTTATAGGTAATGAGGGATTGAACGTGTGTAGGGCATTGTGGAGGGTTTTAAAGTGGCTTATTGTGGATCATCACGTAATGATACATTTTAGATGGTAAAATGGATACTCACCAATAAAAGCTACAATTGATAAAGTGCTTAAAGCTGCAAAGAAGTGTAATCCCAAAGTTAGTTATGCGACTTTTGTTTCCACCCTTATAAAATGAAAAAGGCAACCCATTTCGTAAATGAATGAGTTGCTTTTCTCATTTTATAAAGCTTGTCCAATTTTACTTGATGATAGAAAAGACGGGCTTGTCCTCATTTAAAATAACCTTTTGATGACTCACCAAACGCAAATTGTGCTCAATCAGCTTGTTGCGGGCGTAAGGGTCGCCTTTGGCCATGAGTCGGAGGTACTTTTCTTCTTCGGTGTCCTGAAGCGGTTGCGGGAAAGCATTGTTCTTAACATAAGCCACAAAAACGAGAAGTTCTTTAAAAACAAGGGAAAGCGCCGCGATAATGCTGGACATGGCTGCCACCTCCACGTCTGGAATAGCTTACTTCTATGCTTATGTGGGCGGTCGCCTATATGTGCATGTACGCTAAAATAACCGAGTGAGTAAGCGAAACGTTCATTATTACAAAGACGTAACGGTTAGTGGCTGATTATACGAAGGTAAATGAACACGAGCGAGTCAGATATTCCAAAAACCGCATGGTCATCCCAATCGTCTTTTATCGAAATAATTTCAAGATTACTTAATTGAGGTTGTAACAATTGGATAAACTCCTCAGACACACCATCTTCTCTCAGTTCCTTATTCAAGTTTTCCATGTACACTGTACTGTTCATGCGTTTCATTTGATTTGGATTTACATACTGCGGAAAAATATAGGTATGTAAAACATGAACGACCTCCTCTTTTGAGAAGTCATCCCCATAAAGATCAGACCAACTCTCCCAATGATGGACATACTTTTTAAAGACACCTACAAACGCATCTTCCCATGACATAAATTGTTTTCTTGGAGCAAATACCAAGGTACCCGTAAAGCCACCTTGCTTAACATAATGATTCAGTCTACCATCGACAATTAAAACGCTATCCAATGGAAGATAGATTACGTAAATCTCCTCCTGACTTAATTGAGAATGTAACCATTTTTCAGTGAACACCTCTGTGTTTTCAAATAAGTTTCTTAATTTGTCAGGCATATGAGCCTCCCAATTTGTTTTAATTACAATATTTCCAAAATATTATATTTTTTGATACAATAATCCAAATGAATTAGCATATACAAACCAAACATATTGGAGTGATCACCCATGCTAGATTTTGGCGCTGTGTCGATCGAATCGGGTACTTTACTCTTCCAGCTCTTTGTCTTCCTCTTGCCTTTCGCACTTGTCATTGCTTGCTGCTTGTTCATCGTAAAGCGCACCGCAACCAGGCAAAAAGCCATCGACGAGCTGGAAAAACGCGTCGCAGCACTCGAGCAAGAAAGAAAGCGTCCGGAATTATAACGGACGCTTTCCTTTTTCCCCTATTCAAATAAAGCCATCATCTCTTCGTCTTCTCTCTCACGGGCTATATCGTATGGCGTTTGCCCCGCCATGTTCTTTTTGTTAGGATTCGCACCTTTAGCTAGTAGCAACTCTACCACATCCACACGCTCCTCTCCATCCGCTACCTGTGTGTGCAGCGGGGTACTTCCATCATGAGCGTTGGCATGTATGTCTGCACCGTGCGCGATGAGCACCTCTGCAATCTCTGGATAGAGCGTGATATGCAACGGGGTAATCCCCTCATCGTTTTTCGCATGAACCTCCGCACCCTGTGCGACCAAATACGCAATGAGATCAACATCGTCCGTCATCACAGCGCCATGCAGGACGGAAAACTCATACTCATCCTTTTCATGCAGCAATTCCGGCTGTTTCGTGACGATCTTTTTTACGAGCTCAATGTCTCCCAGTTCAGCCGCATCATATAAATCTGCGAAATGGTAAGCCATATCTGTCTCTCCTATCTTCTGTATTCCTCCCTGCTCCTTACCGCTCCTCTGTTTCAAATACAAGTTTGGCGAGCAGGACCAGCGGTGAATCTTTTTCTTGCCCACCCTCAGTGAGATCGAACAATTTTTCGTTAATCGGACCGTACCGCGATTCATTGCCATACAGCAGAATCACATGTGGGTACTTGCCAATTTCCTCTGTTAGCTTTTTCGGCCATTCTTTTCTATCGAGTGTGGCATTCATCGCATATTCGTTTTCCAAATACGTGAGAAAGTCCGCTCTGGCCTCTGCATCCTGTACCCCATGCACTTCAAAATAGTCCTCGTCTACCCATTCAAGACCCGATGCTGTTAAAAAACCAGAAGGTATCACTTCCCCGTCCTCATCGTAAACCGGAGTCAGAAAATCCGCTAGCTCATCAGAAGACTGCAAGGTTGTTCCCCATACGGTTACCACATTTCTCATTGTCTTTCCCCCTCGTCTAATGCTTTGCTGTTTCCAAGGACGAGCGAATACGATCTACACGCTCCTTTTCCTTACGCAGAATGGCTTTCTCGTACGCTAGCTCCAACAACCGATTGATTTCTTGCCAATTCGCTTCACCGGAAGGCGACTCACCACTTGTCAGCATTTTCCCCCAAGCACTTAATGCAATCTGCCGCTGTGCTTCATTTCCGTCCAGCCAACGAATCAGATCATTCCATTGTGGACGTGACACCGCGAATAGCTCATCCCAGCCTTCAATTGGGTACGCCACATGCGGTTCCATCCACAAAATGACTTCACGGGATCGAAAGTGATGTAAATGACTGTTGGCAGTATATCCTACCAGACATTCTTTTCTGGCAACGACTTCGTCCATTTCAGCCAAAACTCGCTGTAAGCCCTCTTCCTCCGGCAAACAAGCTGCCGTTACATATGCACGGAGGCTTGAGCCTATCCGTTGATAATGTGGCCCGGACTCCCATAGCGAGCGTACCCAGTTCTCTGCCTTATTACCTACTGTCTCGACAATGAGCTGGCACCAAAGTAGCAGATTGCTTGATGACGTTTCCTGCTCAATTTGCGCCACCCATTTATGCAAAACCGGCTCCCAATCGTACTGAGTAAATGCCTCTTGAATACGTGAATCTCCTGCACCATGCATTTTCGCAAACAAGACGAGCTTCTCGAAATCTTGCGTTGCCTCTTCAAAGGTTAGCGTCCGATAGGTTTGCAGCCATTCTTTCCACTCTTGTGCGACTTGCCCCTCGACATCGAGCCCATCTGCACCAGCGAGTGCTTCATAATTCCAGCACTCTGCCCCAATACAGCCCAGCTCCGTGACTCGCTCTACGAACTCTGTGAAGCTTTTGCCGAGTAATAGGAATTCGTCTGTCTCATGCCCCCAAGAATAGACCGGGGGGTCATCCACGCCTGTCGACAAATCGATGAGCAGCATGTCGCCATTCCCGCCGACGTGAAAACAGAGATACCTTTTCTCGTCCTCACTCTCTTCTTCCCCGCCAAAATACGGCCACTCAAATGCATCCAATGACCATCCCAAATCCCCACTGAGCGAAAAAGGGTCTAACGCTCGAGATGGCAACGACCAATTTATTTGAACCTGACTGCTGCCCAATAGTAAAATAGTCCGGATCGTCGCGGGAAAGCTGATCCCGAGACTTTCCTCTCTTCTTTCGATTTCTTCCATCGCTGCTGGAGGTTCTATGGTGAGCGGCCAAACCTGAGCACCTTGTTTCTCCATATCATGCATAAGTAATTTCCACGCTTCAAACCACTTTTCCATTCGATGCTGCATTGGCATAACGACCTCTCTCGTCTGTCGTTTTCTATCTTACGAATTCTATATCTATTTTCTTTATCTAAAATTCGATTTCATATCCTACTAAAGGACCAATTATATCCATTTTTTTCATGGTAAAATTATCTACAAAGTCTCTATTTTTACCGATATTAGTAGAAACAACACAGAAATGAGGACCTAGCTAATGACCACCATTGGAATTGATTTGGGCACGACGAACAGTCTGGTGGCCTACTGGACTGAGAATGGACCGGTGCTCATTCCAAACGCGCTCGGAGAAACACTGACTCCTTCTGTAGTCAGCGTCGATGAGAACGGCGAGATCTTGATTGGAAAAATCGCCAGAGAGCGCCTCTTAACACACCCAGATCGTACTGCTTCTACCTTCAAACGGTTTATGGGGACAGAAAAAAGGTACCAACTTGGGGGATATTCCCTTTCTGCTGAAGACCTTTCCTCCTTTGTGATTAAATCTTTGAAGGCGGATGCAGAGGCTCATTTCGGGCACCCCGTTCACGAAGCGGTTATCAGTGTGCCTGCCTATTTCAACGACACACAACGCAAAGCAACCAAGCGAGCAGCAGAGCTTGCTGGACTGAAAGTAGAGCGTTTGATCAGCGAACCGACTGCCGCCGCGATCTCATATGGGCTCCATCAGGAGGAATCCGAGACACAATTCCTCGTATTCGACTTAGGAGGCGGTACGTTTGACGTTTCTATTTTGGAAATGTTCGAAGGTGTGATGGAGGTAAAATCAATCGCTGGAGACAACTTTTTGGGCGGCGAAGACTTTACCGATCTGATTGCCTCTTATTTTATAGAAGCCCATCGACTCGATATCGACACACTGGACAGCAAAACGCGTTCGTCCATCCACAAACAAGCTGAGTTGTGCAAGCGCGCCTTGTTTTCCGAGCAAGAAGGGAAAATGAGTGTCAATATTCAAGGAGAGCTGGTTGAAACAACTCTCAGCCGGAATCAGATGGAAGAGCTCGCGTTTCCTCTGCTGCAACGACTGCGTCAGCCGATCGAGCGTGCTTTGCGAGACGCATCCATCTCACCTCGGGACCTAGACGCCATCGTGCTTATTGGCGGTGCGACGCGGATGCCGCTTATCAAATCCATCGTAAGCAAAATATTTGGGCGACTGCCCTATTCCCATATTAATCCCGATGAGGCCGTTGCATTGGGAACAGCGATACAAGCAGCACTCAAGGAACGCAACGAGGCGTTAAACGAGCTTGTATTAACAGATGTTTGCCCATACACACTCGGTACGGGTATTGTTCAAACCATGGCAAACGGCAAACACGAGGATGGCTACTTTTTTCCGATCATCGAGCGCAATACACCAATCCCGGTCAGCCGGGTAGAACGGCTGTACACCGTTCACGATAATCAACGCTCCATTCTCGTTGACGTCTATCAAGGCGAAAGCCGACGCGTCGAACATAACCTCAAGCTTGGCGAACTGAATATAAAAGTTCCCCCTGCCCAAAAGGGCGAGGAGTCTATCGATGTTCGTTATACATATGACATCAACGGGATTCTTGAAGTCGAAGTGACTGTCGTATCTACAGGCGTCAAAACCAAGGCCGTCATCGAAAAAAATCCGGGCAGCCTTTCAAAAGAGGAAATTGAGGAGCGTTTTCAAGCTCTTCAAAACATAAAGATCCACCCCAGAGAACGAACCGAAAATCGATTGCTTCTGGCAAAAGGCGAGCGTATGTACGAGGAAGCGTTGGGCGAAAACCGGATGATCATTGCGAATTGCTTACGCCGCTTCGAAAGTGTCCTGACCACCCAAAATGAAAGAGACATCGCCAAAGCAGCAGAAGAATTGAAGCAGCAGCTGGACATGTTTGAAGGGTGGAATGAGTATTAATGGGGATTTGGGAGATTCTCGGGATTGAACCGACGGACAATCCTGCCCAGATAAAAAAGGCTTATGCCAAAAAGTTGAAGGTGCATAATCCGGAAGTTGATCCTGAAGGCTTTCAGCGATTGCGAGAGGCATATGACCTCGCCCTGAAGTTCATACGCAATGACAAGCGGAATCCTGAAGAAAGACAGCTGGATGGTGAGGAGAATCATGAAACGCAAGAAGTAGTCTCTCATGAAGAAATCTCGATTCCCAAGCGGTACGATTTCACGAAGAACCACGATCATTCCGAACGCTCCATGAACCCCGATGACATGGTGGAGCGTTTTTTCCGCCGTACGCAAGAGTTGTACGACAACTATCACGAACGTATCCAGGTTGAAAACTGGCGTGAGTTGCTGAATGACGAAGCCATGTGGAATGTCGGCTGCCATCAACTCATCGATACGCAATTTCTCCACTTTTTAGAAGAACACTATCACTTGCCTCATGAAGTGTGGAAGCTGCTCGACTCCCATTTTCAATGGCAGGAGAATTCAGAAAAACTCGCAAGCCAGCTCTCAGGACGTTTTGTCGCTTACCTGAACGGCCAGCTCAATCAGACCTTCACGCTGCGGTACCACTCTTTTGAGAATCGCGATGACTTGGTTATTGAAGCGTTTCTAGAATGGCGCAGCGATGCGTTATTTGCCCTCATGGAAAATGATTGGGAAACGGCTCAGGGCTATTTGGCAAAAGCCCATGCTCTGTACGCTCTTGACCCCGATTTGATCCGCTTACAGGGCGAATATTTTTTACGAACGGGAAATAAGAATCGTGCATTTCATACCTTTGATCAATTGATACGTCTTGATCCAGATAACATCGATGCGTATTTGTATCGTGCCCGACTATTCCTCGAAAAAGGAGAGGCCGCCGATGCGATCAAAGATTGCGAGGAAATCCTCACTCGGATGCCAGAACTGTGGGACGCTCGTAGCTTGCTAGGGAAAGGCTATCTTCAGCTGGGCCAATGGGAGAAGGCTCAAGAGGTTTTTCAGGAGATGCTTTCGCATAATCCCTCCGATATCGACGCGAAGATATGCCTGACGCAAATACAATCACCGTTTGACAGGGTGATTGAAGCAACTGCGAACAAGCAAGCCAAAGCCACTAGGAGAAAAAACTTGCAAACACTCGGGCTTCCTGGCAGGCTAGCAAGGTTCAAGCAATTTTTTTCCATCTATACGAGACGTAACATTTGGACGATTATTTTCCTCCTTCTGCTCCATTACGCTATGTTTGCTGTTGTATCCATGAAGCTAGAGATGACTTCGGAGCAGATGTTTGACTCCTTGGTCAATAAATACAAGCCTGTCCAAATTAAGACAATGGACGAGTTGAAACAAACTCCGCTTGGCTACCAGGTGGAATTTACATTGACCAAAGCTTCTTATATCAATATGCTCCGCGTCTATGACAAAGAGAAGTATCCCGAGCCAAAAGCCGAATTCATTCCTGCTGCCAAAGCCGAAGAGCGAGATCTGTTGAACTCTGACACCGGCTATGTAAATGTGGGTTATCTGGATCAACAAGCGATCATTGTTATTACAGACTACGACTATGCCAAAGAAATTCACGACAAACATTCCATTACGATGCGAGGAACGCTCAAGGCGATACCGGATGGCGAGATGTTGCCTAGCATTGTGAATGCTTTGGAAAAACGCAAGCATCCCTACCAGTCGATTCTCGTGACTGATACGTTTATCAATGCCAAGCCTGACTTGGAGGAAAAAGGATGGACAGGATCATGGCTTTTGGGCATTCTCGCGATGATTTCCATGTTGTATTACATCCGCATCATTCGTGAGTTTCCCAAAACTCGCAAAGCATTGACATTCCACTAAAGGAGGCAGGGAGGACTACCATGACAAAAGAAGCAGAAAACGAAAAAGAGATCGACCCAAAGTTAAGCCGCTACTTGCATGCTCTCTCCTCTGTTTGCCTAAATCAGAAGCGGCTCGCGTATTATTTGGCCATCCATGAATACAACCGCCTGCGCGATACATTTTTGCGCCTTCGTATTGATAACAGATGGGATACAGGGGATGCCACGAAAACGAAAGAGCGCTTGACTTGGTTTTTTGAGCATGGGCGAAGAACGGAATTTGATCAGCATCGCCACGTATTATCTTCGCTCGGCGCTACCAATCGTTCCAACTACATCGCGTCCTTAAAAAAAGGCGATATGGAGTCAGCCCGGCAGTTGGTCGTGTACGCGTACATGAACAGACTCCCACATGCCGGTATTGCCGCCTTTGATTACGCCTGGTATCTCATTATTTGCAAAGCAGGCGCCCAACAGTCCTATCTTCCCAAGGCAGAAGCCGTAGAAGGCATGCTGGACGTAGCCAAGCGAATCCAACTCGCTTATTCGAGCTGGGAAGAGTATTTATTTGCCTATGCGTGCGGCAATCTTTACGACGAAGCAGGTGCGTCTAAAAATACCAGTAAAGCTACTGAAGCTCATATTTTGAAACTCTTGACGGGTAAGTACAGTCCGATCCGTGAATTTGACTGGAAGTTTGATCTTACACCTTACCTGCCCTCATCCCATGTAGAAACCCTCCCTTCTTTTAGCAGCTAAGCTTTCAAAAAAACGTTTCCCTCGGACTTCTTGCGCTTTGTCCAACGGGAAACGTTTTTTTGTATTAAGCCCAACAGAGGTCTTCTTACGCCTTTTCCGCTATGTCCTTCACCATATGGCTCAATTTATGCCCGCTTACGATCACTGTCCCATCCTCACGATAGCCGAGCGATTCATACAGCTTGCGCGCACGTGGCTTTTCCTCGTCAACGAGCAAAGCGATTCGGTCATGCCCGCGCTGAATCGCTTCTTTTTCAAAGGCATCCAGCAGAAGTGATCCGATCCCCTTCCCTCTGCATGAGGAATCAACCGCGACAGAATCCAAATAAAATTCGTCATCCTTTGCTTCTTTTACAAGCGTAATCGTCTCGCCAGTCAAACGTTGGACATGCTCAACGAAGGGGCGATCGAGCACCTCTGTTTGGCTCCCATGGTAAAAGAGCGCCAGTCCTACCGGTACATCTCCATCCATGGCAATCACCGCGTTTTCGTAACTGAGCCGGTTATTTTCCTTCGCAAAAAACTCCTCCATCATACGAATCGCATCCGCTGCCTCCGTTGCACCTGTCAACGTATGCGCGATATCTCCAATGGCATCATAAATTAATGGCGCAGCAAAAGCTGCATCTGTGGGTTCCGCTTTGCGTATCATGTGTTTCCTCCTTGCGTTTCGAGCATCAGCACGACACGACTCTTTTCGTTTCTTTGTCTATCATACACACTTTCATTGTGTCACAATCTGCCAAGCGGATCGAGCTTTCCCGACAATCGTTCACAGATCAGCAACAATGAAACCGCTCTCATTTTTCAAGAGCGGTTTTCCCTCTATCACATCGACTTTCTTATCCTATCATTTTTTCAATCGTCAGCTTGCGATCATGCCGCAAATCGAGGAATTCACCCATCCTTCTTACCAACGGACGCATCGGTTCATCTTGATGAATAAGAATGACTTCGACTTCTTCCCCGCTACTCAACCTCGCCTTCGCGCCTACGTATAGCAAGGCAATGTAGCGGACAAAGTGCGCAACGATCTCCACGTTCAATGTTCCGTTACAGGCTTCCTTCCACAGGAGCTGTGCCGCCTCAAATGGGGACGACCTCCCTCTGTACACCCGATCAGAACAGATCGCATCAAACATATCGGCAACAGCGAGCACCTGACATTCGATTGGAATGCTATCGCCTTTTCTTTGCTCCGGATAGCCAGAACCATCGAGTCGCTCGTGATGCAGCAAGGCACACAATGCCAACAGCTCAGACCCACCCTTCATCTCACGGATCATTTCGTAGCCGAAGACGGTATGCTTCTTCATGATTGCAAATTCTTCTTCACTTAGCTTGCCTGGCTTAAGCAATATTTCCTTGGGTACCCTCATTTTCCCAATGTCATGCAAAAATCCGGCTGTCCCCATGAATGCTACTCGCTCCTCATCCCATTTCATCAAGCGAGCAATGAGCGAACAGAGTATGCCTACATTTAATGAATGTCGGTATGTATAGCTGTCTGCCCCTTCCAGTACGTACAAGTTCCGGAACAATCCCAAATGCTTCGACGATTTTTCTGCTACATCAAAAAAGATATTGGAAAAATGATCAAGACTCGGTGTCTCGCCAACTGTCAGTTCATTGAAGAGTAGTCTCGTTTTGTCAAGAGCTTGTACATAAGCAGCAACGGTCTCAGAATCTGCCTCTAGCTGGAATAGTTGAGAAGTAACTTCCTCACCAGTTCCCTCTGTAAGACTCTGTATGATGTCAACCTCACGGACTCGTTGCTTCTGTAATAGGATCACATGGGCAGGTGTGATCGTCGTATTTTGTCCCAGCAGCAATATTCCTTGTTCGGTGTACAAATCAGCCGCTAATACTTGCCCAATCAGTGAGAGATCAACAGGTGCCAAAGGCATACAATCAACCCTTCCAGTCTCCGTCTTTTTAGAGGTTGTTCAAAAATCCGACTTTTTGAACTCACACTTTTACTCAAATTATAGAAAGGAAGAGGGTGAGATACAATCTTTTTTTCGACAATTCATAACTTCGCTGGACACCGGACATTTCACTATTCGCATACATATGATAGCAAGCAAATGTCAGTGGTTTTATCAAGGAGGGACGAACGTCTCATGACGACGCTGTACATCACACCAAAAGCGTGGAAACAAATTGAGCAGGCCGTACGAAAAAAACCCTCACTGGAAACAGGAGGGGTCATGATGGGATACCCACTTGGTGAGGATAGATGGGTCGTAACGTATGCAAGTGAACCAGGCCCAAATGCGATTCACCAGCCACATTCTATTTTTTTCGATGACACACATCTCAATAAGCTCGTACGCAAATTAAGTAGACATGGACAGTGGAAATACATTGGTGATTGGCATAGCCATACGGTAAAGCGCCTTTCTCCCAGTAAAGGTGATAAACGAACCATTTGGGCAAAAGCGTCGCAATCCATGTACATGTCCTCCTCCCCCCTCATGCTAATCGTCGGGCTTAGTAAAAACAATCAAATAAACGCAAGAGGATTCATCCTCGGAAATACTCTTCGCGAGGTTGGGAAGATTGAGCTGTATGATCGGCAAGCTCAGCAACAGCTCGGTGAAAAAGCTCCATAGCCTGGTTTTTTCCCCAGCTCGGCTGATTTTCTGCCACGACACAAATGGCGTAACGCGGCTCTTCTAACGGGGCGTACCCGAGAAACCACAGGTGGTTGTTTCCATTCGCCTCCCCGATTTGCGCAGTCCCGCTTTTGCCTGCCACCTGCCAAGCGGAATTCATGAGCATCTTTCCTGTTCCCTCTGTGACGACTTTACGCATCATTTTTCGCAATTTGTTGGCTGTGACGTAGTCAATTCCGTCCACAGAGAGCTCCTGCTCGGGGAATGTATGAAACGACTGACCATTTCGGTATGCGATCTCTTTTACCAGCCGTACTTGAGAGCTTTGACCGCCACGCAAAATCGTTACCATCATGTTGGCTGCTTGCAAGGGGGTAATGCGTACATCCCGCTGACCGATGGCGCTTTGAATCAGGACGCCTTCATCGTCGCGGGATATCCCCTCTGCAAAGACTCTACCTGGCTCTTCGCCATCCAGCTGTTTGAAGTTTTTGAGTTTATACAGATGAGGGGTAACATGCCCCACTTGAGTGGTCAAGCCCAGCTTTTTTGCATATTCCTCCAACTTTTCTCCACCCACCATCTTGGCGATGTGGGCAATCGCAATGTTGCAGGATTGGGCATACGCTTCTTCCAGTGTCACACTGCCGTGACCTTCTTTTTTCCAGCAGGAGAATTGGTACTTCCCGTACTCCCCTGTACATGTGAAACGGTCAATTGGTGAAACGATTCCTTCCGCCAAGGCTGCTGCTGCTACCACTGTTTTATAGACAGAACCAGGCGGGAGTTGTTTAAAGGCGCGATTCTTCCAGTCGCTCGTGTTTCCTGTAACATTCGTTTGATCATAGGTAGGGCGGCTCACAGCTGCAAGAACATCGGCTGTTTGTACATCCAAAACGACGATACAGCCTTCTTTGAGCCCTACATGATCGGCTGTAGCCTCCATGCTTCTCTGGATTGCTGCATCCAAGGTAGTCGTTAATGACAACGGATAGTATTGATTTGACTGCTTTGTATAGCGAATATCCAGCCCTCGAAGCGGTTGTCCATGCCCATCTACATAATAGGACAAGACAGACGGCTCTACCCCTTGTAAAAACCGGTCAAAGCTTCTCTCCAGACCCGATGCCCCCAGTGTGCTCTCCGCATTCATTTTGCCGCTTGTCCATTCATCTGGATACAGCTTCTGCACCATGTCGGGATTTTTATGGATAAAACCAATCACATGCTTGGCTACTTCATCAGCGCGGTATCGCTCTGTCACCGCCAATGCCACAACTCCTGGGATGGCAAGAGCATTGATTTCCTCGGCCTGCTGTTCGGTGAGCATCACCAGCTTTCCGGAATCCTCTCGCATGAACAACGGTACTTTCGCCTTTTCCATGGTTTCCGACAGGCGTTCCCTGGATTCTCCCGTTATTTGAGCTAACCGCTGCAAGCCATCTGTTCCTTGCAGGCTCCCACGCGCCAACGGGAACAAAATCAAGGCGAGATGCTCTTCTCCAGTAAAAGCGTACCCATTCCGATCCACGATATCGCCACGCCCGCTATGCAGTACGATGCTTTGCTGTCTTTGCTTCACTGATGCCTTTACCAAATCAACGCCATGCCGAGAAAACCGATGGGGCGATCCCAATTGTATCCACCACAATCGCACGACCAAACCGAGCCATAACAACGACATGGACAGCAATACAAGAAAGTGACGTCTTTTGATTCGTCGATCCAGCTGCATCGATTTCCCTCCTGGCTTTTTTCACCAGTATTGCCGGAATGTACGCGACAGAAACAACGAACAAAGAAAAAAGCACACCGTACGTCACGGTGCACTTTTCGCGGTTTAGGATTGATTGGCGAATTGTTGCTTCTCCAATAAAATATTGCTGATCTTCGTGGACAACAGATCCAATGCTACTCGATTGTAGCCGCCCTCTGGCATGATGACGTCTGCATATCGCTTGGTCGGTTCAATAAACTGCAAATGCATCGGTCGAACGACGTTTAAGTACTGTGTCACCACTGAATCGAGGGAACGACCGCGCTCTTCGATGTCACGTACAATTCGGCGTACAATACGCACATCCGCATCGGTATCGACAAATACCTTGATATCCATTAAATTGCGAATCCGCTCATCCTCTAGAATCAGCATTCCTTCCAGAATGATAACATCCTTCGGGTCGACCTGGATTTGCTCTGGCTTGCGGTTATGCTCCTTGAAGTCGTAGATCGGTTTTTGGATCGCTTTTCCTTGCATCAGATCTTGCAAATGCACAAGCAACAAATCATTGTCAAAAGCGAAGGGATGGTCGTAGTTCGTCAACGCCCGCTCTTCTGGGCTCAAATGGCTTTGATCCTTGTAGTAGGAATCCTGCTCAATCATCGTTACACTATCATTTTGGAACTGGCGGTACAGCTCTTTTGCTACAGTCGTTTTTCCAGAACCACTGCCTCCCGCTACCCCAATCAATACGGGGTTACCCATGCTTCATGTCCCCTTCCTCATGATGCTTTACACGTTTTCGACCCTATTTCCTTTTCAAGCTGATGGCCAACCCGTCTCCTACTGGAATAAATGTTGTCTCTAAATCAGGACGCTCCATCAGATGTGAATTATAAGAAAGCAGCTTGTCCACCATTGGACGCTGGCGCTTGCCCGCTTCTTCAGGGGTCGCCACCAGTCCTCGGAAGAGAACATTGTCGCTGATTACCAAACCGCCTTCGCGAAGAAGCGGTAGATACAAATCGAGGAATGCTCGATACTGCCCCTTTGCCGCATCGATAAACAAGCAGTCAAATTGATACGACTCCGGCAGCCCTAATGTGGCATCACGCAAGAGAATTTCCACACGGTCTGCACATCCTGCTTCTTTTATATTTGCCCGTGCTCTCACCAATCGATCTTCATCTATGTCCATCGTGACAATTCGCGCTTCCGGTGCAGCTTCTGCAAGCCAAATGGTGGAATAGCCAATTGCCGTACCCACTTCAAGAATCTCTTTGGGACGATGCAGCAGTAACAACATCCGCATGACTTGAGCGGACGCCAGCTGCACAATCGGAATGTTTTCCTCAGTCGCCTCCTTCTCCAGACGCTGGAGCAAGAAAGAACGCTCGGGAACCAGGCTTGACACGTAGTCGTCAATTGCCGGATTGGTAATCATGATTTCACTCCTCTTTCGTTACAACCGAATTATTATAGCATACCTTAGGAAAACTTGGCTACGTCAAGGACTGTTGTCCGCATGCAAAAAAAAAGAGGAAACCTGGTTAGTTTCCCCTGCTTTTCTTATCATTTGCTTCATGCTCTTGCAGTGTTTTGGAAAAGTAATGCTCGGACGTTCCGTCTTTTTTCGTCACGTAGAAAAAGTAATCGTGTTTGACTGGAGTGACGACAGCTTCAAGCGAAGCTCTGCCTGGGCTGGCAATCGGCCCCGGTGGCAATCCAGGATTTGTGTACGTGTTGTACGGACTTTTTACTTTTAGGTCCTCGAAGGTCAGACGGTCTCGTTGTTTTCCGAGAACAAATTGGACGGTAGCATCAGCCTGCAACGGCCACTTATCGCGAATCCGATTGTAGTACACGCCTGCTACAAGTGGACGCTCCTTGTCTACCGTTACTTCACGCTCCACGATCGAGGCGAGATTAACTGCTTCATCCATGGTTAAATCGTGCTGCTTCAACTGCTCTGTCCACTCTGGCTTCCATTCCTTTTGGAATTGAGCCAGCATACGTGAGACGACATCATGTGCCGTAGCGTCTTTGTCCACCTCATACGTTTCCGGGAACAGATACCCTTCCAAACGGTGTTTTCGGTCGGCGTGCTTCGGTATCGCAGCAACAAAAGGATAGTTGGGGAATGCACCTTCATTTACTTCTTTTAAGAATGCCGCTTTCTCTACAATGCCTTCTTTATCGAGATGATCTGCGATCTGTTCAACATTCCAGCCTTCTGGGATCGTAAACCGGTTCGCATTGATCACCGTGTTTCCTTCTGCCATGGCGGTTAGTATCTCGTCGATAGCTTGACCCGTCGTAAATTGGTATTCTCCCGCCTTAAGTTCAGGCGCCATACCTTTATACTTCACGTAGTAATTAAATACATCGGCATTTCGGATCAGACCTTGTTCTTCCAGTAGACGACCGATTTTTTGTACGGAGGAACCGGACGGAATCGCCACATTCTTCACCGTCTGTTCACCTGCAACTGGCTGTAATTGCTGGTACACATACCACGTTGCTCCTCCCGCCGCCAAAATGATCAACAACAAAAAGGCAACCAGCCATATTACAATTCGTCCGCCGCGTCTGCGTCGCTTCGTCACTGGGCGGTCGGGGTTAAAATCAGGCTTCGCTGACATTGGTTTCAAGCTAGAAATCCTCCCTTTAGGGTCTCTTTATCTCCATCCCATTCATTATACAAGAGGCTTATCTACCTGTCACTTCATGGGTGATTTTGGCGAAAAAAGACATAAAAAGAGCCCGCCAGTTGCGGACTCTCTTTCCACGAGTCTATTAAATTCCGTCTTTCTCCAAATCAGCAATCAACGTTTCGAAGGTAGCTTCTACTTGCTCCCACTCTTCATCATCCTCGATTGGCATGAGCATGTCTGTACCATCATAACGCAGGAAGTGAACCTCGTACTCTTCTTCCTCTTCCTGATCTACTGGTACGAGCACCAAATAGCTGCGGTCTTCAATGTCAAAAATGTACATGATACGAAAATCTCGCGGTTCCTCGGTACCTTCTTCCGTCAGCGCGATCACATCGCCCACTTCGAACTCTTCCATCATCTCTTCACTCATTGTGGTCACCTCGATTTCGCGTCCAAATATCCTTGGAGGATTAAAGTGGCCGCCATTTTATCAATCACTGTCTTTCGCTTTTGACGGCTGACATCAGCAGAAATCAGCATACGCTCTGCCGCCATCGTCGTCAAGCGTTCGTCCCACATGTGGACAGGAAGAGACGTGCGTTCCTCCAAAAGCTTGCCAAATGCTTGACACATTTCAGCACGCGGGCCTATGGTTCCGTTCATGTTTTTGGGCAAACCAACGACGAAAGCCCCAATTTGATACTGCGAAACTAATTCGCTCAGGCGGGCAAAATCCTTTTCCTTGGATTGTCGCTTGATGGTCTCTACTCCTTGCGCAGTCCATCCCAGCTCATCGCTGACAGCCACTCCAATCGTTTTGTCGCCTACATCTAATCCCATCAATCTTGTCATCGTTAAGGTCTACTTGCGCTCTGACAAGTAAACGGTCACCAACTCTTCTATGATTTTGTCCCGTTCCAATTTGCCGATCAGGCTCCGCGCGTTGTTGTGGCGTGGGATAAACGCCGGGTCGCCAGAAAGCAAGTAACCGACGATCTGGGTGATCGGGTTGTATCCTTTTTCCTGCAGGGCTTTGTACACCTCTGTCAATGTTTCTTGCACATCCGCCGCATTCGCTTCCTTGGGCACCGTGAATTTCATGGTATTATCCAACGAACTCACAATCAACACCTCGATTTCCTTTGAGACTCTTTTGGTCACATACTCTTTTTTCTATTCGACTCGGCTTTCGTTTACTCCTGTCGATATTACAAATTTCTCTTTATTTCGCTACTGCCTGACTCTTCACGAAGTCAACCACTGCATCCAGGGCTTCTTGCAGCTTGGATGGGTCCTTACCGCCAGCTTGTGCCATATCAGGACGTCCACCACCGCCGCCACCGCAACGAGTTGCGACTTCCTTGATGATCTTGCCAGCGTGAATGCCTTGATCCATGAGATCTTTGGTTACACCTGCTACGAGGTTCACCTTGTCGCCATCGACTGCACCCAACACAATGACAGCGGAGCCGAGTTTGTTTTTCAGCTCATCCACCATGCCCCGCAGGTTGTCCATATCGACAGCGGAAACACGTGCAGCGAGTACATTCATACCCTCTACTTGTTGGAGTTTATCCGTCAACGACGCTGCCTCGATGTTCCCCAATTTTGCACGCAGGGACTCATTTTCGCGTTGTACTTCTTTCAATTGTTGTTGCAGACCTTCTACACGTGCAGGTGCTTCTGCCAGCACTGGTGCTTTGAGTGCTTGCCCCACTTCTTTGAGCGTAGTGAACTGCTGGTTCAAGAACTGATAAGCGCCGCGACCTGTTACGGCTTCGATCCGGCGCGTACCTGCACCGATACCGCTCTCGCTAACCAGCTTGAACAGACCGATTTCTGCGGTATTGTTCACATGGCATCCACCGCACAGCTCCAGGCTGTATTCGCCGACTTTTACAACGCGTACAACGTCGCCGTATTTTTCACCGAATAACGCCATTGCGCCCATCGCTTTTGCTTCAGCCAATGATTTGTTGGAGATCTCGACACTCAGATTTGCCCACACTTTTTCATTCACGATCGCTTCGATATGCTCCAGCTCTTCTGGAGTAATGGAGCTAATGTGAGTGAAGTCAAAGCGGAGACGCTCTGGTGCTACCAAGGAACCTGCCTGATTGACATGCGTTCCTAGTACATCCTTGAGTGCTTGGTGTAGCAAGTGAGTCGCTGTATGGTTTTGCGTGATAGCCAGACGTGCTTCACGGTTCACTTCCGCGCGAACCTCACCGCCTTTGCGCAGGGTTCCTGCTTCGACGATGACGGAATGTACATTTTGACCCATTGGTCCTTTTTGTACATCTGTCACACGTGCTTTCACGATATCAGAAATCAGGAAACCTTCGTCATTGATCTGACCGCCGCTTTCTGCATAGAAAGGCGTTTGACTCAGAACGACTTGTACGGTTTGACCTTCTTCTGCTTCTTCCACCAGCTGGTTGTCCAAAATAATCGCTTCAACTTTACCTGTTGCTACCAATTCAGTATAACCAACAAATTGGCTCGTAACCGTCAAATCAGACAATGGACCACCTTGGATTTGCATGCTGTCTACATCTTGACGTGCTGCACGTGCGCGCTCACGCTGTTCTTCCATCGCTTGATCAAAGCCATCGCGATCGACAGTCAGCCCTTGCTCGTCTGCGAAGTCTTCTGTCAAGTCAACAGGGAATCCATACGTATCGTACATTTTGAACACATCTTGACCAGACAGTTGTGTCTTTCCGCTTTCTTTTGCTGCTTTTACCATGTCAGACAAGATCGCCAGACCATCGTTTAATGTCTCGTGGAAACGATCTTCCTCGGCACGAATAACTTTTTCGATAAACGCACGTTTTTGAACAACCTCTGGGTAGAATTCGCCCATCATCGTGCCTACTGTCTCAGTCAAGCTGTACAGGAATGGCTTCTCTACGCCCAGCTTTTTCCCCATACGTACAGCACGGCGAAGCAGACGGCGAATAACATAGCCACGTCCTTCATTGGATGGAAGTGCACCGTCACCAATCGCAAACACAACCGTACGCGCATGGTCAGCGATAACCTTCAGGGCTACATCCATCTCAGGGCTTGTTTGATACTTCACACCGGAGATTTCTGTGGTCTTTTCGATCAGCGGGAACAGCAAGTCTGTCTCAAAGTTGTTGTCTACGCCTTGGATCACAGACGCCATGCGCTCAAGACCCATCCCCGTATCAATGTTCTTCTTAGGCAGCGGCGTGTAGGTACCGTCTGGATTGTGGTTGAACTGGGAGAATACCAAGTTCCATATTTCCAGGTAACGCTCGTTCTCCCCACCTGGATACAGCTCAGGGTCGCTCGGGTCGTTTCCGAACGCTTCTCCACGGTCATAGAAAATCTCCGTGTTCGGTCCGCTTGGGCCTTCTCCAATATCCCAGAAGTTGCCCTCCAGTCGGATGATTCGCTCTTCTGGAACACCGATTTTCTTGTTCCACAGCTCAAATGCTTCTTCGTCCTCTGGGTGAATGGTAACGGACAAGAGCTCTGGATCAAAGCCGATCCATTTTGGACTTGTCAAAAACTCCCATGCCCATTCAATCGCTTCTTCCTTGAAGTACTCACCAATAGAGAAGTTACCCAGCATTTCAAAAAAAGTATGGTGGCGAGCAGTACGTCCCACATTTTCAATATCATTGGTACGAATCGACTTTTGCGAGTTCGTGATACGTGGATTGTCCGGGATGATGCGACCGTCAAAGTATTTCTTGAGAGTCGCCACACCGCTGTTGATCCACAGAAGGGAAGGATCGTCGATTGGAACCAATGGAGCGCTAGGCTCAATGCGATGTCCTTTTTCTACAAAAAAGTCGAGGAACATCTGGCGAATTTGATTGCCTGTCAGCTTCTTCATCTACATTCTCCTCATCTAAAAATAAAAAAAGCCCCCATCCCCTCAGGGACGAGAACTGATTTTCTCGCGGTACCACCCTGCTTACAGGCTCGCTACACGTATCTGAGCCAAGGCCTGTCGCTTAAGTGGCGTCTAACGGTGCCAAGCCGCCGGGTTTTGCCCGGTCTTAGGAGTAGCCTTCTGCTGCTCTTCTTTTGGTCGCCCTCTCAACCATGGAGCGCCCTCTCTGTAAAAGGTCTGCAGCATACTCGTTCCCTCATTGATTTCACATAAATCACTTTGTCCATATTATAAATATTTTACCTGATCACTGTCAACTTTCGTGCATCATGACAGCGATTCGGCTGACGATCACTTTGCAAACGGCAAGAATCGGGATCGCTACGATTAGCCCGATGATCCCCCCGACCGTCTCCCCTACCAACAGTGCCAGGATAATGAGAAGCGGGTGCAAATGCAAAGAACGACCGACGATGTTAGGAGACAAAATGTTCCCTTCCACGATTTGAATGATGAGATTGACAACGAGAACGAGTAACAGTGTCTTGGTGGAAATCGTAATCGCGATCACAACTGCCGGTGCCGCCCCAATCAACGGTCCGATGTACGGAATGATGTTGGTCAGACATACGAATGCAGCCAGTACAAAAGGATACGGCATGCCGATCCACCAGTAGCCTAAGTATGCGAAAACGCCTACGATCAAGGCGACCATCATTTGTCCATGTATGTATTTGCCCAAGGATTCATTAATATCCCGCAGGACGATCAGCACTTGCTTCCGATAAGCCTTTGGAACAATCGACATCCCCGTCTCATGCAATTGCTTCATATCCTTCAAAAAGTAGAAAGCGATAAACGGCACAATAGCAAAAGCAAACAACTTGCCCATCGAATGCTTGGCATTATCCACGAGTTTCGATACGGAATGAGACATTCCCTCATTCGACTGGATGATCACCCGGTCCACACCCTTCGAAATGCTATCCGGCAAGAAATATTTTCGTGCCTCCCACTCACTCATCCATGTATAGTACCAATCCATCAGGCGGGGGATGTCATCTGACAGCTCCACCAATTGTTTCGTAAAAACAGGGATGGCGTTAATGATCGCAATGGTAATCACCAATACAAATGATCCATATATGAGCAGGACTGCCATCAAGCGTGGAACCCTTCTATTTTCCAGCAATTGCACGATCGGATGGAGCAAGTAAGCAATGACGAGTCCCAATATAATGGGAACGAGCACTTCCTTTATGAGCGAAAACAACTGTGACAGGACTGGTCGGAGCAGCCAAAGTAGATTGCCGATGACCAAAAGTGTGATGAGCCAAACAGCAGCAGCAAATAGACGACTTCGCCGAAGTTCATCCACGTTCCCCAACTCCTCCCTATTTGCATACATCTTTTTTAGCTTGTCTCATTCACTATAATTTCATGTAACCTATTGACACACAATTTCGTGTTCAGTAGTATGTAATTACAAGAGGATATCTCCAAAGGGGAGTAGCTTTTTCGCAACATAGTCGTCATTACGGGACTTTTCCCCGGCTATGTTGGCAACATTTTCGTAAATGTTGTAAGCAAGACCTTTGCCGATCAGGTAAAAGGTCTATTTTTGTTTTTCAAACGACCTTTTCCTGCACCGGGAAAGGTCGTTTTCTTTTTCGCCCCTTTACATACACTATAGGAGGTATGAAGAAAACGGCCAGCGGATTATTCGCTTCTACAATGGATTAGGAGGAGGAAGAGAAATGGATTTATTGTTAAGCCCTGAGTTTTGGACCGCATTACTTTCTATCGTTATCATCGACCTCGTGCTGGCCGGGGACAATGCCCTCGTCATCGGGATGGCGGCTCGTAACCTGCCTGCGCATCAGCAAAAGCAAGCCATCATCTGGGGAACAGTTGGTGCCATTGTCATTCGTGCATTGGCAACACTCGCTGTCGTTTGGTTGCTGAAAATTCCTGGTCTGCTGCTTGCAGGTGGTTTGATTCTCATTTGGATCGCCCTCAAGTTACTGATTCAAGATAATGGTCATGAGAATATGAAGGCAAGCGGAACACTTGGCGCGGCGATTTGGACGATTATCGTAGCCGACACGGTAATGGGCTTGGATAACGTTATCGCGGTTGCTGGTGCAGCACATGGTGATTTCCTTCTGGTAGTTATCGGTTTGATCATCAGTGTTCCTATCATGGTATGGGGTAGTACATTGATCTTGAAGCTGATCGAGAAATATCCGGTCGTTATCTATATCGGTTCTGCCGTATTGGCGTATACCGCTTCGAGCATGGTAACGAGCGAGAAGTTCCTCACACCATTTTTTGCCGCTTACCCTTGGGTAAAATGGTTATTCATCGTAGCTGTTGTGGTTGGTGTCCTGTTGATCGGACGCATGAAAAGCCAACAGCAAAAACGATTAGCAGAACAATCTTAATGTAAAGCAAAGCTCCGTCGATTCCGCGACGGAGCTTTTTCATGTCCGTCGAAAAAAAGCACCCGAACACAGTGTATGTTCGGATGCTTATTTACGTTCCCATTCACATTTTGTGTTAACGAGTAACGGCACGCATCAGCTTGCGACTTGATTTCCACATACGCGTTACATCACGCATGGAGAAGGGCAACTGATTTACATTCAATGAAAACCGACTGCGACGTCGCGGAGCCAACCAATAGCCAATGATCGCCACAATTCCGCTTGTGGCCAGAACCCGCAACAGGCTTCGAGTGAACAAGCGTGCCACCTCCGTTAGTTTTGCCGCTCAAATCCACTACATATTCAAGTGAGCGGTTACTGTCTGATCCTCAATAAACAGATCGTTGAGCGAATGCAAAGATCCATCTTCCTCCACTTGGTAGACAGAAGCGATCTGCTCATTGGTAACGCTCATTTCTATAAAGCAGTTCCAGCAATAGTATTGATTGGTTCCAATCTTTCCTACGTCTTTGGAACTGCAATTCGGGCATATGACACGCATCACGCTTTTCCTCCCTTTCACGCCTGGCCACGAACTAGTCCGGCACGATCAGGTTTTCTTCCCCGATGATAACGGATGCTGGTGCAGGGAGGCGCTTTCGTCCTTCCGTAATATCTGCAAGCCAGCCATTCGATAGTTCGTACCCTACAAGTTTCTCCCAGTTGGCTGAAAAGTAAACGTCTTCCAGCCTCCCCAAACACTCTCCGGATGCGGTAATCACCGCTTTTCCTTTTAACTTCGTCTTTCCCGTCACAATGCCGACAGGCTCTAGACCGGCGAGATGAGGTAAGGGCGTGATCGCGTCTTTTCCCGATACGGTAAGGCAGGACTCCCCGACCGCATGAATATGTTCGGTAGGAATATAGGTACCTGATTGGAACCAGCCCTGTTCGCTCAGCAAGACTCCTCGTACATGCCAAGTGGAGTCGCAAAGAATGTCACGCACGGTTCCAATCGTCTCTCCTGTTTGCAGGCAAACAACTGGCAATCCGACTGCATCCATTGCCTTGCGCATGTGGGACATCCCCCTTCCGCCTTGTTAGTATCAGGCGAAATGGATACGTCCATTCGGCGCAAATGGTTCCAACTTCACTCTTGCTTTAGCCGTTCTTCTAGGTAACTGTACCGTACCCCTTCCTCATCAGACTCTACAGCAGCGCGGAACGCATCCGGCTCTCCACACATGATGAGGAATGATTTGCTCCGGGTAATCCCGGTATAGACCAACTTGCGTCTGAGCATCCGGTAGTAGCTTTTGACAAACGGCATGATCACAATCGGAAATTCGCTGCCTTGAGACTTATGAACCGAGCAGCAGTAGGCAAGCGTCAGCTGATGATAATCCGAACGCTTGTACACCACTTCCCTGTTATCAAAGGCAGCGACCAGCATCTCCTGGTTCTCCGCATTTTCATTCGGGAAAAAGATGGCGACGATCTCACCCATGTCACCGTTAAACACCTGTTCTTCAGCATTGTTCACCAATTGCAGAACCTTGTCTCCTGTACGAAAAGTCGTCTCTCCGAAAGTAACTTCACGCTTCTGCGGCGTTTTCGGATTAAACAGCTCCTGCAATTCTTCATTCAACCGGTTCACACCAGCATTACCTTTATAGATAGGGGCTAATACCTGAACATCTTTTGCCGTATATCCTTTTTTTACGGCTCCGAAGCAAATTTGTTTCACTGCTTCCGGAACTTCTTGTGGCAAACTTGTGAAGAATCGCCGATCCGGGGTGGTGTGAAGCAAATCTGCTGGTACATTCCCCTTGCGTACATCATGGGCCAACCGAATAATTGTAGACTCTTCTGCTTGCCGATAAATTTCTGTCAGCTGTACCAACGGTAGCAATCCAGATCGGATCATATCCAATAGGACGTTGCCCGGTCCTACGGAAGGCAACTGGTCAGGGTCACCTACCATGATGATCTGCATATCGTCTGGGACCGCACGAAACAATTGATTTGCGAGCCAGATATCGACCATGGACATTTCATCCACAATTAATAGTCGGCCACGGATTGGGTGCTCCGCGTCATGCTCGAAGCTCTCCCCTTTGTAACCGAGCAAGCGATGGATGGTCATTGCTGGTAAGCCCGTAGTCTCTGTCATACGCTTTGCTGCACGTCCAGTAGGAGCCACAAGAACGATCGGGAACGGATTTTCTTCGTTGTATTTTTTCAAGTCCAGAGACAATCCATGAAGCTGAGAAAAGACACGACATATCCCTCGAATAACTGTCGTTTTCCCCGTACCAGGTCCCCCTGTCAACAGCATCAGACCTGCTTTGATCGCCTGTTCAATGGCATCACGCTGCGTCTGGGCATACGTAATCCCCAGCTCATCCTCGACCGCTCCTAACGCACGGTAAAATTCCGATGTCGGGAACGTACCAAATTCATCCCGTGCAGCGAAGTGACGCAGTCTTTTGGCTAGACCGAGCTCGGCAAAAAACAGCGAGGGTAAATACACCCGTTCATCTTCCCAAGCAATTTTGCTCGACACAAACAGAGCTTCCACTGCCAGTTGAATATCGTCTCCAGAAAAGACGTGCCCCCCGCACTCTTCGAGAAGGCGCAGCGTTTTTTCACAAAGCTCCTCCACAGGCAAATAAACATGTCCTTCTGAATACGAAGCCTCCTGCAACATAAAGAGAGCTGCCGCCTTCACACGTTCTTCTGAGGAGGCAACGATTCCAGTTGCTCGTGCAATGTCATCTGCCCGCTTAAAGCCGATTCCTACGACATCCTCAATCAACCGGTAAGGCTCTTCCTTCAGTACTGTCATCGTTTCCAGCTTGTAGGTCTGATAAATACGTAGCGCCATGTTCACTCCAATGCCGAAGTCGTACAGGAAAACCATGGCACTTTCCAAGGAACGATGCTCGACTACTGAATCATAGATCGTTTTGGCACGTTGGTCAGAAATGCCTGGTACCTCAGCCAATCTCTCCGGGAAGTCAGCAATAATCGACAGCGCATCTACCCCTAGCTGCTCGACAATTCGTTTGGCCATCTTCTTTCCGATCCCTTGAAACAAGCCACTGGCTAAGTATCGCTCAACCCCAGCCAATGTCTTCGGTGTTTCACGTTCATAGCGCTTTGCTACGTACTGCTGGCCAAAACGAGGGTGTGTTTTCCATTCACCGTAAAAGGTGTACAGCTCATCTGGATGCGGGCGAGGAAAATTACCGACAATAATGACCTCCGATTCTTTGATCGATTCGGTAGTCTCTTCTATCTTTAGACGGATAACTCCGTACCAGGTTTCATCCTTGTAAAAAATTTCTTGAGAAACAAATCCTCTAATGTAGGTTTCCGCAAACAGCGAGATTGACTGCTGCTCGTCCATCTAAACGCCTCCTTACATAAAAACCGTTCCAGAAAGGAAAAATCCACTTCTCTCGAAAGTGGATTTCTCATAGGCTCGTCTTAAATTGTAAATCGTTTTACTTGTTCTGACAACTGCTCGGCCATTTTCGCAAGCGTTTCGGATGCTGCCGTCATTTCCTCAGACGTTGCTGACTGTTCTTCAGACGCTGCTGCCACTTCCTGTGTATCTCTGGCCGCTGTGTCCGCAAGCCCAGCAATTTTTTCGGAGTGACCCACCAATTGGACTGTATCGCGATGAATCGCTTGGGCTGCATCGTTCATACGATGTACTTGTTGGCTGACATCTTGAACAGCCAGCAAGATTTGCTGGAAGCTGTCTCCTGCCTGGGCCACTCCTTCGCGTCCATCCTGGATCGCGACTGCAGTCGTTCCCATTTCCGATACAGCCGCAAGAATATCTGTATGGATCGTATGAATCAAGCCTGCGATCTCTTCTGCAGCCTCACCTGATTGCTCAGCCAGCTTGCGTACCTCTTGGGCCACAATCGCAAAGCCGCGTCCCTGTTCTCCCGCCCGTGCAGCCTCGATGGCGGCATTCAAAGCCAACAGATTCGTCTGGGTGGATATTTGACGAATGATCGTGATGATTCCCATGATTTGCTCGGATTGAGATCCAAGCTCGCGGATAACCTGCTCCGTACTACGGGCATGATCCGTGATTTGATCCATTTCTTGTACGAGCTCTTGCAGCTTGCCTTCACCGACCTGTGCCAATCGATTCGCGTCTGTCGCATCCGCATTGACTTGAGAAGTCGAAGCCGCAATGAGTTGGATATCTCCGCCGATACGAGACAAAAAGCGTGCTGTATCCGTCACTGTTTGTTTTTGTTGTTCGGAACCCATAGCGATTTCCGAAGAAGCCATGGAAATCTGTTCGGAAGCACGTGCACTTTCTGTGGCACTCGCTGTTAATTCTTCCGAAGCTGCCGCGACCTGCTGGGCTACTCGCTGCACCTCGTCGACCATACTGCGAAATACTCCCATCATCTCATTGTACATCGACGATAATTCGCCGAGCTCATCTCGGGAACGGACCGTTACTTGCGTGGTCAAATCTCCAGTCTCTGCACACTTCATTGCCGATACTAGCTCTTTTAGCGGTCGTACCAGCTTGCTGACAATAAAAATGCCTGTGAAAAGCGCTAAGCAAGCACTCACCAGGTTGAGGAGAAACATCATCGGACGACTACTCTCAATCGTTGTCAACAAATCATTCTCGTAGCTGCCAATGGCTAGAATCCACCCGTTCGGCAGCTGCTTATACGCTGCTACTTTGGTCGAGCCTCCAAATTCATATTCGAACCAGCCGTTTTTTTGAGCGAGCATGACTTGCGTAAATTCTTCATTCGCCAAAGAGGTATTCTCGACTTTCGGGTCTGGATGAAAGATGGCAATTCCACTTGCATCCAAGATATAAGCGTAGCCAACCATGCCATTTGGTTTGTAATATTTTTCGGCCACCTCGCGTATTATTTCATTTATTTTCTGTCTGTTTTCCTCACGAATCGTTGCATCTTGAGCGTAAACAGCCAACTCACGTGCCTTTATCTCCGTTATGTATTGCAAGTCAGATACAGCCAACTTGTATAGCGCGCTGCGTGCATTTTCAAATTGAATATAGCCGACGACCATTAATGGAAGCATAGTTAAGATGAGTATCGTAAACACCAGTTTGTAGCGAATAGAGTAGCGTCTGGCCATCATGGAAGTCCTCTCCTTATCAGATGATACGTATTCTATAGTACTTCAGGATTAGTACTATAGAATCATTCTACCATCGTCTTCCACAATTCACCACAAACTCCAATAAGAATCCAGTTTTTGCTCCAATAAAAAAACCGCTTGGCATCATCCAAACGGCTTTCATCCTTCGTTATTCGCGTACCAAGCGCTTTACAATCGCAGCAACAGCTGTAGCAGCCTGCTTCGCCTCTTCGACCGTATTCGTAATCCCAAAGCTGAAACGAATGGCTGAATGCGCAATTTTCTCGTCCACGTGCATCGCTATTAGCACGTGTGACAGCTCTAATGATCCGGATGTACAAGCTGAGCCGCTCGCTGCTGCAATCTTGGCGATATCCAGATTCATCAGCATGGTTTCTGTATGGGCACCAGGGAAGGACACATTTAAAATATGTGGCAATGCCTGCTCGCTATGTCCATTTAGGCAGAACGTAATTCCTGCTTCTTGCCAGACTGCGATCATCTCTGCTTTCATCTGTTCATATTTCTCAACCCGCTCCGCCATTTCCTCGCCAGCGACCTTTGTCGCTTCGGCAAAGCCAACAATCCCGGCCAGGTTTTCCGTTCCCGCTCTACGCTTGCGTTCTTGTGAACCACCGTGCAATATCGGGGAAAATGGAACCTTACGCGCTAAATACAAAGCGCCGACCCCTTTTGGACCATTAATTTTATGGGCAGATACCGAGAGCATATCAACAGGCAGCTTTCGTGCTTGGACAGGTAGTACACCAAAAGCCTGTACGGCATCCGTATGAAAAACAATCCCTTTTTCACGCAGGAAGGTACCAATTTCCTCGATTGGCTGGATCGTTCCTACTTCATTGTTCCCATACATAATGGACACCAGTACCGTATCCGGGCGAACCGCTTGTTTCAGGTCTTCCAAGCGGACCATGCCTGTCTGGTCAACTGGCAAGTACGTCACTTCGAATCCAGCCTGCTCCAAAAATTCACAAGCATGCAAGACTGCATGGTGCTCGATTTGCGAAGTAATGACATGACGACCATGTTCGCGCTGTGCCATTGCAGCGCCAATGATTGCCATATTGTCCGCTTCTGTCCCGCCACTCGTAAAGATGAGCGATTGTGGATCAGCATCCATAAAGTCGGCAATCGTGTCTCTCGCATGCTCCAACGCTTTTCGCGCTTCGCGACCTGCACCATGAACACTGGATGGATTCCCGAATACTTGAGTCAAATAGGGAGTCATTGCAGCAACTACACGCGGATGTACAGGCGTAGTAGCTGCATGGTCAAAATACATTAGATCTGACACTGCTGTCACCTTCTACCAACTTATAGTACGTGTTCAAAAAGTCGGCTTTTTAGCACCGAGAAGATGGCGAGAACCGAACGAAGGAGGAGCGGAGTGTAGGTAATCTACATGAGCACCGGACTTCGGAGGTGAACGCCATATTCGATGTCGAATTAGCTTTCTGAGCTACTTCGTGATCAAAAGACGACTTTTTAAACAACCTCTTACATTCTAGATATAAAACATATAATTATCGGCAGGACTATCGTCTTCAAAGCTGATCAAGTCCTGTAGGGAAGTCGAATCAAGAACAGCAGAAATACTATCCCGAATGCGCAACCATAAAAAACGCTTAGCCGGATCTTCTTCCTCTGCAAATTCCACAGGGCTGATCGGTCCTTCCAGCACGCGTATCACATCACCAGCAGAAATCTCATCCGGCTGCTTTGCCAGAACGTAACCGCCATATGCGCCACGAATACTTTTTACCAAACCCGCGTTACGCAGAGGTGCAATCAATTGCTCCAAATAATGCTCGGACAAATCGTGTTTTTGGGCGATGCTCCGCAGGGATGTTGGCCCTTCTCCGCAACGGTTGGCCAATTCCATCATGATCGTCAGCCCGTAACGTCCTTTCGTTGAAATCTTCACGTTAACAACTCTCCTCTTTGTATCGGTAATACGCGCCCGCCCCCTACATGTCTTCTGTATCGCGGGACACACTAACATCTTAGGGGGTGATATGCAGATGACAACGAACAAACGCTCGGAACGAGGTCCCAACCACCCGTCCGACACCTTGTACGAACAACCCGCAGGCACGATTGCTCACAAAGCCCGTTACGGTGCGAGTGAGCAGAGCAAACAGCCGAATGCAAACGGTGATTTGCCCAATAAACCAGGCGGAAATATCCGCACTTAACATGTTAGCTCCCCCACTATTCGGGGGAGTTTTTCCTTGGCAATCCACGTCCATCCATCTTCTGTCTTTCTTCCTGGAAGCGGCGAATGTGGCGCTCATAGCCGTGGTCCTTTGGCTGGTAGAACGAGTAATTTACACCGTCAGGCAGATACTGTTGAGGGACATACCCATATGGATAGTTATGCGGATACAGATATCCCTGACCGTGTCCCAGCTTCGCAGCTCCCTTGTAAGCAGAATCTCGCAGGTGAATCGGTACTTGCTTATGACCATCCGTTCGGATACGATCCAACGCAGAATTAATTCCGTTGTAAGCGGCATTGCTTTTAGGGGCGGTTGCCAGGTACGTCGTCGCTTGTGCTAAAGGGATACGCCCTTCAGGCATCCCCACCAATTCTACCGCCTGAAAGCAGGACATCGCAACTGTGATCGCTTGCGGGTCAGCATTTCCGATGTCCTCTGAAGCCGAGATAACCAAACGGCGGGAAATGAACCGCGGATCTTCTCCGGCATCGATCATTCTCGCCAACCAGTAAAGAGCTGCGTCCGGATCAGAGCCACGAATGGATTTAATAAAAGCGGAGATCGTGTCGTAATGGTTGTCCCCACTCTTATCATAGCGTACAGCCCTGCGCTGAATAGATTCTACAGCGACGTCCAATGTCACCGTAATTCGTCCATCCACTCCTGGTTGCGTCGTTGTCACTGCCAGTTCCAATGCGTTTAGCAAACGTCTGGCATCCCCTTCTGCGTATTGAATCAAATGCTCTGCCGCTTCCGGTTCTACGCTGACAAATAGCTCCGCCAATCCGTTTTCTTCATCAGTAAGTGCTCGATCCATGACCTGCTTCAATTCCTCATGAGAAAGCGATTGAAGGGAAAAAACTTGTGAACGCGACAAAAGCGCCGGATTCACCTCGAAAAAAGGATTCTCCGTCGTAGCGCCGATCAAAATAATCGTGCCTTCCTCCACATAAGGAAGAAGGGCATCCTGTTGCGATTTATTGAAGCGATGAATCTCATCTACGAACAACGTTGTCCGCTGACTGTCCATGACGAGCCGTTCCTTTGCCGCATCTACCACTTTGCGGATGTCAGCGACACCGGCCGTAACGGCATTTAACTCGGAGAAATGCGTACGTGTGGTTCGGGCAATGACTTTTGCCAGTGTTGTTTTCCCGGTACCTGGAGGTCCGTAAAAAATGACAGAGGACACTTGATCTGCTTCAATCGCGCGTCGAAGCAGCTTTCCAGGAGCCAATATATGCGATTGCCCGATTACATCCTGAATCGTTTGCGGCCGCATCCGTGCAGCCAATGGCTTCTGTTTGCCGCCACCCTGCTGGTCATAGGCAAACGTGAATAAATCATCCATGTTCCACTATCCTTTTACAGGCTGCCACTCCAAAATATCTCTTGCCACTACACTGGCCAAAATTAAACCAGCTACAGAAGGCACGAAAGCATTGCTTGCTGGAGGCATCCGCACTTTACTAATCGGTGAATCCGGGTTGGAAACGATCTGTTCACGTACATCTACACGTACGGTGACGGGAATCTCGCGGGAATATACCACTTTTACCCCTTTATAGATACCGCTTTTCCGCAGCTCACGACGAATGACCTTTGCAATCGGATCATAACTCGTTTGGGAAATATCGGCAACCTCAAAACGGGTCGGGTCCATTTTATTAGCCGCACCCATGCTAGAAATAATAGGGATATTACGACGCTTCGCTTCCTTAATTACATGGAGCTTCGCGGACATAGTATCCATAGCGTCCACGATGTAATCTAGTTCATGCTCAAACAGCGCATCCGCTGTTTCTTCATTGTAGAACATATTAAGAGTTACGACCTCGCACTCTGGATTGATCGTCGCAATACGCTCCTTCATGAGCTCAGCCTTTTTTTGACCGACTGTGTTCAGCGTCGCATGAATTTGGCGGTTGATGTTCGTAATGTCTACTACATCCTTATCTACCAAAATGAGCTTGCCTACACCTGTACGCGCGAGTGCTTCCACCGTAAAGGAACCGACTCCACCAATTCCCAATACAGCAACGCGGCTATTTTTCATTTTTTCCAAACCTTCGGGACCAAAGGCCAATTCACAACGAGAAAATTGATGAAGCATATTCGTGTCACCTTTCATTCGCAAGCGGGATTATAGTCAATCGGAAAAGTAGGATTGAAGGAGAAAAAAGGAGCCCCATTATGCCGTGTTACTCCTTAGTTTTGAACCTGCTCATCGCAGGTGGGTGTCTTGCCGAACTGTTACAGACGTCCACTCTAAGGAGGCATGCCTTTACAATCACGGACGAAAAACTCCCTAAACAAACTTTGTGGCTCAAAACTATCGGATGTCACGGGCATAGCAGGGCTTTCATCATAGTATTACCAATGTATCAAAGAGCAATGCAGTTGCGCAAGTCGATTACGCTTCTACCTTTTCTTCTTCTGTGACAATTGTTGCAATGGACAGCTCTTTCAATTGTTTTCCGTCCACTACATCTGGAGCATTTACCATCAGGTCGCTCGCACTTGCTGTTTTCGGGAATGCGATGACTTCGCGCAGGTTGGTGCGGCCAGCCAAGAGCATGATCAGGCGGTCCAAGCCAAGTGCGATTCCACCATGTGGAGGTGTACCGTACTCGAATGCATCCATGAGGAAGCCGAATTGTTTACGCGCCTCTTCTGGTGAGAAGCCAAGTGCGGTAAACATTTTTTCTTGCACGTCGCGCTTGTAGATCCGCATGGAACCTCCGCCGAGCTCGTATCCGTTGAGAACCATGTCATACGCTTGTGCGCGCATTTGACCTGGATCGGTGTCGAACAGGTGCAGGTCTTCGTCTTTTGGACGCGTGAACGGATGGTGCAGGGCAACGTAGCGTTTTGCATCCTCATCCCACTCAACCAGCGGGAAGTCTACTACCCACAGGAATGCGAACTTGCTTTGGTCAATCAGACCGAGTTCAGCACCCAGCTTGGAGCGAAGGGCACCCAGTGCATCAGCTACTACTTTTGGTTTGTCAGCAACGAACAAGAGCAAGTCGCCTTCTTCTACTGCCAAGCGTGCTTTCATCTCGTTGATTTCTTCTTCTTTAAAGAACTTCGCAATTGGCCCTTTGATTTCGCCGTCTTTGAAGCCGATCCAAGCCAAGCCTTTCGCGCCATAACGGGAAGCGAATTTGCCCAGATCGTCTGCTTCTTTACGGGAGTAGTGTCCGCAACCTTTTGCGTTGATCGCCTTTACTTGTCCGCCGCCAGCTACTGCTGCTGCAAACACCTTGAAGTCGCTTGTCGCAACCAGATCAGATACGTCTGTCAGCTCCATGCCGAAACGTACGTCTGGTTTATCAGAACCGTAACGCGCCATTGCATCCGCATACGTGAGACGAGGGAATGGAGTCGGTACGTCTACGCCAACTGTTTGCTTGAATACGTGAGCAACCATCTTTTCCATCATTGGCAAGATTTCTTCCATAGACAGGAAAGAGGTCTCAATGTCCACTTGAGTAAATTCAGGCTGACGGTCAGCACGCAGGTCTTCGTCACGGAAGCAACGAGCAATTTGGTAGTAGCGCTCCAAACCGGATACCATCAAAAGCTGTTTGAACAACTGTGGCGATTGCGGCAGTGCGTAGAACTCGCCTGGATGTACACGGGAAGGCACGAGGTAGTCACGTGCGCCCTCAGGCGTGCTCTTCTGGAGAATTGGTGTTTCGATTTCCAGGAAGTTGTTCTCATCCAGGTAGTCACGGAAAGCTTTTGCTGCTTTGCTACGCAAAAGCAGGGAGCGCTGCATTTCTGGACGGCGCAAGTCCAGGTAGCGGTATTTCAAACGAACTTGTTCATCTACATCGATCTCGTCTTCAATCAGGAACGGAGGCGTTTTTGCATCGTTCAAGATTTCGATTTCAGAGATGTGCACTTCTACTTCGCCGGTTTTCAGTTTCGGATTGACTGCTTCTGGTGCACGGTTTACAACTTTCCCTTTTACAACCAGTACGTATTCGCTGCGAACCTTGTCAGCCGCTTCCCAAGCTTCTTTGTTGTACTCTGGGTTGAATACGATTTGGACGATGCCAGTGCGGTCACGGAAGTCGATGAAGATGACGCCTCCGAGGTCGCGACGCTTTTGTACCCAGCCGTTCAGTACGACTTCTTGCCCAACGTGTGCTGTTGTTACTTCTCCACCATGTACGGTGCGATATTGCCAAGACATGATCATTTCCCCCAACCATTTGTTTTATTGATTTGCTTTTGCAGCGAGTACCGCAACGAGTTCCTCGCGTTTCACTTCTTGTTGCTCGCCTGTTGCCATTTCCTTTAGAACAACCGTGCCATTCGCTAATTCAGACTCACCGATGATCGCCGTAAAGCGAGCCTGGAGACGATCTGCTTGCTTCAACTGTGCTTTCATTTTCCGGTCCAGATAATCCAGCTCAGCCGCAATCCCAGCTTGGCGCAATTGGTCGACGAGAACGAAAGCTGTTGTTTTCGCTTCTGGTGTCTGCACCACTACGAAGCAGTCGATGCCACCCGAGATCGGCAGTTGAACACCTTGCTTTTCCAGAGCCAACAGCAGACGCTCGATACTGAGTGCGAAGCCGATGCCCGGCATATCGTCTCCGCCCAGCTCTGCAACCAGTCCGTTGTAACGCCCACCGCCACAAAGTGTTTCTACCGCACCGATCTCTGCCATTTTGATTTCAAATGCAGTCAGTGTGTAATAGTCCAAGCCGCGAACCAGACGCGGATTTACATGAAACGGAATATCCAGCGCGGTCAAGTAGTTTTGTACGGCTTCGAAGTGTGCCGCGGATTCTTCGCTCAAGTAGTCCAAAATGGACGGTGCGTCCATCGTTAGTGTTTTGCATTTTTCATTTTTGCAATCGAGCACGCGCAGCGGGTTGCGATCAATACGAGATTGACAGTCCTCGCAAAGCTCGGAGCGAACGCCGTTCAAATGTGCGAGCAAGTGCTCACGGTGACGCGCCCGGTCTTCTCCTGTACCTACGCTGTTCAATTCCACAGAAAGTCCTGTCAATCCGAGCTCCTGATACAGACGAATCGCAAGGCCAATGACTTCTGCATCGATTGCTGGATCGCTTGAACCGATCGCTTCTGCACCGAATTGGACGAATTGGCGATAACGGCCTGCTTGCGGACGCTCGTGACGGAACATCGGTCCTAAGTAGTACAGCTTGGTAGGCTGATTAGGCACACCGTACAGCTTGTTTTCCACGTAGGAACGTACAACACCCGCAGTCCCTTCTGGACGCAGCGTGAGAGCATCCGTACTGCGCGGGTTGGCTACACTGTACATTTCTTTTTCCACGATATCCGTGGTCTCGCCTACACCCCGTTGGAACAACTCTGTGCTCTCAAACAGCGGCGTGCGAATTTCCGCGTAATTGGAGCGGCGACACAGATCGCGGGCCTTGGCCTCCACGTAGTGCCACAGCTCTACAGTACCAGGCATGATATCCTGCGTACCGCGTGGGATCTGGATTCTTGTCATTCCTCTCGAACCTCCATGTCTTTTCAAAAACTCGGGCTAAAGCCAAACCTTCAGGATCAAGGAACCTTTATTTTTGACCAAATAAAAAAGTCCCTCGTCTCCTGACATTTAGCAAATCGCCGCATGTCAGGGACGAGAGACTGGTTATACTCCCGTGGTGCCACCCTGTTTGAATAGCCCTACACTCACAAAAGGCTATCCCACTTATTAGCCGTTAACGCCGGCACACGCCTGCCAGTTACTGGGGAAAGAGATTTCTTTCAGCCGTTCACTGCGGTCTTCAGGGATGTCATTCACCAAGCCGTTATACGAAAGCACTCTCAGCCACGGCGCTTTCTCTCTGGGTATCCGGTTCCTAGATACTTGTTCCCGTCATCAGATCATTTCTTATTCAATAAAAAGCTTAATGTGAATCATAGCAAACCCGCCAACAGCCGTCAACAGGCGCTCGAATAAAACTTTTTTTATTAAGGATCAGTATATCCATCACTTACTTGTCAGATACCTGTCCAGCCGTTCTCGCACCCGAATAGATTTCATCCAAATCCCGGAGCTTGTTTTCGACTAGAACCTTGTACGTGTCATTGTACGTTTTCGGGTCCTTTGGATTCGGAAAGCGCGTCAGCTTGCCGCTTCCTGGAGCCATCAGCTTGGACACTGCACCACAGCCGAGACCAAGGATGGTTTGTACCTCTTCCATGATCATAATGTTGTAGATGCTCTCCTGCCCTGGCTGGGCATACCCGACATTCTCCAGATTTCCCAAAATGTTTTTCTGCCGATACAAATAGTACGGGTCATAGCCGTTCGCTGTTGTCCACTCGGAGGCCATCCCCATCATCTTGCTAATTTCATCGCGACTGGCGACCTTGTAGCGGTCCTTGTTTTGCGTCATCTCAGATGCTCTCTTGAAAGACAGCGTATGCACCGTCAGCGAGGCAGGCATTAGCTTTTCTACCTCTTGGAGGCTGTGCGCCAGCTCGGCTACGCCTTCGTTGGGCAGCCCGATGATCAGGTCCATATTAATATTAGTCAAACCCATCTCCATAGCCAGATGGTATTTCTCAATCGTCTCTTCGACCGTGTGGTGACGTCCGATTGCCTGGAGCGTCTCCTGCGTGAACGACTGTGGATTAATACTGATCCGATCTACTTCCCACCGCTTCATGACATCTAGCTTTTCGCGTGTAATCGTGTCGGGTCTTCCCGCCTCAACTGTCAACTCACGCACTTCTCCCATGTGTGGAAACGAACGATGCATCGTCTCAAACAACTGGTTCATGTCATCTGCGGTAATACTCGTAGGGGTTCCGCCACCGAAATAAATGGACGTGATCCTTTGGTCATTCGCCCGAAGCCACTCCCCCATCCGCTCCATCTCGTAATGGAGACCTTCGAGAAACGGATTAACCGAAGCGGTATGACTGCGAATCGCGTAAGCTGGAAACGTACAGTACGCACACTTCGTCGGGCAAAATGGGATGCCGATATATACCGATAGCTCGCGGTCAATCTGGTACAAATCAGGCACGACGTAGAGCTGCTTGTCTATGATTTCTTGCAAAAGCTTTAGCTTATATGGACGCAAAATCACATCCTGCTGCAATCTCTTATGTGCTTCCTGTCTGTCTACACCAGCGGCGTTCAACTGATGCAGCAGTTTCGTCGGGCGTATCCCGGTCAAAATTCCCCAACCTTGCTCTATGCCCGTGTATTCTTCCAGCATCAATAACAGCGCATAGCAAAGAGCTTGCTTGGCCGTCTTTTTCATCGCTTTTTCATCTCGTGCTACGTAGTCACGCTCCACCTGATGAGAGATGCTCCGTTTGCCATCGTATAACTCTCCCGAAGCCACGACTCCATTTTCATGCACGGTCAATGCCAGCTTGAATTTCAAATCAGCCTCATCTGTCCACGCGGGCACAAAAGTGAGCGCTGGATCTTCGTAAAATAACGCGAGAATTAAGGAGAGTTCCCGCTCGAATGCGTGTCCCTCACATATGATCTGTATCATGGAGTTCACCTGCTTTTTTCAAAAATGCCACTCCTCATCATAGCCGACGAGAATTACTCGGGTCAACTAGACAAGTTGTGGCATCGTGTGCAAGGTGGCAAAAACGGTCATGTTCGTTTTTGCCTGGGGTGTTGGATATCCCGTAAGCCCGGATGAAAATCTTGTGCCATTTCTACATTTTGTAGTGACGTTTCTTTCTCCAAATCGTCTTGAAAATCAACAGACAAAAACTGCCGATTCAATCCTTGCGCGAATGTTTCCTTTTTTGACTGTCTCACGATGAACTCCTCCTGAAAAGCTGCATGCGCTAGCATCTAATAAAATCTAGTATTGCCTTGCCTATTGAAAAGCAATCAGGGAAGCCATGCAGAACTTTGTCGTTTTTTGCAGGAAAAAGCAGGAGAAATAGCGAAGTGATAACTTTGGTAAAAACATGCAAGATCGCAATGAATCCAAAAAGCTACGTATTTCGGAAAGGATGTCTATCGTGTTTGTTCGTCAAAAGATCCTGAGGAGTCTCCTGACTGTCGTCTGTGCCATTTCCCTCCCCGTTTCTGCAGCCTGGGCCGCCGGTTCTGTTCAGGTCACCGTGGACAAGCTCAATGTCCGTTCAGGTCCCAGCCTCCAAGACGCTATCGTCACTACACTGCCGAACAAAACTGTGCTACCCGTCATCTCTACCAAAAATGACTGGATTCAAGTAAAGCTTCCGAACGGTCAAAACGGTTGGGTAGCGAACTGGCTCGTCAGCACACAGCAACAGCAACAGAAACCAGCAACTGTATCAGCCAAGCAAGTGGAGAGCACCACAACGAATCTCAATGTTCGTTCTGGACCCGGTCAGACATATGCAGTCGTACAAACAATCAATCCAGGTACACGCTACCCTATCGTGCAAACGAATGGCGAATGGCTCCAAATTCAACTCAACGCAGGAACAAAAGGCTGGGTTGCAAACTGGCTTGTAAAAGAAGTAGGTGCGGGACAAGCAGTTTCTCCTCCCTCTACAGGAAGTACACCCCCAACGACCAATCCAGCGGGCACAGGCTCACAACCGAAGCCTCCTGCCGTACAAGGAACCAGCCTAACCTTAGATTTCGCTCCGTACGTATACGCCACGCCAGATGCCAGTACACCTGCTATCGGTCAACTGCATGCGGGCGAGAAAATCACGGTATTGAACAAACAAAATGGTTGGATTCAATTCCCTTACGATGGAGTCAATGCTTGGCTCTCCACCGATCAAACCAACCCAAATACAGGTCAACCGACTCTACCCGAAAATGGAAATGGAAACACGCAACCTCAGACTGGACAACCATCTTCTTCAAGTCAAACCGCCACAGTAAAAACGGACGGATTGAATCTACGCAGTGAACCGAACACAACCAGTGCCATTCAAGCTACACTTCCAACCGGAAGCAAGCTGACCGTTTTGGAAAAACGAGAAGACTGGTACCGCATCAAAGCGGCGGACGGAAAAACTGGCTGGGTAGCAGGCTGGCACATTACGGTGGACCAACCAAGCATGCCTACTCCGAGTGGCCCATACGTGACGATCATGAATCCAGATACCAATGTTCGCTCTGGTCCGAGTACCGATCACGATGTTATCAAGCAGGTACAGCCTGGCGAGAAATACGGAATTGCCAATAAATCAGGCGAGTGGTTCCAAGTAAGCTTCCTTGACGGCTCCACAGGCTACATCGCAGGCTGGCTCGTTTCTGCTAATGGTGCGCCAGCAGTCGTACGCAGTAATGATCTTGCCGGCAAAGTCATCGTCGTCGATGCTGGACATGGTGGCACAGATGGTGGTTCGACTGGCTCCAGCTTCTCTACATTAGAGAAAACGGTCAACCTGCAAGTAGCTATGCTCCTGCGCAACAAATTGGAAGCGGCAGGTGCCAAAGTCATCATGACACGGGCTGATGATCGCAAGCTAACCCTGCAACAGCGCGTTGACATCGCGATTCAGAATCAGGCTACTATTTTTGTCAGCGTCCACCATAATACGCATCCAAACTCTGCAACGAATGGTTCGATAGTTTTCTACTACAGCCAAGGTAACTCTAGCAAGCTCGCCTCCCTCGTTCAAACGGAACTGGTGAAAGCGACGAGCTACAAGGACATGAATTATCGGTACGGAAACTATTTCGTTCTGCGCGAAAACCCGGTGCCATCCATTTTGGCCGAGATCTCCTTCTTATCCAACTACAACGATGAGATTCGCGCACGTTCCGAAAAACAACAGGATCTTGCAGCGGAAGGTCTGTTCAAAGGGATTATCCAGTACTTTAATACACAAAGCAATCAGGGAGGCTAATCCCTCTCTTACCAAAACCCCCATGCGAAAGAAGCTGGCTCAAAGCCCTCTCGTATGAGGGTTTTCATTTTGGGTGTACCCGATCGCATCAAGGATAGACAGGCAGGAATTCCCAAAGGATTTGCGAATATCATAAGGCATCGAAAGGAGTGATGACGGATGAAAAACAATCACACTATCAGTAATCGCACGGTATGGACGCAGGTGATCACAAGTTAACCTTTGAAAATGGAGTGATTTCTATTAAAACCATGTTTGAGTACAATTGGATGGTTCGTGAAGAATGGCTGAAATGGTGTGAGGATGTTCCGATGGAGGAATTGCTTCGTCCGCACATCGGGGGAGTGGGGGGTATTTTGCATACACTGTTCCATGTCATAGATGTAGAGTGGAGCTGGATTCAAGTCATGCTGGGAAGGCCGGATTTTCAAGAAAGCTTCGACCTTCACAACCGGTTGGAAAAGGTTCGTGAGCTGGAGGCAACTTTTCGCCCCGATGTGCTTCAATTTTTGCGCAATTGGGATGAAAGTATGGAAACAAGGACCTTTCAGGATACGAAACCAGGGGGCAGCATCGCTACGTACACTTGGGGTGAAATTATGCGGCACATGGTCGCTCATGAAATCCACCATGTCGGACAGCTATCGATATGGGCACGAGAAATCGGGAAAAAGCCGATTTCTGCAAACCTGATCGGCAAAAATCTGATCCTCCCAGCAACCCATTTCATTCACTGACCCAATTCCGTACTGAAACGACAAAAACGATTGCACCAGGCAATCGTTTTTTGTTTTTGACTCTGCTATATGGCTTCATACGCCGGGCGTTTTTCCCACGGCTCGACTTGACCGACGATCATTTGCCGTTCAGTTGTTTGCAGAGCGTCAATCACTCCATCTGCAATTTCATCATTTGTCAGCCAGCGCGTATGCTCACCTGCACATGTAAAACCAAGGATAACCCGTCGGTACATACAGAATTCCGATGTAGGCTCTGTCATTGGATTTCTCCAAGCAGCACTCCCACACACATGCAGCAATTGCCAGTGCTTCTCAGGACGCGACAGTTCTTCCACGATCACAGGCAGCGCATGCGGTGCAGTCGAATGAATCCACGCGACAACCACATCCATCGGCCCTCTCTTCTCTACAAGATCGGCGATAGCCTGATGCAATCTATCTGTCTGGTGGTAGTCCTGAGATAGCAAATGAATCGACTCTGGATGAGTTGAACCGTCTCTGACACTTCTTAATTTGACTGGATCACGACCTAGTACGGTTACTTCATAACCTTGGCGAGCCAGCCAGCGGGAGACCTCTGTAAGCATGCCACTCGCACCAATCACCAATGCTTCCTGGGCCATATTTCATTCCCCCTGATGGTTGTGCTTACGATTCCACAATCAGAGTAACAGGACCATCATTTAGCAGACGCACGTCCATCATTGCTCCAAAGCGTCCTGTTTCCACCTGGAGCCCTTTTTCACGCAGCTTGGCGTTAAACAGCTCGTACAGCGGTTCAGCCTGCTCTGGTCGTGCGGCAGCCATGAAATTGGGTCTTCTGCCCTTTCTACAATCACCATACAGCGTAAATTGGGATACAGACAAAATTTGACCACCCTTGTCTAAAACAGAGAAGTTCATTTTGCCTTCCTCGTCTTCAAAAATACGCAGGTTCGCAATTTTGTCTGCGACAAATTCTACCTCTTTTTCTGTGTCTTCATGCGTAATTCCTACCAGCAGCATTAAGCCGTGATCAATTTGTCCGACGATCTCTCCTGCTACGGTCACACTCGCTTCTCTCGTTCTTTGTACGACAACCCTCACACTGACTCATCCTTCCTGTTATGTAAACAAGAACACCCAATCCACGAGGGATCAGGTGCTCAGTATCCGGCGAACCGAATAAATATCTTTGATGCGCTTGATACGCTCTACTACTTTCAACAAATGATCCACATTGCTAATCGAGATGGTCATATGAATCGTTGCTACTCGATTTTTATCGGACTTGCCACTGACAGCCGCAATGTTCGTCTTTGTCTCTGCCACAACCTGCAATACATCGTTTAACAATCCGCTCCGATCATTGCCCGTGATCTCGATCTCTACATGGAAATTATGTTTGAAATCGGTATCCCATTCGACATCAATCAGACGCTCTGTACATTCGTCAGTCAGTACGTTCGGACAGTCCAGTCGATGCACCGATACCCCACGACCTCTTGTAATGAAACCAATAATCTGGTCGCCTGGGACAGGTGTACAACAACGAGAAATACGAACGAGCAAATTATCCAAGCCACGGACTTTGACGCCAGACTCACTCTTGGCAGAACGATTTGCTAAATTCGGTTTGACCTCAGGAATAGTCGGGTTTTGTTCTTCGCGCTCCCGACGGAGTTTATCAAGGAGACGAGTCGCAATTTGCGAAGCCGTAATGCCGCCATAGCCGACTGCGGCAAACATGTCTTCTGCGCCTTGGAAATTAAACCGGGCTGCCGCTTCCTTCAGGTTTGTTTCCGTCATCGCTTCTTTTACATCAAAGCTGCGCGACTTGATCTCCGCTTCCACCATTTGCTGACCCTTGGCGACGTTCTCTTCCCGCTTCTCTTTTTTAAACCACTGTTTAATCTTATTGCGAGCATGCGCGGATTTGGCCATCTTTAGCCAGTCCTGACTTGGACCGTACGAATGCTTAGAGGTCAGGATTTCGACAATATCGCCTGTTTTCATCGCATAGTCGAGCGGTACAATCTTGCCGTTCACTTTAGCACCAATTGTTCTGTTTCCTACCGCAGAGTGAATCCGGTAGGAGAAGTCCAGTGGTACAGAGCCTTTTGGTAGCTCAACTACATCGCCTTTTGGCGTGAAGACGAAAACCGTATCGGAGAAAAGATCCTGCTTGAGACTTTCCATGAACTCTTGCGCGTTCGGAGCTTCTTCCGATCCACCTTCGATAATCTCCCGCAGACTACCCAGCTTTTCTGCAAAAGAGCCTTGCACGATGCTTTTGCCTTCCTTGTACGCCCAGTGAGCCGCGATCCCGATCTCTGCTGTCTGATGCATATCCCACGTGCGGATTTGCACTTCCAATGGCTCACCTTTTGGCCCAATCACTGTAGTATGAAGTGATTGGTACATATTCGTCTTTGGCATGGCAATGTAATCTTTGAATCTGCCTGGCATCGGCTTCCACAGGGTGTGCACGATACCGAGAACCGCATAACAATCGCGGATGTCATTCACAATGATCCGCAACGCAAGCAGGTCATAAATCTCGTTGAACTGCTTATTTTGTCTCGTCATCTTTTTAAAGATGCTGTAGATATGCTTTGGACGTCCCGAAATTTCTGCCTCGATGTTTAACTCGCCCAGCTTTTCTCTGATCGTATCCGATGCTTCATTCAGATAGGCTTCGCGCTCCACCCGTTTCTTTTGCATCAAATTCACAATCCGATAATACTGTTGCGGATTCAAATATCGAAGCGCCGTATCTTCCAGCTCCCATTTGACGGAAGCGATCCCCAAGCGATGAGCAAGTGGCGCAAAGATTTCCAGCGTTTCATCGGAAATCTCGCGTTGCTTCTCCTCGGACATGTGCCGAAGTGTCCTCATGTTGTGCAGACGGTCTGCCAGCTTAATCATGATGACGCGGATGTCCTGTGCCATGGCAACCAGCATCTTGCGGTGGTTTTCGGCGAGCTGCTCTTCCTTGGACTTGTATTTAATTTTTTCCAGCTTGGTCACTCCATCTACCAGGAGAGCTACATCCGGTCCGAACTGTTCACGGAGATGATCAAGCGTAATCTCAGTATCTTCCACGACATCATGCAAAAATCCAGCCGCAATCGTAACGGCATCCATGTGCAGGTTTGCGAGAATCCCCGCCACGGCGATTGGGTGCATAATGTAAGGAACGCCTGATTTGCGTATTTGCCCTTCATGCGCTTTTTCGGCAAGCTGATAGGCACGTGTAATCAGGTCCATATCCGATTGTGATAAATAGGTGCTTGCTTTTTTTACTATCTCATCAATGCCGGTAATCATAGTTCCCTTCCCTTATCCTCTCAGTAAAATAACCTCGTTCGAGGCCTTCTCACGGAGGAGCGACCGCATTATAGCGGAAAGTTTCACCGAAGTATTGCCGGAAGCAGACGCTGAGGCACTTCGTGATGCGCTCCGGAAAGTTTAAGCCTGGACGTATTTCGCACTGTGAAGCACTTGAACTTTCCTATACGTCTAGAAAACTTGGGCGTTGCCAAGTCTTTTGGCGCAGGCGAAGGCTTACTTGCACGTGTCATGTCTGTCTATTTCATACTATTATCTTGTATGTCGTTCGTCTTGTAAAGCTGAATTCCCCTGTAAAGTATGTGCAGCCGCAGAAAAAAGAAAAAAACGGGCATTTCACCCGTTTTTCCTTATTTCATCAATTAATATTGAACGAGCGATTTGATAGGAATTTCACCTATTTTGCTACGTCCATCCAAGTAGGACAGTTCAATGAAGAAGGCAGCTCCTACTACTTTGCCTCCAAGTTGCTCAATCAAATTGATTGTTGTCTCAATGGTTCCACCTGTCGCCAGCAAATCGTCTGCAATCAGGACACGCTGACCTGGTTGGATCGCATCTACGTGTACAGCGAGTGCATCTTTTCCATACTCCAGGTCGTAATCCGCTTTGATGGATTCATATGGCAGCTTGCCAGACTTGCGGATTGGTATAAAGCCAATTCCCATTTCGTACGACAATGGCGCACCTACTACGAATCCACGAGCTTCTGGACCCGCAATCACGTCTGCTTGTACTTCACGAGCGAAGACAGCCAAGTCTTGAATCGCAGCTTTGTAAGCAGGGCCATCCTTCAACAGAGTAGTGATGTCCTTGAAACGAATACCTGGCTGTGGAAAATCTGGGATAACACGAATGTATTGTTTAAAATCCATGAAAAATTCCTCCTAAACAGTGGTTGGTTCCACCAATTGATGAAGCGCTTGAATCATTGCATCAGAAGAAGAAAGTAATAAATCCGTAGCAAGCTGTGCCTCTTCCTTCCAATTCGCGTAGAGTACAGAGCTCTCGAGCGGCCTTTTCGCAGTGTTGGCCTGCAGCGTGTACTGCTCGTCCTCCTCTACTAAAAACTCCAGCTCCATAAAAATGGCAATCATGCCGTCCAATAGATTTCTTTTCCATTGCAGCTTTCTGGCCAATGCATCCATATGGATTTTTTTAACAGTTGGCACCTGAACAAAAAACTGGTACAACTGTTTAAAATGATCCCGGCCCGGACAGGAAAGCCGCTCCATTCCTAAATCCGGATCACCGAACAAACAGTATATGCGCTCCGCTTGTTTGAGCAAGACACGAACCACTTCCAATTCGGAACGACGCGTCGGCAAATCATACAAAATCACGTTGGAAGAGGCTGTGATGTTCGTCCCCTCTCGACCAACCACGAACAAGAAATTCACCTGATCGCTTGTCGCTTTCGCTACCAATGGCTCATAGCTATCCTCGCGAAACAGAATGGTCACCGAATTGGACTCCGTCATCACTTGCTGCCATTTCTCTATCTTGTCACGACTGCCTCGCCAGTCAAACACTTGCTGGTGTCCAACAGACAAATCACGGATCGTCAGCTGAGGCTTTCGATTTCCGTTCCATTCGTTTACAGACAATTCTCCCAATACGTGAAAACGTGCCTTGGGCGTTACTCTCTTTGTTACATGTGCCCAGTTGAAGCCAATGGCATCCAAAGAGGTTCCCGCTTTGTTCAATGTACACTTTAAATGATTGTCATCTCGCCCAATGGTGCGCATCCCTTGTGTTTCTACTTCTTCTAACAAAACGAGCGGTGTTGGATTCCCCATGCCATATGGGGCGAGCTGTTCGAGTTGCTCCGCTGCGGTCAAGCTAATCTCTTCCATACTCATCGCCACGTCCACTTTGGTCATCGGCGTGAAGTCTTCATCGGACAACCACTCTCCGGCGAGCTCGTTTAATTTTTGACGTAATAAGTCGAGATTTTCTACAGGCAAGGTCATCCCCGCTGCCATCGTATGACCCCCATAGTGCGGTAGCCATTCCTTGCAAGCAGTCAGACCTTCATACATATCAAAACCTGCAATGCTTCGTGCCGAGCCTTTTGCCGTTCCTTTTTCCGGATCAATGCCAAGCACAATCGTTGGACGATAAAAAAGCTCGACCAATCGGGAAGCTACGATCCCTACCACGCCCACGTTCCAGCCTTCTTTAGCCAGGACGAGAACATTGTTCTGGTCTGGCGGATACAGCTCATTCACCATCTGTACAGCTTCCTCAGTCATCGCTGCGACGATTTCCTGACGTTCGCGGTTTAAGTCGTCCAGCGCCTGGGCACATTTCTCTGCTTCGTCCATATCCGAAGTCGTCAGCAGTTTCACGGCGGATTCAGCCGTCTCCAGCCTTCCACTCGCATTCAGACGCGGTCCGAGCGCAAAGCCTACATGTCCCGCAGACAGCTCGGTATCGGCCAACCCACAAACTCGGATTAAGGCTTGCAGACCAAGATTCCTTGTATGATTTAAGCGCTTTAATCCCGCTCGAGCAAGAATGCGATTTTCATCTACCAACGGCACCAGATCCGCTATCGTCCCCAATGCAGCCAAATCTGCCAAATGCAGAGGCGGCTCCTTCAGCAAGGCATGCCCCACTTTAAAGGCGACTCCCACTCCCGCCAACATATCAAACGGGTATGAACAACCAGGCTTCTTGGGGTTGATCACAGCAAATGCCTCCGGGATGACTGCCGGAGGTTCGTGATGGTCGGTTACAATGACGTCAAGACCCAACTGGTTCGCGTACGCTACCTGCTCCACTGCACTGATCCCTGTATCGACAGTAATGATCAGCTTATAGCCGCTATGATGCAGATGCGCCAATGCGTCTTTATGTAACCCATACCCTTCTGTAAAACGGTTGGGAATGTAGTAGTCAAAAACAGCGCCGAGTTGGCGCAGTAGATGTACCATTAGCGATGTGGAGCTAACCCCATCGGCGTCGTAATCGCCGTATATGCAAATCGGTTCTTGCCTTTGAATGGCTTGTTGAATGCGATGCACGCTTTGTTCCATTCCATCCAGCAAGAAAGGGTCATGAAACAATTCTGGACCGGCTTGCAAAAAATCACGAGCCTTTTGTGATGTGTCAATGCCACGTATCACCAATAACTTGGATACGAGCGGAGTAAGCTGGCAATCTGCGGCAATACTAGCAGCTAGCTGCTCATCATAGGTGGCCAGTTTCCAGCGTGTTTTCGCTTTCAGCATGGGCTTTCCTCCAATCCTCATTCATTATAGTAGATGGAGCAGGAAGCTGACAACTGCATAAAACATACCGTTTTATGCAAAACTCTCATGCGGCTTCAAACTGTGGCAAATACAGAAACAGAAAATAGAAAAACCGCAGGGTTTACCTGCGGTTTCGTCCACATTTACACTACTTCTTTTTTCTTTTTCATATTCCGTTCTTTCAGATTCACCCATACTTGGGCTGCAATAAAGATAGAGGAATACGTACCACTCACCAGACCGAACAGCAGGGCCAAGGAGAAGTTCTGAATGCTCTCGCTTCCCAAAACAGCAAGGGCAAGAGCTGTGAAGAATACAGTCGCTACCGTGTATACAGAACGGCGCATGGTTTGCCACAGTGACACGTTCACCAGATGTTCCAGTTCAGGAATTGTCTTGGATTTCATTGTTCTCAAGTTCTCCCGAATCCGGTCAAAAATAACGATTTTATCGTTAATCGAGTAACCCAAGATCGTCAGAAGCGCGGCGATAAAGGTAATGTCTACCTCCAACCCGAGGATAGAGAACAACGCAATCGGAATAAACACGTCATGCGCAAGCCCTACGACACATGCAATACCGAACAGCCATTGGAAGCGGATCGCGATGTAGATGGCAATTCCCACAGCAGCAATCGCAACCGCAATCGCTGCTTTTTGCACCATCTCTTGCGCAATACTCGGATCAACCGACGAAACCTGTTTACTAACTTGCTCACCATATTTTGCTTTGAGCGCATTTTCCACTTTCATCAGCGTGTCGGATGAGATGGTTTGATCAAAACGAGTATAGGCCTGACTTAGATCTGTTCCATACGGAATGACCTTGCTGAAATTCACATCAGGAACCTCTTTCTTGATCACTGCTTCTACATCTGCCGGATTGAATGTTTTTCCAATGAAAAGATCCAAGCGAGTTCCTGCCTTGAAGTCAACGCCAAGGTGAAGCCCTTGAAATAGCGTAAACAGAAGGCCGATGATAATAATCACAGAGGAAGCGATGAAAAACTTCCTGCGATTTTTCACGATGTCAAATCTGATTACAGTATGGTCTTTATCATAGCTCACGGATCTCACTCTCCTTTACCCCGAACCAGAACGGCTTTTTAAACATGTTGGAACGGACAACCAGCCAGAGGAGGAAGCGGGACCCAAACACGTTGGTAATGATACTTACGATAATCGTCATCGCCAATACAACAGCGAAGCCTTGCACGGAGCTCGTCCCGAAGAAAAATAGAACGCCCGTTGCAATCAGTGTCGTCACGTGAGCATCGATAATCGTAATCAAGGAACGGCGTTCACCTGCACGGAAGGCAGAGAGGACCGTCTTGCCAGAACGAATTTCTTCCTGGATGCGCTCATATGTAATGATGTTAGCATCTACGGCAATCCCCACGGCCAAAATAAATCCAGCAATACCTGGCAGCGTCAGCGTTGCATGCATCCAGTCGAGTACGACCATACAAAAATAGGTAAATCCAGCCAAGGTAATGTTCGCAATCATACCTGGCATACGGTAAACAACTAGCATGAAAATAAAGATCAGCGCAGCCCCGATATACCCTGCATACAAGGTTTTCTCCAGAGCCAGAGTTCCCAAGGAAGCACCCACGGAGGTAACTTGCTTCTCAACCAGTTTGGCTGGCATCGCACCGGAATTCAGCAGATCAGCCAATTCCTGTGCCGATTCCTGTGTGTAATTTCCGGTAATTTGCGCGCTACCACCAGTAATGACAGATTGAATGGTCGGATTGGTTTGCATCGTCTCATCCAAAAAGATCGCCATTGGCTTGTGCAGGTTTGCACGTGTGGCGTCTTCTAGCTTCTTCGGGTCAGAGAATTTCAGGGTAACGAGCGGGCGTTTCAGCTCGTCGTAACCAACTGCTGCCCCGTTTGGAGCCAAGTCACTTCCTTGCAACATAACCTTGCCATTTTCATCACGGAATGTCAGATGAGCAGGCTTCCCGATCAACTCGCGAAGCTTGTCCTGATCCGCTGATTGTGATGCGATTTGAACACGAATCCGGTTTGGCAATTCGGCTGTGGTGACTGGCTCAGCCACACCACCGATGTTAATCCGTCTTTCAATCATGTGAGCTGTTGATTTCAAAAGCTCGATATCAACTTTGTGCCCAGCCTCGATAGGCTCTACCTCATACAGAATCTCAAACCCGCCCTGCAGGTCCAGACCGAGTGTGATGTTTCCTGCCACCTGCTTGGTCGTAGTTGCTACAAGCGTAGCCAAAAGCCCTACAACGACCAGAAACAGGAGGAATCTTCCCCATTTAACCATAGTAGTAATACCCCTCTTTCCTAACAGGGTCCCGTCCTAGACGAGAAACCAATATGCCCATTATAACGAAGTACAAAAAAACGTGTCAATTATTGCTGGAAATGTGAACCATGGTAACCAACCCCTTGCGTTTTTCGCGACATGTACGTATACGAAGAGGGCGGTCGGAAGTTTCTATAAAATCCCTAAGAATTTTTGTACATTTGAATCATGAGGTAATTCATGTACTTGTTAGGCTTCAAGGACAAAATGTCGTTGACAAGCTGGTGTATCGGTGGCACTTCTTTATAGCCGTTCGTGACGCATTCCCAAACGTCTTCAGGTGCAACATTATCGTACCCCAAGAAAGCAAATTCCTCTGCCTTGCTTGCACAAAGACTGGCAACTTGCCCATACCATTCCTGTTTTTGCGCTTGGTCCATCCCAATTTCCCCCTCAAAGTAGTCATGCCGACAGCGGCACGTCCATATTCTTTACTGAGTGAATTTATCCTTGCAAAGGAGCCTTCCATGAAACAATCCTTCTTTTACGGAACGGTCATCCTCATAATTGCTGGTGGCATCACCAAAGTGTTTGGCTTTGCTCACAGGATCGTGTTGTCGCGCATTATCGGAGCGGAAGGAATGGGGCTTTATCAGATGGTTGTGCCCCTTTTATACTTTCTGATTACTGTGACGACATTCGGACTTCCGGTTGCCATTGCAAAACAAGTGGCAGAGACGGAAGCAGCTAATAATCCGCGGCTGACTCGCCGGTTCTTGTTACTAGCCTTGTCGGTCGCCGGCGGGATTAGCCTCTTCATTTGCGTCCTGCTCCTCTTGTTCTCTCAATGGATTTCCGGAATGCTATTCGCGGACTCTCGTGCACACATTGTTCTGCTTGCAGCCATTCCGGTCATCCCGATTTCCGGCATTTCTCTTGTCCTGCGAGGATACTTCCAAGGCAAGCAAAACATGATCCCTACTGCCGTCTCTCAACTTGTGGAGCAAGTCGTCCGAATGGCACTGGTCGTTGTCATGACGATGTCTTTTCTCTCGGCAGGCATTGAGTACGCCACAGCAGGGGCTGTCGCCAGCATTATTTTTGGGGAAGCCGCCGGACTCGTGTACATTCTCTGGCAGTATAGAAAAGGCAGCAAAAAAGCAGCAGCCGAGCTTCTGGATAAGCCTCTTCTCATGACGGTTTCAGCAAGCAAAAAGAGCTTGTCGCAACTCATCCATGTCGCACTCCCTGTCACGCTTAGCCGCGTCATTGGCTCCATTGCTTACGTGCTAGAGCCGATGATCGTACCGTACGCACTCGTCATAGCAGGCTTTACCACCTCGACTGCTACTGGTTTGTACGGACAGTTTGCCGGGATGGCCGTTCCTTTGGTGCTTTTCCCCACTTTTTTAACGTATTCCTTGTCCGTTTCCCTCGTTCCTGCCGTGGCGGAAGCGGCCTATCAAAAAAACGCTCCACTCGTGCATCGCCGCATTTATCAAGCCATGCGGATTACACTCGTCATTGGAGCACCTTGTACCGTCTTGCTCACTATTTTTGCAGAACCTTTATGTGTCCTGCTCTACGGCAGTGAGTATCGGGAGGTTGGCGTGCTACTAAAAGAGCTGGCACCATTCTCCGTCTTCCTGTTTTTTCAAGCACCGCTTGCCGCCGCCTTGCAAGGACTCGATTACGCTCAGGTCGTCTTTCGAAATACGCTGATCAGTGCCATCATCAAAACTGTCGCCATGTTTTTTTTCACGGCACATCCAGCATTCGGCATTCACGGCGCTGTCATTGCCCTGAATATCGGCATTACCCTTGGGACATTATTGCATTTTGCCAGCCTGATCAAAAAAATTGGTTTTACGGTCGACCTTCGGGAATTCGGCAAAATCGCGGTCGCCATGCTGCTCATGGGTTATTCCGGTTCCTACATTGCCAAGCACTGGTTTACGGACATTTCGATTGGACAGCTATTGACTGCAAGCACCTTCATTAGCACTTTGCTATACGTTATCCTGCTCGTTGCCATGCGCGTCTTGGGTAAGCAAGACGTGCGTCGCATTCCGTGGATTGGCGAACAACTCGCTGTGTTCTTCCCTCGCCGCTAGTAACTTATTGCAGCGGCTTGTCTTTTTTGTCCAAATACATGATGCCACGTTCGTCAATGCTGCAAAAAGAAACTTCTCGAATGTCTTTGATTCCGTATTTCCGGATTTCTCGTTTCAGCCAAAGCTGGTTTTGTCCAATCTTGTTCAATGCCTCCGTTCTCACCTTGCCATCGAGAATCAGTGGGATGGGCAGACCTTTGTACGAGACAGGACCGACCTGTGGCTTCTGCATCAACGCGAGATCTTCCCTCGTGACCTTATCTTTTTGCTCCTTTAAAAACACACTCATTTGTCCGGTTGGCTCCAACAACGCAAACTCAACATCGGCAATGCTTTTTACGTCTTTTTGTCGCAGATGTACCATCAAATCATCCATGTTCAAGCGATTGCGACGCATCGCCTGCTCCCTGATTTGCCCATTTTCTATAATCAAATCGGCAGAGCCGTCCACTGTATCGCGGAATTTCTTGCTCTTTAAAGACAAATAAGCAAAGGCGACTTCCAATAAGGCAATCAACAGCATCGGCAAATAAAACCGAAGGGCAGGCTTATCGACATCCTCAATTGCCAGTGCAGCCATTTCTGCAAGCATGATCGAGATGACCACATCAAAAACGGACAGCTTTCCCAATTCCCGCTTTCCCATCAACCGCACTAAAATCAGGAGGAAAAAATACGAGAAAAGGGTGCGAAGTAACACCATTGTAAGATTTTCCACTTACGCTGCCCCCCAAAGAACATTTGATACTAGTGTTCAACAGGGGGCAGGGAAAGTATTAGCACCAATTACAGCCACTTTCGCTTGCGGAAAATATGAAGCATGGTAAACGTCATGCCTAACATAATCACGAGTGCCACGATCAGCATATACGGTTCTGCTTCTTCACCTAGCCATGCGAAAGTATTCATCCCGAATAGTCCGGTGATAAATGTCAACGGAAGGATGATTGTGGAGATGATGGTAAGAACACGCATCGTCTCCGTTGTTTTGGCGCTAATGATGGTGTAGTACGTATCCAAAGCACCGTTCACCAGATCACGGAAGGTTTCCGTAGAATCCGAAATCCTTTCCAAGTGGTCTGTTAGGTCGGTGTAGAACGGAACGTTTTCCTCGGAAATGTCGAAGGAGTAACGGCCGTTGACGTTCGCGAAAATTCTTTTTTGCGGCATGATCACACGCCTGATTAAAATAATCGTTCGCTTCAACGCCAGGAACTCTTCGGTAATTTCCTCCATCTGATGTTCATAAATCTCGTCCTCCAGCTCGTCAATCCGCACACTAATCCGATCAATAATGGGAAAGTATTCATCGGTAATCCCGTCTACAATGGCATACAGCAAATAGTCAGGACCTCTGTTCAAGTAAGAAATGTTGCGGTGACACATGGCAGCGATCCGACCAATGGTATTCATCGGAGACTTGTGGATCGTCACGATGTAGTTAGGGCCGAGAAAAACGTTCAGTTCTACCGTTGTGATCTCGTCATCACTTTCTTCATTGTAACGCAGGGCGTGAAAAACGAAGAAATAGTAGTCATCGTACTTGTCTACCTTGGCACGCGGACTGACGTGCAGGCAGTCCTCAATTGCCAGCGGGTGAAAGTCGAAAATCTTGGCAATATAGGGCAGTTCATTGTTTCCCACATCATACAGATCGATCCAGAGCAAATCCTCTGGTGATTTCAACCATTGATCTTTGGTTGCCAGATCAACGTCGTGAAACATCTTCTGTTCAGAGTGGTTATAAAAGTACGTTTTAATCAATCTTCCTCACCCCCGTCTCGTTCCCCATCCATCATACGAAAATTCCTATCAATGTTCAACGCGAAGATGAATACGTGAGCCAAGCCTCTCATATAGATGTACAAACACTTCCAATTAAGGGGGTACATACCGTGCGAAGTGCATCCACCTCTGTACTGACCGGTCTATTGTATACGACATGTCTTGTTTTAATTGGAGCGTTGCTCGCAACCCTGCTCCTTAGCTTTACCTCGATACGTGAAGGTACGCTGCCCTATTTTACGTACGTGATCAATGCCATCGCCCTCTTGATCGGGGGATTCGTTACTGGACGTCGTTGCGGCGGCAGAGGCTGGTACTACGGCGGACTTACCGGACTCACTTACTTTCTCTTCATCCTCTTGATCGGCTTCCTAGGCTTCAACGCCCCGATGCAATGGGGAACCTTCCTGTTCTTGTTCGGTGCTTTTGGAGTGGCTGCATTAGGTGGGATTCTCGGCGTGAATTCGGCCAATTCCAACAACAAGCATAAAGGCGGTAAACCTAAAGTTATCAAGCCTCGCCGCTAAAACAAGACAGAAAAAAGCAGGTGGATCACCCACCTGCTTTTCGCATGTATTATTTGGATTCTTCTTTTGCTACTTCGCTCTTCGCTGTTTCACTCTTTACAGGTTCGTTACTGGTAGAAACAGCGTTGTTGATCGCGCCACGATCAAAAGTAACGTTTACGTTGTGAGCAATACGCAACGTAACAGTATCATCAGACAGTTCTTGGATCGTTCCATGCACTCCACCGATTGTTACGATCTTGTCGCCTTTTTTCAGAGCAGCAAGCATTGCGTTGCGTTGTTTTGCCTTCTTTTGTTGCGGACGAATCAGCAAGAAGTAAAAAATCGCAAACATGATGATAATCGGTACAAACTGAGTCCAGCCTTCCATGAAAAAAATCCCCCTCGATTAAAAAGATCTACCTTCACCCAATCCATATTGAGCGAAAAACTGGTCGCGGAAATCTTGCAAGCGGTCTTCGGCAATCGCCTGACGCACCTGTTCCATTAACTTTACCAAGAAGTACAGGTTATGGTAGGTAGTTAATCGGATGCCAAAGGTTTCCTCCGACTTGACCAGATGTCGGATGTAAGCACGTGTGTAATTTTTGCAGGTGTAGCAATCGCAATTTGGATCAAGCGGAGTAAAGTCGCGCGCGTATTTTGCATTGCGGATGACCAGTCTTCCTTGGCTTGTCATGCATGTCCCATTGCGTGCGATTCTTGTTGGCAACACACAATCAAACATGTCGATGCCGCGGATCGCTCCATCGATAAGAGCATCTGGTGAACCAACCCCCATCAAATAGCGGGCCTTGCTTGTCGGAAGCAGTGGAACGGTATGCTCCAGCACTTCGTACATCAAAGGAAACGGTTCCCCCACGCTCAAACCACCGATCGCGTATCCTGGGAAATCCATGGAAACGAGATCACGTGCACTTTGTGCGCGTAGATCGTTGTACATTCCACCTTGAACGATTCCAAACAGCGCTTGCTCGTTTGGACGAGTATGCGCCTTCAGGCAACGCTCCGCCCAGCGGGTTGTACGCTCCATTGATTTTTTTACGTAATCGTACTCCGCAGGATAAGGAGCACACTCATCGAATGCCATGAAAATATCGGCACCCAACGCGTTTTGAATCTGTGTCGCCTCTTCAGGACCAATAAACAGCTTTTCTCCGTTTAGGTGGGAACGGAAGGATACTCCTTCCTCCGTGATCTTGCGGAGGTTACTAAGGCTAAATACTTGAAAACCGCCGGAATCAGTCAGAATGGCACGGTCCCAATTCATAAAGCCGTGCAGTCCACCTGCCTCGCGAACAATTTCATGCCCTGGACGAAGAAACAAATGGTACGTATTACTAAGGATGATGCCCGCACCAATCGCTTTTAACTCCTCGGGGCTCATCGTCTTTACTGTCGCTTGTGTACCGACAGGCATAAAGACAGGGGTGTCAATCGTCCCATGAGGTGTATGTAGCTTACCGAGACGTGCACCAGTTTGCTTGCATGTTTTGATTAACTCGTAGCGTACAGCCAAATCTTTGCACTCCTCAAGCTATGTATGTAAGTCTTACCTATTATAGAAAAACTTCCGAGTGAAGTAAACCCACCTGACTAATAAGTATACACTTATACAGGTGGGTTGTTCACATTTTTATAAAATGAACATCGCATCGCCAAAACTGAAGAAGCGATACTCCTCTTCCACAGCCATTTTGTAGGCACGCATCACATTCTCTTTTCCAGCCAAAGCACTCACTAGCATGACGAGCGTAGACTTGGGCAAGTGGAAGTTTGTCAGTAGCCCGTCTAGGATGGAAAACGTGTAGCCCGGATAAATGAAAATATCCGTCCAACCAGAGGTTGCCACCAGCTTTCCTCCATTCGCGCGCCCTACTGTCTCCAATGTGCGGCAGGATGTCGTCCCGACAGCGATTACTCTTCTGCCTTCTGCTTTTGCCTGGTTCACCAGCTCTACTGTTTCCTCGGGAATCTCATAGTATTCCGCGTGCATGACATGCTCTTCCACGGAATCTGCTGATACAGGGCGAAAAGTCCCAAGTCCCACATGCAGGGTCACGTAAGCCAGCTGTACGCCTTTGGCAGCAATTTGCTCCAAGTAGGGCTTCGTGAAATGAAGCCCGGCTGTCGGAGCTGCTGCCGAGCCGCGCTCCTTCGCATAAACTGTCTGGTAACGCTCACTGTCCTCCAGTTGTGCGTGAATATACGGAGGCAAAGGCATCGAGCCTAATTGGTCGAGAATCTCATAAAAGATTCCCTCGTACAAAAAGCGCACGATTCGTCCACCCGTCTCTGTCACGTCTTCACAAACACAGCGCAAAAGACCGTTACCAAAAACCACTTCTGTCCCCGGCTTCATCCGCTTCCCAGGCTTCACTAGTGTCTCCCAACGATCGTCACCAAGTGATTTCAACAAAAGGATTTCTATTTTCGCACCAGTCTCCGCCTTTTCACCTATCAATCTGGCAGGCAAAACGCGGCTGTCATTCATGACGAGTACGTCCCCTGCTTGGAGGTGATCGATTAAATTGGTAAATTGCTGATGAACGATATTGCCTGTTTGTTTCTCTAACACGAGCAATCTCGATGAAGTTCTGTCTTCTAGCGGGTGCTGGGCAATCAAATGCTCCGGCAAATCAAAATCAAATTGTTGCACGTCCACGAAATCGTTACTCCTTTTTGCGGTAGATCTTGTGGCAAACGACTTACTTTTCGATTGTCACATCCTGGTAGTAGTGTTGCAAGATATCTTTGTAGTCATACCCTTCCTCTGCCATTGCACGAGCTCCGTATTGCGAAACACCAAGTCCGTGCCCAAAGCCAGTACCACGGAAGATGAATTGCGAACCATTGATTTTTTCCACTTCAAACTTCGTGCTGCGAAGAGGGGAGCCACCTTGTTGAAAAACAGAACGGAATGCATCCGGTGAAGAAACGACAATTGGTTTCCCGTTTGCTTCCATCGCGATCACACGTCCAGATGGACCGCGTCCTGTCACTTTCAGGCTCGTTACGTTTCCTGAAATGCGTGGAGCTTTGTTCTTGTCATGTGCGGCATTAATCATGGCTGCGATCTCTGTAGAGGTAAAGGGACCGCGCGTCCACGAATACGCATTTTCTTCTTTTACTTCTGAGAGGATCGTTACCTCTGCACCAGTAGGGAGTACGGACAATACCCGATTCGTCGTTGTACTTGGACCTGAGCGCAGATTGGTATTTTCAGTCGAAATGACCGCTATTCTTTTTCCCGCTGAATTGTTCTGGCCTGTTTCGGTCACCAGATCATTTCTTACATAGCCGAGCGTTCCATCTGCTAAAGCCACGCGATACCATACACTTGCATTGTCCATTGGATACGTGTCTTTACTCTCGACAGATCGTAAATAAGGAACCGGGTTGCCCCATACTTCTGTGCCGTCCGCTGTCATACCGCCTGCATTGGAATAGAAGAGCGACTCGGCTGGCTTGCCTTGGTAGTAAATGACTTCGCCTTCTGTCTCGTCGACGGCCTCACGCACATCATCAGACTCTTTTGTATAGCCATAATACGCCTGTTCGAAAACTGTATCTGACACGTTGGCAACCCCATACTTATTGCCTTGCCACACAGCACGAGTTCTCGACAGGACCGCCTGCGTTTTCAATGCTTCCATCGGCCAGCCTGGAGCCATTTCAGAGCCAACGACTCCATACAGATACTCTTCCATAGGAAGCTCATTTACTAGTGTCAAGTGACCATTGTATTCCGACAGCTCTAGCTCACCGCGATATGTGCGCTGCTCTCGTTCCACAACGCCAATCACTGATTCATTGCCTGCTTTATTCGCTTCAACTGTCAGCTTTACTTGAGGGGAGAATACATACTTCCAAATCACTTCATCTGGTGATCCGTATACATCCTGCTTCAATATAACATAAGATTGGCTATCTGGCTCCTGATAGGAGAAAGAAGGGAATGCGGCATTAGCTCTTCGTTTCAATTCTTTCACGGCATCAGGGCTAACCTCGTCACCGATCCAAACCGCATATTTGACTTTATCCCCATCTGATACCATCACGGGATAAGCAGGAATACCAGCTGCTTCAAATGACGCTTGCCATTCTTGCGCTTCCTTTAAGCTTTTGAATTTACCCGCTTCGAGTCGATGCGGACCTTTTACCAGCGGATTCTGTCCGATTGCTTGGGCAACTGTTTTTGCCTGATTCGCTGCAGCTTGATACGTGTCATACGTTCCGCTCACAACCTGATAGACGGTCTGACCGTTACGCTTTGCCACCTGGATTGAGCCCTCGTATTTTCGTTGGCTCATTTGCTGTGCAATCTGCTGTGCGCGATTCCAGTCACCTGTTTCGGCAACGATCAGATGATATTCATCAACCCGGTAACGAGCTGCATCTCCCTTTAAATCGGGTAAATCTGTCTTGCCTTCGGGTCCGTTGAGCACAACTTCCATTCCATTTTCAGCCGTTAGCGTAACGGAAGGAACTACTCCCCGATAGCCTTGTCCTGTATCCACAAATAGCGCAACTCTGATATTGTCGCCGGCTGCCTGCGCTGGTACTTGTCCTCCTACGAGAACTACTGATAGCAGGCCCACCGAAAGGACTTTCCCCATCCATTTCTTTCTCATGTCGTCCATTGTCCTTTCTCCACCTGATTTTCAACAAAAATTGGCATGTCTTCCCATGTTTTTCGACAATAGCAGGCTAATCTCCTGCCTTTTTCGTAAAATGGGACCAAACGCCCGCACGCAAAAAAACCACCGGAACGATGAGCTCCGATGGCCTTCACACTTCCCTATTTAAACAGCCGGAATAAATACATACCAAGAGACAGGACGATGCTAATTACAATACAAGTTACAATCGGAAAGTAGAACTTGACGTTTTCCTTTTCTACCACGATATCTCCTGGCAAGCGCCCCAGCGGCAAAAATCTGCCTCCTACCTGCCACAAAAGACCAATTACGATTAAAGCAGCACCACCAATAATGAGTAGCTTGGCTACAGGATTCACGATTTCATCTCCCGACCAAAGTGTTGGTATGCACTCGGAGTAAGAACCCGCCCCCGCGGCGTCCGCTGCATAAAGCCAATCTGCATGAGGTATGGCTCGCAAACATCTTCCACCGTTTGTGACTCTTCTCCGATTGTTGCTGCGATCGTATCCAGTCCAACCGGTCCACCGTCAAAACGATCAATAATCGCCAGCAATAGTTTGTGGTCGATATGATCGAGACCGCAAGCATCCACTTGCAATCTTTCCAGCGCTTCTTTGGCAATCTCTGTCGTAATGACACCTTCGCCTTTTACCTGGGCAAAATCGCGAACCCGCTTCAGCAAACGATTTGCCACCCGGGGTGTTCCACGTGAACGTCTGGCAATCTCTTCTGCTCCGCCTTCGCGAATGACGACCTGCAGGATGTCGGCTGCACGCGAAACGATAAAGGTCAGTTCCGGGACTGTATAAAACTCCAGGCGATTTACAACTCCAAAGCGATCTCGAAGCGGCGCGGAAAGCATTCCAGCCCGCGTCGTAGCCCCCACCAGTGTAAATGGTGGCAAATCCAAACGGACACTGCGAGCGCTTGGCCCTTTACCGATTATGATGTCCAGCGCAAAATCCTCCATTGCTGGATACAAAACTTCCTCGACACTACGGTTGAGCCTGTGAATCTCGTCAATAAACAGGACATCGCCTTCTTGGAGATTGGTCAAAATCGCTGCCAAATCACCGGGACGCTCAATCGCCGGACCAGACGTCGTTCGGATATTCACACCCAGCTCATTTGCAATAATTTGCGACAGCGTCGTCTTCCCCAGACCAGGCGGACCGTACAGCAGTACGTGGTCCAACGACTCTTTCCGCATTTTGGCTGCTTCAATAAAGATTTTCAAGTTTTCCTTCACATGCTGCTGGCCGATGTATTCGTTTAAATAGCGAGGACGGAGGCTCAACTCCGCCGCATCTTCTTCCCAATTCATATGCGTCGTGATGATCCGAGAATCCAAAATCCTACCCCCTCATGAGCAACGCAAGCCCTTGTTTGATGAGCTTTTCTACACCATCGCCCTCTTTTGATTTCTCAGACAGCGTGTTTCTGATTTTTTGCAGTTCACCATCAGAGTAACCCAGTGCAGTCAACGCATCGAGTGCTTCGTTCAGTGCAGACACAGCTTTCTCGCCTGCTGTCAAATCACCCGCTGCAACAGTCAAAATCGCAGATGGGGTGTACCCTACCAATTTATCCTTCAAATCGAGAATAATGCGCTGGGCCGTCTTTTTCCCAATCCCCGGAAATTTCGTCAAATAGGTAACATTCTCCTGTTGAACCGCCATCACCAGCTGCTCAGGCGTCGCCGCAGCCAGAATAGCCAATCCGCCCTTTGGACCAATTCCGCTAACATCAAGCAGCTTGCGGAACAAATCGCGTTCATCACGGGTAGCGAAGCCATACAGCAGGATGGCATCTTCGCGCACATGGTGATGGGTAAACAATTTGGTTTTGTTGCCTTCATACCGAACGAATTGGTACGGGTTTGGGCAAAACAGTCGATAACCAATCCCGCCCGTTTCGATGACTATGTATTCCGAATCGAGATAACTAAGTGTACCTTCTACAAAATCAATCATTTCTGAACCCCTTCCGAAATGGAAATGAACGCGCGAAACTGTGCGTGCGTAATGGCAATGCCCAATGCGTCCGCCACGTCGTCAGGCTTTGGTACTTCTTTTAACCGCAATAGGAGCTTCGTCATTTCCTGTATTTGCTTCTTCTCTGCTCCCCCGTACCCAGTCACGGCTTGCTTGACCTGCATCGGGGTATATTCATAGACCGGCACACCAGCCAGCTCTGCTGCAAGTATAATAACCCCTCGCGCTTGACCAACTGTAAAGGCTGTCGTCACGTTTTTATTAAAGAAAAGCTTTTCGACGGACATTTCATCAGGACGATATGTTTCCAGAAGGCTCTGCATTGCCTCAAAAATCTGTTTCAATCTAAGCGGTACTGGCAATCCTGCTTCTGTCTGAATGCTTCCATATTGGACGGGACGCAATTGGCTGCCCTCTTTATCCACAACCCCGAAGCCAACAATCGCAATGCCAGGGTCAATTCCTAAAATGCGCATAGTCCACTCTCCGTGAGCAAAGATTCTACTCTCTACTGTAACACAAAGCACCCAAAAAGCGAACGTGTATTTCCATTTTATATCGAAGTTCACCACCTTATAAAAAAAACCCGCTCCCTATAAAAGGAACGGGTTATACGGCGTCGTCTATTAGTGTTTGTTCATTCCGAGTGAATCCGACACATCATGCTGCAAGTGGGCATATTCGTCTACGCCACTCTGCATGTGCTCTTTGATCTTGTTGATCTGTTGGTAATTGAGCTTGTTGTGCCCCTGGTTCAACTGGACGTACAAACGCTGATGGAACTGGTCTTTGTAGCTACCTCTAGGCATGGTAGACATGGTCTAAAGACTCCTCCTTCGATCACCGTATGAAATCAGTATGGCGTAAGCGCAATGGCGTTATGATACCAAGATTTACGTCACATGACCCAGATATCTAATTGAAATGATAAGCAGTGGAGGTGTTGGTTATTGCGAAGCAAAGTCCTTATTTTTTGTATATGCCTTTTCGTAATCGCATTGGCAATGCCACACTCTGCATTTGCTGAGGTCAAGAGTGACATCACGGTCACCGTTTCGGTGTCACCCGTGTCCTCCTTCCAAACGACCATGGCCTTCCGTGATCAAAAGCAATTTACGAAGCGGCTATTGGGCTCTACTACCCAAGTCGCCTCCTACAACCCGCACTGGATACGAGCTACACTGACCATAAAAAAACGAACGTATGTATATGATCACGATGGCCAGCTTTATGAAAAAGAAATGCCTCGCCGTTATGTGTTGGCAAACGATGCTCGCCAGCGGATCGAAGAAATGGTCAAGTCTGTAGAGGCTGTCCATTTTGCACAAGCCCTACCCTGGGAACAGGTGAAAAAAACGTTGAAACGGATGGAATTCGGTACCGTGATTGATTTAGAGACTGGACAACGTTTTGATGTGCAGCGTAGAGCAGGTAGTCGCCATGCCGATGTTCAACCGTTGACGCGCAAGGATACACAGATCATGAAGAACATTTATCAAGGGAAATGGTCGTGGAAGCGCAGAGCCATTCTGGTAGAGGTAGACGGTACTTATTTTGCAGCATCCATGCACGGAATGCCTCATGGCGCTGGTGCGATTAAAGGAAATGAATTCCCGGGGCATTTTTGTATCCACTTTTTTGGCAGCTCCACCCATCGACGCACAGAGCCTGATCCTAGTCACAGTATGATGATTCTCAAAGCCTCTGGAGCACTGGCGACTACAATGAAAGGGGCTTCTCCTGAAGAGCTGGTCGGCTATTTCCTCACGGCTCTGCATGAGCACGACACTCATGCGATGCGAATGACAACGGACGGATTCTCACTTCCAGAAGGGCTGTCTTCGATTGAATCTGTACGAACGTCAGAAATCGTCATCCCGTCAGACGAACGTGGCCCCCTTTTGATAGAAGTTCCTGTTCGGCTCACGTATACCGCTGAGGAAGGCGTAAATTTTCGAAGGACATGGAAGTTTCTTTTGCGCCGCGAAGTCCCGGGGGAACGCTGGCAAATCATTGCGGTTGAACTGAATCCATAGCAATGGAAACAAAAATCCCTTTCCTGTCCAATACGTGCTTGTTACACGAAAGGCTCGAAAGGGATTGCTTTTAGGTCTACCCGTATTCATTGTCCGCTCCATTGGTATTCGCCATAGGTGGACAATACACTGTTATACTCTGCCAAATTCCGAATGCGAATCCCCCGTTTCAGATTCTCCCATTCCTCTTTTGGCAGACTCGCTTCCATTTTTGCAGTATCGATTCGATAAAAGGTTTGCACGACATCTTGTTCAGCAGGCAGACCATGAAACAGGGCAAGCATTCCGTCCGCTGCTATTCCGATATGTCCATTCTCCTTGCACACTGGCGCTATATCCTGCTCTCGCTTCATCAAGATCATCTTCACAGGCTCAGCTTGTACAATTTCCCATCCATTGTAATCGCCCATGACGTCTGCCAGTTGATTGGTACGAACTGATACATGTTCTTCATCTCGCACCCCACATAAATAATGGCGTGCTAAAACCAACTCGTACGACGCACCCGCGACTACATTTGCTTCACCTGTATGGTTCAGTAAGCGCGCAAGACCTGAATCGTTTCCCTCCTTACTCACTAACAGGATACCAACTACGACGCCTGTGGCTAATGCTACACCCCACGTCGCGTAAACCATCCATCTTTTCTTCTCAGTCACATAGAACCCCTTCTTTATAGGCTTTTCTTCCTATCATTGCCACAAAAAAATAGGGGCATACACGACCAAAGAGGGATTGACGTTATGTTTTTTTATTTTTGTCAATACAAAAAATTAATATACTATTTCATCTAGCTATCTATCCAGCCTTCGAATCTAATGATAAACTATTTTTGCTTGGCATTATTGTAAACTTATGGAGGTAATTTCAAACATGAAAAAAACGAACAAAAAAATGCTGACTGCTTTTCTCCTCAGCACTTCTTTGGTTGTTGGCGCACTCTCTTTTCCTCTTACTCCAGTAAGCGCGCAAACAGATTCTGTCATTAAGCTCCGCCTGTTGGAAACGACAGATATCCACACCAATATCGTTAACTATGATTACTATCAAGACAAAAACACAGACGAGTTTGGCCTCGCAAAAACTGCGACATTGGTCAAAAAAGCAAGAGCAGAAGTGAAAAACAGCCTTCTGATCGACAACGGTGACTTGTTGCAAGGAAACCCATTGGGTGACTACGTGGCAAAAATTGACCAGTTAAAAGGTGGAAATATTCACCCTGCTTACAAAGCAATGAACCAGATGGACTATGATGTTGCCAATATCGGTAACCACGAGTTCAACTTTGGTTTGGAGTTCTTGGAGACCAGCTTGAAGGGTGCGAAATTCCCTTACATAAACTCTAACGTCTATGTAGACGACAAGGACAAAAACCCTGACAATGACAAAAACATGTTCACTCCTTATGAAATCCTGGAGCGTACTTTTAAAGATGAGAACGGCAAAGATGTAAAACTCAAAGTAGGCGTAATCGGTTTTGTTCCTCCACAAATTATGCAGTGGGACAAGGCTAACCTGGAAGGAAAAGTAATCGCGAAGGACATCGTAGAAACCGCCAACAAATTCGTACCTGAAATGAAGAAAAAAGGGGCGGACATCATCATCGCAGTCCCTCACTCCGGAATTGGCCCTATCGAGGGTGGTCCTCAATTGGAGAACGCTAGCTTCCAACTGAGCAAAGTAGATGGTATCGACGCGATCTTGTTCGGACACTCCCACTCCGTATTCCCTGGCCCTGGATACGATAAAATTCCAGGCATTGATGCAGAAAAAGGAACGTTCAACGGTAAACCTGCCGTTATGCCTGGCTTCTGGGGTAACCACCTCGGCCAGATCGACCTGACGCTGAAACAAGAAAAAGGAAAATGGAAAGTGGCTGAGTCCGTTACAAAAGTAGTTCCGATCTATGACAAAGCGAACAAAGCATCCTTGGCTGATGCAGACAAAGCTATCGTAGAGGCAGTAAAAGTAGATCACGATAAAACAGTTGAATGGGTTCGTTCTGCTGTAGGGAAAACATCTTCCCCGATCTTCAGCTACTTTGCACTCGTGCAAGATGACCCATCTATCCAAATTGTAACCAATGCACAAAAATGGTTCGTTGAGAAAAACGTGAAGGGTACAGAGTACGATGGCATTCCAGTTCTGTCTGCTGGTGCACCATTTAAAGCAGGCGGCCGCAACGGAGTAAGCTACTACTCCAATATCCCAGCTGGTACAATCGCCATCAAAAACGTATCTGACCTGTACATCTACCCGAACACATTGAAAGCGGTTCTGGTTGATGGGGCTACGGTGAAAGAATGGTTGGAGCGCTCCGCTGGACAGTTCAACCAAATCGATGTAAAGAAAGCAGATGAGCAACCACTTATCAACGAGTCTTTCCCAACGTACAACTATGATGTAATCGACGGCGTTACTTATCAAATCGATGTGACACAGCCATCCAAATACGCAGTAGATGGAAAAGTAGCAAACAAAGATGCAAACCGCATCAAAAACCTCTCTTATAACGGTAAACCAGTAAAACCTGAAGACAAATTCATCGTCGTAACCAACAACTACCGTGCAAGCGGCGGCGGTGCGTTCCCAGGTCTAGATGGTAAAAACATCGTAATCGATTCTCCAGATGAAAACCGTCAAATCGTAATCGATTACATCCTGAACCAAAAAAATATCGACCCAGCAGCAGACAACAACTGGTCTTTTGCTCCAGTAGATGCCAAGTTGAACGTTACATTCACTTCTTCTCCTGACGCGAAACCATTTGCTGAAAAATTGTCCAACATCAAGTTCATCAACGTATTGGAATCTGGGTTTGCGAAATTCTCTATTGATTTGTCCAAGCCTGCTTCCAAGTAAGCTTGTCACCAACACAAACATCCCTCTTTCGAGAGGGATGTTTTATTTGATCCAATTATCCAACAAAATGGTAATGCCCCCACGGAGAGCGCTGGAAAATTCGTTCTCCGTCGTTTAAAAAGCGTTGACGATTCTCCATCACTTTGCCTTCCATTTGGATCAGCTGCATGACCCCCCGCATGTGGTAGCCTGGGCGCTGGCTATACAAGCCCGTTACCTCCCGCAAGAAATTATCCGGATAGCGAAGCAATTGATGAACAGCCCAAATTTGCGTATCAGATAAATAGTTGACATTACTATAGGCTTCCATCGCTTCTACAAAGGAATCCATGCCGTACTCTTGCATCAATAGCATCCGCGACATCAATTGTACAAGGTCAACAAGCTGAAGATCATGACCTACTGTATCAAGGTCAATCAAATAGCAATTACCTCGCTCCGTAAGCAAAAAGTTATGACTCGCCACGTCTCTGTGCGCGAGTGTCCCCCTCTCCATGGCTACAAACATTTCTGGCGTCAAAGGCAGCTTGTAGGCAGATTGTAGCAGCTCCTTGCCATCCCGAAGGACGTGATCTGCCTGTTGGGAAATGAGTTGCTCCAGTTTGCTCTGGGGTCCTTTCTGTTCAATCGACCACATCAAGCGCTCAAAGTATTCCAAGCGACTCTCCCATTTATCTAAAAGAGCCGGTTTTCCTTCATACGCATAGGAATGAGCAATAGGAAAACCCTGAGCTGCAACATGAAAACGTGCCAATGTCTCTGCTGTTTTTTTAACATCGAAAAGAGAAGCGTTATCTGCTTCATGCCCATCAATCATTTTCATGATGGTGTAATGGCGGTCTTCAAATGTAAAAATTTTGGACCCTTCCTGACTCGCCACATATTGCACCGTATGATGAAAGCCCTTCTCATGAAGTGCATCTGCTAACTCTGTCACCCACACAGCTTTTTCGACCTGCTTATATCCTTTGAGTATCCAGTGGCCCCGGTCTGTTTTTAACAGGTTGACGTTTCGCTTCGGCTTCACCCCGTAGATTTGACAGCGAAAAACCTTTTCAATAGTGGATAAGATTCCTTTGTTCATCCCATACCCTCTCAGTAAGAAGAGGATTCTTCATGCCCATCTCCCCAGTTCGGCCAAACCCCTTGTTCAGGCATAGAAGCCATACACGGGGAGGGCGGGAACATCATGTTATTGTGAATCCCCTGTGGAGAACGATTGTACTTGCCTTTTCGGCCTCTGTACTCCGGGACTTCAGAAGAACACTCACATGATGATGACTCCACTGGTTCCGGGCACACAGGCTTTTTCGCTCGTGGCCGCTTTAATGGCATGGGTGGAAATGGTGGTGGGCATGGATAAGGAAACGGCATCGGTCTGATCGATGGTGGGGCGATTGGAAATGGATTGATTGGTCGCATTTGTTCTGGACTTACAATCGGTCTTCGATTTGGATAAAACGGGTCAATCCACGGGTTCCCGAACGGTGGGCAAGGCGGGAATGGTGGCATGAACGACGGTGGGAATGGTGGGAATGGCGGGAATGGACGCACCTGCGGCATTGGCCTACGCTCTTGCTCTGGACTTACCCTCGTTGATGGCTTCAGCTTCTGTTGTGGACTTACTTTTGAAGGTGGCTTGCGCTGCTGTTGTGGGCTCACCTTCGAAGGCGGCTGCGTCGGCCGCAATGGACTTACCCGTGGCGGTGGATAGTTTGGCTGCATCGGTTGCAATGGACTTACCCGTGGTGGGTAGTTTGGCTGCATCGGTTGCAATGGACTTACCCGTGGTGGTGGATAGTTTGGCTGCATCGGTTGCAATGGACTTACCCGCGGTGGTGGGTAGTTTGGCTGCATCGGTTGCAATGGACTTACCCGTGGTGGTGGGTAGTTTGGCTGCATCGGTTGCAATGGACTTACCCGTGGTGGGTAGTTTGGCTGCATCGGTTGCAATGGACTTACCCGTGGCGGATAATTCGGCTGTGGGCAAGGTGGGCAAATATTTGCTGGCGGTCGTGTAGGCTGTAATGGCAAAACCTGAGTCGGTGGTCTATATGGAATGCTAGGCACATTTTGATTCGGTGGAATCGCTGGTGGATAAATATACGGACTCACTCTGGTTGGAGGTGGAGTCGGTATGAGTGGAAGTATAGGAACAGGCGGAACAGGCGGCAGCACATTTGGCTTGCCTGAAATGTTCGGCGGTTTATACGGTGTTGGCTTCTCAATCGGTTTTTCGATCGGTTTTTCACTTGGCTTCTCCGTTGGTTTTGGGATCGGCTGTGTCGGTGGAGGAGGCGGTAATGTTGGTGGTGCCGTTGGCCTGACTACCTCTGGTGAAACAGAAGGGGCCGGTGGTCTAGGCATTTCTTTGGGAGGTCTAGGCATCTCCTTGGGTGGTCTCGTTGGAATGGGAGCAGGCAGTGGCGTAGGCCTAATTTCCTCCCTAGACTCGATTTCCACCTCTCCTGATTCTTCCGGCTCAATTGGCCGTCTTTCGATTTGTTGCGGGACCTCCATCTCTTCCTCTTCCGTAATCGGTCTTTCTTTCACATAAGGGGCCGCCTCACTCATTGGATGCGGGGGCGTCGTTCTTTGCGGTGGTCGGACAGGAACTTGTTTCGCCGGAATCTTGATTCTCGCTCCAGGATAAATTGTATCGGGAGTTTTTAATTGACTATTAAGGCGTAACAGTTCTTTGTAATCGACGCCATATCTTTTGGCGATCTTCCACATCGTATCGCCTTTTTGGACGATGTGTATTCTCAATGTTTTCTCCTCCCTTGCACCAAACTCCCTAACATCGTATGCAGTCATGGGCGTTTTGCTCCTTGACGCCATTCCTTTGTGGGAGGGAGGAGAAAAAGAAAAAAACCAATCCCTCCTCTAGGAATTGGTCTGATGCATATAAAATGGATACGTCCCAAGCTGACGAACTTGACAACCAATGGCTTCAATCTCCGCAAACGCTCCTGGCAACAAGACATCGTCCATCTTCTGATCAATGTCGATGACAAAATAATAGTTTCCGAGTGCTTTCTTCGTCGGTCGTGATTCGATGCGAGACAAGTTGACCTTTCTCCAAGCAAAAGCAGCGAGTACTTGATACAATGCTCCCGGAAAATCTTCCGGCAGCGTGACCAGTATCGTCGTCTTTTCCTTGCGGGAAACTGGCAGATCAAGACTATCCTGACCTACGAGAACAAAGCGCGTGTAGTTATTCGAATAATCTTGAATTTGTTCACGCGCAAACGCCAATGGATAGATCTCTACATTTAATCGAGTACCAACAGCAGCCCATGGCTCTTCTGGATGCTCGCTCACCATTTTTGCAGCCAATGCCGTACTGTTTACCGTTTCGATCGCTGCTTCCGGCAAATTCTCACGCAAAAAGTTGTGGCTTTGTGCAATCGCTTGAGGATGTGACAGCACTCTCGTAATCGCGGACAAAGGCAATGGGTGCTCTCGTTTTGCCACCAGCAGGTTTTGCGTAATCGGCAGTGCGAGCTCCGCTAAAATGGGCAGCTCTACTTCATGAATGAGCCAATCTAGTGTAGAATTGACCGTTCCTTCAATGGAGTTTTCCATCGGTACGACACCGTATGCCACTTCCTTTTTGGAAACAGCCTCTAGCACTTCAATAATACTTGGGTACGGAACAATAGATAGCTTTTGTCCGAGCGACAAAATCCTCGCTGCTTCTTCGGTAAACGTTCCACGCGGTCCTAGAAAAGCTAGTTTCTTCTCCATGGCTACTCCTATCCACTATGGTCTATCTCTGATGGATTTCTACCTGTACGCCCTTTTCGTCCGGCTGCAAGATCATCACGCGGTACGAGATGTCGTGCCCTTTCATCACTCTGTCCACAAATGCACGCAGCTTCTCTAATTCTTCATCCGAAGAGAAAAAACAGAGGATCGTCGGTCCAGCGCCACTTAAAGCAGCCCCCAGTGCCCCGTGTTCAGTCGCTTTGTCCAGGATTTCGTTCAAGCCAGGTACAAGCTTTGCTCGGTACGGCTGATGCAACCGATCCGACATTGCCCGTCCCATCAGGTCGAGTCTGCCTTGTGCGAGTGCAGCAACTAGCAAACTACTATGACCCACATTATATACAACATCCGCTCTGCTGTACACCTGTGGCAAGACGTTCCGCGCTTTTTCTGTCGAGAGCATGAATTCCGGGATCACGACGAGAGTTTGCAATCCCGCCGGAGTAGAAAACCGCACATAAGGAATCGGTTCCCCTGGTACCTCAGGCATCGTCGCAACAATGATACCACCAAACATCGAAGCACCCGCATTATCCGGATGACCTTCCAGGCGTGTTGCCTTTTCAAACAATTGCTCACGAGTAAATGGTTCGCCAGCGAGATGGTTAGCCGCTACGAGTGCACCTACAATCGCAGCGGCACTGCTCCCCAATCCTCTCGTCAGGGGAGCGTCACTGGAAGCACGGATCGCGAGCTCAGGAATGGCGAGCCCTGCTTCTTGAAACAATCCCGCCGCAACCTTGTACAGAAGATTGTTTTTGTCCGTCGGTGTTCCTTGCAGCTCCTTGCCCATCATCTCTACTGTCGTATGATCACTGATTTCCATTTCTACGACAGAATACAACTGGAAAGCCATTCCCAGCGCATCGAATCCCGGTCCCAGATTCGCTGTCGTTGCCGGTATGGTTACTTTTACACGTCGTCCATTCATGATACAAATTCTCTCCCACTTTGACGAACCAACTCCATCACAGCTTCATGTGTCGCCGGAACAGAACGCGGCTCCTCACCTACCAGCTTCAAAGCGATATTTGGATCTTTTAGTCCGTTTCCTGTCAATACGCACACGATCTGGCTGCCAGGTTGAAGCCTTCCAGCCTCATGCAGCTTGATAATACCAGCCAGCGATGCTGCCGAGGCAGGCTCACAAAACACACCTTCGCTCTTTGCCAGCAAATGATAGGCATGCAAAATTTCTTCGTCCGTTACACTATCGACAAGACCGCTTGATTTCGAAATGGCATTCAAAGCGCCATCCTTGCTCGCTGGATTGCCAATTCGAATAGCTGTCGCAATCGTTTCAGGGTTGGCTACTGGTTCGCCGTGCACCAACGGCGCTGCTCCCGCTGCCTGGAATCCATACATCTTAGGCAACCGACTCGACTTTTTAGCCGCAAAATATTCCTCGAAGCCCTTCCAATATGCTGTAATGTTACCGGCGTTGCCAACTGGAATGGCCAAAATGTCAGGTGCGTCCGTCAGCGCATCGCACACTTCAAATGCCGCAGTCTTTTGTCCTTCAATCCGGTAAGGGTTCACGGAATTCACCAGTGTAATCGGCTCTTTCGCTGTGATTTCACGAACGATATCCAGCGCTTCATCAAAATTGCCGTCAATCGCGATGACTTCTGCACCATATGCGATAGCCTGTGCCAGCTTGCCCAGTGCGATATTGCCGTTCGGGATCAGGACGATGCAACGCAATCCTGAACGTGCCGCATACGCCGCAGCCGCTGCTGATGTATTCCCTGTCGAAGCGCACATGATTGTGTTGCTGCCCTCTTCTACCGCTTTGGCTACAGCCATGACCATGCCTCTATCTTTAAAAGAGCCTGTCGGATTGAGCCCCTCGTATTTGACGTGTAGCTCCACCCCCAATTGTTTGGAAAGGTTCGGAGCATGGATCAGCGGAGTGTTTCCCTCATGCAAGCTGACCAGCGGAGTTTTTTCTGTAATCGGGAGAAATTCCCGGTAACGTGCCAGAATTCCAGACTGTCGATAAGAAGCCATTATTTGTCTCCTCCTTCTACGCGGTAGCAGCTCTGCACAGTTGATACGATATCCATCTGCTCCATATAAGCCAGTACCGCATCCATGTCACTTTTTGAGGACAGGTGGGTAATCATGATAATTTCCGCTTCACGTCCGTTGTTGAACGGTTGCTGGATGACCTGCTCAAGGGAAATATTTTTGTCTGCCAACAGCTGCGTAATTTGAGCAAGAACACCGCGTTCATCTGCAACTACAATGCGCAGGAAGTATTTAGAGAATTTTTCGCTGTCTTCTTTCAATACTTTCTCTTTGTAAGGAGCAACCATTCCACGTCCATTTACTCCTAGCTTTCTATTTTTGACGACAGTGACCAGGTCAGACACAACGGCGGTAGCAGTCGGCAATTCACCTGCACCTGGCCCGTAAAACATGGTTTCTCCTACCGCTTCCCCATGTACGTACACGGCATTAAAGACACCATTTACAGAAGCGAGTGGATGAGATTTCGGAACCAGAGTCGGCTGCACACTTACCTCAATCGCCTCTTCGTCACGACGAGCCAGTCCGAGCAGCTTGATTTCATAGCCTAGTTGTTTGCCATAGGCGATATCTTCCCTGCTCACGGAACTGATCCCTTTTACATCCACATCTTCCAGCTTCATCGGTACACGGAAGCCCAGCGTTGCCAGAATCGCCATTTTGCGGGCGGCATCAAAGCCTTCCACATCGGAGGTTGGGTCCTGCTCCGCGTAACCCAGTGCTTGCGCTTCTTTCAATACCTCGCTGTATTCTGCGCCCTCTTGACTCATTTTGGTCATGATGTAATTGGTCGTCCCGTTGACGATCCCCATCATTTTCGCGATACGGTCTGAAGAGAACCCTTCTACTAACGCGCGCAGGATCGGTATTCCACCTGCCACGCTTGCCTCGTAGAAAACGTCACAGCCCTTTTCTTGCGCCTTCGCTAAAATTTCTGCTCCGTGCAACGCCATCAGATCCTTGTTGGCTGTTACTACGTGCTTGCCTCGTTCGAGTGCACCCAAAATGTATTCCTTTGCTGGGTGAATGCCACCAATTACTTCTACGATGACTTCAATTTCTGGATCATCCAAAAGATTAGCAGGGTCAGTGGTCAGTGCCCCCTCCATGGATGAAAGATTACGAGATTTTTCCGCATCCTGAACAAGAATACGGGAAACCTCAATACTGAGGCCGGTTTGCTTTTGCAAATCCTCTTGATGTGCTTGAATAATGCGTACGACACCAGTCCCCACTGTCCCAAAACCCATTAATCCCAATTTAATGCTCTGCTTCTCCATGTCTCTCTCCCCTGCCTTTTCTTTGATTGTTTTTTTGCTTAGCCTCTACCGACGATCATCGCTTTGCGAACACCTGGGATCTGCTGCAAGCTATCCAAAAACTCCGTGCTAGATACGCGAAGATTAGCCATATCGACTGACATGGATATGGTAGCAATCCCTTGAAGTGGAATCGTCTGATTGATGGTCAATACGTTTCCACCTTGATCTGCTACATATGTGAGCACTTTGGACAAGTAACCTGACATGTGATCCAAAGAGAACGTAAACGTCATAATTTTTTCGCTCATCATCGCATTGAACGGAAAAATGCCATCTTTGTACTTATAAAAAGCACTACGACTCAATCCCACCCGTTCAACCGCTTCATTCACGGTATCCACCTCGCCGGATTCCAGCATCTTCTTGGCATCAATCGTTTTGGCAATCGATTCTGGCAAGATGTCAGATCGAATCAAGTAGAATTTTTCTTCCTTTTTCATGCGTTGTGTCCTCCTGAGAAAAACAGTTGTTTCTTCATAGGGGACATTATAACGGAAAGCATGGAATGTGACAATCCTTATCCGTCACTTTTTTTCATCGGCTCCCTATTTGGTTTACTTTGATTACATGAGAGGAAGCTTCTTCGCGCACAATAATGCGTATCGTATAGAGGAGGTGAAAGACAAATGGCCGGACGTGGAAAGTCAGATAAATCGGAGCGCCGTAACAATCACCCAGCGGGTAAGCCAAGCAGTCTCGAACAATTTGGCAATGACATGCGGGGTAAAAAAATGGCACAATCCCCAAACGTGATTGAAGATCCAAGCGGAAACGGATAAACAAGCACAAAAAACCCCGGGACATCATGATCCCGGGGTTTCCTGATTCGATTAGTATGCCAAAGAGGACAGACCGTTAATATGAGTCAAATAGCGAACGTTACTCGCTTCTTTCATCAAGGTTGCTGGCAAGCCTTTCAGCTTCAATTGGCTTGCACCAATAGTTCCGATCGCGTCTTTACGGCCCAGGCTACCTAGTGTTCCGGAGAATACCGGTTTGAAGGTATCCATTTTGGTGCCGTTGAAGTGTGCGAAGAGATTGTGACCTACTACTTCGCCCATTTGCCATGCCAGTTGCGCAGTCGGAGGGAATGGACGACCTTCTGGCCCCATTACGACCGCACTGTCACCTGCAAGGAATACATCAGGGTGAGAAGTGGATTGCAGGAATTCTGTAACAGTTGCACGTCCGCGGTTTACTTCCACGCCGCACTCTGCTACTACGCGATTTCCTTGTACACCACCTGTCCATACCATTGTTTTGGTTTCAATGGTACCGCCATCTTTCAGGAAAACCGTGGTTTCTTTCATTTCCGTTACTGGTACACCTGTCAGGAATTGAACGCCGCGTTTTTCCAAGCTTGTTTTCGCACGCTCAACCAGGTCAGGAGCAAAACCAGCCAAAATGGACGGACCTGCTTCTACGCAGTAGATGGATACGTCTGCAAAGTCTACACCGTGTTTATGGCACAGATTTGGCAGCATATCAGCGAATTCCCCAACCAGCTCGATACCTGTCAGACCGCCACCGCCTACAACGAAGGTAGCATCTGCTTTATTTTTGCTCGTCTTGTATTCAATCACGCGCTCTTCGAGGTGTGCGCGCAGACGATTTGCTTCTTCTACAGACTTCAGTGTAAAGCTGTACTCTTGCAGACCTGGGATTCCAAAGAATGCGGTTTCACTACCCAACGCAACTACCAAAGCATCGTATTTGATGGACTCGCCGCTCGCCAGTGTTACGCGTTGGGAATCAAGACCAATGTTTTCCACCGTGTCAACTACGAGGTTAATCTCTTTGCCACGCAGCAATCTTTCTAGAGGAAGCGCCACGTTTTGTTCAGACAGGTTTCCTACTGCTAAGCGGTGCAGTTCCGTAATGATTTGGTGAGTAGGAAAACGGTTTACCACCGTGATCGACGCTTCTTCAGCCGTCATGTATTTACGTGCAGTCAATGCGCTGAGCAAACCGCCATAACCGCCGCCTAGAATCAGAATATGCTTCGCCATGCCCAATCCTCCGTCCTTGTCTTCCATTCCATAATAAAAAAACTAGCGTTTTTGTTGTTGACGCTCTGCTGATACTTCGAGGAATGCTTGTGCGAAACGCAAAGTTTTTTGTACTTGCGGATCTTTGAGCATTTTGAGAATACCGAATAAACCGATAGTAGACTCTTCTACGTGAACACGGTCATTGGCTTCAATGGCTGCTTGCGCAATACCTTTCGCTTTATCAGAGATCGGTTTTACGAACTCTTCCATTCCGCCTTTGATGTCATCGATCAATACATGATCATTTGCTACCGTTTGTACCAAATCGTAGGTTTTGGTCAAAAGAGTTGTCAGTTCTGCCAATTTAGGCAGGTTCGCCACCAAAACGTTCAGTGACTCTTGGATTTCTGGTTTCATCAACTGATCGAGTACATCTTGTTGCTGTGCTGGTGCCAGAGTAGCAGTGCTTGCTACTTCAGCAGCAGCTTGAGCTTGTTGCGTAGTTGTTTGAGACATAAAAAAAACGTCCTCCTTTGCTTTGGAATAGAGGCCTTTCATTCTCGATGCCTGTTCATACGAGTAACGGCCGCTATTCTCCCTGAAAACCGGGTTAAAAATTGTTTGTAACGTTTTTCACAAAGTAAAGCAGACAACCGATTCGAATAATCAAAAGTGAATGATTTCACAAATATTTATTCAAGAAAGCGCACACAACAAATCCATCAAGTGAACAGGCTCGATGTAGAACTCTATGTACTCTACTATATACCTTCTTCACAGGAACATCAAAGGAAAAAAACCGCTTCCTTAGGAAGAAGCGGTAGTTGAGAGCTTTTTATAGTAATCTTTGATGAGTTCATGGTGCTTTTCATTGATATCTGTAAAGATTAATTCAATCATTGATTGCTTGTCTTGGAACGTTTTTTCCACGATTTTTGCCATCATGACGATCTCCTGCGCTTGCTTCGGTATCTTGAAAGACAAATGGAGAAAATCGCCCTTTGACACATAACCGTCCGTTCCCAAAACAAGACGGGTAGGAGAGAATTTCAGCAACACTGCTTCGCCTTTTTCTTCGATCGGTCTAGCTCCCATCACCTTGTAAGGGACAGAAATACCGAGATCTGGGGAGATGGGATCCTGCTTGCGCTTTTGTGTAATTTCTACCCCAACACTAATCGGAATCATCCCTAATAGCTTGATCGGCCAAAGCGTTTGCTCCGAAACTACTTCCAAATCAATGGTGTTCACTGCCGCATCCGTTTCCCAACGAATGCGTACAGTTGATCCGAGAAGCTCTGCTTTCGTTTCAGGCTTCATCTCATAGGAAACGACGAGATAATTGCCCTTTGCATGTTCAACCAAAACTTGGACAGGCGTCTTCACCTGCTTGGAGATGATAAGCGGTAGCGTCGCACCGCGTTGGAGTCGTTTATCCCCCATAAATGGGTTCAGTGATGGGATATCAATCATGGTTTTTGTCACTCCACAAAGTCAAACTCTAATTTGCCGATCCGAACGGTATCCCCGTCTTTTGCTCCCAGCTTGCGCAGAGCATCATCTACACCCATAAAGCGCATTTGTCTTGCAAAACGCTGGGCTGCATCATAGCTGGTCAGATTGGTCATGCGTACGAGCTTCTCGATCTTTTCACCGCTAACAACAAATACATCGTCATCACGCGTAATCTCGAATTCGTCTGGTTCTTTTTCTGCTCGGAATACCACGCGCTCTTCCACTTCCGCAACTTCCTCGACAGCAGGCTTGTCCGGAATCGTCGCCAAGGCGTCCCCGATCGCATACATCAATTCTTGTACGCCTTGACGGGTTGCAGCAGAGATCTCGTACACCTTCACACCTGGAACCTTTTCCTTGAAAATACGCAGGTTTTCCTCTGCTTCGGGCAGTTCCATTTTGTTCGCGACTACAATTTGCGGACGATCTTCGAGCTTCAGGTTATACATCGTCAGCTCTCGGTTGATCTGCAAATAATCCTCGTATGGATCGCGTCCATCTACCGCTGCCATGTCAATCACATGAACGATCAAGCGCGTACGCTCTACGTGACGCAAGAATTGGTGACCAAGACCCACACCTTCATGCGCGCCTTCAATCAAACCTGGCAAGTCAGCCATTACGAAGCTCTGCTCGCCCAAGTCCACAACACCCAGATTCGGTGTCAGCGTCGTAAAGTGGTACGCCGCAATTTTTGGCTTCGCCGCTGTTACACTGGACAGCAAGGTGGATTTTCCTACACTCGGATAGCCAACCAAGCCCACATCTGCAATCAGCTTGAGCTCCATGACAATATAACGCTCTTGACCTGGTTCTCCGTTTTCCGAGATGTGTGGGGCTGGATTCGAAGAGTTGGCAAAACGAATATTGCCTCGTCCACCACGTCCACCTTTTGCGATCACAGCACGTTGACCCTGCTCCACGAGATCGACAATCACTTCTTTGGTATCATCATCAATAACAGTTGTTCCCGGTGGCACGCGCACGACCATATCTTCCGCGCCTGCTCCGTGCTGAGATTTGTTGCGGCCATGCTCTCCACGAGGAGCTTTGAAATGTCGTTGATAGCGGAAATCTACCAGTGTACGCAGACCTTCATCCACGACAAATATGACATCTCCACCTTGACCGCCATCTCCACCTGCTGGACCACCCAGCGGTACGTACTTTTCCCGTCGAAAGGAGACGGCTCCGTTGCCACCGTCCCCGCCTTTTACATATACTTTTACCTGATCGACAAACATGGTGTCACCTCTTTCATTCCGCGAATGGAACCACCAAATTCAGGACCCATTCTTCTTCCGTATGTATCCACTCGGTGACCTCCACCGTACTCTGTTCGCTTTTACGTATCAGCTTTTCCAATTCTTCCATTCCGGATGCATGAAGTACACCGGCCAGGTCAAAACGAAAATGAACGCCACGCTCATCCATCTGCAAGCTTACCTGCATGCTGGCTGGTTCGTACCCGCTCTGGTCTACATGATCGTTCACTGTGCATAATATCTCTGACACCAACTGAAACAAGTCTTGCTCGCTCAAAACTACTCGCGTGAGATCCACATGATTGCACACGTCTACTTCTAAAAGCAATTCGTTGTTCAATGCGTTAAATGTCAAGAAGAAGACGGACAACAAGGAGCTATTCAATCGGGCAACCATCGATTCCTGCATCGCCATCTGTGCGATGCGCTTCAAGTGGGCCTCCCCTTGTTCAGTACGGTTCAAATGCAAATAGCCGAGCAGAACCTGAACGTGGTTCAACCAGTCATGCCGCTGCCTGTTCAGAACGGTCAGCAGTTGGTCTGTCTGATGCGTAAACAGCCTCCGCTCGTCCCCCATCACATTCACCCAAGTCGATAAGAATATCTTTCCCATCTATTGTACCATAAAAAAACCTCTTTCGAGGCAAAATCATAGAAGAGCGACCGCGTTTTACTGGAAGTTTTTATACGCTCCGGAATTTTTAAATTCCTGCTCGTTAAAAAAGAGCCGGACAAAAAGAAAACCCAGCTATATCGCTGGGTTTTTCTTAACAAATATTTACGCTTCGGAAGCAACTGGCTCGATCACAACTTGTTTGCGATCACGGCCCAGACGCTTGAAACGAACAACACCATCTGCAGTTGCAAACAGAGTGTCGTCTCCGCCTTTCATTACGTTCGCACCTGGGTAAATCTTTGTTCCGCGTTGACGAACGAGAATGTTACCAGCAGTAACGAATTGCCCGTCGCCACGTTTCACGCCCAGACGTTTGGAAATGGAATCGCGACCGTTCTTTGTGGAACCTACCCCTTTTTTCGATGCGAAAAACTGAAGGTCCAAGTTAAACAGCATGTTCATATCAGACACCTCCCTGCCATTTACGATCATTTACTTTTACGTATTTACCGTAATTCGCCTCAACTGACAAAAGAGCAATTACCATGCTCTCTGCCAAAAGCTGTTGTTTCTCGCGTGCAGTCTCCTCTCCCGAAGAAGAAAGACTCCACTTCAAGAACCCACCGCCTTCTTGTGCGACAGCGACATCAGGAGTGATGCCCGTCAAAGGTTGGATGGCGTTTAATATACCAAAGCTGATGCCTGATACAGCAGAACAAACGATGTCTGCTCCATAGGCACCCGCATTGGCATGTCCGGAAATACTAATTTCATGGATACCGTGCTGCGCACGGCTCACGATCACTTCAATCATAACAAGTCACCAATTAAGCGTTGATCTTCTCGATCACAACTTTGGTGAATGGTTGACGGTGACCTTGCTTGCGACGGTAGTTTTTCTTGGCTTTGTATTTGTACACGATAATCTTTGCAGATTTACCGTGTTTTTCTACTTTACCAGTTACCGTTGCACCAGCTACTGTAGGAGCTCCTGCAGTAACTTTTCCGTCTTTGCTTACGAAGAGAACTTTGTCAAAAGTAACAACGTCTCCTTCGTTGCCAGCCAATTTCTCGATGAAGAGAACTGCTCCCTCTTCAACTTTGTATTGCTTTCCACCGGTTTCGATAATTGCGTACACTGTGTGCACCTCCTATACTCAGACTCGCCTTTACAGGTGCGTCGACGAGCGACGACTTATGTACCTGATTCGTGCGGTTACAGTATGCACGAGGCATATCTGCATGACAACCATTAGGTTATCATAGCTACAATAGCCCAGTCAAGTTATTTCGATTGTAAACGCTCCGCCTCTGCCCGATTTCCGACGTATCCAATTCGAAACTCGTCTGGGCTCATAGACGGGACAAGCCGCTTATAGACATGGAGAGGCCATGTAATAGCTCCTGCTTTTTCCCACTCCTCTATCATGTCCAACAATCTTGGCGGCATGTCCACGAGAACAACCTCTGCATCTTGGCTCTTTGCCAAAGCGGTGACTTCGGTGTACAAGTGCTGGAACAGCTCGTCTACTCGCCAAACTCTCCCTCGGCCCTTGCATGCCTCACACGGTTCCGTCAACCGCTCCATCAGGCTCGCACGCACTCTTTTTCGCGTCATCTCGACTAATCCAAGCGAAGTCATCCCGAGAACAGTCGAAGGCACAGGGTCCTTCGCCAGCTCTTGTTTCAATCGCGAGATCACTCGCTCCTTATTGACCTCTTCTTTCATGTCGATGAAATCAATGATCACGATGCCACCGATGTCTCGCAACCGAAGTTGCCGGGCAATTTCAGCTACCGCCTCCAGATTGGTCGCTGTCACTGCCTGTTCCCGCTGTTGCCCTCCCCTACCTGTGAACGAACCGGTATTTACATCGATGACCGTCATCGCTTCAGTCCTGTCGATGACCAAGGATCCTCCACTCTTGAGCGGCACTTGTCGATCACGAGCACGAATCAACTCCACCTCGACACCCAAGAAGTCAAAGAGCGGCTGTTTCCCCTGATACCAGCGAAGCTTCTCTTGTACTTCTGGAGCAACAGCTGCCAACGCCGCTTTTACCTGCTGATAAGTCGTCGCACCTTCTACCAACAACTCATCCATTCCCATCGCCAAGCCATCTCGGAGTGCCACCTCGATCAACTCTGCATCCTGAAAAATCCGCCCGGTCGAGCGCAGTCCCTCCGCTGTTCGCAGCATGTCCCGCCAGCGATTGCGCAAATAGGTCAGTTCACTAATGAGTGTCTGCTCTTCTGCTTCTGCTGCTTCCGTGCGCAGAATACAGCCTTCCCCTTGCTCCACTGTCGAAGAGATCACCTGTTGCAGTCTTTTTCGTTTGGTATCATCCGATATTTTACGCGAAAGCGAAATGCCCTCTTCAGTCGGAAGGTACACCAGGTAACGCCCCTGCAAGCTGATTCGCATCGTGATTTTTGGCGCCTTCATTTCCATCGCCTCTTTACTCACTTGAACCAATATCTTTTGCCCTACTTGAACACGTTCCGCAATACTTGGTTTCGCTGCTCCACCCGACTCCACACCGACCGTGTCATCTACGTACAAATAAGCATTTTGGCCTGTACCAATATCAACAAAGGCGGATTGGATGCTAGGCTTCACATCTGCGATCCGTCCTTGATAAATGTCACCAACGCTTGCTTGTGCCTCCGCATCCTGTGTACGCCATTCCTCCAATTTTCCATTTTCCATAAATGCGATGCGGATGCTGCCACCTTGTGCACTGATCGCTACTTGCTTCACTGCCTTCACTCCTTATTCCCCGTGCAAACGTTGCCCAAAAGCAGGATAACCGGGCTCATAGGATGTAATCTATCATAGCTACCAAGTCGAGGTAAAGGAGATCATCTATGATTCATGCTGGTAATTTAAAAATAAGAGCCTTGTCCCCCAATGATGCCGTTCACTTAGTCAAATAGGAGCGCCTGCTTACTCGAATCGTGGAATCGGTACTCAGCTCGTTAAAGCCATCCTCCACTATCTCCGCACAGAAAAACGAGCACAAAAAGTAGCGATTGACCCGCAAGCCTGGAATGAACGAGCCCTCCGTTGCTACGAAAAATGTGGCTTTCGAAAAGTAAAAGAGCTTCCTCTGCACGAATGGCACGAAGGAAGCATGCGTGATTGCTGGCTAATGGAATGGATCGATCCTGTTGATTAAGGATGACAGACTAAAGGAGCTTGCCCACTGCGGCGTCGTGCTTTTGCTCAAACAAAAGGGCATACAAAAGCTGTTCCTCTGCCAAGAGACCCGCCCCTTGCACATAAAAAAGATGGGAGCATCCCCGCCGCAGCCTGTGCGAGACAGCCAGTACCGTTTCCTCGGGATGCACGCGAATCGCTTGAACGGCAGCTTCTTCTTGCGTCCGTTCGTATTTTTCCACCAGGAAGCGAAAAAATTGATAAGGGAACCGCAAAAATGCCTGAATGTTCAACGTCAATAAATAAATTCCGATCACTGCTAAGTTGTACTTCAACTCCAAGCTGGACATCCCCACCATGATCCCCGCAAACAACGTACTCCCGGTCATCGATATCCTCGTCGCCTGCCTATACGACATAAACCAGCATAGAACCGCCAACAAGATTCTCCCGCCATCCAAGGGCCAGATTGGCACCAGGTTAAACAGCGCAATCGTCAAATTGCTTACCAAGAAAAAGCGAGCCCACTCTTCCGTCCATATCCCCATAAACCAAAACAAGTACGAAGCAGCCATCATCACCATATTTAGGAAGGGCCCTGCGAGTGCCACGACAATCTCATCCATTGGGTCCGTGGCGTACGAGTCTTCCATCGTCGCTACTCCACCAAAAGGCAGAAGCAGCACCTCTTTTACAGTCCATCCGAGCTCACGCGCCATCGCTACATGCCCCAGTTCATGGATCAGCACGATGACAAACAAGGTAATGACCTCCAAAAAATGGCCTGTCACCACAGACAAGCCAATCACCGCCCAAAATAGCAGGTGAATGCGAAACCGAATGTCGAGCCACCCTCCCTTATTCAAACGGAATCACTTCCAGGGGATTGACAAATTTCTCATTCACTTTCGCCCCTACATACAGATGACGTGATGTCTGATCCATTACCCGAGCGGTTCCGATGACTTTACCAGGTGTAAGGACCTCGTCCTTCGTCACCCCTATACTATCGAGATTGCCCAGCCATATTTCCCGCCCTTTTGTTAAACGAACAATCACTGTCGTCCCATAATCAGGCTTTTCACCGACAAAAGCAACCCAGCCAGCTTCTCCGATCGTGATTTGATCGCTCATTCCCGTATTCAGGATTACATTTTCGCTCTCTGGATCATAGGATTTTACGATTTTCCAGCTACTGGGGAGCTTCCACACAGTAGCTGTGTCCTTTGTTGTACTCGTGGCTGGCACGGCAAGGGGATTGATGGGGATTGAAGGAAGCATCGTTGGAATCGGTCCAAATCTCGCTTCATACCAGTCCGCTACTCCTGAAAAATTAAAGTCTCGTGTCATGACTTCCCTCGCGGAGCTTTTCCACGAGGCAGGAATCAGCGTTGTTTGAAACAATACATAAGCAGCACCAATCAACAAGACAGATGCTAAAATTTGTACGCCCCACTTTTCATGGGACGGTGGCTGGTCCATCATATCGTTCTCACGCGGCGAGTAACTGAATGGGTTTGGCGCTTCTTCGATCGGATCTTTCCAATCATCGACGTAGGGAGTATAGCTGTCTCGTGACTGTGTTCGGATTCGCTCTAAACGCTCCCTCCGTCTTTCCTTTACGCGATCTGCTCTTTCAAACATGTCCATCCCTCCGCTGACCAAGCCTTTAGTATCATCCTATGACTTGTCTACCTGCTTTATGACGACCGTCCCCTCTCTCCAAAGCCCCAGCGTCTCGGGTGAAAACACGCAAAAAAGACAGTCTCCCCATTGAGAGACTGCCTTTGAATCTGTTAATTTTACAGTTTAGTTACACTAGCAGCTTGTGGTCCACGGCTACCTTGAACGATTTCGAATTCAACCTTTTGACCTTCGTCAAGAGATTTGAAACCTTCTGACTGGATTGCGCTGTAGTGTACGAATACGTCGTCGCCACCCTCAATTTGGATGAACCCGTATCCTTTTTCTGCGTTAAACCATTTTACGATACCTTGTTGCATGAAACAAAACCTCCCTGAACATTACGCCCCACGAGGCGAAAGAGTTGCGTTAACCTCTTTTTTACAGATAAGCCTTTTGCGTCAAGGAAAAAAAGTCATACGAATTGCGATTGACAATTGGTGACGTCACTCACAATAGTACGACTCCATACCAATCAATCAAACACTATAACTTGTAAAAATGGTTAACTTAGGATGATTTTAGCATAAGTATTTGCATTTGTCACGCATTTCGTGAGTGCTCAAAAAGCCTTCTATTCAGCACCGAGAAAGCGGCGAGAACAGAAGACTTTTTGCATAACTCCTTTAATCAAAACGCAACTTGTCCTTACGCATCCCAATATTGAGCACCACACCAATGATCAGGAAGTTGGTTATAAGCGAGCTCCCGCCGTAGCTAATGAACGGAAGCGGAATACCCGTAATCGGCATCAACTGAATCGTCATCCCGATGTTCTCAAAGATCTGGAAGGTAAGCATTCCTACGACACCCGCGACAACGTAGGAGCCGAACGGATCTTTTGCCTCCATAGCGATTCGGATCATTCGGTAAATCAAGACGAAAAACAAAATCATTAGCAATCCCGCTCCGACAAAGCCCAGCTTTTCTGCAATGACGGTAAAGATAAAATCACTCTCTCCTACCGGCACCCATCCAAAGCTCGCTTGTGTCGGCGTATCAATCCCTTTTCCGAACAATTGCCCTGAGCCGATAGCAATCAATGCTTGCTTGAGCTGGAACCCTCGTCCCATCGGTTCAAGATCCGGGTTCATCCAAAAGACGATCCGATCCCATTGATACGGCTTGATAATCTTGAAAAAGATATCCTGCTTGTATTGATACAACAGTGTCATGGCCGCAAAAAAGCTGCCGACCAGCCCGCCCATATACAATACATGCTTCATCCGTATACCACCAACGATTAGCATAGTGGCAAGCATACCTGTATAAACCATTGCGGTACCCAAATCGGGCTGCATCAAAATCAGTAGCAACGGAAAGCCAACCAAGGACATTACCGGGATCAGTTTGTAAAAGTAGTAAAAGCGGTCTTGATCGTTTGCCCTCTTGGACAAGAAGCGTGCAACGGTCAATATCGTGAACAGCTTCATTGGTTCAGAAGGCTGAAACAACACAGGACCAAGGTTGTACCAACTCGTGGCATTGTTAATCGCTTTTGTCTGAAATACCCCGATCAAAAGAATCACACCGACCGCATACAAAACATAGGCCATGTTGTGAAAGAGCCGGTAGTCAAATAGCAATGTAACACCCAGTACAATAAAGCCGATGACATACCAAAGGACCTGCTGATGCGCCTTATCTACACCTGCCGCAGAACCGGAAATCCCCAGATAGCTGAAGATACCTAGCCCTGCCAAAATCAAGATGATGGTCCAGTCAATTGTTTTTAAATGACGTTTTTCCAGGTCCATCCGTTTCCTCCTAGAAAACGTGACTCCCCTCTATAAAAGAAGGGAGCCAAGTATTACCTATTTTAATCCAAAGAATTTACGCATTTTGCGGAACACGCCCGCTTTTTCTTCCAATGGTTGCAATGGAACCGCTTCACCCAAAAGGCGACGAGCGACGTTCCGATACGCGATGGAAGCACGCGATTCGTGGTTCATCACAGCCGGCTCCCCTTGATTCGCGGATTTAATGATATGATCATCATCCGGCACTACACCAATTAAGTCAATGGCTAACAAATCCAAAATGTCTTCTACATCCAGCATGTCGCCATTTTTCACCATATGGGAACGAACGCGGTTGATCACCAGTTTAGGCATTCCGATTTTTTCTCGCTCTAACAGGCCAATAATCCTATCAGCATCGCGAACAGCGGCTTTTTCAGGTGTAGTCACGACGATTGCTTGATCAGCTCCTGCCACCGCATTGCGGAAGCCTTGCTCAATACCCGCAGGGCAATCGATAATGACATAATCATATTCCCGCTTCAGTTGCGTAATAATTTCCTCCATCTGCTCAGGACTTACTGCTGATTTGTCCTTGGTCTGAGCAGCCGGGAGCAATGCCAGATTGTCAAACCGCTTGTCTTTGATCAGAGCTTGTGGCAGTCGGCATGCGCCTTCTGCAACGTCTACCAGATCATAAATAATTCGGTTCTCAAGTCCCATGACTACATCCAGGTTGCGCAAGCCAATATCGGTATCTACCATGCACACTTTTTGTCCCAACAATGCAAGCGCCGTTCCCAAATTGGCGGAAGTGGTTGTCTTACCCACGCCGCCTTTACCGGAAGTTACGACAATTCCTATCCCCACGTCCGTTCCTCCTCTTTCCCTCAACCCTCACGCTTTTTCTCACCCAAATCAGGGCGGATTCGCGACAAGTAGTTCATTTTCGCTACCAGCATGATCTCATTTTCCAGATAGGCAAATTCTGTGCCTCCGGAATTATTCGTCCATTCCTCACCCGGCTTGCTGATCACATCTGCAATCCGCAACTGGGTAGGACTCATGACTGCAGCCGCAATAATTACCTGTGAGTCACCGGAAATACCTGCGTGCGCGTACCCTCTGAGATGCCCAAGCACGTAGATGCTTCCTGTACTGCGAACCGTCCCCCCGGGATTGACATCTCCCAATAAGAGCAAATCACCGTCAAACTCCAGAACTTGCCCAGAGCGTACCGTATTTACCTGTACGGAAAATTGGGTTTTCAGGCGTTCAGCCATAGCTTCTTCCCGCGTGATCAAATCAGATTCGATTGTATGGATCACCAGGTTGCCCTTTGTTCGAATAATTTGAGTCAACTGCTCTTGTTGCTCGGGTGAGCAGTATCGTTTTCCCAATTTTATAGATACCCGAATGAGTGGCCCCGACAAAATCTGTTGGTGGCTATGCTCTATTTTTTCACGCATATCGGCCAGCAGTTCGTCGAAGGAACAGGTATCATCCATAAAGAAGACGAGCCCCTCTTTAGTCCCTTTGATCGTGACCTTGCTTTTCACAGTCGTCACCGGTTTCACCTCGACCGATACCATTCGCCATACAGAAAGATTTTTCCTGCTCTGCGTGAAAAAATTGCCGAATCGGGTCAGTTGGTGGCGTTTTACAAGAGCTTGACTCGATTATTCTCTAGGGCTTGATTGCCCTGAACAACCATTGCGGTTACTTCGAGGACGGTGGATTCGGCTTTGGAACCCCACCAGTAAGGACACCTGGATTCAGTTCATTGTAAGCTTCGAGCAATCGACGCGCGATCGGACCAGTCGCATCAGAACTAGATGTACCATCTCTCAAACTGTTCGGCGCAACGACGACGAAAACCAGTTGAGGATTTTCATAAGGCGCAAAGCCGACAACCAGTGCATTTTCCGCTGGCTGGGACGTTTGTGCCGTACCAGACTTGGCTGCAACCGTAAACGGCAACCCATTGAATCGTTGAACGGTACCACCTGGCTGAGTAACCAGCCGCATCCCTTCTCTTACCACCTGTATATTCTTCGGATCGATATCAACCCGGTTCAGCACTTCTGGTTCAATAACCGAGAGCGTTTGTCCTGGTTTCTTCGGATCGGTGGTTCCTTTGCGAATTTCTTTTACAAGATGGGGGCGTACCCGATACCCTCCATTAGCAATAGTCGATACATATTGACCCAGCTGCATCGGCGTGAACAGATCATATTGACCAATCATCACGTCCGCCAAGTTCCCGAAGTACATGTTCTGGTTTTCCCAACCGGTATGTTCATTCGGCAGATCCACACCTGTTTTCACACCAAGACCAAACTGGGCATTGTAGTAATCATAGACAGAGAACTGCTTCTCCCAGCCTTCTTTCCCTTTTCTTGCTAAACGTTTCGCCATTTCATACATATACGTATTGTTCGACACCTGCAAGGCACGACGAGCGTTTACTGGTCCATGACCACCTGCCTTCCAGTTGCGTTTATACGTGTTACCGACTTCCAAGCCGCCTCGGTCATAGATGATTTCGTTCGGCGTAGTCAGCCCCTCCTGAAGCGCAATCATAACAGACAGCGGCTTGTAGGTAGAAGCAGGTGGATACGGCGTATAAATGAATCGGTTTGATTCGTTCGGCAATATAAGCGAGGCGTAACTATCGTTGAATTTCTTACGGTCGTAATACAGATTCAAATTATAGTCTGGATAACTCGCCATCGCCAATATTTCACCCGTATTAGGATTCATGACCAATACGTGTGCGTCTTTAAATACTTTTGGCGTAGTCGGGCGCTTCTTGTATGCTTCAACCTCTTCTTTCAAGATGGCCTCTATCTTGCTTTGATAGCGCCAATCCATTGCCAAAACAAGATCGTTTCCTGGCTCAGGGGCTTGGCGCATCTGCTTCTCTACCGTCTCCGAATTTTTGTTCACATGCACTTCCATAAATCCGTTTTTGCCGCGCAAATAACGTTCATAGGAGCTCTCCAGACCGGTTACACCGACACGGTCGATAGCGTTGTAGCCTTGTGCCTGATATTCTTTCAAGCTCTCAGGACGAATGGCATTGATGTACCCGAGAAAGTGAGTACCAAATGCCGAACCATCCGGATCTTCGAAAATTTGGCGAACAGGCTCCAGCTCCACACTAATTCCCGGCAGTTCGGTGCGTCGTTCTTCAATCTGGAACATTTCCTGCTCCGTGATGTTGACCTTGACACGTCTAGGGATGTAACTGGCCATTTGTGGTGAACGCATCTCCTGCAGCAACGAGAGCTTGTGCCACTGAAATTGGCGTTGCTGCTCTGTCAACGGCAGTTTGATATCCATATCAAACAACGAGGCATAGCGCAACAAATCCATGTCAGACTTCTCTGCTAAGCCTTTGAGTGTTGGCAAAACTCCGATCTGATCCTTCACTTTTTTGGCGAGGTCATTGCGATCTTCCTTGTCCAATTTCAGAGTGAGGGTCATATTGGCGTTTATCGCCATTTTTAACAGTTCGAAATCTGTCGTGTTCGCTTCCGTAATAGCGGGTGTACCCGGCTTGGCAGCATTCAGTTTCTTATTAAGGTCTGCTCTCTCCTTGTCATCAAAAGGAGAACGAACGCGCATCCCGAGATATACGGCGGTTTTTACTAGCTCAAAGTCCGACATCTGATCGACGGCCTCTACTCTTGGAACCGTTTTTAGTTTCGCCGCAACCTTTCCCTTGAGATCGTTTGTTTCTTGCGCATTGAAAGCAATAGGCAAAGTTGATCTCAGTTCAATCGTCTTCTTTAACAGTTCCTTATCCGTACCAATTTTGCCGCCATCGGGAATGAGGATTTTTGCCAGACGATCCGCGACTTTCTCTTCATCAATGTCCTGCCCTTGTTCTTCAACGTATTGAACGGTGTACACAGGCTTATTCGAAACGAGTACCTCGCCATTTTTATCCAAGATACGGCCACGAGGAGCGGAGATCGGCAGTTCACGAATACTGAACTTTTCCAATTCATGCTTGTACTGTTCGCCTTCCACCAGCTGCACAAAGGCTAGCCGTAAAATAATGGCGGCGAAGAACAAAAATACAATCACAAACAACATATTGAGCCGAATAGGTATGTCTGATTTCGGTTCTTTGACTTCTTCCACGAACTCTCCTCTCCTTTGTCCTTACTGCATGCGCATTTCCTTTTTCGCCAGAATCTTGTTGCATACATTCTTGATCGGAAAGTATACCAGTAAGCCAAAAGCGAGATTCAACAGCACACTAGGCAAAATTTGATGTGTCAAAATCCATTGAACATCGAAGGGGGCAGCGGAAAACAAGCGGAACAAGGAATACAAAAGCCACTCATGCCCGAACAAAATCAGGAAGCTGGTTATGAAAACCATCCCGAATCCTCTCTGGAACAAAAGAACAATCATCCCTGCAAAGTAGCTGGCCACCATCATGGACATGGTATAGATTCCAATTAGTTGCCCAAACAGGACATCTTGTAAAAATCCGAATGCGATCCCGTAATACAAACCTTCGCGCCTGCCGAGATACATTGAAATAATGATGCAGCATACAAGCGCAAACCGGGGTACCGTCATCCAAGACAGACCCCATGTACCAGGTGTAAATACTTGCATCACGGTTCCTTCCAAAACAAACATGATCACGACACCCAACGTCAATAAAAACCGAGCCATTACTGACCACCCCCGCTAGCAGGTGGAGCCGGCGGCACAGTTGTCTGCGTTTGTGTCTGGCCGGCTGGCTGTTGCGGGATCAATTCACCATTGGGAGCGATTGTGAAGTCTCGTTCCACTACCATGACTTCATTCAATTGTGAAAAATCAGCGCTTGGCTGGATGTAGGCGGTTTGAGTCAAGCCGTAATCGTCTGGCTCTACGCGAACAATATAGCCGATCGGCAAATTGCGAGGGACAACTCCTCCCAAACCGGATGAAATAACTTGCTGATCTTTTTTAATGGCCTGCCCCCAAGGGATTTTGCGCATGACGAGCAATCTCTTTTGCGCGTCGTACTCTTCAATGACACCACTAATTGGACGGAACACTGCATTACCATTGACCACCTGCTGCGTCAAAATATCCGCAGAAATATGGTCACGCCGTTCGTAGCTCGTCAACAATTCCACTGTAGCTGAAAAATTGGCTACACTCTGTACGCGGCCGATCATCCCTTTGGCTGTAATAACCGCCATATCCTTCTTGATGCCATGTTTCATTCCTTTGTCGATCGTGATGACGTTGTTCCAAGTATCAGGGTTTCTCGCCACGACTTCCGCATAGCGAAGGCGATAAGACTTGAGTGAATCTTTTGCCTGTAGCATTTCTCGAAGGCGATCATTCTCAGCCTTGAGCGTGTGCAGTTCAGCACTTAAACTGGCGTATTGATCCAGCCCTGCTTTAAGCGCCTTATTTTCTTCATATACGCCGTACGCTTCTTCAATTTCCTGAAAAAAGCCAGAAACAGCCTGGGCAGGGCGATAGAAAAAGCCCTGCACCACGCTGAAGGTATCTTTGAAAAACATTTCTGGCCAGGTCAGGCTAACCCGTTCACGAGAAGTGAAGCCCACGACGGAGATAAGCAGGACCAAGCCTACAAGTACAATGATAAGCCGCTTATTCCCGAAAAACGACATGCCCTACCCTCCGTTTATTTACCCCGTTTTAGTCGGGAAGAGGTGATGCCTTGCTTGGATTTGAACAGGTGAATGTTCTCCAATGCACGACCTGTTCCAATCGCTACGCAATCCAGTGCGTTTTCCGCGACATGCACGGGCATACCCGTTTCCTTACTTAGCAGACGATCCATGTTGCGCAAGAGCGCACCACCGCCTGTGAGTACAATTCCACGATCCATGATGTCCGCCGCGAGCTCAGGCGGACTTTTTTCGAGTGTTACCTTCACTGCTTCCACAATAGCCGTAATGGTTTCTGCCAATGCTTCCGCAATCTCTGTGCTGCTTACCGAGAGTGTTTTTGGCAATCCAGTTACAAGGTCACGACCACGAATGTCAACGTTTTCGACCTCATCAGGTGCAATCGCAGAACCGATCTCCAGCTTCAAGGTTTCTGATGTCCGTTCCCCGATCATCAAGTTGTAACGGCGCTTAATGTACTGAATGATCGCTTCGTCCATCTCATCCCCGGCCACACGAATGGAGCGGGATGTAACAATCCCCCCGAGCGAAATGATTGCAACTTCTGTTGTACCACCGCCAATGTCAACGACCATACTTCCAGTCGGTTCCCACACCGGCAGGTCTGCACCGATCGCCGCTGCAAACGGCTCTTCAATCGTATATGCTTCCTTCGCCCCAGCCTGCTTTGTAGCATCTTCAACCGCGCGTTTTTCCACCGCAGTAATTCCCGAAGGTACACAGACCATTACGTTTGGACGACGTGTAAACAGCCCTTGATTTTTCTGTGCTTGATTGATGAAATAGCGCATCATTGTCGCAGTTGTATCAAAGTCAGCGATAACACCGTCTTTCATTGGGCGAACCGCTACGATATTACCTGGCGTACGACCGATCATACTTTTCGCCGCATTTCCTACTGCTTCAATGGAATTGTTATTCGTACGAATCGCCACAACAGAAGGTTCACGCACCACAATTCCTTTACCCTTCACAAAAACAAGTGTATTGGCAGTGCCGAGGTCAATCCCCAAGTCACGTGTAAATCCACCAAACATAAAAAAACTCCTTCCAAATATTAATCCAAATGACAAGCATAAGAGAACCTCTTGCGAGGACTCTCCAAGGTTGAGCGACCGCGTTTTTGTGGAAGGCTTTCATATGCACAAGAACTCATAGACGGATCGATGATAAATCTTGTGCGTAAAAACATGTTACAAGTACCCTTGCTCCTTGAGACTAACGTACTTGCCTTCCCCGATAATAACATGATCCAACAATGAAATCCCCACCAGTTCGCCAGCGTCACGCAATGTTTGCGTAATCGCGATGTCTTCCCTGCTAGGTGTCGGATCACCGCTCGGATGATTATGTAGGCATATCACCGATGCGCTGCTACGACGGATCGCTTCTTTAAAGACTTCTCTCGGGTGTACGATGGAAGCGTCCAGACTGCCTACGAAAATCGTCTGCTTGCCAATCACGTGGTTCTTGGTATTCAGAAAGAGACAGACAAAATGTTCCTGTGTCAAATGAGCAAGCTCCGGCGACATCAAATCAGCTACGTCCCGTGGTAAACGGATAGAAGCCCTATACTCTCGAGGGACTCCCATCAATCTACGCCCAAGCTCAAACGCAGCATGCAATTCAATCGCTTTGACTGGACCAATTCCTTTTAGCTCTGTTAGCTCAGCATGAGAGGCTTGGGCTAAACCACGCAGGTCTCCAAACCTGGCTAACAAGCGCTGAGCCAGCTGATGAGCCGTCTCTTGTTCCCTGCCTGTCCGCAGTAAAATGGCAAGAAGTTCAGTATCAGACAGATGGACTGCTCCTTCGCGAAGCAGTCGTTCACGTGGACGGTCATAGTAAGGGACGTTTTTCAACAGCATTTTGTTACAGGTATTTGTTGCCATTTCATATCCGCCTCCAGCCATATTCACATTATCGAAAACGGCTGACATGGAGAGGTTCATGGAGGCATATGGCCGTCGCCGCTTGCTTCAAGCATGACAACTTTACAATATTGGCATCCCAAAACGTGTCAAAAGAGTAGACGTCAGGCCTAACGGAAGACCAACAACAGTGAAGTAGTCACCGTTTATTCCTTCCACGATCGTGGCTCCAATACCCTGAATGGCGTATGAGCCCGCTTTATCCATCGGCTCACCTGTCGCAATGTACGACTTGATTTCTTGCTCTGTTAAAGCTCGAATTCTTACATGTGTAAGACTATGTGAGACTTCCGCACGGCCTGTCTCCACATCTATCAAGGCGACTCCACTATAAACGGTGTGCTCTTGCCCCTGGAGCATGGACAGCATACGATATGCGTCCATTTCATCAACAGGCTTGCCCAGTATTTGGTCATCAAGAACGACTACCGTATCAGATCCTAAAACGACGCCTTCCGTCAAGCGAGAAGCCACTTCCTTGGCCTTGCGCAAAGACAATTCTTCTACTACTTCGCTCGCAGATAAATGCTCTGCTGTCGTCTCATCTACATCACTGGTGATGACGGTAAATGATAAGCCTAAAGTTTGCAGAAGCTCCCTTCGACGCGGCGAAGATGAAGCCAGAATGAGAGGAACATTTTTTTTCGTCATTTTTCAACCTACTTTATTCGTCGATGTATCCAAAATGCGAGGGCTAAGCCTCCGATACTGGCTAGATTTAGTTTTACCTGAAAGTTCAGTTCGTACTTCAAAATTTCTAAATCTGCCGCAGGCGACCAAGTAATCTCTTTGCTCTTGGTCAAAAAAGGTAGCCAGGGACTTAAAATCTCCCCGATAATGCTGCCAAACAAAAGACCACTCACCAACAGAAACACGAGAGTAAGCGTTTCTTTCCCCATTTTCCCAACTCCCTTTTTATAAGGGATTCTCTTTTTGCCAAACATAAGTTTAGCAAATGGGGAGAAGCGAAACAATCCCTGATTGCTCTTGGTAGTTACTGTATAGAAAGAAAAAGCCTCCTGCAAGAAAACCTTGCGGAAGACCATATAAACATACATTTATGTGGATGAACGTGCGTTTTGAATCCAACTTGCGTAGCTCTCGAAAAAGGCAAGGACCCCCGCCTGTACTTGCCACGCATAGGATTCGGCGCTTTCCACCTTTTTGCCGACGCTCGCTTCTGCCATTTTGTCCCTGGCTGCCAGCGCTTGATTCACCCCATTTACCATCCCGTCAAGCAATGGCTTCCAGGCTTCCTTGGCTTCGATTTTACGGCTTTCCTCCAGAAATTGGCGGTGAATTTCTTTGATTTGTGCCGTTTCTTTTTCCGTTGGCGAAAGTTGACCCGTCGTAATAATCAGCCCTGATTGTGCCGAAAGGGTTTGGACGAGTTTGACTCCGTGGGTGAAAAAGGCATTCAGGTTAGGTTCACCAGATGCGTTGGCCGCTTTTCCGACAGGGACAGACCCTTCAAAAGCGGGAAAGGAAAATTCCTTGACGTATATATCCATACCTTTGTTTTTCAGGTTGGTGGCAAAGCCTAGCACAGCATCTCTTGTGGGAGCAGCGGCAGCGAACATGTACTGCTTGCTTGCGTCCTTATAAAGCAAATGAGGAACCCCCGCACTCTCCAGTGGTTCTACAGCTGTTTGCGGCGATGTATCCGGCTGGAATACTCCTGCCTGTGCAACGTACATGTTTACGGCTGGCAGTTGTAAAGCTATCACTTTTTGACCCATTACGTTGCCATTCTTCGGCATCTCTTGCGTCGGCTGGCCTGCATTAGGCAAAGCGGGACCTGCCACGCCATTTTTCCCAGCCGTATGTTGAGTGCCTGCACCCGGCGTGGTCAGTGTCTGAACCGTTTCACTCAGAACGTTACCGTAAGACTCGGAAAACTCCTTTTGGGAAAAGACCGTCAAAACAAGAAATCCGAACAAGAGGCCAATTGCTACAGCCCCACCTGTTGTTACAGTCGTGCGCCAAAAGGGTCCCTTTGGCCATAACGCTGCGAGCCGACTCACCGGACTACTCCTGTATCCCTTCTCTTCGGTATCGTCGAAGGAATATTCGGATTCAACGGCGTCGTTTGACTTCTGATCAATTTCATCGTTCGGCTTCGTTTCTTTCACGGCAGCTCCACGTAGCTGCATCATGCGTTCCCATGCTTCGTTGCCCTTCTCTTTAAACGGGTCAGTAAACGGCAAGGAAGGAGCTTGAAAACGAATGCGTGGCGTATCATCCTTTGGGGTGCGCTTTCTACTTGCTTCCTTTGGTTTGTCGTCCCGCTTTTCATCCCAGAACCTTCCGTTCATTTTGACCGTTACACGATTTTTATTTTGTCCGCTCATACGCTTGCCCTCCTAGTCACAGGCTCTTTGTACTAGCTTACGTTTTGCTCGGACGGGTTATGACTTCTATCTAGGGATTCTAGTAAATTTGTTCTTTCTACTACTTTTCCCCATGCCATTTCAAGAGGCTTCACTCACATACAAAACGACAGCTAACCCAATCGTCACAAAAGGCGCAAACGGCACTTCGCATTTTATACTTACTTTTCGTATCAGCAACAAAACGAGAGAGACGAGCAAAGCTGCCAAGCTCGCAATCGTAAGAACGAGTATAAAATCGCGAACTCCAAGTCCATAGCAGACGAGGGCGAACAGCTTCACATCCCCCATCCCAAGCGTAAGCGGCCTGTGCCAGCTAATCCATCCAAACACCAGTAAACAGAGAATCGTAAAGAATCCAGCCATCAGCCATTCCATCGGCGAAGAAAGAACGAATTCCAGAAAAGAAATCAGTACAAACCCTGCAACTAATGCGCGATTGGGTATTCGCTTATGACGAAAATCTACCCACGAGAGGTACAGGCAGAGCAAGAATAAAATCACAGCCTTAGCCATTTCTTCTTCCCCCAGTCGAAAACTGTCCTTAAAGGATACCTACTATTCCTGGGACAAAAAAACTGTCCAGAACGGTTCTGGACAGCCTCTCGATTTATGGATATGGTTTACGGATTCCAAGTGAACATTAGGCCAGCGTGGACGAGACCGCCGCCAAACCCATACAACAGAATCGTATCCCCTGCCTTTACTTTGTCTTCCTTGATCCCCAAGGCGAGTGACAATGGAATGGTAGCCGCTGATGTGTTGCCGTAATGTGTCAGACTGTACAATGTCTTTTCGAGAGGGAAGTGGCTCTTCTCGCAAATAGATTCAATCATACGCAAATTGGCACTGTGCGGAATAAACCAGTCGACATCTTCGAGCGTTTTGCCCGCCCGGCTCACTACCTCCTGCATCCCTTTTGGAACAGTTGTTACTGCCCACTTGTACACTTCTCTCCCGTTTTGAACCATGCATCCATTCCCGCTCAATTCTCGTCCATCCATATGCGTTGACAAGCCCGATCGGTATACATGAATCCCACCGTCCCCCTTTGAGCCTAAATAGGCGGACAGAAAACCAGGAGTTGTAGAATCCTGCTCAACCAGCACGACCCCCGCTCCATCTCCGAATAGGATGCACGTCGTACGATCCGTATAATCGGTTACTTTTGTTAACGTCTCTGCACCTACTACCAACACTTTGCGATGCAAACCAGAGCTGATGAGCGCATTTGCCATATGGAGCGCGTACGTAAATCCTGCACAGGTAGCGGAGAGGTCCATCGCACCCGCCTGTTCGATTTGAAAATGTGCCTGAATTTGACTTGCAACGCTTGGGAATGGGTAGTCTGGCGTACTGGTCGCCACCAAAATCATATCGACATCACGGACATCCTTTTCGTAATTCGCGATCATATCGTGGATAGCAGCGATGGCCAGATCACTGGTAAATTCATCTTCCCTTGCCATACGGCGCTCATGAATACCCGTTCGTTGTAAAATCCACTCATTCGATGTTTCCACTAGCTTTTCCATATCTGTATTGGTAAGAACACGACTTGGCACATACGTACCGATAGCGGTAATTCGCGACTTGAAGAGGCCTGTATTTGTCATCATCCGATCATCACCTTTCTTTTTCATGATCTGATTATAACACTAGATATTAGTATCTGGTACTAATTTTTGAGTCAACATAGTGGAGGAGAAGAAAAAGCACAGGTCTCTTCGACTCTGACACGCCAGCAAGGGGATTCACTGGGCGTCTCCACTACAAAAAGGGGACCGTCGAGCCAAAGCCACCCTACGGGCGGAAGTTTCTCAAGGGAGAAGTGTTCGACAAGCGGGTCCCCTTTTTGTAGTTCCGACTGGGTAGGCGTTGTCAAGGTCTACGAGCCCTGTGCTTTTTCTTCTCACCAGCATTGCTAGTATCTCGAAACCTTTTTAAATATGTGGTAGCTCATTCTTAGCAAACCTTCCAATAGTAAATAAAAAGACTTGAAACCCGTAGGTTCCAAGTCTTCATGTGTCTCTATCCGTTATTTTTCTAGCTTCTCAGCCAGCCAATATGCGGATTTCCAAATATCTCCTGCACCCATTGTTAACACGAGATCGCCCTCTTGCAATCCTTTGAAGACATGCTCCTGCATTTGTTCCTTCGTCGGAATGTACTGCGCACGCGGGTGGCTGTTGGTGCGGATTTTTTGCACCAGCACCTCGGAGGTAACTCCTTCGATTTTTTCTTCTCCGGCCGGGGAGTAGATATCCGTGATGATCACTTCGTCTGCTTCTGCAAAGGCACGGCTGAATTCATCCATGAGGAAATATGTGCGTGTGTAGCGTTGTGGCTGAAACACAGCGATTACACGTCTGCCCGATGCCCTTGCCCCGCTTAGTGTCGCGATAATTTCCGTCGGATGATGCGCATAGTCGTCTACGACTAGGACGCCTCGTGCATCCCCGATAATTTGAAATCTACGCTTGGCACCGCTAAAAGTAGACAATGCCTGTGCAATTTTATCAAAGGCAAGACCAGCATCTAGGCAAACAACGATCGCAGCCAGTGCATTGGCAATATTATGCTTGCCTGGAACCGAGAGGCATAATTCACCCAAGAGCTCATTCTGACGATAAATTTGGCACTTGCTGCAACGATCACCACATTCAATTGAAACGGCAGAAAAGCCTGCTTGCGCTGTAAAATTCGGATCGACTGCATACGTCACGACCGTTTTTTCAACAGATGGCATGACTTCGCGCACGATTGGATCATCGATGCACAGGACCGCTTTTCCATCCGGTTTGAGATGGCTCAAGAACTGAACGTACGCCTGTTTCAAATTGTTGAAGTCGCCATCGAAATGCTCCAGATGATCTGGTTCGATACTCGTCACAATTTCATACATCGGTCTGTATTCCAAAAAGGAACCGTCGCTCTCGTCTGCCTCGGCAATGACATAATCACTGGTACCTGCCTTTGCGTTGGTACCAGCACTCATCAATTCACCGCCGATGATGAAAGTCGGGTCTACACCGCACTCTTCCAGCACGTGAGAGATCATCGATGTCGTGGTCGTTTTGCCATGTGCTCCGGCTACTGCTACTCCTGTGCGTTCATTCAATATGCGAGCAAGCATTTGGGAACGGTGCATAACCGGAATTCCTAATGCTTGACCTGCGATCACCTCAGGATTGTCTTTGGAAATACTGGTGGAGTATACGATGCTGTCTGCTCCCTCCACGTGGGCAGCATTATGGCCGATATGAATGACCGCCCCTCTTGCTTCCAGCTTTTTCGCCAAATCGTTCATGGCGACATCGGAGCCGGTTACCTTGTATCCAAGGTCGATCAAGACGCGGGCAATGGCACTCATGCCATAACCGCCGATGCCCACAAAGTGGACGTGTTGGGCCTGATCCACCCTATTCACCTGCCTCTTCTACTATAGTTGGAAAGAATGCGCGTACTTGGGCGATGAAGTAGAGCGATCCGCAGACGACCAACCAGTCATCCGCCTTCGCTGATTGCTTCTCCCGCATCCAAGAAAGGAGAAACGCCCGCCAGTCTGGGACTGCATCGAGAAACTCTTGCTCCCAGCCACCGGCTAAAAACGAATCTTGTAAGCTATTGGCTTCGGCTGCACGTGGGAAGTCAAAAGTCGTCACATGCAGCTTTTGGATTTTTGACTTTACTGGTGCGAGCGACTCTGCCATTTTGGCAAGCGGCTTATCTGCCAATCCAGAAAAGAGCAAATGCAACTGTACTCCATCCGGCAACAACCGATCCAGACTGCTTACAAGCGCCTCCATTCCTTCCTGATTGTGTGCTCCATCCAAGATAACCATTGGTCTTGGAGAGATGACTTCTAGACGACCAGGCCAACGCGTTTGTTGCAAACCGCGAGATATTTCTTCTTCCTCCAGCAAGAAAGAGAAGTAATTCCGCAGGATATCGATGGTCATTAAAGCAACGGCTGCATTCGTTGTTTGGTGAATGCCATTCATGGTAAGACGGTAGGATGCTTCCGCACGACGGTGAATGCTTTTGTAACGGAACTGTTGGTCACCCAGCTGCTCCTCTACCTGCTCTGCCTGAAAATGCTCACCTATATGGTATATCGTACTCTTCATTTGTCTCGCGCGCTCCTCAAAAACCGCGAGAAGTTCCGGCCTAACCTCACCTGTGACGACAGGAACACCCGGCTTGATAATCCCCGCTTTTTCCCGGGCAATATCTTCCAAGCTTTCTCCCAACACTTGTGTATGGTCCATGCCGATATTCGTGATGACTGAAACAAGCGGAAGGACGACGTTCGTTGAATCCAATCGCCCGCCTAATCCTGTTTCCCAAACGACTACCGCTGGTCTCGCCACTCTTGAAAAATAAAGAATGGCGATCAGCGTAATTACTTCAAATTCGGTAGGGGAACCGAACTCTGTTTCTTGTTCGCATCGTTGCACCCATACCTTGACTTCATTTACCAACTGCAATAGATCTTCTTCCGCGATCATGCTGCCGTTGTAACGGATACGTTCACGGAAATCCACCAAATAGGGGGAGGTAAATGTCCCTACACTATATCCGGCTTCCATCAGCATTTGTGACAGGAATGCGCAGGTTGAACCTTTTCCATTGGTGCCAGCCACATGAATAAATGGGATTCTCCGCTCAGGATGTCCTACTTGCTCCAAAACCCACTGCATTCTCTCTAGCCCCGGCCGTTGACCGAACCTGAGCAGTCCATGCAGCCAGTCGAGCGCTTGGGTGTATTCTACAAACCCTTCTTCTGCATGCATACCACAATGCTCCATTCTCAAAAATATGCGATGGTATGGCGGATCATTCGCCCTTCAATTCAGCAAGCCGTGCAATCACTTTATCCCGCTTATCCATGTAGTCTGCCATCTTCGCTTTTTCTTCTGCGACTACTTTTTCAGGTGCCTTGGCCATAAATCCAGCATTGTTGAGCTTTTTCTCAATACGCTCCACTTCGCCATTGAGTGTCGCCACTTCTTTTTCCAGGCGGTTCAGCTCTTGCTCGATATCGATCAAGCCTGCCAGTGGAAGGAACAATTCTGCTCCCGTGATCACAGCAGACATCGCTTTTTCAGGCATAGCCAGATCCAGACTGATTTCCAGACGTTCAGGGTTGCAGAAACGGGTAAGGTACTGCTCACCGCGTGTCAGACGCTCAGCGGACAATGCATCGCTTGGTTTGATCAAGAGCTCAATTTTCTTGGACATCGGTACGTTTACTTCTGCACGGATGTTGCGTACGCTGCGGATGATATCCATCAACTGATTCATTTCGCTTTCTGCTTCAGCAAAAATCCATTGCTCGTTAACGGTTGGCCAAGGTGCTACTGTAATGCTCTCGCCTTGATGAGGCAATGCCTGCCAGATTTCCTCCGTGATGAACGGCATGAACGGATGCAACAGCTTCAGCGTTTGATCCAAAACCGTAACCAGAACGGATTGGGTCGTTTTCTTCGCCGCTTCATCTGTACCGTACAGTGGTAGCTTCGCCATTTCGATATACCAGTCACACAGGTCATCCCAAATGAAGTTGTAAAGGACACGGCCTGCTTCACCGAATTCAAATGCGTCAGACAGACGGGTTACATCTGCGATTGTCGCTTGCAGGCGGGAGAGAATCCATTTGTCTGGGGTAGACAGCTCACCGCTCAAATCGATTTCTTCGTATTTGAAGTCAGTCAGGTTCATCAAGGCAAAACGGGACGCATTCCAAATCTTGTTCGCGAAGTTGCGGTTTGCCTCCACCTTTTCCCAATAGAAGCGTTGGTCATTTCCTGGGGAATTCCCTGTCGCCAGTGTGTATCGCAGCGCATCTGCTCCGTACTTCTCAATCACTTCCATCGGATCGACACCGTTGCCAAGTGATTTCGACATTTTGCGGCCCTCAGAGTCGCGAATAATGCCGTGGATCAAGACGGATTCAAACGGACTTTTCCCGGTAAATTCAAGACCTTCAAACATCATGCGAGCAACCCAGAAGAAGATGATATCGTAGCCTGTTACCAGGACATTCGTTGGATAGAAGTATTTCATGTCCTCGGATTCTTCCGGCCAGCCCAGCGTCGAGAACGGCCATAGACCAGAGGAGAACCATGTATCGAGAACGTCGTTGTCCTGCTCCAGCTTGTGGCTGTGGCAGCTTGGGCACTCAGTCACATCCGCGCGAGATACAATCGTTTCGTTACAATCTCCGCAATACCATGCAGGAATTCGGTGACCCCACCAAAGTTGACGGGAGATGCACCAGTCGCGAATGTTTTCAATCCAACGCAGGTAGTTCGTCTTGAAGCGCTCTGGGACGAATTTCACACTTTCAGGGCTATTTGCATTAGCTAGTGCTTCGTCAGCCAAAGGCTGCATTTTTACGAACCATTGGGTAGAAAGGTATGGTTCTACGACTGCATCACTGCGCTCACTATGTCCAACCTGATGGATATGCTCCTCAACCTTGAACATAACACCTTGCTCAGTCAAATCTTTGATGATTTGCTTACGGCAGGCAAAGCGATCCAAGCCTTTGTAGATACCAGCCAGCTCGTTCATCGTGCCCGTCTCATCCATGACAACGATTTGTGGAAGCTGATGACGAAGACCCAATTCAAAGTCATTCGGATCGTGTGCTGGCGTAATTTTTACAGCGCCAGAACCAAAAGCAGGATCAACGTAATCATCAGCGACGATTGGAATTTCACGTCCTACGATTGGCAAAATCACGGTTTTGCCGATCATGTCCTTGTAACGCTCATCTTCTGGATGTACCGCAACAGCCGTATCACCGACCATCGTCTCCGGACGGGTTGTAGCTACTTCGATATAACCGGTGCCATCTGCCAATGGGTAACGCATGTGATGCAGCGCACCTTTTACTTCCTTGTAGATTACTTCGATATCGGACAGAGCCGTGCGGGCAGCAGGGTCCCAGTTAATGATACGGTTACCGCGATAGATCAAGCCTTTTTCGTACAGACGAACAAATACTTCGCGTACAGCTTGGGACAAGCCCTCATCCATGGTAAAACGCTCGCGGGAGTAATCCAGTGCAAGACCGAGCTTTTCCCACTGCTCACGAATATGCGAGGCGTAAATGTGCTTCCACTCCCATACCTTCTCCACGAATTTTTCGCGGCCCAGATCATGGCGAGAGATGCCTTCTTCACGCAAGGTAGCTTCTACCCGTGCTTGGGTTGCGATACCGGCGTGGTCCATACCTGGCAAGAACAAGGCGCTATAACCTTGCATACGCTTGGTACGCGTAATGATATCTTGCAATGTCGTATCCAGCGCGTGGCCCAAGTGCAATTTACCAGTTACGTTCGGCGGTGGAATAACAATCGTAAACGGACGTTTATTCGGGTCACGTTCTGCCTTGAAAAATTGTTTTTCGATCCAATACGGATACCATTTGTTTTCTGCTGCTTTTGGATCATAATTTTTCGGCAGCAATTGGTCGATGTCGGTTGTTGGCTGTGTAGACATGTACGACTCCTCCTATTAGCATTACTTGCTTTGCAAAAAATAAAAAAACCCTTCATCGCAAAGGACGAAAGGATTATTTTCGCGGTACCACCTTTGTTAACACACGATAAACGTCATGCTTATGCTGTGTTCACTCTGACAAGATAACGGTTGCGAACCGGTCCCGGCTAGGCACATGCTTTCACCGAAAAAACTCCTGGGCGACCTTCAGCCATTCATGACCTTAGAGAATCTCGCAGCTACTGATTCTCCTCTCTGCCAAGGCGTCCTGACTTACTCTTCCCATTCATCGTTCATATCGTATGTAGTTGTCTTATTATTAGCTTCCACTATTATATACAATCACGCTGTTTGGCGTCAAACCCGGGTTTCGCCCACTTTTCCAACGGCAATGCCCAATGCTTCGGTAAAACCAAGCACGCTCAAAATATCGAGAATTTCTTCTCGGACATTGACGATTTCTACCTGTTTGCCCATGGCCAACAGTTCTTTCGTGGTAAAAAACAGGCTTCCAATACCGGAAGAATCTACAAAGGAGACACCTTGAAAATCGACGGTAACGGATTGATTTCGCCCTCCATACTGCTGGAGCAATTCACCTACTCGATCTCCTACAGCCATGTCCAACTCTCCGCCGAAAAACAATGTAGCTTGTCCGTTCGCCTCAGTTGCGCGGTAGTCCATGCTCAAACTCCTCTCAATAGGTATCGGTACACCCAATCTGCTCGTCCTTTTACTATATTACCCATTTTCATTCACTTACAAACATTTGGCTTTTTGGAAATCGTTATTTTAACGAGAAAGGATACATTCTAAAATAAGCTTTGTACCTGCCATCGAGCTGCTCAAATAAACACGATCACAGTATTGCAGGATCACGTGAAAACCGGCCCCAAGCGAGTGACGTGTAGAAAATCCTTGCTGTAAGGTAGCTCGCGGAATATCCTCGAGCAAAATTCCTTGTCCTTCATCATGGATCACAGCCCGGCACATCTGCCTGTCATTCGATAGGTATAACGTAACTACACCGCCATTTCCGTGCTTCAACGTATTGGAGGCAGCTTCGTTGACCGCAACGAGAAACTGCAGCAATCGTTTATCAGAAATGCCTTGTGGTTCCAAGGCTTGCTTAAACAATTTACGCAGTTCTGCAAGCTGCTCCGGAAAACGGATATCGATCGCCAAGAGCATATGCCCTTCCCGAAGCAAGAAAAACAATTCTTCATCACTGAGCAACAACAGCTTACCTTCTGTGACCACACCCAGAATATCTCTGTAGATCTCCCATTCCCGTCTTTTGCGTTTTCGTTCTTCTGCAATGACGGCCGTGACATCAATCAAGGCGATTCCACAAGTCCGATCTGGCAATACAGATGTGTATAATTCAAACACCTTTGTGCCATCAGTGGTGACAATTTGCTCTCTCACAGGTCTGCCCGTTCCAGCCGCCTCTTCGACTAGTCGTTGCATTTCTCGCTCTACTTCCACATTCGCACGAACGTCCCCCAGCGGACGCACTTTCCCTTCATCGTAAAGATAGAGGAAAATAGTCTCGATCTGACGCAATATCGATAGCTTTTGAATCTCTTGCTTTATTAATCGCCCCCGCTCGTCGTCTCGATCCTCCCAATGTAACAAGACGTCTGTAGGGTCCAATTCGCCACTCATGTGCCACGTGTGAAATTCTTCCAGAAGCAATCGCTCCAGAACATCTTCCCGTCGCAAAACTTTTTCGATATCGATAATGTAGTACGGATCACCTGCTATACCACGCAATCCGCTACCGATAATTCGGAAATCATAGGCGAGCTCTATTTCTATGCGTCCGTGCAAAACATGATCAGAACTGCTTAACCCAATGGTCGTCCGGCTCACTGCTACCAGCTTCGCCTGGAACGATTCCATCGTTTCTAGGTTCGTCACCTTTACAGTGCGGGTCGGAACTACTTTGTTCGCTGCACCGCCAGAACGTAGCGCGACAAGGCAATTATCACAAGTGGGATTGTCCGGACAACGCTCACACAAAATCACAGTTCATCCTCCTATTCACTGACGCAACTACACGAGGGCAATACTCTCTTCAGGCTCAAATTGAAGAATCAACACAGAAATATCATCCGTTTGTTGTCGCTGCTGTGTTATCTCCATTAAGTAGGACTCAACTCGATTCATCGACTCCTGCTTACTATCACTAGACATATTTAATAAGGAGGTTAGTTCTTCTAGCCAATGCCTGCTGCCTCGAAGCACTTCTTTTCTCCCTGTATCCAGCAAACCATCTGTGTAAAGTAGTAGCATGCCCTCTTCTTCTAAGGGTACCTCCTCCATTTGGTACTTGCTATCGGGCGAAAGCCCTAGGCCGACCCCACCCTTGCTAGCTAACACGGTTTGATTCGACTTGGACAAATAAAAAGGCTGTGGATGTCCTGCCCTGCTAAATCGAATTTTGTGTTCCACCTCATCATAGACAGCAACCAGCATCGTAATGTAAGAACGGGTTTTCATCAAATCTGCATAAAGCAACTCATTGAGTCTTTCCAAAATCTCATCCGGCAAATAGCTGGACTGTAAAACCTGCCGGACTGCAATCCTAATCCCCGTTGCCCAAATACTGGCCAAAAAACCGTGCCCAGACACATCCGCAATGATAAAACAGGTGTAGCGATCATTGATTTGTCTATAATCGATGTAATCTCCGCCTACATAATCGACGGGTACGTAAAACATTCTTGTTCTCAAACTGGTTAACTGCAATTCTTCTGTGGGAATGAGCATCGACTGCATGCGTCTAGCCAGCTTCATCTCCATCTCGATTTCTCGTTGTCCTGATGATTGGTCCTGTTGACATCTGAGGATCAACGCTCGAATGTTCACGAGGAGCAGTCCATAAAAAGATTTCTCCAGTTCCTTTAGCTCACGGTCATTGACGTTACTCTGGGCGAATAAACGTACATAACGCGGTGTTTGAGCGGTGTCACACTGTTCCGAGACAACAATGCGCTCCTCTACTTCGCGCTGTACTTTTCCGCTCTCTTTGCTGCCACGCTCAATTTGAAAATAGACAATACCTAGAGCCGATTCAAACGTGATCGACAGAAAGCAAGGCTTGTCCATTTTCACGAACCACGTATCGACCAACTCTTCTATAAATGGCATGAGCCTCTCGTAATTGACTTGGCGCTTGCTTTGCTCATTGCTGGTCATTACCAGATACTCATAATTCTGTTTCAATTCCATTAGTTTGACCAATTGATGATTCATCCCCGAGCCACTCCCATACACTCTATAGCATACTTGTTTCTTTCGGGAATTGCGGAAAGGATTTTGGCAATTTTCAAAAACATTGTGATCACCTTTATTCGTTTCGTCCTAGCCTTCCTGCCCTACACCTTCCCTTTTCGGGCACCATTCAAACCACTATCTACTTTCCACGAAAATGTTTTAGGCGTTTGTTCAAGGTTGTAGACACTGTCCAAAGTCACCGCGCATATGCTGGAATGAGGTGATTGTGATGAATTTTCGTTGGAAGTATAACCCCACGTATTTACGGATCAAATACGGATGCAAACAGGTGCTCTTTCCGCTGTTGGTTTTTCAGTTTGTCCGAACGGTTGTGTTTCCTACCTCCTTTGATGTCATCCTTCTTGGTTTGCTGGCCATGCTCTATGTTGCCATCTCTCTTGAATGGTTATAAAAGAAAAACAACGCCCCACGCGGTGAGACGTTGCTCATTAAAAGGCTTGCTGGACCCAACGATGCAGGCGCATCAGGCGGTCCATATCTTTTTCAAAACGTTGGACAGCATAAAGCTCGCTCCACTCGCGGGGATGATGGTAATAAATATCCAAGTCCCTCATGATCCTCTCCGGATAGGACAGAAACGAAGCCATCAGTTCAATTTCTTCCGTTTGCAGCGGAAATATCTCGGCGTAGCGATGGAATAGTTGAGAAGCCCCAACCTCATCCCCCGCCATTTGAAAATAAGTGCGATAAAACAGCGTCAAATCGCGTACTGGTGTATCAAAACTGGCACGATCAAAATTAAGCAGCCGTCCTTTCCCCGATCGATCTGGCACAACATGCTCTGGATTCGGGTTACCATGGATCAACGATAGGCGAAAATGAGCATGTGTCTCATGACGTTCTTTCCAATCGGTCAATAAGTCTGTCGCTGTTTGGGCCATCTCCTCAATAAACTCCTTATTTGCCAAAAACACCAGATCAAAAGGGGAAGGGTATTTACGTTCCTGCGCAACAGTTGCCGCCTTATTCATTTGGTCTTGCCAAGATTGCCAACGATTAAGCAAAGAGTCGACAAGTGGCTCTACCTGTCTCGGATCATCGTAGCGATAGTTTTGTGTCAAATGATGAAGTTCTGCCAAACGCTCCAAGGCAGGGGGCGCCCAAGACAATGGTTGCTCGGCCCATTCCTCACTTCCTGGCTGCCAGGGGGTTACGTAAAAGACAGTGCTACCCTGTTCAACAAAAGGATCGTCGTATTTCGTGTACGTAAAAGGAACGGCCCCATCCCATCCGCGGTGCTGCAATTGACGCAGCATATCGCTGACGAAAACAAGACGTTGAGCGGGTATTTGCGCTCGTTTGCATACGAAAGAGCCGTAGGGAGTCGTCGCCTTAAATACATTTGGCTCCTTTAAAACGTCAATGCTCTGGGCATACATGTCATACTCTTTGAACAAAGGAGCAATGTCATCATACCGACTCATAGACTCCCTCCCTCCTCGAACGCTCGGCCCGCTCTGCAATATGCCGAAGCAGCAAGTCGACAGATTGTTGGCTCTGCAAAGCGTGCTCAATACCAGCGATCGACGCTTCTTTGTCAAGCGATACGCGCTTCACATACGATTCGATACTCCTGTACACTTCACGAGGACGAGCCATAAAGGCGAGTATCAACGAATAGTTTCCGTAGGTGAGTGGCTTGATTTCTTCATAGCCGTCAAAAAAAGCGTCAATCTGCTTCAGATCCTTGTGGGTTAAAAAGTGATCGCGCAAAAAGGTGGCAACGTCGCGTTGCTGGACTGAAATTACTGGCCTGAAAAAACCTCTCAAGTACAGCTTCCCGTTTACCATTCCCCAGTTGTCACGCAAAAGGTCCCGATGGGATACAGCAACCGCCTCCGGAGTAATTCGCTCATGGGCAAGCATCGCAGCGGAACGGTCCATTCTTTGCAGCATAGGGGTCATGAGTTCCGATACCCAACGATTTTCCTTAGAATCCCGTCCAGATTTGGCTCGAAATGATTCGACCAGCTCTTTGGCACGTCTTCCTTTTTCTTCGACGTGCAGCTTTTCTTGCTTGAGTAAATCACTTCCGGACAGTAAAGGACTTTCCTGCTGAGAATGATGCATCATCGCGACCACGCGTCCGCATTGCCTCGCAATGTCTTGGCCGGGCTGATAGTCTTCGAATTGACGGTGGTGGTCGGTCATGGTAACGCCGCGTTTGCCCAAAATCAAAAATGGCTTGGTGTCTCTCGTCCGAATAAACCGCTCTACTTCTCGAAACCCCTGACGAGCCAGTCGTTCGCGCCAGGCAAACGACCAGCGCATCACATCTACACGCGGCCAAACGTGGAGTTCTTTGGGGCCCCGGTTTGTCTCCAGTAAATAGCAATCATCAAGGGGCGTAATTCGGATTACGCGCGCACGATATTGCTGGCAAACCTCGGAGAGATCAATTTTATCCACGGTCCCCCACTCCTCTATTGTGGGATGTACAAAATCTGCCCTGCTACGAGCTGCTCGGAAGCTAATCGGTTTACTTCCACGATTTTGGAAACAGGTAAGGAGTATCGCTGTGCAATATTCTCCAACGTCTCATCTCGCTGAATAATGCACATTTTCAGCTGACTGGAACGCTCTTCTTTCCTCCGAACAAACGATGTGAGATTTTGCATGGCCTCCACCGTAGAAGGGCTGGAATTCGCCGCAGAGCCATGTCGTGAAGAGCTAGATGAAGATTCCGCCTCCTGCGCCATCGCTTCCTGTTTGGCACGACTCGCTTGTGAGAAGATGGAAGTAATGTTCACGCTACTTCTTTCTTCGTGGGAGGGTTTCCCTGAAATCGCCACTCGTACTTCTACATCTTCGGCAGCAGCCTCTGGTTGTGCAACGACTGGTTCTGCTTCTTGCTCAGGTTCTGACTCGGATACAACACTGGCTTCCACCGCTTCTTGCACCGATTCTTGCACTGCTTCTTGCTTCGCTTCTTGCACTACTTCCTGCGACTCTGCTTCGACTGACGAGCCAGTAGGTTCATTGGAAACTTGCTGGTATGCGATTGCCTGTTGCTCGTGTATAGCCAGTACAGGCTCCTCATGTCCTTGTTCTTTTTCGGCGATTTCTCTCATCTGCTCTTGCTCATCTGCCAATACTGACTCCTCCGAATAGGCGACAGAAGAATCGTACGAAACAGATTGTTGGGAATCGAAGTCATACGAAATAGGAGCAGTGTCCCAGGACTCTGGAGGATTGGACTGTGCCGCTTCCAACACATCCCCATATTGCTCGTAGTATTCTTCGTCATCGGATTGAGCAATTGCCGGAGTATCGAACATGGAAGGGGATTCAGTTGATTCATAGGATGCTGGCAATGCCTGCCGCTCCAATTCCTCCTCCAGTGCACTCAGCTTTTGATCAATATCATCGAGAGACGTCTGTTCCGAATATTCTTGCCCATCATCCCTTGCAGCGAAGGTGTATTCCCAAGCTCCTTCGCTTGGACTAGCAGCCTGCGTTTCAGTCTGCTCCGCTTTTTCAGCTCTATCCCCCAGGACTATCCCCAAAATCTTCAGATCGGCATCGATCAGCATTTGATGTGGTGATTCCAGTTTGTAGTCAAAACTGTCCACAATTGCGTAGATGTCTCCGATCTCGGTAATCCGATCCAATGGAATGGTGATGTTTAACGGAATGCGATGACCGATCTGTTCCTCCCAGCCGTAAAAGGCTTGATCCGATGCTTCCTGGCGAAAGGGAGTAAAAGTCATGGCCTCAACCAGCGATTCTCCTTCACCGCCTGTCGCTTCTGCGGCTTCCCTGATTGGCTCGTACTTCCCTACTAATTGCAAGCAACCCGTGATCGAGATGTAGGAGTCATTTTCCAACACCTCCACATCTGGAACCAATTCCAGCTCTTGCAATTCACCTATTCCAGCTCTATCGGATGAGAGGAAAATGGTCTCCTTGATGGCAAAAGAGAGTTGCCCATCCTGTAATGCCATTCGTGCTCCTCCTTTCAAGTGCAGGACATTTCCCTATACTATATGGACAGGACGAGCCGTTTAGCACCGAAAAAAAAGGAAAAACCGGGGTTACCTATCTCCCCGGTTTAACAGACGCAATCCATTCTGCTATTGCTTTTTTCCCCTGATCAATACAATCTGGCACACCTACGCCACTGTACGACGCACCTGCCACAAAAACACCAGGGAGTTTTTCTTTTAATTGATTGTTCACATCCTGCACCCAAGCCTGATGTCCGACCACATACGGAATGGCATTTTGCAAGCGTGATACGTTATAAAAATCCGGCTCTGCTCGAATTGTCATGATCTTGCGCAGATCGCGGAGGACAACCTCCAAAATTTCCTCATCCGTCTGCTCCATGAAGGATTGCTCTCCTGCTCTCCCTATGAAGCTACGCAGCAAGGCTTTGTTTTTCGGCGTGGTATGGGGCCATTTGCGATGCGCCCACGTACACGCGGTAATTTTTGCTCCGGAGTTTCGCGGTACAATAAATCCTGTCCCTTCCATCCCTAAATCAATCGCTGACTCTGGAAATGCCATCGCGATGGTTGCAACCATATGCGGCTTCGCTTGTGGCAGGGTAGGAACTTGTACATAAGGACGGAACAGCGGTTCTGCGACAGCATGTGGCACGGTAAACAGTACCGTATCCGTCTCAATCGTTTCTCCATTTTTCAATACCAAGGTGTACTTCCCGTCTGGCCGTTTCACCAGTTCTTTGACACCGGTATTCTTCGAGATGACTTCTTCAGGCAGACGCTTTTCGATTGCCTCTACTAAGGACTGCAAGCCGTTCTTCAACGTCAGGAAGATGCCTTTTGGCTTTTCCTGCGTTTTTACTTGCGGGCGAGAATGCTTCATCGCTACGATCAAGCTGCGATGCTGCTCCTCCATTTTGGCGAATTGAGGAAAACTCGCAAGCAAGCTGAGCTTGTCGAGATCCCCGGAGTAGACACCGGACAATAAAGGCGCTATGAGATTATCAATAACTTCATTACCTAGCCTACGCCGGAAAAAGTCACCCACGGAGATATCGCCGTCTCCTTTTGATGCAGGAAGAACGAGATCCAAAGCTGCCCGAAGCTTGCCCGGCCAAGAAATGAGATCGGTCGTGACAAAAGGCATGAGCTTCGTCGGTACTCCCATGACCGCTCCTTCTGGTATAGCCTTCAGGCGATCCTGATGCCAAATATAAGCTTGGCCTGTGCTGTTGCGAACGAGATCATCCGCAAGCCCCAATTCCACTGCCAGGTCAGCCGCACTTGTTTTCCGCTCGAGAAACGAATCGGGACCTTGCTCAATCACAAAACCTTCGTGACGCCATGTCTTGATTTTCCCACCAAGTCGTCCCTGCTCTTCAATCAGTTGAAAACGGATGGGCAAGCCTTTTGCTTCGATTTCCTTTTGTAAGTAAAAAGCAGCGGACAACCCTGTGATACCGCCGCCTATAATCGTAATATGATAGGTATTATCGCTCATATGATCGATCCCCTAATTCGCCAGCTTCTTTCCGACTGCATCAGCCAGACAGGAAATGAACGCAGGTCTGGCGTTAGGCATCGCTGGACGATAATAATGTACCCCTAGCTCATCTGTAACCGCTTTGCATTCCACATCATTATCAAACAGAACTTCCAAATGCTCCGCAACAAATCCGACCGGACAGTAAACAAATGCTTGGTAGCCTTTTGCTTCGTACAGCTCTCTGGTCAAATCCTGTACATCAGGCCCCAACCACGGATCAGGTGTATTTCCGGCGCTTTGCCATCCGATTGCATATGTAGTGACCCCTGCTTGCTCGGCAATGAGCTTTGCTGTCTCTTCCAGTTGCATCGGGTATGGATCACCTGACTTCAAGATTTTTTCTGGCAGGCTGTGAGCGGAGAAAATCACGACTGCTTGTCCACGCTCTTCATCCGTCATCGTGGCAAATGTCGTTTGAATAGCATCAGCCCAATATCCGATGAAGCCTGGTTCCAAATACCAGCTCTCAATGCTGTGAATGACAGGTCCGCCAATGGCTGCGGAATGCTCTTGTGCCCGTCCATTGTATTCTTTGACGCTGTAGCTGGAATAATGAGGCGCCAGAACAAGACTGATCGCTTCCGTAATCCCATCTCGTTTCATTTGCTCTATTGCGTCTTCGACAAACGGAGCGATATGCTTCAAACCAAGATACCCTACAAATTCACGGTCTGGGTAGCGTTTGTTCATTTCCTGCTCGAGAGCGCGCACCTGTTCATCCGTAATGTCTGCAAATCGATTCAATCCATCTACAGCCTCGTAACGCGCCATCAGATCATCGAGCAGTTCTTGTGGTGGCTTACGACCACGACGAATGTGCGTATAGTAGGGTTCAATCTGTTCAGGACTACGTGGCGTTCCATACGCCATTAACAAGAGTCCGATCTTTTGCTTTGACATGTAAGCGCTCCTCCTGATTAGACGTCCCTTTTGTAACTATGGATGAACTTCGTCAGTTGTTGCAGCGTTTCTACTTTGGCATCAGGGAATACGCCGTGTCCCAAATTGAAAATGAAGCCCGGCTGTTTTGTGCCTTCATCCAAAATTTCCTTCGCCTTCGCTTCGAGCTTGTCCCAAGGAGCCAATAGCAGCGTTGGGTCCAAATTGCCTTGCAGCCTCTTCGTCACACCCATTTCACGAGCAGTCGTAATCGAAGTACGCCAGTCTAGACCAACCACATCAACAGGCAAGCGGTTCCAATCCATCAAAAGATGACCAGCGCCGATACCAAAATAGATCGTTGGCACGCCAGTATCTTTTAGCGCGTTGAAGATACGCGTCATGACGGGTGTAATGTACTCGCGGTAATCTTCGTCATTCAATGCACCGACCCACGAATCAAATACTTGCACAGCTTGTGCACCTGCTTTAATTTGCGCTTTGAGGTAGGTGATAGTCATATCGCCCAGTTTTTCCATCAGCGCCTGCCAAGCAGCTGGCTCGGTATACATGAATGCTTTTGTCTTATGATAGTGCTTGGAAGGGCCGCCTTCGATCAAATAGCTGGCCAGTGTAAATGGTGCACCTGAGAAGCCGATCAATGGAACAGATAATTGCTGACGCAAAATTTTAATGGACTCAAGAATGTATGGCACATGTGTTTCCGGATCGAGCTCAAGCAAACGCTCAACATCCTTCAAGGATTCGATTGGGTTTGCGATTACAGGACCAATACCCGATTCGATATTCACATCCACGCCAATCGGTTTTAGTGGCGTCATGATGTCTGCAAACAAGATTGCAGCGTCAACACCCAGTTGCTCAACGGGCAGACGCGTCACTTCCGCGCAAACTTCCGGTATGTAGTTCATTTCAAAAAAGCTATGCTTCGCGCGGATGGCGCGGTATTCTGGCTGATAACGCCCTGCCTGACGCATGTACCAAACCGGGACATGCTCTGTCGCTTCACCGCGACATGCTTTCAAAAACGTATCGTTAAAAGTTTTTGCGGTCATGAATAAACCTCGCTTTGCACAATTATGTTTCCTTCAATATGATACCATTCGTCATTCGACAAGTAATGTCTCTTTTGTGTCAAAATCTTTTCGTTTCTCCCGTTTCCAATCCTATCCATCATTGTTTCCAAACTTCTCCTATTGAATGCGAACGTCCCCAGTAGAACTTCGCACAGTCATTTTGGGTCCACCTGATCCTATCGATGCCTTCACTTTGTAGTCCTCGTCCTTTTCATAAGTAAGGTTCGACCAGGTGGTTTCGATGGAACCTGTATCTGTCGTTACCTCCAGTTGTGCTACAGCAGGCTCCTTTGCTACCGTCACCCGAATATCTCCCGTGTCCGTTCGAATCGAAACATCATGGGTCAGCTCTGGCAATGTCAGTTTATCAATCTCGCCTGTAGAGCTTTCAATTGAAACGGCCGAGCGAACATTTTCCAGACTGATATCTCCTGTAACTGTCTGGACGTCAAGCGCTTCTCCTTCATAGCCCAACACGTCCACATCTCCATTGCTGCTGGATATTTTCGTGTTCTTTGCCCGCAGCATCCCGCTCTTGATATCCCCTGTCATCGTTTCAAGCTTGACGTTCTCATACATTTTTTCTGGCAGGAAGAGCTCCAGCTTTACCCTCCCGTTTCGAGGATAAAACATATTGACATGAGGGAGTTCACGCAGTTCTACGAGTAGCGTACCATCTGGGGAGACTACACTCCGAAACTCCAGTCGCTCCTGCTGTTGTTCGGATACTTCCCCTACCATCCGTACGCTCGCTTTTGGTTGCTTGCTTGCCATGATTTCCACATCAGCTGTTCCCGTCAGTACCTCAATCACTTTTACCTCTTGTTCGATCACGCGCTCTTCATTGACTTGTTTTAACGAAAAGGAGAAATTTTCTTGCTTCGTAAAGAGCCAGATGATTCCACATACACCGATGATAAATAAAAGAAGACTTATGCCAAATAGTCTTTTCCCTAAATTTCGCATCTCATTTCCCCCTGATCATCTTCACGTTGAACTGGAGATAGCGCAAGAACTGGCGATACAGCCATTTCGTCAGTCGCAGCAAGCCGATGGCAAACATTCCTCCCAATCCTACGGAAACCATGCTGGAGAACAACAAGAAAAGTCTCTCTTGGGAAGGGGCAGGAATCCCGTAATCCAAGAATATTCCGACTGGCGCGACCAAAAGAGCCGCAGTCATTGCGTACAACCCCATTAGTATGCCGACCAGGCCTAAAAATGGCCCCAATACGAAGACGAGATTGAAAAATCCCAAGCTGATTGTCGCGACAATCGCTCGCGTCATATTCCCTACTGATGCGTTGGACTGTGCTTGATCAATTCGGTAGCCAGCCAAAAGCTCGCGTGCCACTAGCTTCGGACTCCCCAATCCTTCTGCAATTTCATACTCCGTCTTCCCTTGTTTCATTCCCAAGAGAAAATGCTCTGTATAATCGGCAAGGATGTCTAAGCGCTCTTTATCAGGCAAAGCGCTAAGCAAAGCATTTAACTCATCCATAAACTCACGCCTTGTCATATCCGAGTCCCTCCTCTATGATCTCATTTACCCCGCGGTTAAATATTCGCCACTCCAAGACGAGGTCATTCATGTATTGACGACCGCGATTTGTCAGCTGGTAATATTTCCGTGGGGGTCCCTCTTGTGATTCCGCCAAATAGGTCGTAAAAAATCCTTCCTGGGTCAAACGGCGAAGCAAGGGGTAGACCGTTCCTTCAGAGATATGAAATTTTTCTGAGATGCTTGCAACCAGTTCGTAGCCGTATCTGTCCTGCTTAGCTGTCAAGACGAGAACACACAGCTCCAGAACCCCCTTTTTAAACTGTACATTCATCAACATCACCCATGTAAAAGCTTACCAAATAGCTACTATACATTGCAAGGTACTTCATTATAAAAGACGGACAGGAAGGTTTTCCTCCCCCCTGTCCAGTCAAACCTTATTTTTTCACTTCAACAATGCGGTCTTCTACTTTAGGATTAACAGTTTTACGCTTGACCAAGCCTTCCTCCACAATGCTGTACATGGACAAGCCTGTGTTGAAGAATGGCTTTTTCAACGATTCGTAACCATCTCCACCTGCTGCCAGGAAGTCGATCGTTGCCAATTTATACGTTTTAGTCAGGTCAAGCGGCTTGTCGCCAACTTTTACTTCTACTACGCGCTCACCCGCTGGCTTGGATGGGTTGTACGTGAAGCTCATGCCGCTCACTTGCGGGTAGCGTCCTGCTCCCTCTTCTACCTTGCTCACGCCGTTTTCGAGAGCTTTCTTCAGCTCTTCGCCTGTTACTTCTACGACTGCCAGTGTATTGTTCTCGAATGGCAGGAGCGTGTACAGACCTTTTTTCGTGATATCGCCTGCTGGCAGCTGTGTACGGATTCCACCGCCGTTCGCCAGTGCTACATCTGCCTCATAGCCCTTGATGGACTTCGTGCGCTCCAGCATGATATCTGTGATCAGGTTACCTACGTTTGTTTCTTTCGTACGGACCAGCGCACGGTCACCATCGAGTGGCACTTCGGATTTCGCAATAACTACATTCATGACAGTATCGATCTTGGCCACGACTTCTTTTACCATCTTATCTACGTCTGGATCAGCCACAACTGCTTCATCGTACTCTTTCAAACCGCCGCTGAATGCTACCAGTTCTTTGTCGAGATAGTAGAGGTCAGCGCGTCCGAGAGACTTGCCGTACTCCCAGTCTTGTACGATGTACGTGCCGTTTACGAGTTCAGGTTCTTTCAGTGGAGTATGGGAGTGACCACCAACAATCAGGTCAATGCCAGGAACGTTTTTCGCGATTTCACGGTCTACATTTACTCCGATATGGGAAACAACAATTACGTGATCTACTTCTTTTTTCAACTGCGGTACAAGTACTTTCGCCACTTCTACCGGGTTTTTGAATGTCAGCCCTTTTACGTTGTCAGGGTGAGTCAGTACAGGTGTGTCTTCCGCTACGAAACCAACAAAGGCGAATTTCTTCCCGCCAATCTCTGCTTTGAAAACAGGTGGCAGCAATTCTTTTCCATCCGCCTTGAACACGTTAGCAGAGATAACTGGATGCTCGAGCATGTCACGCAGCTTGAGCAATTGCTCATAACCGAAGTCAAACTCGTGGTTACCTGCAGCCATTACGTTGTAGTCGAGGCTGTTGAGGATCGGAACAACAGATTCGCCTTTGAATTGGTTCACGAAAACAGTACCTTGGAAGGTATCACCAGCGTCCAAGAGCAAGAAGTTTTCGTTCTCTGTGCGCCATTCCTTGAGCAAGGTTGCGATTTTGGCAAAGCCGAATTCTTTTTGGTTCTTGTCTTCTTGAATATGACCGTGTGTATCGTTAGTGTGGGCAATCGTTACATGCTTGGTAGCCGCATCACCCAATGCTTGGAAAAATTCACCGCGCGTGACGGTCGCCTTTTTGTCGAGCTTCACTTTGTAGCCCAGTTTGTCAGCCATTTGTGTAAGCTTGGCAGAGGTTACCGCTTGCGCAGGGTTTTTATAGTCGTCTTGTGTGAGAGCACCTTGGCTCTTTGCCCAGTCGAAGTAAGGAGTAGACCAATGAGCACCTTTAGCGGCAGCTCCCACTTTTGCCTCTTTCAATTTGGAGAAAACAATAGTAGCTTCTGCGAGAGTCACGGCACGATCCAAAGCAAGATCGCCATTTTGCCCCGCTGATACAATTGCCTTTTTCACCATCCAGTCAACGTGCTGTACAGGATGCAATGGTGCTGCAAATGCTGAGGAAGACATCAGCGATGCAAATACGATAGATGCAAACGCCGTCATCGTAATCCGACGTACCTTTTTCATGATAATTTCCCCTCTCGTCTATGTATAAATAAATAGGATAACGTTTTCATTATAGCAAAATTTGCTAGGACTATGGTGTGATATTTGTTTACTTTCTGTTTAGAAAGCTCTTTAAGGCATCAGCCATTTTCTCTGTCGATTCAACCATGCCCATATGCCCAGCATCAGGCAACAGCACTTGTTTGACGTTATTTTTATCTACTGTAAAAGTTTTTTCAGCAGGAATGATCTGGTCCTCTGTTCCTGCGACTAATAGCACAGGTAATGTCGTTTCTTGCAGCACATGATTGCGATCCACTCGATCACGCATGGCAATTAATGTTTGGATGGCTCCAACCGGGCTCGTCGCAAAGCCAATTTCTTTTGCCAGCTGGAATTCTTCTCTCATCGTGTCGATATGCGAAGGTGCGAACAGCTTCGGTACGAGGGCTTTGATAAACGGCTCCATTCCATTTTGGCGGATGTTATCTGCGCCTTTATCCCGATTGGCTTTGGCAGCGTCGTCATCCGGATATGGCGTCGAATGGACCAAGCCAAAGCTCGCCAGCTTGTCCGCGTATTGATTTGCAAATGCCAAGGTCACATAGCCACCGAGTGAATGTCCAAACAGATGAATCTTCGTTAAACCAAGCTCCTCTACAAGCAAAGCCAGATCGTCTGCAAAGCGCTCGATCGAATACGGCTCATCAGGCGCCGAGCTGTCTCCATGACCACGCAAATCGATTGCAATGACACGATACGTTTTAGACAAGAGCGGCACGAGTTTATGCCAGTAAGCTGAGCTCCCGCAAAAACCGTGGATCAAAACAAGCGATTCCCCCGTTCCTTCTTCTACATAGGCTATTTTGATGCCGTTACTTAGTTGGACTTCCTTTTTCATCGGTCATACTCCTTTATTGTTTGTTTACTTCTTGTCAAGAAGTGCTACTGACCCTTAGGATTGGAAAATAACCCTTGTTCCAAAGAACATGAAAGAGGTGCAGCTAGTAGATGGTATACCCAAAAACAGGTTCCGTGATCGTCGGGGACGGCAGAGAAATGACGTACACGTACATTCAGGAAAATCAGACGCCATCTCGCTCCGTCTGCTTTTTCTTTCCCGGAGCCAGCTATTCGTTTGACAGGCCTTATCTGTATTATTCTACCATGCTTTTTTTGAGCAAACAGATCGATCTCGTCCATGTACACGCAGAGTATGGACGAGACAATACGGATTTTTGGAATCACTCATTCGCCAATCGAAGTGCTTGGATCAGCGAGGAGATGCAAACGGTTGTCTCACACGTACTGGATGCTCACGAGTATGAACGAGTTTTCTTCCTCGGGAAGTCACTCGGTACGGTGCCGATTGCCTGCGGATTGCTCAAGGAATCTCGTTTTGCCCGTTCGTCCGCTATCCTGTTGACTCCATTGCTGACTGAGGATGTGTTCCATACGGAATTGCTGACTCTTACCCAGCAGGTATTACTCGTCTCAGGCACTGCCGATCATTACTACGACCAGGGTGTGGTTGATCAGCTGGCCACATCCAAACCAAACATCCAGCTCCATCTCCCGCAAAACGCCAAGCACTCCCTCGATGTTGATCTCTATGTCGATGATTCCCTTCAAGTGCTACAGTCTGTCATGGGTGAACTAGCACGCTTCTTGGACAAGCAAATGGATTGACATCAAAAACAACACCTCTTGCGCGTGCAAAGTAGGTGTTGTTTTCTTGTTTTTTACCGGAGCGGGATAAAAATTTCATACGTATTGTCGGCCCGAACAGACTCATGCACAGATGGAACGTACCGCTCATCATAGCGCTCCATGCGAAGAGCTCGCTCGTCCACTTGATGGCCATTCTCGTTAAGCCAGCCAAACAGGCCGTGGTATGTGCTTTGGACCTGTTCCATCGGTCCTGTGTGGGTAAACCGGGCGTATGTCTTCGCTGGGATCGTGAACCCGACCATGCCCGCAGGAATATGGTCGAAACGCTCTACTTCCACCACAATGTACTCGGTATACATTTGGTACGTCCGATTCTCGTCGCTGATGTCGTAACGAACATCCGGTGAAATCACGAGAGGAATCTCATGCTGACGCTTCAAAAAAGTCTCCCACAGTTTGGGCATGCATTCCACAAGCATCGGAAACGAACCAGAGAAGCTAAGCCCAATCAGATGCTTTTGCGGCACGTGAACAATCGTCCCTTCCATCTCTCCACCTCATTCATCTGCATTTTCCTTCGTATTTTGACAGGGGGTGGAAAAATCCTGCAAAAAGCAAAAAAAAAGCACCTCCCGCATCAGCAAGGAAGTGCTTCCTTCTTTATTCAAACGCTTTTTTCATCGCTTTGTAGCTTACTTCAATCGTCCGTTCGATATCTTCATCTGTATGAGCCAAGGAAACGAACATACCCTCAAACTGGGACGGCGGGATCATGACACCTTCCTCCAGCAGATAGCTAAAGTATGCCGAGAAACGCTCCAGATCGGATGTTTTCGCTGTTTCATAGTTGATAACCGGCGTCTCTGTGAAGAACAGGCAAACCATGGAGCCTACGCGATTGAGCGTGTGCGGAATGCCCAGCTTCTTGGCATTGTCAGCCAAGCCTTCAGCCAAACGAGCAGACATCTTCTCCAAGCGCTCGTAAGCACCTGATTTGCTGAGCTCTTGCAAGGTAGTCAAGCCTGCTGCCATCGCCAAAGGATTTCCTGACAGCGTACCTGCCTGATAGATTGGTCCTGCTGGAGCCACTTGCTGCATGATCTCACGTTTACCGCCATATGCACCTACTGGCAAGCCACCGCCGATGACTTTCCCCATCGTTGTCAGATCCGGAGTAATGCCGTACAGCTCTTGTGCACCGCCCAAAGCTACACGGAAGCCCGTCATGACTTCATCGAAGATGAGCAGTGTACCATGTTTCTCCGTAATTTCACGCAGTCCTTCAAGGAAGCCTGGCTGTGGAGGAACAACCCCCATGTTGCCGCCGATTGGCTCCACAATAACTGCTGCCAGATCATCGCCAAACGCTTCAAATGCCAGTTTGACGCTTTCCAGATCATTGTAAGGAACCGTAATTGTGTTATGTGCGGTTCCTTCTGGTACGCCTGGGCTGTCTGGAAGCCCTAGTGTAGCCACACCGGAACCAGCTTTGATCAATAGGCTATCGGCATGACCATGGTAGCAGCCTTCGAACTTCATGATTTTGTTGCGTTTGGTAAAGCCACGCGCGAGGCGAAGAGCGCTCATCGTTGCCTCTGTACCGGAGTTCACCATGCGTACGACTTCTACAGATGGCACAATCTCACAAACGAGCTTTGCCATTTCTGTTTCCCGCTCAGTTGGTGCTCCGAAGCTGGTTCCAAGCGCAGCGACTTCCGTAATCGCTGCAAGGACACGCGGATGCGCATGACCCAAGATCAATGGACCCCACGAGCCGATGTAGTCAATGTAGCAGTTTCCATCCACATCAAAAATGCGGGAGCCTTCTCCTTTTGCAATGTAAACAGGATTGCCTCCAACGCTTTTAAAGGCACGAACCGGACTGTTTACTCCGCCTGGTATGTAATGCTGTGCTTCTGCAAATAACTGAGTAGATTTTTCTCTATTCATCTCGTGCTCACCTCGCCAGCCATTTTGCAACATCTTTTGCATGATACGTAATAATCAAATCTGCGCCTGCGCGCTTGAAGCCTACCAATGTTTCCATGACGATACGCTCTTCATCAATCCAGCCATTCAGAGCTGCTGCTTTGACCATGGAATACTCGGCACTCACATTGTAAGCCACGATCGGCAGGTTGAAGTTCTCACGCAGGCGAAGAACCATGTCCATGAAGGCAAGACCTGGCTTCACGATCAAGAAGTCCGCGCCTTCTTTTACATCGGAAGCTGCCTCGCGCAGACCTTCACGTGCATTGGACGCGTCCATTTGGTAGCTTTTGCGATCGCCGAATTGTGGAGTCGAACCTGCCGCATCGCGGAACGGACCGTAGAAGGCAGAAGCGTATTTCACCGCATAGGACATGATCGGAATGTGCTCAAAACCAGCCTCGTCCAAAGCTTCACGGATTGCCACCACGAAACCGTCCATCATGTTGGACGGTGCAATAATATCTGCTCCCGCTTTTGCCTGGGAAACGGCGGTCTGACCCAAAAGCTTCAATGTTTCGTCATTCATGACCTCGCCTTCGTGAATGACACCACAGTGACCATGATCGGTGTATTCACACAGGCATGTATCTGCAATCACAATCATTTCTGGATGGGCTTCCTTGATCAGACGCATCGCCTGCTGGGTAATCGCATCATCATTGTACGCCTCTGTTCCACATGCGTCTTTATGTGTTGGTACCCCAAACATCAAAACAGCTTGAATTCCCAGAGCTTCGATTTCTTTCATCTCTTCAGCCAGTGTGTCCAAGGAGAGCTGATACACGCCTGGCATGGACGGAATCTCATTCTTAATACCCGTTCCTTCCACCACGAACAACGGATAAATCAAGTCTTCCACCCGTACGTGGTTCTCCCGCACCAGATTGCGCATAGCCGCGCTTTTGCGAAGACGGCGATGACGGTCAAATGTTTGTGCCATGTCGATTCCCTCCCAGATTCTCTATGATAGCTGCTAGTAAGCCTTCCACGGTGTACTCACTCGCTACCACATGAACAGAAAGCCCGTTTTGTTTTGCTGTATCTGCCGTTATTGGCCCGATACAGGCTATCTGAACGTGCTTGAGCCAGTCTAACGATGCATAAGACTCCATCGCTGCCATGAAATGCGTCACCGTTGAAGAGCTAGTAAACAAGATGATATCGATGAGACCTTGCTGTAGCTTTTCCGCTGCGTCTGGAGCCTGCTTCGCATCAATGACAGTGTGATACACGTCTACCTCTGTCACGAGAAGCCCCAACCGAGCCAACTCCTTTGGCAGTGCCTTGCGGGCAATATCTGCACGAGGCAGCAGAACGCGCTGACCAGGAAGCAACTGATCATACAAGCTCGACAGCAAGCCCTCCGCCACGTAATCAGACGGGATGACAGCTACTTCGAGCCCGTGATGCTCAAGCGCCTTTGCCGTCTTCGGACCGACCGCAGCAATTTTGCCAGTGAACGCTTCGAGTCCTACCCCGACCTCGCGCATGCGCTCCAAGAAAAAGCGTACACCATTCACACTCGTGAAGACCACCCAGTCGTATGTTGGCAACTGGGTGATGGCTTCGTCGAGCTTGGCTGTGTCCGTCGGCGGCATCATTTTTAACAGGGGAAATGCGTACGCTTCCCCACCTAACCGCTCGATATGCTCAACGAGCTCGCAAACTTGACTTCTTGCCCGCGTGACCATGATGCACTTGCCAGTCAGCGGCTTGTGCGATCCGTGGGCAATCATTGCTCATTCTCCCGCAATACTTGCGCAAGTACGTCTCCCGCTCCTTGCGCCAGAAGAGCTTCCGCCACTTGAATTCCCAGCGTTAACGGATCTTGACCGGTCGCCGTGTTTTTGAACATTTGCTTCCCATCTGGGGAGCCAACCATACCTGTCAAAGTAATTTCATTGTTCTCACCAACTGTCGCATATGCGCCAATCGGCACCTGACAGCCTCCTTGGAGTTTATGCAGGAAGCTGCGCTCTGCCGTTACCGCCAAACGCGTCGGTGCGTCATCAAACTGCTTCAAAAGAGCGAGTGTCTCCTCATCGTCTGCACGGCATTCGATGGCAAGCGCACCTTGACCGACTGCTGGCAAGCTGATTTCAACAGGCAGGAACTGTGAGATGTTCCCTTCAAAATTCACGCGCTCAAGCCCAGCCGCAGCGAGGATGATCGCATCAAAATTCCCTTCCTCAAGCTTGCGCATGCGCGTATCAATATTTCCACGCAGAGATTCGATCTGAATGTCAGGGCGATGTGCGAGAATTTGTGAAGAACGGCGCAAGCTACTGGTTCCTACCAAAGCTCCTTGTGGCAATTCATCCAACGTCTTGCCGTCCTTGGAAAGCAGGACATCTCGAGGATCAACACGCTTCGGAATCGCGCCAATTACCAAGCCCTCTGGCAATTCAGCCGGCATATCCTTCAAGCTGTGTACCGCAAAATCGGTTTCCTTATCGAACAAGGATTGCTCGATTTCTTTGACAAACAATCCTTTTCCGCCTACTTTGGACAAGGTCACATCGAGGATCCGATCGCCTTTTGTCACGATTTCATGCAATTCAAAATCAGCTTCAGGTGCGAACCCCTTCAGTTTATCTACGACCCACTTCGTTTGGGTGAGCGCCAATTTGCTGCGACGCGTTCCCACTTTCCATTTTCCCATGACAGCCTCCTTGATGAACAGCTCCTACCACCAGTCGTGAAATGTAGAAGTAGTGAAGCCTAAAAAATTAATAAGCAGTAACAAAAACGCCACGACGTTCCACTGCGCGAGTCTGCGCATCTGCATCGTATCCCGATAGCGTTGGTACAGCCACAACGAATAAATCGCAACGACCAGCACGGAGAGCACTACTTTTGAATCTAGCAGAAATTTCTCCGGCAAAACCATTTTACCCCAAATGATCCCTAATACAATCGAGAGCAAGAGCATCGGTACACCCAGCATGTTCATTCGGTACGCGTAGCCCTCCAATTTATCAAGGCTAGGCAAACGCCTGAGCAACGGCGACCAGCGTCTTCCCTTGAGCATTTTGTGCTGGAGCAAGTACATGGCCGAGAAGATCATGGAGAGCGAGAAAGCCCCGTAACTGAACATGGCCAGTGTCACATGTGTCAGCAATAGCTCAGAGGTCAAAATACTCGATACAGCCTCAATCGGCGTTTCCGGCAAAAACATCGACATGACGAGCACGACAAACCCGATAATATTAGTAAAAAAAACCAGCAAATCAATCCGAAAAAAATAGTGAATAGCAAGCGACAAGCCTACCAGCACCCATGAATAAAAAAATAGCGTCTCAAACAGCGTAATGACTGGAAAATACCCCTTCATGACTGCTTGCGAGACAAAAAATGCGGTTTGCAAGGCCCAAACGACAACAAGCAACCCGAAAGCCAGACGATTGACTTTCCGGTTGCTTTGCAAGAAGTCGTTAAAATAGAAGAGAACACTTGCAGCGTAGAGAAAGATCGTCAAGTCGTAGATCCATCTCACCTCGGCCATGCACTCTCTCCCCCACTTTCCCAATCGGTTTCTAACAGTGCGTGTTCAAAAAGTCGGCTTTTTAGCACCGAGAAGATGGCGAGAACCGAACGACGGAGGAGCGGAGTGTAGGTAATCTACATGAGCACCGGACTTCGGAGGTGAACGCCATATTCGATGTGGAATTAGCTTTCTGAGCTACTTCGTGATCAAAAGACGACTTTTTGAACAACCTCTAGTAGCAGATAGATTGTTAGGTCAGCTTATTCAGGGAACCGGGAAGCCAATACCTGCTCCCGAGAAGAAGATGTCTGTTTATTTTTATCGTTAGCCCAGATTGCTTCCTGTTCTTTTCGCTCCAGGATCTCCTCCAACGCAAACATTTTCTCGAAAATATCCAGTACTTCTTCCCCATCTTTGGTAGCTGCCATTTCTTTTAAACGCACGACCGGATCGTGCAACAGTTGATTGACAATGCCCTTGGTTGTCTTGCGGATGATGTGCATCTCCCGCTCAGACAGGTTCGGCAGCTTGTTTTCGATTTTTCGCATCGCTTCGCTTTGGATCGTGTTTGCCTTGTCACGCAGTGCAGCGATGAGTGGTGCTACGCCAAGCGTCTGGTACCAGGTCGTGAATGCCACGATCTCTTCTTGAATCATAACATCCAGACGTTCCGCTTCACGAGAACGTTCCGCAACATTACTCGCAACGATTCCTTCCAGATCGTCAATATCATATAAAAATACGTTATCAAGATCATGCAAGTCAGGATTCAGGTCGCGAGGAACTGCGATATCCACCATGAACAACGGACGATGCTTTCGTTGTTTCATGATCGGAGCCAGTTCTTTTTTGCCGAGGACATAACCTGTCGCTCCGGTCGAGCTGATGACGATGTCTGCTGTGAGCAGTGCCTCTGGCAGCTGCTCCATCGTACAGGAGTCACCCTTGAACTTTTCTGCCAAAAGCTGCGCTCGCTCTAATGTACGATTCGCTACCATGACACGTTCCGATCCGTTTGCGTGCAGATGTTTGGCGGTCAGCTCGCTCATTTTGCCCGCTCCGACGATCAGGACAGACTTCCCTGCGAAGGAACCGAAAATCTTTTTCCCCAGCTCGACAGCAGCGTAGCTGACAGAAACCGCATTTTGCCCAATCGCTGTCTCTGTATGGGCACGCTTGGCGAACGTAATCGCTTGCTTGAACAAGGTGTTGAAGACAGTCCCTGTCGTTTGAAGCTCCTGCGCTAACAGGAACGCATCACGGACTTGTCCGAGGATTTGTGTTTCTCCCATTACCATCGAATCAAGACCGGAAGAGACGCGGAACAAGTGCTCGATTGCCTGTTCGTTCTCTTTTATATAGAGATGATCCTTAAATTGTTCTTTCTCCACGCCGAACCATTCAGCCAAAAAACGGCGGGTATAGTCTCGGCCAATATTCGCCTGGTCGCAAACGACGTAAATCTCCGTCCGGTTGCACGTTCCCAGTATGATACATTCTGCGATACTCTTCGTCTGGGAGAGGAGATGAAGAGCGCGTGCTGTCCCATCGTCGCTGAATGTAAACTTTTCGCGAATTTCGACAGGAGCTGTTTTATAGTTTAGACCCAGCAAAAGAATATCCATAATGTCCTCCCAGAATAGCAAACCTGTTAGCGGCATATGTAAAATGCACTATTATTATATCATTATGTCCCGAATCGGATAGGAGTAATTGTGAAAAGTTTATTAACGGAGCGCACTTTGCGTACATCCTATATAATCCGCTTGCGTTCCTTCAGGGAATCCCTTATGATGTCGGCTATACATGAAAACAGAAGAAAAATTGTGAAAATGTCAGAAAGGAGAGGAAAGAAGCTTTGAGAAAACCTTGGATGGCAGACATAACGCTAGTCCTCGTCGCAGTTATCTGGGGAACTACGTTTTTGATCGTACAGCAGGCAATCGCATCGCTGCCTCCCAATACGTTTAACGCTGTTCGTTTTACCATAGCTGCGTTATTTTTATTGGTCATCTATTTCATCCGCAATCGTCATCGTCAGCATACCTCTGAATGGAGAGGACCACTGCTTCGTGCAGGCGCAATCCTCGGTTTTTGGCTCTGTCTGGGCTACGCCTTGCAGACCGTAGGACTATTGTATACTTCGCCGTCCAAAGCTGGCTTTATCACTGGATTAGCCGTCGTATTGGTGCCGCTCTTCTCCTTTTTGCTCTTGCGTGAGCGCGTGAAGCCTTTCGCTATCGTCGGTGTGATTCTGGCAGCATTCGGCTTGTATTTGCTGACGCAGAACCAATCATTCTCCTTTAATCTCGGTGATGCCCTGATCTTCGTCGCCGCAATCTGCTTCGCCATGCAAATCGTCTCTACCGGCAAATACGCACCTCGTTTTGCAGCATTGCCCCTTGCTATCACGCAGTTAGGCACAGTAGCTATGATGAGCTGGCTGTACGCCTTTTTCTTTGAGGATTGGAGTCGCGCTTTTGATCCGGCGATCTTGTTCATACCCGAGGTTGCCTTTGGTTTGATCGTCACTTCTATTTTCGCCACGGCACTGGCCTTTCTCGCGCAGACAGCCTTGCAAAAACAAACCAGCTCGACGCGGGTCGCTCTCATTTTCGCTTTGGAGCCCGTATTTGCGGCAGTCACCTCGTACATCTTTATTCATGAAGTACTGAGTGGAAGGCAATTAACCGGATGTCTCCTGATTTTCACCGGCATGATTCTCGCTGAGCTGCCGATTCAAGAATGGGTGCGGAATTTCCGTCAGAGAAAGCCAAATGACGGTCGTGAATCCGCCTAATGCGAAAAGCAAAAAAGGTTCCTTCTCCCCTGCGGGAAAGGAACCTTTTTTATGAGCTCTTCTTAACTTCTAGCATGACGGCATCCACAAAAAGCTGCATGACCGGTCCACACACTTCTTGCGGGTAACGCTCTGTTCGTTTGAGCCACCGTTTGAGGCGGAGCAAATGATACGCTGCTTGTGGAAGTCGCCCTCTTGTCCCATGATCAATGAGAGCGACTGCCGACAGACCGACCTTGGTCCACAGATGAAACTTCTCCACCCACGGCCTCGTTTCTTCTGCAAGCTTCTGATTCGTCATCCCTGCCAACAGCTTGTCAGCCGCCGCTTCCATCTTCTGAAAAAGAGCCGCCAAATCAGCAATGGCTTTTTGCCGATCTCCCTGCAAAAAATGAAAGCGGAAGGTCAGGATCTCTTCTAGCAATCGCGGCGATTCCACCTCACATAAAAATGAGCTTTGCACGTTATTCGCAAAGGTGAAGAAAGCATCCGCATCCTTTTGTCCCGCTACTTCCTCTACAGCTTGTTTCCATACCGTATCAGGATCGTAGCCGATCGGATCTCGCAAATAAGCCGCCGTCGTAATCAAAGGAATCTTCGAGCATTCTGGTCTAGACATCGCATTCGCCACATAGCCTGCTGCGTATTGCCACAAGTCAGGGTCTCGGTGACGTAATGGACCGATATGTAGTTCGCTCGCCATAGCCAAATCATTCACAGGGTAGTTGTCCCAATAAAATGGCTGATGACCCGTGTACTCATGAAAGCGAATCGCATCGCCGTCCGTCAGGTAGGGCGAGCAAACGAATCGTCCCGTCCAGAACAAATCGATTTCTGGCGGCAAATGCTGGCCGAGGTACATGATGTACGCTTCTTTTCCAATCCCGTTGTATTGTGTAGGACAGACAACCAGCTTGACCTGATCGCCCCAGCTCCGTATCAAATCCCACACATAAAGCGTCGTATAGGCATGCGCCTCCGCCAAATGGGCAAACTCGGCTACATCCTTCTCATGCAATAGATGCATAGGGATATCATCGAACAATAGTGCAAAGTAACGCACACCACGATCATACAAATCCCGATACTTCCTGCCCAACAGCTCCAAGTGCTGAGGATTTGTATATTCCATGCTGAGTCCAGGACCCAGGCAATAAATAAACCGCATGTTGCGAGTCTTTGCCCGCTGGATCAGCTCATCTAACTGTTGATTAGCTTTCGCAGGAAGCGGCTCCATCCAGCGTTCCCGCAGATACTCGTCATCTTTTGGGGCGTAGAAATACGCGTTGTAATCATGTCGGTGTAAAAAGTCGATCATATCCAGCCGCTCTTCATGTGTCCAAGGTGTTCCATAGAAGCCTTCGATCACACCACGTACAGCAAAGCAAGCACTCCCGCTCACTTAGATGCTCCCTTCCCCACGACGAATTGGGTCTAAGAATTACTCACTGGCTGGAGCAATCTCTTCTGCCCTAGCAGCCGTCTCCTTGGCCATTTCCTCGCCAGCACGGATACGACGCATGATTTCTGCCCACAGTTCATCCTTGCCTTGACCTGTCTCCGAGGAAAATACAATGATCGTATCATCCCCGCGCAAATTCAGGCTTTGACGGATGATCTTCGTATGCTGTAGCCAACGCCCGCGAGCGATTTTATCACCTTTCGTCGCCACGACAACGGTAGGAATCCCGATTTGCTTGCACCAATCGTACATCGCAACATCGTCTTTACTCGGAGCATGGCGAATATCGACCAGTTGAATAATGAAGCGAAGCTCATTCCGGTTTTTCAAATAACCCTCGATCATTTTTCCCCATTGTTCCTTGATCGATTTCGCTACCTTTGCATACCCATAACCCGGGAAGTCAACGAAGTAGAGCATTTGATTGACACGGAAATAGTTCAATGTCTGGGTTTTACCCGGACGAGAACTGATCCGGGCAAGCCCTTTGCGGTTCATCATTTTATTGAGCAATGATGATTTTCCTACGTTGGAACGTCCTACCAGCGCGATCTCATGGAGACCATCCGTCGGATATTGCTTCGGTCCAACCGCGCTGATAATAAACTCTGATGATGTTACTTTCATGCTTTGTCACCTACTGGCTGTTTAGTTAGCGCGTGACGCAGCACTTCATCTAAATGGTCAACTGGATAGAATGTCAGTTCACCGCGTACGCTCTCCGGGATATCCTCGATATCCTTCTCGTTGTCTTTTGGCAAAATGATCGTGGTTAAACCTGCACGGTGAGCGGACATGCACTTTTCTTTCAGCCCGCCAATTGGCAGTACCCGACCTCGCAATGTAATCTCCCCGGTCATCCCCACTTCTTTTTTCACAGGGATTTTCGTGAGGGCGGATACGAGTGCGGTTGCCATCGTAATCCCAGCAGACGGACCGTCTTTTGGAATCGCCCCTTCTGGAAAGTGGATGTGAATGTCGTTCTTCTCGTGGAAGGAAGGATCAATTCCCCACTGATCTGCATGGGAGCGAATATAGCTGAAAGCAGCCTGCGCAGATTCCTTCATGACCTCACCCAGTTTCCCTGTCAGGGTGAGCTTTCCTTTTCCAGGCAGAATGCTGACTTCTACATTCAGCGTATCTCCGCCTGCTTGTGTCCAAGCCAGACCCGTAACGGAGCCGACTTGATCTTTTTTCTCCGCCAGTCCATAGCGGTAGCGCGGTTTGCCGAGCAATGTCTCCAACGTCTTTACTGTAACTACGACACGCTTCTTCTCACCGCTCACGATTAGCTTGGCAGCTTTGCGGCATACGTTGGCTGCTTCGCGATTGAGGTTGCGAACTCCCGCTTCCCGCGTGTACAAACGAACGAGCTTCAGCATCGCGTCGTCGTTCATTTTCAGCTTATCTTTGCCCAGGCCGTGATCCTGCATTTGCTTCGGCAAGAGGTAATCACGCAAAATGTTCAGCTTTTCCAGTTCGGTATAGCTGGAAATCGAGATGACCTCCATCCGGTCCAAGAGCGGGCGCGGAATCGTATCAAGACTGTTTGCGGTCGTAATAAACATCACGTTCGTCAAATCATAAGTCTCTTCGATATAGTGATCACTGAATTTATCATTTTGGTTTGGATCGAGTACTTCGAGCAGGGCAGACGCAGGGTCTCCACGGAAATCGGACGCGAGCTTGTCGATCTCATCCAGCAAAAAGACAGGATTAACCGTACCGGCTTGCTTCATTCCTTGTATGATTCGCCCTGGAAGAGCACCTACATACGTGCGGCGGTGTCCGCGAATTTCTGCTTCATCGCGTACTCCACCCAAGGAAATGCGAACGAATTCACGCCCGATTGCACGTGCTACAGAACGGGCCAGAGATGTTTTCCCGACACCCGGAGGACCTACCAGACAAAGGATCGGTCCACGCATGGAGTTTACCAGCTTTTGTACTGCCAAATACTCCAAAACGCGCTCTTTTGGTTTATCCAGGCCGTAATGATCTTCATCGAGAACTTGCTGTGCATGATGAATATCCAGATTGTCTTCTGTCGTCTTCGTCCACGGCAGCGCAAACAAGGTATCGATATACGTGCGGATGACCGAGCCTTCCGCAGAAGTCGCCGGCATCTTTTCCAGACGCTCGAGCTCCTTCTCGATCTTCACCTTGATCCGCTCTGGAGCGTCCGACTTTTCGAGCTGTGCACGCAGCTCATCTACTTCACCTTGACGTCCGTCCTTGTCGCCCAGCTCTTTTTGGATAGCCTTCATTTGCTCGCGCAGGTAATATTCCTTTTGCGTGCGCTCCATCTGTTTCTTCACGCGGTTGCCGATCTTGCGCTCCAGCTCAAGTACCTCGCGCTCGTTGTTCAAAATGTCCAAAAGAATTTCGAGACGTTCCTTGATGTTGGTGGTCTCCAAAATTTCTTGTTTGTCCTTCATCTTGAGCGGCAAATGCGAAGCAATCACATCCGCCAAACGTCCCGGTTCCTCAATGTCCTGCACAGAGGTTAGCGACTCTGGAGAAACCTTTTTGGACAGCTTGATGTACTGCTCAAAGTGGCCCAGCAAGGAACGCATTAAAGCTTCCACTTCGTTCTGCTCTGTTTTTTCATCTTGCAAATATGTAATCGACACGACGAAATACTCTTCCTGCTGAAGATACTCCTCGATCTTCGCGCGTTGCAAGCCTTCTACCAAAACACGGATTGTCCCATTCGGCAGCTTCAGCATTTGTTTCACGCGCGCAACGGTACCAATACTGTAAATTTGCTCAGCATCTGGCTCTTCTATATGGACCTCTTCCTGTGTCGCAAGCAAAATCTTGTTATCGTCTACCATGGCTTGCTCCAATGCGCGGATGGACTTTTCCCGTCCAACGTCCAAATGGAGTACCATTGTCGGATACACAAGCAATCCTCGCAACGGGAGAAGCGGTAATTCTCGTTTACCGGAACGTTCGCCCAAGCGGATGCACCTCTCCTTGTTGATCTACCCTCTTACAAAGAGCCTGATAACAGACAAAAACGGCCCTCAAAGCCGTTTTTCAAACGCCCACCCGGCCCCAAAAAACGAGACAAAAAAGATCATACGCATCATTTTTTGTGGAGCTCGTTTCAGGCCGGGCAAGGCCTCAGGCTCTTGCAAGCAGAAGCTTTTTTCCATTGTAGCGCAAACACAATCCGATGTCTAATCCGCGAGCATACCCGACTGCTACAGGGATAGCGGGGAGGAAGCGAGATCCTCTGCTGGGATTTGCAAAGTAAATCCCGTCGCCTCTTCTTCCTGCATGGCAGCTAGTGGTACAGCTAGCTCGATTACCTCAGTGACTGTCGACACTGGTATGATTTCGATCCCTTTCATGTCTGCAAAAATGCTTTGCCAGTTTTCCTGCGGAATGAGGACTCTGGTCGCTCCCGCTTGTTTGGCAGCCTCTACCTTCGCGACTACACCCCCAACCGGTTTTACCTTCCCATGAATACTCACTTCGCCCGTCATAGCCAGCAAATTATCGACAGGCTGATTCAAAATCGCCGAGTAGATCGCAGTGGCAATGGTAATCCCCGCAGAAGGTCCATCGACAGGGATGCCTCCCGGAAAATTGATATGCAGATCATAATCATACGGGCGGACGCCCATTCTGTTCAGGACAGTCAAAACGTTTTCGATCGAGCCTTTTGCCATCGACTTTCGGCGAATCGTCCGGCTGCGGCTGCCCATTTCCTCTTCTTCGACCATTCCTGTCATCGCCATTCGGCCTTGACCTGGAACAGCGGTGGGTGAAGCAGTCACTTCAAGCTCCATCACACTGCCCATATTCGGACCGTACACAGCAAGACCGTTGACCAAACCGACCTGCGGTGTATCATGCACCTGCTTTTCGGGACGAGGCGATTTTTGACTGCTATGCATCACCCATTCCACATCGGCAGCCTGGATGTCTTGGCGTTCTTCAGTCAAGGCAATTCCCGCAGCGATTTGCAGTGTATTGATCGCTTCACGTCCATTGGTCGCGTAGCGCTCGATCACGGAAACAGCGCTGTCTTCTATATTCATATTCATTTTAGGCACGGCCGTACGCACGATACTCCCAATTTCTCCGGCCTTCAATGGGCGGAAAAAGATTTCCAAACAACGGGAACGAAGCGCAGCAGGCAGTTCCTCTGGCAACCTCGTCGTCGCTCCAACTAGACGAAAGTCGGCGGGCAAACCGTATTTGAATACGTCATGAATATGCGAAGGAATTTGGTTATTTTCCTCGCTGTAGTAAGCACTCTCCAGCATGACTTTGCGGTCTTCGAGAACCTTTAGTAACTTATTCATTTGAATAGGATGAAGTTCCCCTATTTCATCAAGAAACAGCATGCCACCGTGGGCTTTCGTCACAGCGCCTGGCTTTGGCTGCGGAATCCCCGCCTGCCCAAGCGAGCCTGCCCCTTGATAAATCGGATCATGTACAGAGCCGATTAACGGGTCAGCAATCCCGCGCTCATCAAAACGAGCGATCGTCGCATCGATTTCAATAAACTTGGCATCAGAAGAAAACGGCGATAGCTGATTTTTCTTCGCTTCTTCCAGCACGACCCTAGCCGCTGCGGTCTTGCCTACACCAGGTGGTCCATAAATAATGACATGCTGCGGGTTGGGACCACACAAAGCGGCACGCAACGCGCGAAGCCCATCTTCTTGTCCTACAATTTCTCCCAAAGTCGCTGGTCTTGTTCTCTCTGACAGAGGTTCTGTCAACGCAACCATTCTCATTTTGCGAATGGAATCAAGATCCTTGCGCGATTCCTTTTCGGTTGAGGTTTTCGTGTTTCTCTGCGCTCGCAGTAAGTTCCAAAAGTAGGTGCCGATCACGATACCAACAACCACTTCAATGACAGCAATGACCAATGTCGTATAGTCCATATGCAGTCCCTCCCATGCGTCTTCGCTTGCGGTCAACTTTGGTCCCCCGAAGAAAAAGGAACACGTTCATGACCGTTTTGTGCATATGTAAAGCTTCTCTTGAACGATATCAAGTAGTATTGCCCCGCAAGCGTAGACGTAAACCACCAACAAAAAAACCACCTCGCCGATAACGAGATGGTTTGTGCAGACAATGCTTATGCTGTTTCTTCGTGCAATTCCTGACCTTCTTTGGTCAACAGTTGCGGCTTCACTTTGTCGCGTACCGTTTCTTCAGTAATGACACACTTGTTGACGTCTTCTCTGGAAGGAAGCTCATACATCATATCGAGCATGATTTGTTCGATAATCGCACGCAGTCCGCGCGCACCAGTGTTGCGCTTAATCGCTTCTTTGGCGATTTGCAGCAGCGCACCGTTATCGAACTCCAGCTCAACACCGTCGAGACTCAGCAGTTTTTGGTACTGTTTCACCAAAGAGTTTTTCGGCTCAGTCAGGATACGCACGAGCGTCTCCTCATCCAGCGGCTCCAAGGTAGCCAGCACTGGCAAACGACCGACGAACTCCGGAATCAGACCAAATTTCAACAGGTCTTCCGGCAAAATGTATTTCAGGTATTCTCCGGCTTTCAGATCGCCTTTTACGCCATCGCCGAAGTCTGCACCGAAACCGATGACTTTTTTACCCAAACGACGCTTGATAATCTGCTCGACGCCATCAAATGCACCGCCGCAGATGAACAAAATGTTCGACGTGTCGATTTGGATGAACTCTTGGTGAGGATGCTTGCGTCCGCCTTGTGGTGGAACACTTGCAACAGTACCCTCCAAAATTTTCAAGAGCGCTTGCTGAACACCTTCACCAGATACATCACGCGTGATGGATGGGTTTTCCGATTTGCGGGCTACCTTATCAATCTCGTCGATGTAAATGATTCCTTTTTCAGCCTTCTCCACATCATAGTCAGCAGCTTGGATGAGCTTGAGCAAGATATTTTCAACGTCTTCGCCCACATAGCCTGCTTCTGTCAGAGAAGTTGCGTCCGCAATTGCGAAAGGTACATTCAGAATGCGCGCCAATGTTTGCGCGAGCAACGTTTTCCCGCTACCAGTCGGACCGATCAGCATGATGTTGGATTTTTGCAGCTCCACATCCTCGATCTTCGCCCCGGAATTAATCCGTTTGTAGTGGTTGTACACCGCTACAGACAAGGATTTCTTCGCCATATCTTGACCGATGACATAGTCGTCCAAGATTTTGCGAATTTCCACTGGCTTTGGAATTTCTTTCATATCGATTTCTTCTTCAGTGCCCAGTTCTTCCTGTACAATCTCATTGCACAGTTCGATACATTCGTCACAAATGTAAACACCAGGACCAGCTACCAGCTTGCGCACCTGTTCCTGGGACTTGCCGCAGAAGGAACACTTCAGTTGGCCTTTGTCGTCGTTAAACTTAAACATGCGCTTCACCTCACAACGGGTCAGTTTTTGCGTTCGATAATAGAGTCAATCAATCCGTAGGCCTTTGCTTCTTCTGCGCTCATGAAATTGTCGCGGTCTGTATCTTGCTCTACACGTTCATAAGGCTGACCTGTCCGCTCAGACAAAATCTCATTCAGCTGGCGCTTCGTTTTCATAATCCATTCCGCATGAATGCGGATGTCTTCTGCTTGCCCACGCACACCGCCGAGCGGTTGGTGAATCATCACTTCCGCATTTGGAAGAGCGAAGCGCTTGCCTTTTGCACCAGCAGCCAACAGGAACGCACCCATGCTGGCAGCCATGCCCACACAAATCGTGGACACATCCGGTTTGATGTACTGCATGGTGTCATAGATGGCCATTCCTGCTGTAACAGAACCACCTGGAGAGTTTATGTATAGCGATATGTCTTTGTCCGGATCTTCTGCCTGCAAGAAAAGCAGCTGAGCAACTACCAAATTGGCGATTTCATCATCAATTTCGGTGCCCAAGAGAATAATCCGGTCTTTCAGGAGGCGCGAGTAAATATCGTAGGAGCGCTCGCCCCTGCTTGTTTGCTCGATGACCATAGGGATTAGCATTATGTATTTTCCTCCTTTGCCGAAAAAAGTCAATGGTGGAAAAACAAGGCACGATACACTCGTGCCTTGTGATCTTGACAGCCAGTGCTCAGGGTTAGCCTGCCCACTGACCAATCATGCGTTCTTCTAAGCTTATGCTGTTACTTTGCTTTCTGCAACCAGCAAATCTACTGTTTTGCGAGTTTGCACATCGCGGTACAGAGCAGCCATGCCATCTTGTGCGGAGAAGATTTTGCGCAGCTCGTCTGCTGGGCGGCCGTATACGCCAGCCAGTTTCTCGAGTTCTGCAGTTACATCTTCTTCTGTTGCTTCGATGTTTTCTGCTTTGCCGACTGCTTCCAAAGTCAAGGAAGTGCGAACGCGGGATGTTGCGTCTGCACGCAATTGATCACGCAGTTGGCTCTCATCCATGCCGGAGAACTGGTAGTACAGTTCCAGCGTCATGCCTTGGTATTGCAGACGTTGACCAAATTCATTTACCATTTGATCCAATTCATGCTCAACCATTACTGCTGGCAAATCGATCTCAGCGTTTTCAGCTGCTTTCAGAACGAGCTGCTCACGAACATATTGATCTTTTTCTTGTGCAGTTTTTTCTTCGAGCTTTTTCTTGGTGTCTGCTTTCAGCTCTTCCAGCGTGTCGAACTCGCTCACGTCTTTGGCAAACTCATCATCCAAGACAGGCATGTTTTTGCGCTTCAGGCTGTTCAGCTTCACTTTGAATACCGCTTCTTTACCAGCGAGGTTAGGAGAGTGGTATTCTTCAGGGAAAGTTACGGTAATTTCTTTTTCTTCGCCGATGTTCAAGCCAGCCAGTTGCTCTTCGAACCCTGCGATGAAAGTACCGGAACCCAGTTCCAGAGAGTAATCTTCTGCTTTACCGCCTTCAAAAGCTACTCCGTCTTGGAAGCCTTCGAAATCGATTACAGCGATATCGCCTGTTTGTGCGGCACCCTCTTCTACTGCTACCAGCTCAGCATGACGCTCTTGCATACGCTTCAGTTCAGCGTCAACGCTCTCTTCTGTTACAGAGAAGTCTTTTTCTTCGATGGACAGACCTTTGTAGTCGCCCAGCTTCACTTCAGGCTTCACAGTTACAGTCGCTTTGAAGATCAGGTTTTTCCCTTGCTCCATTTGCGTTACGTCTACTTCTGGACGATCTACTGGCTCGATGCCAGCTTCACGAACAGCTTGTCCGTATGCAGTTGGAAGCAGAATGTCAAGAGCGTCTTGGTACAAAGATTCTACACCAAAACGGGATTCGAACATTTTGCGTGGTACTTTTCCTTTACGGAATCCTGGAACTTGAACTTTTTGAACCACTTTTTTAAACGCTTGATCCAATGCTGCGTCTACTTGCGTAGCATCTACTTCAATCGTCAGGACTCCCTGGTTATTCTCTACCTTTTCCCAATTTGCTGCCACGTAAACTTCCCCTCCTAAATCGAATCAACAGAACATCGCCAGCCGCGCCATGGTATCTTCGCAGGCTCGGATGATAATATTCTAGCCATTATAACCATTCTAGTATAGCACAAATCTTTTAGTTTTCAAGAAGACCTCATTGGTCGACGAACAGAATAGTTCCCTCCCAATTGTGGAACCGGGTTGCCTACATGATCGTAAAACGTCACGGTTATGTATATTTCTGTCGGGCTCGTTCCTGTCTCTTCTAAAAGAGCATATGTCGGTACGTGAAAACCGCGCGGCATTTGCAGGCTGCCCGGATTCAGAAACAAGATGTCTCTCTCTACGCCACAGACAGGTACATGAGAGTGACCGAATACGACTACATTTGCCCCGACCTCTTCTGCACGGTAATGAAGGCGCAGAAGAGAGCCTTTCACTCCGAAAAGATGCCCGTGCGTTTGCAGGATGTGAAGGTCGCGCCATTTGGTCTCTTGCTCAGTCGGCACCTCTTGTGTCGAATCGCAATTGCCTCGGACAAGCGTCATGTTGGAAAACGGCTCGCGCTTATGGTCGACACAAAAATCGCCACAATGCAAAATTTTTTCGACATGATGTCGGTTGACGACCTGGCTGACTTCCCGAACCAAGCCGTGGCTATCGCTCATGATGAGAATTCCCATCACGCTTCACTCTCCTGTTTTCTCTCTTGTCTACTTGATGATTTCAAGCAGTTGCTGCATAGCACGAGCGCGGTGGCTGATCTGGTTCTTTTCTTCTGGCATGAGTTCGGCCATCATTTTGTCCATCGATGGGATGTAGAATACCGGATCGTATCCGAAGCCGTTTGTCCCTTTTGGGTCACGCGCGATCACACCCTCACAAGCGCCAGTGGCGATGATTGGCTCTTCGCCAGGAATCACCAACGCCAACGTACAACGGAAGCGAGCTGTGCGTTCCTGTGTCGATACCTCTTCCAGCTCTTTCAACAATTTACGCCAATTCTGCTCGTCTGTTGCATCCTCCCCAGCGAAGCGGGCGGAATAAACACCCGGGCGTCCTTCCAGCGCATCTACCTCCAGACCGGAATCGTCACCGAGGGCTGGCATGTTCAAGTATGTAGAGATTTCGATTGCTTTTTTCAACGCGTTTCCTTCGAAGGTGTCCTTGTCTTCTACTACCTCAGGCACGCCGTCAAATTCAGCGAGGCTAATTCCTTCCCAGCCCGCATCTGCGAACAGCCTATTGAATTCTTTCACTTTTCCTTGGTTCCGTGTTGCGAGAACGACTTTTTTTCGATTAGGCATGACTTTCCTCCGCTACGGATTGGGCAAAAGAGAGCGAAACATCAGCGAGCGCCTCTTTTTGACTGTTAATCAAGTTGTCAATGCCGACTTTTGCAAGGGCAATCATTTCTTGTAGCTGTTCAGGCGAAAATGGAGCATCCTCCCCTGTTCCTTGCAGCTCGACAAACTTTCCTTTTCCCGTCATAACGACATTCATGTCGACAATCGCTGTGGAATCCTCTTTGTAGTTGAGATCGAGTACAGCTTGCTCGCCGACTACCCCTACGGAGGTTGCTGCCAGGAAATCGTTTAACGGAAGCTGTTTCCAGGTGCCACTATCCACCAGGTTTTGCATGGCGTCTACCATTGCCACGTAAGCTCCGGTAATCGAAGCTGTCCGTGTACCTCCATCTGCCTGAATGACATCGCAATCCAGCCAGATGGTGCGTTCCCCCATTGCTTCAAGGTTCACAACGGAGCGCAGAGCACGTCCGATCAGACGCTGAATCTCCATGGTTCGTCCACCGACTTTTCCTTTGGACGACTCACGCGCGTTGCGGGTCGCTGTTGCTCGGGGAAGCATGGAATACTCGGCTGTGATCCAGCCCTTCCCGCCACCACGCATAAAAGGCGGTACCCGTTCTTCCAAAGTCGCCGTACAAATCACCTTTGTGTCTCCGACTTCAATCAGGCAAGATCCTTCTGCGTGTTTAATGTAATTGCGCGTAATGGTTACTGGGCGCAATTGGTCATGGGCACGGCCATCCACTCTCATTCCAAGTTCCTCCTAAATCGCTTTGTTACACTCCGCTCATTATACCAGAGGCGGGAAACGATCTGCCACTGCACAAACGCCTCTTCCTTATTTACGTGAATTGCAAATATTCTTGTCACTTCCTTCTTCATAAAAAATTTCTTGCCGTTACTCTACTGTTTAAAATATTATCTAATTAGACATTTAATTAATTTGATGGTAGGTGAATCTGTTTATGAACTTCTTGTTTCTTTTGAAAAAGCCGAATCTGCGGCGCCTTTTAACCGCCAATTTCTTAAGCGGAATCGGAGATTGGTTTAACAGCGTTGCTGTACTCGCACTGCTGCTCGAAATAACGGGAACAGCTATCGCGGTCGGCATTACCCTCGCACTACGCACGCTGCCTCACTTGATTTTTGGTCCACTGGGCGGTCTGATGGCAGACCGTTTTGATCGAAAAAAAGTGATGGTCGCCTGTGATCTCGTTCGCGGCTTCGTTGCTCTTTCGTTTTTGTTCGTATCTGAAAAATCAGATCTATGGATGGTCTATGCAGGTACTTTTTCGTTAGTTGCCTTTTCTTCCCTTTACAATCCTGCACGAATGTCCCTGCTGCCTAAAATCGTTGACCCTGAGGAATTGGCGACTGCGAATGCACTTGATCAAAGTATCTATGGAATCGTCATGGCCATCGGTTCGTTGATCGGCGGTATTTTTGTTGCACTGTGGGGAAGTGATCTCGCTTTTCTTTTCAATGCCCTCTCCTTTTTCGCCTCGGCTCTGTTTCTGGCTAGGCTGAAGGTACCCGCCTCCCCAACCGACCCCGTTTCTAACGTACAGTTGCAGCAGGCAGCTAATGTCTCTTCCTACGGAGAGGTGATACGCGCCATCACATCCACACCGATTGTGTACGCCATCCTTTTGTTAAAAGCCGTGTGGCCAATCGGCGGGGGGATCATCAATGTCTTGATCAGTGTCTATGCCTATCAAGTGTTTGCTGCCGGTGAATGGGGAATTGGTCTGTTGTACGGTGCGATCGGAATTGGCTTCATCATCGGAGGAATACTTGCTCAGCGCTTTCAACGATACTTTTACGAAGTGGCTGCCAGCAGCTTTGCTGTGGAAGGATTTGCACTGCTTTTGACCAGCTTTTCACCCACTATTTATGTAACGGCACTGTTCTTTGCGCTATCCACCGTGGCGGGGGGAATGGGAAACGCCAGCCTGAATACGTTGATCATGCGGCATGTCACCCCTAGCTACCATGGCAGAGTATTTGCTTTGGATGCGACGATCTCAAATATTCTGATCGGTCTTTCCATGCTCCTTGGCGGCTGGATTTTGACGATGGCTGACCCGCGTATAGTCGGCTTTGTGGCAGGTCTTTTGATCACGATCCCATCGCTTGGGCTCGGACCCGTTATTTGGAGAACCGTACGCGCTAATGACAACGAACCATTGGCAAACAAAAACCACGCTCGCTAATACGGGCGTGGCTCGTTCCTTACATCTGTATGGGATTGAGTTGAACTGGGCGGCTCACCGGTTTGGTGAACGCGCCACTAGCAAGCGGTTTTCCTTCCACCAGCAGCTGCACTTGCTTGGCTCCTGTCGTCTCTGTCAATGACAAGACAAGCGATTTCAGGGCTTCTGGACTCGCTTCCTTGCCATCGTCATACTTGAGGATGTCACTGCTCAAATTGACTGTCACCAAATCTTTTTCCTGCTTCACATCCAGAACACGTGTCGTACGCAGCAAGGAACTAAAGAGCTGAGATCCTTGTTTCGGTCCTTTGATCAACTCTTCAACGGTTGCCTTGGCGATATTAGTCGTTTCAGGAACCAAACGAGTGACTGGGACATAATACGTGCGTGTATCATCCAGCTGTCCTTGGAAGTAAACTGTCACGCTGGAGGTATCTCCTGGTACCGCCCCATCGCCCAGTTCGAGATTGACTCCTTGATTTCGGTCTAATAGCGTTATGGGTGTTTTGGTTGCTGGCATTTCCGTCAACGGCGTTCCGTTCACCCAAATTTGCACAGTCTTGACATTGCTAAATTCCGTCAACGCCCGGGTGACGGCATCGACAATTTTCTTCTCGTCTTTCCCCTCGTACGTTTTGAAGTCTTTGGAAAAATCGACAGTGGCTACGCCGTTTTTGATGACAAGTCCTTTTACTTCTGTCCCTTTCGGCAAGACAGCGGAGAAGCCACCCTGAAGCATGCTCTCTACCGGGCCACCTTTTACCATGTAGCTCAATACTTGTTTGGCAGGACCATCTGATTTTGGAAGAGTCATCGAGACAGGAACGATATAACCGTTCGCATCCAGCAAGTACACCATTCTCTCTCCAGTCTCCTGAACGACCGGGTGTGCGCCTTCTTTTGCAGCATCCGGGGACGGCGTGCCGTTTGGCAAATTAACTGATACCTCTGTCTGTGGTGGTGCATCAATACTAATCGTTTCCTTTTCCGGGCCAAAGAGACCGCAGCCCGACAAAAGCACTGCGCTAACCCCCAGCACGGCCGTCATTTTCCCGATGTGCCTTATCTTCATTTCCCCAGCCTCCTCCAGACACTTTGTACTACCATGTATACGAGCTAGGCGTGGGTTTATGCGTTGAAAGTTTGTCTCGCTAGACAAGGTCTTCCATCAGGACTGGACGGTTTTTTCCAAGGAGTTGTGCTGGACGTTTACTTTGCAATCCAGCCATTCTTCTGCAATGGTCCGGAATTTGTTGGCGTCCCCACTCGTTACGAACAGATGCTGCGGGCGTTCTATTTGCTTGCTTTGGGCGTCCGTTGTAATTTGCAGGGACAATTCTCGTGCTGTCTCTTCTGCGGAGTTGATCAAGCGTACGCGATCTCCCATCACTTCCGAAATGACTGGTGCTAGCAACGGATAATGTGTACAGCCCAAAATTAACGTGTCCAAATCCTCGTGCAAGAACGGAGCGAGCGTTTCTTTTACGACTCTTCTTGCTTCCTCCGAGTTTGCCATGTGATTCTCCACCAGTGGCACAAATGCGGGACAAGCCATACCTGCGACGTACAGATCCGGCTGAATCCGTAAAAGCGCACGTTCATACGCTTTGGTACGAATGGTCGTTTCCGTCCCGATGACACCGACCCTTCCGTTTTTCGTCACTTGCACAGCCGCTCGTGCCCCTGGTTCAATTACCCCAATGACGGGCAGTGGCAAATCCTCCATCGCTTCCTCCAGCACGACGGCAGTCGCAGTATTACAGGCGATCACCAATGCTTTTAACGGTGTACGCATCACATAATCGATCATTTGAAAGCTGTAGGCACGAATCTCTTCCGGCGATTTGGAGCCATACGGACAACGGGCGTTATCGCCTACATAAACAATCCGTTCTTCGGGTAGCTGACGCATGACTTCCTTCGCAACAGTTAATCCTCCCACTCCTGAATCAATAACGGCTATCGCTCGTTCTCTACTCATGCTAATGTGTCTCCCCTGTTGAAATGAATATAGTACAGCATACCACTCAAACATTTGTGCTACTACCATATGCGGAGATGAAATTTCTTGTACTCCGCAAATGTCGCACCTTCTCTAGGCACTGGTCATAATGTGGGGAGAGATGATGTGCCCACGAGGAGGAGAATCTTTTGCTAGAAGAAGCCAAGAATTTGCTGGACTGGAGCCAATGGGGCCGCCAATGGATCGAGCATTTGCGAAGACATAAGACCCTCAACCGAGAACTCGAACGGCATCTACACAAATTCGAAGAAACATTTACAGTGATTGGAAGGCAAGCATCGAAGCTTGATTCGACAAAAGACAGCGATGAACTCCCTACTCTCATCACTCGCGCGCAACAAGTACAGGAGCAATTCCATCACTTTCTACGACTGGCTCAATTGAGGGAAGATGACCAACTGGAAGGCGAGGTGAGGGAAGCTGCTCAGGAATCAATAAATGCACAGCCAGCGGTGGCGGAAGAAGTACAGGTGCCTGTTGTGCCAGAACCCGTTTCTTATCCGGAGGCACGCGATCCAGTCCGTGCAGCACGCCCCGTGGCTGTCGGCCGACATACCCTTCCCCCGCTCCCATATACGTACAACGCTTTAGAGCCGTACATCGATGAGGCTACCATGCAAATCCATCACAACAAACTCCATCAAAAGTATGTAGACGATCTCAATGCAGCTGAGCGAAAGCTAGCAGAGGCGCGAGAAAGTGGCAACTTCGATCTCATACGACATTGGGAACGCGAGCTAGCCTTTAATGGGGCCGGTCATTACTTGCATACGATCTTTTGGCCCTCTATGAGTCCAAATGGGGGTGGCACTCCCTCTGGTGATCTCGCAGCGGCAATCAATCGGTATTTCGGTTCATATGACGCCTTTAAGAGACAATTTAGTCAAGCGGCAGAAAAGGTAGAAGGTCCTGGGTGGTCGATCCTCGTTTGGTCCCCGCGCGCACATCATCTGGAGATTCTTACAGCCGAAAAGCACCAGAACCTATCACAATGGGATGTGATTCCGTTACTAGCTCTGGACGTATGGGAGCATGCCTATTTCCTGGCGTATCAAAACCAGCGAGACAAGTACGTAGAGAACTGGTGGAATATCGTCAACTGGCCCTACGTAGAAGAGCGATTCGAGAAAGCTCGAAAACTGCGCTGGGAACCGTATTGACTTGTATCTCTCCTTCATCGACAAACCCCCTCGTCATCCCAAATGACAGGAATGAGAGGGGGCTTTTGCTTTGCTGGCAAGACTTATTCGTTATACGGGACAAATTCGATCTTTTGCACCTTGATCGGATTTTGGATGGGCTTGGCATCCTCATCTGTTTTCTGGGCAGCGATCTTGTCTACGACTTCCATCCCGGTAAATACATGACCAAAAACAGTGTGGCGGTTATCGAGGTAAGCTCGTCCGCCAATTTCTTTATACTTCGCTTCTGCGTTCAGCGGCAGCGCCGACAAATCGAGGTACTCCTGATCTACCTTGGGGCTTTGTACAATGTAGAAATGCGTGCTGTTCGTATTGGGTCCAGCGTTCCCCATACTGAGCGCTCCTCTGAAATTGAACAAATCCCTGCTAAACTCGTCCTCAAAGGACTCGCCGTAAATACTCGGCAGCTCCTTGCCATCTGGCCCTTTCAAATCCCCCGCCTGGATCATGAAGTCGTTGATCACACGGTGAAATATCATATTGTTGTACTGCCCTTTTTTCGCGAGGGTCTTAAAGTTTTCCACCGCTTTTGGAGCTTTGTTCGGGAACAGTCTCAGCTTGATCACACCGGCATCAGTCGTGATCACGCATATTTCTTCGCCTTTGCGCGGCTTCTCCAACTGAATCAGCTTCACATCTGACACATCGATGCCAGAGTCCTGCCAAATGACACCCCACACCTTCCAGTTCACCGGGTCTGTCCCGAGTCTGGCCAAGCCGAGATAATCCGTTTTTTCAATGGCCTTGTTATCTGCGGTATACCCGACGTATTTGAATTTCACAATCGCACGGTAGTTATTGTAAGCGTCCTCCTTCGTGACGGTGTACAGCTTGTCTACTTTTGCTTCGACCACCTGAATGTTTTTGTATTTCGCCAATCCTTCCACATAGGTTTTCATCGCAAAATTCGTCAAGGAGTCGTCTGCTACCAGCTTTGCTACCTCAGCAGGATTGGATCGTTGCTTCACCAAGGACGCGATGAAATCATTCACTTCCTGCTTATCTCCCCCATGTGGGCGGAACTGGTTGACCTGAACTTCGTTACGATAATCATGAATAGCATTTGCAGCAGCATGTTGGACAAAAGTTGGACTTAGTAACGGGATCGCAATACTTGCAATGACTGCTAGAGAAACGAGTTTTTTCATTTTTTCCGCCCCCACTAAATTAGAAGATTGTTCCATAAAAATAGTATAGCTCAACCTGTGGATCGATGTCTGAAATATTTTAAAAATTCTGCTAAATAGAGTGAGAAAATCCCGTTTTTCCATTCTACACCAGCTCGATGAAGAATCCCTAAGCGTCAATATTATTCTGAGAGGATAGAACAGTTGTGAACAAGATAGGAAAGTTCCTAGCAACTCTATATAATAAGCTCTCAAGAGTGCTCTTTTTTGTTTTTAAGTTTGAATCGGGAGGTTTCATGATGAATACCAAAATTGTTGGATATGAAGCCAGCTATCGTGATCAATTAGTAGATATTTGGTATCGCGCCGTTTGCCGTACGCACCATTTTTTGACAAAAGAAGATATTGCGTTTTATAAAAACATGGTAAAAAATGAAGCACTATCTTCCGTTGAGGTATGGATGGAAATAAACGAAAAGAAAGAACCTGTAGGCTTTATTGGCCTAGATGGAACGAAAATCGAAATGCTGTTCGTTGATCCAGATTACCACGGGAAAGGGATTGGGAGTAGATTACTCGAGCATGCAGAGCGTAAGTATGGCCCGAATTTGAAAGTAGATGTTAATGAGCAAAACGAAGGGGCTTATGCTTTCTACAAACGGTATGGGTTTGTGCAAACAGGACGATCTGAACTGGATGGTTCGGGAAGGCCGTTTCCTTTGATTCATTTGGATTTAGAACGTTAATTTTCGTTTGGTAAAAAAACAAGACTGTCTCCTGTAGTAGAAATCTCTACTTGTGAGACAATCTTGTTCTACTTATTTGTCTTGCGAACTACCAGAGGCAATTCTAAAAGAGCGATAAGTGATCATCCTCTATATCACCGGATAAGTTAAAGCCATCTTATACATTCCGGCATATTGATCTTTGTAATGCATTCTAACGGCAATGATCACATGATTATAGCCATCATCAGGCCAATTGGTGATTCGAAGAGGGACACTATTACTGCATAGCTCTACATGGCTAACATGATAATCTGAAACTCTTTCTGAAATTCTTCACTATATTCTATTTAGTAGTTATTAAAATAGTTCAAAAATTCAGCGATACTTCGCTCCTCCAAATTATGTGTCCGTACGAAATCATTTATCGCTTGAATATCCATACACTCATCACCATAGATTATTGCTAGTATTATGTCGACCAAAGTGTAGTATCTGACCATAATCAATCTGAATATCGTAACGGCATCACTTTACTTAGTATAATTGTTGACTTCACTCGTACCCAATTTCAGAAAAACATTATACGGAGCTGATGAGAGTTAAGTTCTTACAGGACGCGCCACCAATCATTCCACACTGGGTGAGGGAAAAAGAAAGACCTTGAGGATTGTAGCCCCCAAGATCTTAATATGTCTTACTATTATTTTGATTTCATTAAGGCAAATTAAAAATAACGTCAATTGGATCTTTACCTTCAAAAAATGCTGAGTAGAGCGCTGCTTTTTCAACTGGTGTTAAATGAACCTTCTCATACAGTAACTGGCCTAATTTGATAAACACCTCTGCTTCCCTTGAAGTCACTATTCTCGAATTAATAATATGCTCCGTACTGACTGGTAATCTCCATGCCCAATCGTTTATTGCTGACTGGATGCTAGGGTAATGAGGTATTGAATGGATAACATTGGAATAACCCCTGCAAAAAGGATGGACAAAATACAAAAATTGCGAAATTATAAATACACGATTACTTACTCTTATTGCAGTGCGAACTTCTTCAACAAACCGCTGATACTCAGGTGGTATTCCCCCCATTCAGTTTCCCCTATTTCAACCAAGATTCTTACGCTCTTTGTTTATCCGAGAATTGAGCAATTCGTAAGAAAATAACTTCATTATAAAAATCCCTTATAACAAATGAGCCTAGGCATCTTATAGCATCGTCATCACTAGTTTCGTAATCAGATACCAGTGTTAGATAATCGTCTAGTACTTCATAATTAAAATTGGGAAACTCAACCATTGCTTCGATCAATGCTGCTCTAGTTCTTTTATCTTCAATTTGAGCAGCGATTTTCTGTAACTGTAAAAAAACTCCTCACCTAACTCGACTACTGAATACTGCTCCTTGATTGTTCTTAATAATGCAGTTATGACACTATCCTGATCACACTCTACCATAGCATTAAATAATAATTCAGCTGTTCTTCTAGACAAATTCACTCACCTTTTCATTAACTAGTGTTTTTTAATTACCTTCCACTCTATAGCACCATTAACTGTGTTTGGCAAAATAAAAGTACACACTTTGGCAACCGAAAAGTGCAGACGATTTCCGAAAATGAAAAAAGCCTTGCCAGCTAACTAACAACCCCCTACTCTTCTATTTGGCGAACAGATAGGAGAGGGATGAAAGGAATGCTGGCAATGGCTCAACAACACTATATCAAATACTTGTGGGATGTAAAAGATCAATCTATTTCCCAGATTAAAAAGCAAACGGGTGCTAGCTTGCATCCTGATATTTGGTATATGGAATGATCTCGTCTTGCATTTGGAATGTGGTCATAACAACTGTTTTCTGATTACGGTACGTAAAAGATGCAAGGTTATATTGTCGTAATATTTCAGGTTGAATAAATACGGAACTTACTTTCATTTTGATGGAATCAAACAATTGTATACTCTCTTTTTTACTATAAATTTTAATATATTGAATATGATTCGGCATGTTATAACAAAAGATAGCAACTCATACGTTTGATCACCTCCCTTATCGATTCACAATAAATTTTTAGTTTTATCATATTTCCCCAGAGGAATTAATCCTCTAGGTGCGTTACTCGTACAATGCAGTAATCATGTCTGGGTTAACGAAGTCTTTTAATCCCCACCACATATACTCTAGCTTGTTGCCATTCATTACTTTGCTTACGCCGAACCGTTCACATATCTCATAATACTGCTCTTTTCCGAGTTCACCATCACGTTCTAGCAGTTGTTTTCCCATCCAGATCATCCCGCTGCGTTGAATCGTTTTCACTCGTAGATTATCCAAACCAAAGTATTCTTCTAATGCATGTAATCTCCCATAAATCAGATGAGGACTGACTTGTTCCATATGAACATTTCTTGTCTTGGCTGGCCTGATTACATAGCCTGTTTCAAATAATTCACTTGTTTCTTTGAGATGATCTCGTCTCATCTCCCCATTACCTTTCAGATAATCCTTTTGCTTGATTGCGCCATTTATTAATTTCAGACACTGTTCCGATATTGAAATTTCTCTTGTTTCTTCTATATCGTTAAACAATATCAATGTTCGTTTCTCATCATTGACTTGTTCACGTTTTAGATTGCGTAGTTCACTTACCTCTTTTCCACCCGCACCTTCGAATAGCAGGGAGAGAATCACAGAATCCTGATCGTTATTACATTGGTCAATGATTGCATCGATTTCTTGCTTCGTAATAAATTGTTGGTGGGTGTTACCTACCATGTTCTTAAACCATTCTTTTGAAACGGACTCCAGTGGATTGGTGTCCTCTCTAAGCCCCTCTGCCCTTGCCCAATTCAAGTAAGCAGAAATCGTTCTCCCAGCCGTATTAAGAGAGTCTCCTGTAGAAGCATGGAAGCTGTACAGGGCAGTTTCAATCTCATCCAGTGTAAAGTGGAGCAAATCCTTATCCTTTTCCACTTCGAACTTCATTGTCAGGTTGAACACTCTTGAATAAGCTTTTTGGGTATTTACTTTATATCCTTGAAGAAAGGCTGTTTTTGTTTCGGGGTTAAACATGGTTACACACCTTTCTTATGAAGCAGGAATACTATAAATTTATAGTTCGACTTGAATTGATATTACTATAAATTTACACTTTAAATCAAGTGTTATTTACGTCTTTTATGAGTAAAAAAAGAAACCCCAGACGAGTAGTTGATTACTCGTTTGGGGGCACTCACCTTAAGCTATTATTTATCTCTTATCGTATTCCCAAAACAAAAACCGATTAATTGCTTGAGCTACCTCTTCCCAAGTTTCTCTCGCACATTCTTCTAACATCTTAATTACTTCTTCTTCAATAATTCTGCTATCAAATTTATTCATTATTAACAAGTCTTTCCCCCAAAAAATTCCTTCATCCTCAAATAATCTTTGCAATCGTTTAGGAGAGGCTGCATAAAAGTAAAATAAATCTGCTCCCGTTGAATCTTGAGTACCAATTACAGCAGTTATTGCAACATAAAAATCTTCGTCATTGTCTTCAGGAACATTGCGATATTCTAGTGGTCTCTTTAATATTGGTTTTATCATGTCTACTTTCCCATCTTATCCTAGTATTTTCCCTTGCTTTTTTAGAATTAGTCTTTTAAATGGATATGATAATTTTTATCAAGCTTCCCCTTACTATCACGAATTTCAAAGTTTGCTTCCCAATTACCATCTCTCTTCTTTTGCATCATTCTTACGGTATGCTTTCCATCCTTGCTTATAAAATCCCAGATTCCATTTGTAGTATCAATCTTTGCGGAACTAGTTCCTGTAAACTTTTTGGCTGCATCAATAACTGTCGCTCTATCTAATGTTTGTCCCTCTAATCCAACATTTACTCTTTCTATATTTAAACTTTTTTGAATTTCTTCAAGTAATTCCTTACTATTAGTAATTCCGCAACTATTATGCGTCCAAATTCCAAGATTGGAAACAAAGTACGTATGAAAGTCCTTTACCTTAAAGTTGTAAACCGTCCTATGTTCTTTCTTAACCTCAATCTTCTCAATGGAGAATTCTTTGCCATTGGAGGTTATCAGAACATCTCCCACCTCAAGATTCTTGGCTTCCACCCAATCTTTACCAACAATCCAGAACGGATGCTCATCGGTTGTTGTAATGACTTCGCCGCCAACAGTAATATTATACGTTTCCTCAACGTCTCGTTGGAAGAGCCATTCGACTTCTTTGTAAGCCATCTCGCCTGTTTCATCGTCTTTGGCTAATACTTTGTCACCTACCTCGATTTCCTCAATAGGTTTCTCCCCTTCGTCTGTGAGAACAGTTGTCCCAACTACAAAACAATGGCATTTTTGCAAAACCTTTACTGCAGTTTTAGTTCCTGCTTTGGTGGTTTTAAGCAACTTCCCTCCAGGAACAATACTAATAGCAACACTACCAGCTGCAACGGCATCATCTGAACTCCAGTTCTCGTCTGTAAGTGTGTTAACATTTTCTACTCCTACATATTCGACTCCTGCTTTTTTAACAGATCCTGGTAATTCATTACCAGCTTTAGTCATTCCAAACCAAATTTCTTGTAAAGAAAACTCAGCATGTCCAGTTGGATCAATAAAAATCAATGGATTGTTTAGAACATACGTATACCTATTCAAACTCAACGGATTATCCACTTGCCCCTTATACGTATCCTCCATGATAAAGCGCTCAATAGATAAAGGTTAGGTGGCAACATTTCTGCTACCACCCTGCTACTACGCTGCCTGTTCTGTAAGGACTGGCATTTTATATTCCGTCTTGTTCTTCATCATGCTGTATATGACTTTGACCAATTTACGCATCACGCAAATAATCGCTTGCCACTTGGTTTTCCCTTCTGCCAGCTTTCTTTCGTAGTATGCATGGTAAACAGGATGATTGGGTTTCTTCGCCCTTGATACACCCAGTTGACGAATGGCAAGGTTATAGAAGATATCATACAGGCTACGGTTGCCTAACTTGCTCTTTTTACTCTTCTGCTTGTTCCCTGAACTATGCTGAACGGGTGCAATTCCTGCGAAATTAGCTAACTTGTCAGCACTGGAAAAACGTGAAATATCGCCAATCTCCGCAATTAATTCCGCCGCAGTGACCGTACTAATTCCGTGCATGGTCTCTAGTTTGTAATCCAGTAAGGCAAGATGCTTCGCTAACGCTGTGTCAATTTGCCTAAGTTGATGGTCTCGAATAATCAAGTCCTGAACCACATTTCTCACCAGAAAATCATTGGCTTCCTGATAGTCCTTCGATGTGTCTCCATCTTGCTGTACGAGAGATAGAATGTCCCCTGCCTTCTTTGTAGACATGTAGCGATTGCTCTTCTTGTATAAGAAGTTAGCCAATTCATCCACATTCACCCCACTCAAACAACTTGGAGAAGGATACTTCAGCCAGAAAGCTAATGCTGTTTTACCATCTACTTGTGAGAAGAATTTCTTGTAACTTGGATAGTGATAACCTAGCAATTGATGAAGCTGTAACTTGATTCCTGTTACAACACTCACAATGTTCTCTCTTCTTGTGACAAGCTGTGAGATTGCATAATAAAGGTCATGTGGATTCGCAGTCGGCAATGTATCCAAGTTGGAAATCAGGATTCGAGCCACACACTCTGCATCCCACGCATCTGTTTTCTTGTTATTTGGACTGCTTCTCCGAATAGATATCGTAAGGGCAGGGTTAACCGATTTTACTTCGTATTTGTTTTCGTTAAGGAACATAGCCAATCCTCTTCCGTAGCCCCCTACATCCTCCAAGCCAAACACAGGGGTCAAGCCTTCCCTCTTTGCCATTTTTTCTACCTGTTGCAGAAACTTAGGAAACGCTGACGGCTTGTTCTCGAATTGGATTTCGTCTCTCTTTTCATGGAAACAGGTCATCATCACCGCTGTATGATGACGTTTATGTAAGTCTACTCCGATATATAGGTACTTCAGTTTATGATGCAAAAAGACTTCACCCCTATCTTTGATGAGTAATGATGTAGAGAAAAGAATGCCAGCACCCTCCGAACAAGCATTATTCAAAGCTGAACACGCACGGATACGTTAGCTCGTACATTCTTTTCATGTCATTATCGTTCTATCATTACGGTTGTAATTTGGTGCTAGACAATGCCTTCGCTAAACGGATTTGCAGCAAGTATTCTCGTTGATGTAATTCCACCTGAAAGATGGCTTTTATTATTTCCTCTATCGTAGCGATGTTAAATACAGCGTTCTCTTGTTGAACATAGTCAAAAATTAATTGTGTACCTATTTCGCATGTCTGAATCTTGTCAAGAGAGCGTATCTCTTCCTGTTTATAATGAGTGAATTGAGCTTCCACGTTCGTTCCTCCCGCTACATAATGGCTTGGTGAAGTCCATTTGCTTCAATCTGACCGTAGCGGTAGGTGCCCTTGTAGAAGGCTTCACGATCAATCATTCGCTTGACCTGTACCTTGGTAAAAGACTTACCATGTGTCGTTGTATACCCTTCTGCATTCAGTTGGTCAGCCAATTGGGACAGTGACCAAGTGGGATGCGTTTCACGTAAGGAGAACAATCTACGTACCGTCTCCGCCTGTCTCTCATCTATCTGAATGGCTTTCTGTCCTTTTGTTGCCGTATATCCGAAAGCAACGCCACCTCCTGCATATCCTCCTTGTTGCGCTTTCTTTTTTCTCCCCCGCCCTAGTTTGAGTGCGATTTCCAAACGTTGGTATTGATCGAGTAATTCCATCATGCCATTGATTAGAAAATCATTCGGGTCATGGGCGTAAATACTATAGTTCGGCTGTTCAATTGCTTTTACGTCTACGGCGTGACGTTTTAACTCTCTTTGAATGAGGACTTTCACCATGTCGGCTCTCCACAATCGGGAAGTGTTGAGAACGACCACATGACTTACTCTGTGCCAATGAAGATTAGCGAGCAATTCCTGTAATCCCTCACGCTCAATCGTTAATCCATCCTCGTCCACCTTTGCTCCGCTGATTCCTTCATCTTTGTAGATTCCAAGCAATTCGAGGTTATTCTCCATACAAAAACGCTCGATCTCCTCCACTTGGTAGGATAGGCTGTACCCATCTTTTACTTGTCCTTTGGTGGATACTCTCACATAACCGACTACTTTTTCCATACGTTTCACACCTACCGTTACAGGAATTAAAATTGATGTAACGCATATGCGATACAATAACATTTTATATCGCTATTCCGATACAATCAACAACTTTTATGTATCAATAGAAATGTGATAAGCTTAATGAAAATAGTCATTTTTCTAAGGAGCATTTGAAATGCCAGTTAAAGTACGTCTAAATGAAATCTTAACTAGTCGGGGTATGTCCCAACGTGAGTTAGCTCGTTTGACTGGACTTCGCCCCAATACTATTAGTCATCTCTGTTCCAATACGGCAAATAGTATTTATTTTGAAACATTAGAACTCATATGTAAGACTTTAAACATTTCTATTGAGCAGCTTATTGAAATTGATTAGCTGCTTATCGTAAATTTCTGCAACTTCACCACGGAACTCGATGTGCAAGGCGCTTATCTTCGGTGCTAGATTCGGCTTTAGATGTAATTTGCCCCCCATCCCAATCGTGTACACATCGTTTTCCCCTCGTTTTTACATAGGTTGTATCAATTTGTCCTTATTTCTCCTACTTTTCACGCTTTGGCACCCTGAATCAAATACAATATTCTGTAATTATTATCGCTATCGTAAACGTAACAGATTCAATTGGGTGGATGTCTTCAGCCCTGAACTGAATCAATAATCTCTAACCTTTTTAACCCTTCCTTTTTCGGGATGGTTATTTGCTTTGCCAAACTCCTACGATTAGGAAGAGTGGATGTTGTATAAATCGCTCTTATTCCACTTTCTTGGAATAAATTTTTGATCATGGTGTAGGCTAGATAGGTCTCAATCTTTGATATGTCCTTCTTATTTTCCAAAAGCCATTCATAATCAATGGTTTCCACATTTTCTGTGTATGGTAATCCAGCAAGTGTCTTTTGGGTTATGTTGGTAAAAAAGGAATGAGTGACGAGATGAATGGCTCTCTTCTCTTTGGTATATTTCTTCATGTCATTGTCGCTCGGTCTAATTTCTAATCGTAAAATTCCCTTGGATTGCTCAATGATCTCCTTCGGTTCCTTCGCTCGCTTACATTGCTTGTATTTATCGTATAGCATGACTCTGCTGCTTTTGTTATAAAACTCTACCGTTTCATCATGATTATAATTTCGTGTATCTTTATATGGCATTTTCCCTTTGCTCAACTGACGAACATATTCCCCTGTTCGATTCCCAACATGGAAATTGCAACAAACATCTAAACGGGTAATTCTCCAATCTTCATGGGCAATATGGATACCGAATAATAGCTGTAATCGTTCTTGTACTCGTTGAAAGAAGATAGGAATATCTGATTCTTTGATTACTTTGACATTATTTCCATAAAGCAGCTTAGGAATGGAAACTTGAATAGTTAAAGTGCCGCTTGCTTCCTGATATTTGATATATGGAATGATCTCGTCTTGCATTTTATATGTGGTTATGACACCTGTTTTCTGATTACGGTATGTAAAAGATGCAAGGTTATATTCTCGTAATATTTCAGGTTGAATAAATAGGGAACTTACTTTCATTTTGATGGAATCAAACAATAATATTCTCTCCTTTTTACTATAAATTTTAATATATTGGATATGATTTGGACTGTTATAACAAAAGATAGCAACTCATGTGTTTGATCACCTCCCTTATCAATTTACAATAAATTTTTAGTTTTATCTTGTTTCCCCAGAGGAATTACATCCTCTAGGTGCGTTACTCGTACAATGCAGCAATCATATCTGGATTTACGAAGTCTTTTAATCCCCACCACATATACTCTAGCTTGTTTCCATTCATGACTTGGCTAATGCCGAACTGTTGGCATATCTCATAATACTGCTCTTTTCCGAGTTCGCCATCACGTTCTAACAGTTGTTTTCCCATCCAGATCATCCCGCTACGTTGAATCGTTTTCACTCGTAGATTGTCCAAACCAAAGTATTCTTCTAATGCATGTAATCTCCCATAAATCAGATGAGGACTGACTTGTTCCACATGAACATTTCTTGTCTTGGCTGGCTTGATTACATAGCCTGTTTCAATTAATTCACTTGTTTCTTTGAGATGATCTCGTCTCATCTCACCATTCCCTTTTAGATAATCCTTTTGCTTGATTGCGCCATCTATCAATTTCAGACACTGTTCCGATATTGAAATTTCTCTTGTTTCTTCTTTATCGTTAATCAATATCAATGTTCGTTTCTCATCATTGACTTGTTCACGTTTTAGATTGCGTAGTTCACTTACCTCTCTTCCACCCGCACCTTCAAATAACAGAGAGAGAATCACTGAATCTTGATCGTTATTACATTGGTCAATGATTGCATCGATTTCTTGCTTCGTAATAAATTGTTGATGGGTGTTTCCTACCATGTTCTTAAACCATTCTTTTGAAACGGACTCCAGTGGATTGGTGTCCTCTCTAAGCCCCTCTGCTCTTGCCCAATTCAAGTAAGCAGATATCGTTCTCCCAGCCGTATTAAGAGAGTCTCCTGTAGAAGCATGGAAGCTGTGCAAGGCTGTTTCAATCTCATCCAATGTAAAGTGGAGCAAATCCTTATCCTTTTCCACTTCGAACTTCATTGTCAGGTTGAACACTCTTGAATAAGCTTTTTGGGTATTTTCTTTATATCCTTGAAGAAAGGTAGTTTTTATTTCGGGGTTAAACATGGTTACACACCTTTCTTGATGAAACAGGAATACTATAAATTTATAGTTTGACTTCTTTGAATTGATATTACTATAAATCTTCATTTTAAATCAAGAGTTTTTTACTTCTTTCAGGAATAAATTAAAGAACTCCAAACGAGTAGTTAATTACCAGTCTTGAGTGATAAAATTAACCTTTTTGACAGTAAATTAATTCGACCATGCTAATTGATAATTCCTATTTAGTAAGTACCTCACATTCAGAAAAATATTTCATTGACTCTTTTGCGGTCAAAATCTAAATTCCAATGATTATACTTCTCATAATCCTTCCGTAATACCTCCGATTAGCTACAATATCCAATCCTACTTTCCCTTCAAAAAATCCCCATATTTATCTGCATCAGCAACCCAATGATGTTCATTACCCCTCTTTTCGAATACTTTAATAGCTGAATCTCCGTGCCCAGTTAGATCTTTTGCCCACCAATATCCGACTATAACAAAATTAGTTATCACCACTTAGCCATCAAGCGTAGCTGTAATCTTCTTTATATGTTGACCAATAATTTGATGCACCATATCCTGAGCCAAGCATCCCTAAATACCCTTTGATTTCTCCATCATCTACTTTCAACTCTCAAACACACCTTAACACAATGATGGATGATGATCGTTATTAATTGTATAATGTTGGTCAGATAACAATAATTTTAATAATATGAAAAGGTGAGTACCTGTGTTTCTTTCTGAAAAAGAACTGGTAAACAGATTGATTGAACATTACGATAAATACTTTACCGTACAGGAAATCGGGGCTGGTTATGGCATTTCTGACTTATTAATAATTAGAAACAAAACAGAATTAATTCGATTTATGGAAAACCGTAATGGAACGTACTTAAAACACCTTGATGATATTCGGGTTTTTGAATATATCCGAAAAAGAAATGGAGTGACATTAGATGAAATGATGGAAAAATTATACATATCGAAATCAAAATTAAGGTACTCTATTGTTAAACGCCTAGAAGAAATTGGTGCGGTTATAAAAAAGGAAAATTTTTATTACAGAGGATCTAATTTTAAATTATTTTGTCCGAATGTAACTGCATTTGAAGCAAAGCTTGAAGATTGGAAAAAGGGACTTGCTCAAGCAATAAGATACCAACGATTTGCCGATAAATCTTACTTGGCTTTAGATGAAAAGTTTGTTCATAGAGCCAATCAGGAGGAGTTTTTAAAGTATAATATCGGTTTAATTAGCGTAGGGCCTAGGGTCAAAGAAATAATAAAGCCTATTTCTCAAAGACCACTAGACCCAATTATGAGATATAAAGTTGCCGAGGAGACCATTTCAAAAATTCATTTTACATGTGAGAAGCTTCACTTAACTTAGACTTTGACACTTCTAAGATGACATCTCTCCAAACCTCTAGATGGGAGTGTCCAAAGTTTTTTATCCGCTTTTCCTTATTAATTTCCTTTGTTAATTGGATAGCCCCTTCTACATTGGAAAGAAATTTATTCATTTTACCTGCTGGCTGCAATAATGATAATTCTAGCATTTGTTTGTTTTTAACAAAAACATGATGCTTAATTACATTGTTGAATTCGTACAATTGATTAGTATTACTGGAACCTAGGCAAAAGTCACAACGACATATGCAATTTTTACCAGCATTCGTTGAAAGAACATCATCTAGTATATTCTGATTAAACAATCCCATTAGTTTTTCAACGTAATATCGTCTTGTTGTTCCACCTCCTTGTTCTCGCTCAAGGTATTCTTTTTTGAAATTGTCGCTTTGTCCTAGACCCGCTGAAACTGTATTGGCTCCGAGTGCAATTAATCCCAGCGAAAAATCATTAACACGTGAGAGTATTATTTCTTTTTTAGACTCGGCTAGCATTTTAACTAAATACGCATACGATAGATAATGGTTACTATTTGTAGTATCAAAATTACCCGATATTTGTAAGTAGTATCCATCTGGATTTGCTGAGGTAACTAAATTAACAAGCTCCTTAATATAATTGATATCTTCAAATTCTCCTATTTCAAATGATATGCCATAATAAAGAGGTTTGTTAATACCAGCGCTTTTAAGATAAGATTTACCTTCTTTATAAGCATTGTAATCAACGTTCAACCATTCATCTCTATTATCTTCTAAGAAATGATACGGAGATAGTAATATGGTTGCATTATAATGTTCTTGTAGGTCAATTACCTTTTTTACTCGTTGCTGTAATGAAGAATTATTTAAAAAGTCTTTAGGTGTTTCTTTTCGCAATGCACTAACTAGATAAGGAATTTTTTTATAAGTTGGTTTAGTTGTAAAAGCTGAATAACCCAATGTCTGAGTATATGGATCAACAATTAGCCTCACATTGCTTTGGACCAGCTCTTGGTAGTTTTTATCAGAGTGTAGTAATTGAGGAGCATTAAAAATAGCTCCGTTAATTGAGTGACTATTGTTATATTCAACAACAGCCTTTGCGTCATTTTGTATTACCATTGGCAAAAATTCAATGTTAGGATTAAAATATATTTTTGTGATTTTTGGCGTAGTTCTCACATCAGGCTTTTTATATTTTTCTAATAGCAGAACGATATCGTCAAAAGAAGCATTTCTTTCAAAAGGTTGTTTCTTTAATAAAATGTCAACTAATTCAGATATTTCAATCGGAACAGAAGGAATTTTCGATGCTAGTGGTTCTGGCCTTTCATTTAGAATTTTATTAATAGCTTCAAGTTGATTGTTCATTTTTAATGGTTTTTCACCTGAAATCAATTCATACAAAATAGCTCCTGCTGAGTAATAATCTGCCCTGAAGTCAATATCTTTTGCAGAACGCAGTTGCTCAGGTGCCATGTAAGCAAACGTTCCCATTCCTTGCCCTGTAGTGGTGAGGGTACTTGCATCTATTAATTTTGATATTCCAAAGTCAAGTATTTTTATCTCTAAACTATCGTTTGTAACAATTATATTTGATGGTTTTAAATCTCGGTGGATAATATTACTATCATGGATGGCTTGTATTCCTGAATAAATGTTTCTAACAAGAAAACAAGCTTCAGAAACAGATAAAGTCTTGCGGTCAATAAGAGCTTCAAGGGTTTCTCCTTCAACATACTCCATCACTATGTAACGATATTTTTGTATGCCATCACTAATAAATCCATCATCTACATACTTCACAACACTATTATGAGTAATAGATTTAAGAAGATTGATTTCTCGTTCGACTCTTTTTGAATTTACAGCTTCTTTATCTAAAATATTTTCTCTTATTAATTTCAAGGCAAAACTCATTCCATTTTTTTCAACTTCATATGTAGTTCCAAAGTTACCCGCACCAAGTGTCCGAATAATACTGTAACCATTGATATCATTCATAACGAAGCCTCCAATCATTGGAAATCAATTATAGTTCCATTGAACCACAAAATTACAAATAATTGAAGGGAAACTTAAATAGCTATCGTAATCGAAAACTGTCAGAAATTTAAAAATTTTTATAAAAAAATAAAATTTGTACACATACTTTCTTTTGATAACTTATTATTTGTATTCCACAGTTAATTCTATCCGATTGCCTTCCCGATTATAAATAATCCTATCAGCCAACTTCTTCAAAGCTTTATTCTAATCTTTCGGTGTTGCCGCTAAACTCCACATCACTTTAATTTGTTCTGCTCTGGTACAAGAGCTACCTCCCTAAGCTTTGATTTACCATACGTTATGTATCCAAAATGAATATCACTTATAAACGTCGAAAAAAGAAACCCCAGACGAGTAGTTGGTTACTCGTTTGGGGGCAATCTAATATATTATCTTTTTTGTTCCAATATCCTCACAATTACTTTATATAAAGCGAACTCTACTGTCCCGCCTTTTCCCATGTAGTTCTTTTCTTCTTTGCATACGTTAACTTTATAACCATGCCCTCTTTCTTTTGACTCAATTACAAACGTAAAGTCATGATCTGATAGCCAGTAAAGTAAATCTTGTATACTCGGCAACCATATTCCTCCAGAAATAACTTCCTCAGGTGCTAATAAGTCTCCTTGTGGTAGAATTCTGCCACCTAGTATCCATTCTTCATCTTTAAAAGAGTAAAAGTCACAAGGCGCTATTTCTCCATCATAATAAGTTTTTAGGAACCCAAGTTTATGCAGTTCCAATGCTTGTTCTCTAGTCAAATACAATGTAATCACCTCACTATTTTATCTTAATTTTTAGACCAGTTGGACCTTTATGGACGTTCGGTAAATAATTTCCATATTTATCAGCGTCCGCTACCCATCGTAATTCATTTCCCCGCTTTTCAAACACCTTGTAGGCTTTTCCTTCTTGACCATCCCTTCCTGCATGCCCTTCTGTATCCCTAGCCCAATAAAGTCCTGTTTTCGGGTCTTGGTATGCAGATACTTTAGAACCATTTATATTATAGTCAATTTTACTACTAGCCCCTGTCTTAATATCCCATGGTGTAGTAGAATTCTTTAAACCCGCATAAGACGTTAATGAACTAGGATCATAGTTCAATCCTGCCTGCAAATCTGGAAACCCTTTTTCAATCTGGTCTGCCATATAACCTTGAAGCAATCTATTCCTTAATTTTGACCTCATTTCTTGGTCTAGATTATTGTAGAACTCATTATCACCACTTACCCATCTTACGTAGTTATAGTCTTCTTTAAACGACGACCAGTAATTCTGTTGACCATAACCTGGTCCAGCAACTCCAATATAGCCACTAACACTTCCGTTATCTATAACAGGTCGACCTGCAAAGTCTCTATCGTCACCCAGATAAATACTACTTTCTGAATTACATCCGCCCCCATGAGCATATTTACCATTTGCAGAAACGCAGTAGTTTCCAGTCGGGTCAATATTAGCAATAGGATTATTATGCACGTAAGTATATCGGTTTAAGGATAGAGGATTATCCACCGAACCCTTATACGTATCCTCCGAGATAAACCGCCCAATCTTCGGATCATAATATCGGGCACGCAGGTAGTAAAACCCGCTCTCTTTGTCAAACATCTCCCCCGCATACATAAACGGGTTGGAAATCGTCTCTTTGACCTTATCCGCAATCAAATTGCCCCAAATGTCATACTCATACGTATTCAGGACATTGCCGTTCGGGTCTTTAATCTTAACAACATCCCCGTGGCTATTGTAATAGTAGGTACCTTCTAAATTTGACGCAAAGTCTTTTCTCCAAATCAACTGGTTACCAAACACATTCCGCGCTTTGACCCTGCCATCCTGCGTCAGCTCTTCAATGACTTGCCCATTCAAATAGACGTAATGGGTCGTGTCGGTCACGCTGCCAGTCTGTTGCTTCGTCGCCCGCAGTCCGCCTGGGTAATACGTGTAAGTCGTTGTCCCCTTCTCGTCCTTGTACTCCTGCAAACGATTAAACAAATCGTGCTTCATTTCATAGGAGCCCAAGATATTTGCCGGAGCATTTGCATACACTTGGCGGTTGCCGCGCTTATCATAGGAATACTGCTTAACGTTCCCTTCGACCGATTCTTCCTTAATCCGGGAAAGCTTGTCGTACACAAACAATCCATAGTTCGTGCCGGAGCGCTTTTGACTGGTGATATTCCCAAACAGATCGTAGCCATTTGTCTCGTTCCAACCGTCTGCGTGATTCATTGCTGTTATTTCTGCAAACGAGCTAACCGATTGTTGCATGGCTGTCGGTTGTCCCGGATACGATACAGCATTGGTTTCTCCCGAATTACTAATATCGTACGTATACGTGGTCGTTCCGACTCCGGGGATCGCCACCGCGTTTAATCTGTTCGCGTTGTCATAGGTGTATCCGACACTTAGAAATGGAGCAGAACCAGATACCGCACTTCTTGCAGGGTATACAAGTGTATCTACCAAATCGTCATTGTCTGAATACAGAAGCTGGTAGTCTTTGCCCATCATCGTCTGGCGATTCTTCCGATGGAATCCATCATAACCATAGCTGATGGCATTTCCTGTGTGATTATTTTCGCTCAAAAGCAGTCCAGACTGTGGATCGTACACGCGCTCTTCATAGAAGGACGCACCGGAAGAAACTTTCGTCAGTTCATGGAAAGGCGAATAGTCGTAGTTGAATGTGACCCCGTTTTTGTCCTTGTAACTCTTCACAAGGCCGCTTTTATCGTAGGTGTACGTCTCTGCTCTCGTTTCTAGATTCTTCTCCGAGAGCTTCCATGCCAAACTATTGTAGGTATACTCTGCGGTAGTCGTCCCATTTTCCAGAACACTGGTGAGATTGCCTAGCGTATCGTAGCCATATACGTTTACGTTATTTTCCGGGTCCTGCAAATATACGAGATTGTCGTTATGATCGAAGCGCATACTCCACGCTTGGGAGGTTTTTCCGTCTGTGATTTCTTTATTGGTTACTTTCCCGAATCGATCCGTCTGGTAGTTCGTCACGCGATGGTGACTGCCCCTTTGGGTCGTCTCCTCTGTGCTCTCCACTTTTCCATACAAGTCGCGGTAGGTGGTCGCGATATAGCCATTTGGAGAGAGCGTTTGTTCCGTCAAACGAGGTAAGTATCTTGTTCCATCCGAGTAGGCATTATTTCGATGGTGCTTGGTGGTTCCTAGTGCATTCGTCGTTTGATACAAAAAGCCATCCCAGTCATACAGGTATGAGGTGCTTTGCTCCTGCTTCCCAAAAGGAACCGTGCGGCTAACCTCTAACCCATCCGGCGTAAACTCGTTTTCTACCAAAGAACGCTTCGCACCTGTCGTGCCCACCTGTTCTTGATAGGCGATATCTCCATATGGGGTGTAGTAAGTGATTAGCTTCGATTGATCCGGGGCAATTTTCTCCACGATGCCCGGTCCCTCTTTACTCGATCCAGAGGCTTCGCCGTCCCGATAGACATACGTAATGGTTCGTTTTGCGCCTTGATTTTGAAAAGTCTCTGATAGAGGTCTTCCTAATTCATCGTATTCATACGTAGCCTTGCTTCCGTTCGGATAGGTCTGGCTTTTGATTTGGCCTTTGTCATCGATGTCGTAGGAAAAATTCAATACATCCGATTTACCGCTTTCCAACTCAACACCTGCGAGTGCGATTTGCGTAGGCTGAATTCCGTATTGATCATAAGCGGTGAAGCTCTGCGTCCGTGTCTTTCCTCCGCCAAAGTTCTCCGTTATCGAATAAAGCTGTTTGTTTGTGTACTCATATGTCCGTTCAACCGATTGACTTTTGGGCGTATTGATTAAATTGACAGGGAACGAGTTGATCTCTGTTTCCTTCCGGAGCAAATATTGATCGTTGTACTCATAGGTGGTATTCGAATAATACGGATCACCGGAAGCTGTCGTTGATTGTGTTCGGGCTGCCTTCAATACAGAGAAGGTAAGGAAGCCCCGTGGATTCAGCGCCACTTCATCATATGTCCATGTGCTCATAATCCCGTTTGGCGCAATCTGCTTGATCAGTTGTCCATAATGGTTGTATTCCAAGTACGTCTCTTGTGCGTAATTATTGATCTTGGCCGCATACCTTGAGCGATTGGAAAGGTTCGGGTCTTTCAAGTAGGAATTGTAAACCTCTAGATCACTCACTGCCGATGTCGGTTCCAAGAAAACGTATTGATACGTCGGCTTTGTGTTCCGGCCGGAATAGGCATAGGTTGTGTACGTAGTTGGATTGTACTCGACCCGATACTTCGCGCCAGATACATTTGTTCCACCTTTGCTCACGCCCGTTGTCTTCTCGCTTCGCAGCAATGGATTTCCATCTTGATTAACCTTGTAAATGGAATTCTTCGTGTACCGGGAAGCCTCAGATTCTGTGACCTGGATGGTATCCCCATGGCGCTCCGCAAAATTCTTCAATCGAGGCAGTTGTTCCTTTGGTACCTTCCATATTTCGCGGAGGTTGTCGTTATTGGCATAGTTCTTTTCGAGCTTATACGTATTGGTTCCTTTTGGCGTTTTCTGCGTGTAGCTGTACGATACTTTATTGACTGGATGATAAGCTACATAGCTTAGTGCAAGCTTGTCTTGAAAAATCCGTACGAGTCCGTCATTGAAGGTAGTCTGACCTAGTTGATAGGGACGATAGTCGTAGTTGATTTTTAATCCTTGCAACGGATAGGAAACCTCTTGCATGAGCAAGTAATCGATTTCCTTACGCTTCTTTGTATCCGATCCCCAATACTTGGATGAATCTTGCAGGCTTTGATCGGTTGGGAGCTTATCCAGCGTATATTTTTTGTTTAAATTGAAATAGGCTATGCCCTTCGTTTTGGGATCATGATAGGCATAACGCGCCACTGTATATGCGCTGCTTCCGCTTCCTGCTGTCGGCAGGACTTCTACGCGAACAAGCTGATGATAAGCGCTCAATGCGAACTTTCGTTCAAAATGGTAGCGAATGTGCTTAAGCACCGTGGTCTCGGTCTTGTCTTTGTAGACGATCAAGTCTTGCGTGGTGTCGTTTTGCTTTCGGTTCAATACCACATAACGACCGACACTATCTTCGATGCTGCCCCTCTCTCCGTCGCTACTCAGATTGTACTTGATCGTATCCCCGTAAATATTGGATTTGACGACCATTCCTCGAGTCATATCAAATTCATACTTCAGATTACGGTAATGCAGCGTGTACTTCCGATTCACCTCGTCAATCGTGAAGCGGATGTCTTGATACGGATAATTCACAAACTTGTTGAACCGGTATTCTAAAGATGTACCGTCTTCTAAGGTAATGTAATACCGATTACTCGATGGATCCTTATCTACCTTGGTAGAGTAAATTTGTAGACTTGGATCATAGGCATCGTCCCTTACCGTTACGGCCTGCTCCCGACTGACGATATCCAATCTCGGCATATTAAAATCCCAGCCGGTTGCAAATTTGTCAGTGTCATGTAGGGTTTCATTCTTGTCTAGATCATCATCCCAGGTTGGCACACTGATTTTACTGCTCATGGAGTGGTATCTACGCTTTATATCCAGATCCAGTCCATGCTTTCCTGGCAAGTAGAGATCTTGCTCGACCAGATTCGCAGCACGATATAGATTGTCGACGGATTGCTCTGTTTTGGAACGAGCAAATCGAAACTCCTGATCCTGTTCGGTGTATTTTACCGGAGGAAGCGAAGTGGATTGGACCTCCATCTGTTCTTCCAGTTGCTTGATTTCTTTCATTTTAGATAAAACGAGAGGGGTTAACCGCTGCAAGAGGTCTTTGCTTTCCTGACTCAGATTCTCGAATTGGGTGATAATCTGCTCAGAGGAAAGGCGTTTGACTTCTTCTTGTTCTTCTGGTGTTAGTAATTGCAGCAGCTCGGAATAGAAATAGGCTGCGAATTTTAACAATGCTCTGTCAAAACTGCGATGAATGTCAATAACAGTGTCAGTCTCTAGCTGCGTCCATGTAAGCGAAGAAATATCCGTTTCCGTGTACTCTATCGGATTTTTTGCTTCTCCTTTGCCATTGGTGATTGGCTCGCCCATGGATTGTTGAATCTCTTCGATTGTCGTGTCAGGAGTTGCTGCTTTCTCACCTGACGTAACTGGAGAGATGGACACGGGGGAGGATTCGTTTGCGAACGTCGTTCCAAGCGGCAGCATCGTCGTGCATAATGCAAGGCAAAGCACAACGATCATGAGTGATTTTATGGAAAAATGTTTCATAATGCCTCCGTTAGAGATATTCGTCCCCCCATGATGCGAAGGGGGGACTGCATGAACATGGATTAGGGTACAACCGTAATCGTTATCGTTTTAAACTGTCCATCGTAAGACACCCTGGCCTCTGTAGTTCCAGGATTCATCCCATATACAACGCCTTTCACGATAAATCCAACTCTAGAATCTACCACTGTGTAAAGGCCTTGTGCTGTTACATCCAGCGTACTGCCGTCCTCCTTTGTTGCTGTGACCTTGATCGGTCGCGTGCTGCCAGCTCGTACCTCCACCTTTTCCTGATCCACATGTAATACGGTTCCTTTTGGTGGAAGCGTCACTGCATGCTTGACGCTTTTTAGAATGTTTCCATTATCATCATGAATGAACGTTACGGATTCTACGTCATTTTCTTTTATCGCCTTTATCCGATTGTTTTGATCGTATACGTACTCATAAAGAGTCCCACCAGGCGGGGGAGCAAAAACAGTGAAGGAAACACTTACCGGATAACTCTCGGTATTGGTCAATTTGATCTTGTAGTTCCCCATCCCTAGCTCATAATTGCTTTCGGAAGGAGTTGGCGTCTCTTTAGGAGTTATGGCATTTCCATTGGACAGTACCGTGACAACTGGATATTTATTCGTCTGATTTTTCAATTGTGTCGTCATGCGATACTTGCCAGAAATGATCGTATTCATGGCCATCTCGACCGTTTGACCAGGCTGAAGCGTAATTTCCTTTGGCTGGTTGAAGGTAAAAACCTCTCCCCCTGGCTTTGCTAGAAGCGTAGCGTAGGAAGTATCGTTTGCGACAATTTTTACATAATAGGTTTTTCCTGCAACAAATACGGGGTTGACTCTTCCATTCGCTCCTGCCGCAATCTCCTCATGTGACTGCAAGCTGGCTGCTTTATAGACGGATAAGATTGCATTTGCAGGCGAGCCGGAATCGTTGTTTAACGTGAATGAATAGGTTCCATTTGTTCCGGCAACGATTTTCATGTATTTCATCTCTTTTGCAGGGAAATACATCCGCACTGGGCTATTCTCGACCATTCCATTAAAATTGCCTTCTGCCGGTTTCGTTTCAACCGTAAACGAACTGCTGTAGCTGCTAATACCAGCTGAAGTATACGCCCAAAGTCTAATGGTATACACACGCGCAGGCTGAAGACCCGCGATCGTATGGTTGGTAACGTCGCCGACTTTTTTTATACCGCCGCCATCGACTTGGATTCCGTAGTCAAGGGCACCCACAGATGGACTCCAATAAATTTTGAGTGAATTGGTTTCGGCCTCTGCATTCACGATACTCGGTGCATCTGGCTTGTCTTCTACTGTTAAGCTTCCGCTGTAATAGGCCACCATTGGCTCCGTCACTTGGATATTTTCGTACGTGCCTGATCCGATTTCTCGTCCCGTCCAATTCAGCTCCCACTGGCCGGAGGTTCCTGTTGTCGTGAAATTTTTGGCGGAACGAGAGGAGAACACTTGGGCTTCAATCGTTTCGCCAGAGGTAAGCTTCGTGTATGTTCCATCCAATGTAAAAGTGTCATCAAGGTCCATGACTCTCTTGGCAACTGGCGTGTAGATCACGATTTTCGGAAGTGCTTCTTCCAGTGGGACAGAATAGTTAACAGCTGGTGTCCAAGCTCCCCGGTTATCCTGCGCCTGCACTGTCCAGTAAATAGTCTGATGCAGCATATCTTTCGTAAGGGGGAAGGAATACCTGCTAACAACTTGTCTGTTTTGAGAAGTCTCCCGGATGAACTCTTCCTTCTCATCAAGCTCGTTTCCACCTGGTGTGAAACCTACTCGTAATTTTGTCGAAACGATCTTGTCCGTGACATCATTTTCATTGAGCGTATAGTTGATGGTTCCTGTAAGCCCTCTGTCCAAGGTGACAAACACCGTACTGTATACGACAGGTGCTTGATTGGCAGCTAGAACACTGAAATTCAACTTCGCCGTGCCACCATAAACATAAGTAGGCGTCTTTGGCATGATGGTGCGAATCCGGGCTTCTACGCGGGCATTTTTCTCGATCACACTTGTATCAAACACGTAGGAACGTGCTGTACCCGTCAATTTTTCGCGGATCGTTGAGGGCAAACGTCCACCTTCGCTAATATTAATGAGTAATTCTTGCGACTCGATTTTACTGGAATGCCCACGGTAGCTTGCGTATTCCCAAGTCAGTGAAACCTTTTCTCCTTTTGAAATTTCGGTTCCATCTTTCGGAGATTTCCAGTCTGCGACAACCATAATGTCTTCCTTTTCTGCTTGTGCTCTCATGTCCAAGGTGAAGTCTACTTTTTCACTGTGTGATCTTCCGGACTTTTGGTCGACTGCCCAGACACGAAGAGAGTATAAAACATCCGGTTTCAGGTGATGGGTGGGCAGATTGTACAAAAATGGTTGGTGCTTTTCCGAAGCCATAAATCTCGTCAATTCTTGAGGATCTTCATCATCCAGCTGGTACCAAATGTTTACCTGATCTCCTATATTCGGGTCCATGGCAAAACCTGTTATCGCGACAACATCCTTGCCATCAACAGTAGAGACCGCTGCTCCCACAGTGGGAGAGGTCAAATAGATTTGGGGAGACGCATTATCGTTAACGGCGTTGCTCACGTACGTAATTTCAGGTGTCCATTTTAGTAAATCGCCGATGCTGCTTTCTTTTTGATCCACTTGAAACAAGAGCGCATCTCCTTGCTCTACCTCAAGTTCTTCTTGGATTTCCACACCAATTTCATCGTTGAATTCGATGGATTGCCATCCATTGGACGGCCAAATTTGTTTATCGTTTTTCAGCAATCGGACGTTTACCCCATCGCCCTCATCAACTTGAATTTTGGAAATCCAGCCGCTGACCTGGATTTTTCCTGATCGTGGTGCTTCCCATTTGATGACAGGGTTTGAGCTGCCAACTCTTATCCATGTATTCCCGATGGCCGTATCGTGATTACTCTTCCATTCTTCTGTTTGCTTATTCCACGTCAAATCAGCATGACGATCCCCTGACACCTCTTGATAGGACCAATTATCCTTACCTTGCTGATCTGAAAATTGCAGCCAATAGGTGTACTTAGCATGAACCGGCTTCACGACGTTGATCTTCTTTTCCATGCTAGTTTGTTTTCCGTCTTTTTCCGTAACCTGCACAGTTAGCTGATGTTGCCCCAAGTCGAGATCATTTACTTCTAACAAATACGAAAAACCCGGTTTTACAGGAGGTGCCTCTGGGTACGTTCGCAAAATATCCGGGCGTTCCAGTCCATATTTCGCCTCACCCACTGCAACGCCATCCATTAACACTTCGATTTTCTCCACTTTACCGGAAGTCATGAACCAGCCTGTTAGGTTATAGCTTCCACTAATCTGTTCATTCTCTCCTGGAGCATCAATCGCACCTGTCGTCATCAAAGCGTCGCCCTTTATATGAACAGGCACTTGCTGGACGATGCCAGCAAAAGTGACGGACAGAACGGTATTACCCGGCGCTAGGCCTGTTATCACACCAGTTGCGTCTATTTTTGCAATGGCTGGATCCTGAATCGTGTAAGAGACTTCGCCCGTTACGTCCTTCGTACCCTTGTCCCGATAAGAGGCAACAACAGTGAGAGAAACGGTCTTTTCTTTCTCAAGATCAATTTTGGAAAGATTGGTGGTAATCCCAGTAACGGGTCCAATGGTTACTTGTTTATCGAAGACGAGACTTTCTGCTCCCTTTTTGTTGGTTACACGTACAGTTATTTTGTGCTCGCCTTCATTGAATCGCATGGTATCGAGCTGATACTGAAATCCTGCATTTGCATTTTCATAGCGCGGATACAGGGCAAAAATGTCTGGGCGTGGCCCGCCATATACTGCCGTTCCTTGTAGCTGCCCATCCATCAACACTTCGATTTTGGCTACACCGTCCGGATCAAGGAGCCATCCCTGAATCGTTGTGATTCCTCCAATTTCTGCTTTGTCCATCGGGATGTCGATCTTTCCTTTTCCAACCAGTGGGCCAGATTCTGTTTCCGTCACAACCACTGGAATGGTTAGGGTCTGACCTCCATAACTGACGACAATCTTGGTCATTCCTACTTCGAGTCCAGTGACGATCCCCAGTGGACTAACGTGGATGACATTGGAATTTTCGTACGAATATACGGCTTGGGCAGTCACATCTTTTGGACTTTGATCAGTTGAAGTTGCGGTAATCTGCAGCTTCTTCATCGACGATTTTGCTAAGCTGATGCCCGATTCTGTATGATGCAAACTATCTGCTTGAGCTACTTCTCCAACCACAAAGCTTTTCTCTGACAATGGGTATTGTTTCCCTTCGCTATCCGTCACCACGACAGATACCGTATGAGGGCCAGCTTGCAAATCGGACAGATCCACCGTATAGCTGAATCCGGCATTCGTATTCTTATAGTCTGGATGCAGCAGGGCAATGTCAGGTCGTCCTATACCCGAATTGGCTTGTCCGACTTCTTTTCCATCAAGGAAGACCTGATAACGAGTAGACGTAGTAGGATGCAAAAACCATCCCGCTATCGTATACGTACCATTAATAATGGCTTGATTTACTGGCGTTTCTATTTCGCCTATTGCTTTAAGTGCTTCTGCTGCTGTAATCACGAGCGGTATCTTGATACTCTGATTTCCGTACTTGATCGCAAGACTCGTCTTGCCTTGCGCAAGAGCCGTAACCAAGCCGTCTGGACTCACTTTTGCAACGGATGGATCTTCTATGGTGTAAAGGGCTAGCTTGGTCACATCCTGCTTGCTCTGGTCCTCCAGCTCTGCTTTGACTGCAAGTTGATGTGTCTTTCCTTGAGAAAGCTGCAACTCGGCAATATCTACATGCAATCCAATTACCGGTAGCAATTCGACCACCTGAACAGTTCTTGACCCCAGCATCGTTTGCTTCCCATCCTTGGCTGTTCCTCGAACAGAAATGGCATGCTTTCCTTGCTGCAAAAGGCTTGTGTCAAGACTGTAATGAAATCCAACGTTGCTACCCGGTAGAGAAATATCGGTAATCTCTATTTCAGGACGGGGAACTCCATATGTGGCTTCCCCGATTACAACGCCATCCACCAACACCTCAACGCTCGAGACACCACTAGAAGCGATAAACCAGCCTGTTACAGGGTAAACTCCGCTAATCGTCGCATTGTCGAGAGGACTGTCCAATCCCCCTTGGGTCAGACCAGCCGCCGCTTTAACCAAGATCGGAATCGTCAGCACTTGTCCCTGGTAATCGACAGTAACCGTTGTCTGTCCGATCCGAAGACCTGTGATGATTCCGTGACCGGAAATGCTAGCAACCGTTGAATCTTCAAGGGTGTACTTCACTTCTCTTGTTACATCTCGGATTTGGTCATTTTGCAAAACAGCTGAAATGAAAACTTGCTGTGTATTCCCTTGTGTTATTTCGACCTTATTTACATTTGCAGCTATACTCGTGGCTGGTTGTGCAAGCTCGAAGGACACGGAGCGCTCCGCCAGGACTTGCTCTTTGCCTTCCTGATTAACAGCCATCACCGTAATAGCGCGCTTCCCTTCCATTATTTGGGTCGTATCCAAAAAATACTGAAAACCAGAAGTAGCATTTTGATAAGCTGGGTACGCCTGCGCGATATCAGGTCGTGGTTGCCCGTAAAGAGCTTCCCCGACTACTTTCCCATCTACATGAACCTCTATCTTTGCTAAACCTGCTGGATCTAAATACCAGCCTCTAATGAGAGCGGCTCCCGTCATTGTAGAATGATCGACTGGACTCTCTACTTCCCAGCGCGGTACGAGCGCGATTTTTTCCTGGATCGTGACAGGAATCGTGATGGTTTGTCCATCATAGCGAATCGTCAAAATCGCCGTTCCCATTCCTGTTCCTTTTACGAAACCCGTCGGAGTTACCGTTACGATTTTTTCATCCGAAGAAGTGTATTCAGCCAGCATCGTTACATCTTTTAGCGTTTTATCTTCGAGAATCGTAGAGACAACGAGCTGATGCGTATTTTCGGCCGTTAGTTCGAGCTTGGAAACATCTGCATGAAGGCCCTCTACTGGCTGCTTGGTGCCAATATAGAACGTACTTCCTTCCATAAGCGTCTGCTCTTCATTCTTGTTTTGAATGGCAAGCGTAATGGTATGCAATCCTACGCTCATTTCTCTTGTATCTAGTTGAAAATGATAACCCGCGTTTCCATTTTGATACGCTGGATACTTAGCCTCAATATCGGGTCTGGGATCACCATAGGTTGCCTCTCCAACCTTTATACCATCAACCATGATACTAATTTGGGACACGCCTGCCGGATCTAGATACCATCCCTTCATCTCATAGGTACCAAGAATTAATTCACCATTTTCTGGGGTGTCGAGACCGCCACGTGGGGTCAAAGGTACATTTTCACGAACCACTACTGGGATTTCGATCGTCTTGTCTTCAAACGTTACGATCAATCGCGTCTCACCAATGCCAGTAGCAGTCACCAGTCCTGTTGGCTTTACTGTAGCGATTTTTTCATCGTTACTGACATAACTCGCTTCCTCGGTAATGTCTTTGGTCGTATCATCTGTCATCTTCGCCTTGATCTTCAATGGATAGCTTTGCCCTATGGAAATAGCGAGCTTATTAGGAGAAGATTCAATCGACTGAATCGCGAGAGACTCTGTGCTTCCTATCCCCAAGGCTTTTTCCAGGTTCACCAGCCCTTTGCCATAAAAACGTGGCTCACCTAGAGGTGTTGCACTCTCGACCAAAATATCCCGGACTTCATCGTTGGTTGCTCTTCCCTTCTTCGACCAAATGACCGCTGCGGCACCTGCCACGTGAGGAGCAGCTAAAGATGTACCCGAGCGCAATTCATATCCTTTGTGAAGAGTAGTGCTTAAAATATCCACGCCCGGAGCCATCAGGTCCAATCCCGTTCCTACACTGGAGGAATCAGCACGCTGGTTATCCCGATTAATGGAACCTACCGACAACGTTTCCGAATATTTTGCCGGAAATAATTGGGTATCCTCACCGAGACCTCGATTACCCGCTGCTGCAATGACCAGAATCCCATGCTCATTCGCCCTTTTTATCTGGTCGTGCAACGCTTGACTGTCCACGGACCCACCTGCACTGATCGAGATAATATTCATGCCATTCTGAATGGCCCATTCTATTCCCTGAATCATACTCGAATACTTGCCATGACCTTTTTCATCTAGAACTTTGATTGGATAGATTTCCGCTTCTGGCGCGACTCCTATTATTCCAAGCTGATTATCTTTGCCAGCAATCACCCCGGCCACAGCGGTACCATGACCATGGGCATCCTCATAATCCGCTTCACCTTCTACATAGGAAATGCCGCCACTCACTTTCAAATCTTCATGACGAGAGATTCCTGTATCTAAAATTCCTATCTTTACATTTTTACCTAAGTAATTTTTGCTATGAGCTTGAATAGCACCGACATGCTCGACTCCCCATGGGATCTCCTGTTTTTCTGCTAGGTCGATCTCTGCTAACTCTGTGTCACTATCTTCCTCAATGTACGCGACATTCCGATCTTGAGATAATTCCTCCCTTTCACTTTCAGTTAAGGTAGCCACCATAATTTTGGAATTGAGCTGTTGTACAGACGTTCCTTGAATGGCGCTCCTTTTTGTTCGGTTACTGTCCTTGAAACCAACCAAGTATGTTTTGCTTTTTTCCGTTGCGTGCACCTGCTCTGGAAACGTTTGCAAAAACAGTAAAGAGAGCAATATAAATACGTTACAAATACAAATGGACCGGATGATTTTACGATTCATCTCTAAAAACTCCCTCCCCCATACAGTTCAAAACCGAAAGAAAATAAGTACAGGTAAAATTAGTGAAATATTCCTTAAATGCACAATTAGAATTATAATAAATTCCTTATTTTGGGGCAACGGGAAATAAAGACAAAAAAAGACGTTCTTATACAAGAACGCCCCTCTCTTTTCCTTATTTATCCCCTCATCTGCCCCGCAATCGTCAAATGCGCCTCACCAGCTACGCGAATAACAGGCTCCTCTCCGGATCGATCAACCGTTACATACAGCTTTCCTGGCCGACTAATCGCATGTCCTTGCCCTATGACGAGCTGTGTCACGTTTCCAGCAGGCAGCCGTTCTTCCAACGCCAGATAGCTGCGGACTGGAACGAGTAGATGCCTATTGCCAGTGGAAGCGAGCTTCATCGGATAGCGATCGTCCAAATCAGCCAGTGTTAGGCCAACCAGCCTCGCTACCTCTTCTCTGTCCAAATCAATCTCCTTCACAGAAGGATTGATTTGGGTCATTTCCACTCGCTGTAACTGGCCATCCTCCATCACCAATTGAACAGGAATCAAGCCGACGTTTGTCTCAAACACGATACGGCTAGCCTTTTCCAACCATCCGCGCTCTGTCGCCAATAGCCAAGCAGAACCCACTGTCGCATGGCCGCAGAAATCGATCTCAACCAAAGGAGAAAAGTAGCGAATGCGAAAATCAGCTTCTGGATGGTCGGACGGCATCAAAAAGGCAGACTCAGGAAGATTCAACCCATTGGCAATTTTCACGCATTTGTTGTAAAGTCAAAGTACTTGATTCCGGGATGACGCCTGCAGGATTGCCTGCAAACGGCTTTCTCGTAAAGGCGTCCACATGGTATACACTCACATGCTTCATGGTTATTTCTCTCCTTTTGTTAAACGAATGCTTCTCTTGCTTTTCATCTTAAAATGGATCAACCGCGCTGTAAAATGAAGCTTTCGCATACCAACCATGATAAAAACTTCATGAAAGGAGGAGCTCCATGACTTTGTTTCAAATGGAAGTCCTTGTGGCTGTCTCGAACGCTGGCAATTTCACGCCGCCTATCTCTCGGCAAATCGGATTGGCTGTACGCTCGCTTCGTGAAGCCCCACCTGCCGTTCAAGCTTTTTTACGGGAAGCAGAGCGCATTGCACCCACACTATAAAAAGGACGTGCTTCTTCGTTGAAAAAATGGCTCATTCTACTACTTGCTTTCTCTGTGATCAGCAGTGTGATTTTAGGAATTACCATTCAAGCCGGTACGTTGCTGCCGTTGATTAACCAGAGCTTTTTAATCGGTCTTTTCCTGTTAATCGTTGGGAGTATTGCTGTCGTTACACGCTCTGGATTTTTCACTATTTTTCTGCGTGGATTCAAGCAGTTGAAAGAGATGTTCTTTCGCAAGCCGCGCATGATGGACAGTGATATCGTTCAAACAAACGACCCTGCTTTCGAGGAAAAGAAGGAGTCGTTCGTGCGAATCGGAACCTCGCTTTTTCTCACGTCAGGCACTGGACTGATTGTCTTCTCCATCGTTCTTACCTGTTTCTACTATTTATAGTCACACAAGGAAGGGCTGTCCCACCGATTGGGAACAGCCCTTCTTCTCTCTTACGACTCTATCAAATGACAAGCCACCCAATGCCCGGGTTGCGCCTCCTGCCACCTCGGCACTTCTTCCGCGCAACGAGGTTGTACGAGTGGGCAGCGTGTACGAAACCATGGAAGTCCTCCTCATTTACTTAGCCAGCTCGTAAATGGCATGCGCATATATCGCCATGGCACGCAGCAGATCGTCAATCTCGGCATATTCATCAGTCAGATGGGCCATGGACTCCTTGCCTGGAAAGAGCGGGCCGAAAGCAACACCATACGGCATGATTTTGGCGTAGGTAGCTCCTCCTGAGGATAGAAGGGTCGCTGGCTCTCCCGTGTGCTCCTCGTACACCCGCGACAAGGTTTGGATCACGGGATGATCTTTGGGTACAAAATGCGACTTGGATGTCCGCAGAGCGGAAATCATCCAGCCCAGCTCTGCAGTCCTTTGCTTCAATTTCTCAACGTATTCTTCACAGGAAATTGTCGCCGGATAGCGTATATTGAGCCGGACTGTTCCCCCTTCGCTGGAATCGTAATGCAGAATCCCCGCGTTGACCGTCAGCTTGCCTGACACTTCATCCTCACAAGCCATATGTAGATGATCAGCAAAATAATCTTCGTGCAGGACATCAGCTAACATCGTAAGAAAGGACAAGCAGGAGCCACCAAACGGGTACGAGCGCAAAAAAGTAGCCAACAAGGTTCCCGCATTTACGCCCAGAAATGGCGCCATCCCATGAGCTGGCTTTCCTGCGAGCGTGAATTGCAACTGTCCCAGCCCTACCAGTTCCATACGACCAGTTGTGTGGTTTTCGTTCAGAAACATTTCCCACTCTTCCGCCAGTCGAGAAAGGACGACCGCCTGCCGTGCCTCGGAGTCCAGTCGTACAAGAGCGACTGCTTTTTCGGGAACACTGTTGCCTTGGTCACCGGAGAGAAATGACGCTAACTGCCATGCTCCATTTCGTTCGATTGGCTCCACCGCTGGAATCGTTAATGTCGGGTTGATCTGTCCCTTTTCGGCATGTGTCATCGGGAAGGAGGAATCCGGTGAAAAGCCAATCGGCGGTATGCGATCATGCTCGGCAAAATGCTTCATGCACAGCCAGCCACTCTCTTCATCTGTACCGATGATCATTCGTACGCGTTTTGTAAGTGGCAAACCTGAATCCTTGACCAGCTTCAACGCATAGTACGCGGCCATCGCAGGACCTTTGTCATCAATCGCTCCCCGCGCGTAGATGCGACCGTCACGAATGCTTGGTTCAAAAGGCGGGGTCGTCCACCCTTCTCCCACAGTGACGACATCGATATGAACGAGCACACCGATCTCTTCTTCCCCGCTGCCGAGCTCGATTGTCCCTGCGTAACCATCTAGATTTTTGGTCCGGAAGCCATCCAACTCACCGCGTGCGAGCATTGTTTCAAGCGCCGCGGCAACACCTTCGCCAAATGGCTTTCCTTCTTTTGCCGTCGTCATGTCTTCGATGCTATTAATGGAAAGAAAGGATTTCAAATCATCCAGGTACTGCTCTCTTTGCAGAAGCGCTTGCTGCCGCCAGTAATCGCTCATATGCGTTCCCCTGCTTTCATCCGATGTAGATAGGCAAGAAACGATTCACCTTTCGAGGAAATCTGACTCCCTTGTCTCCCTTTTCCCACTTGAATCAGCTCATCCTGCTGCAAAAGCTTCAGGCGATAGCGCAGCTGTTGCAACGTAACCGAGTAGCCTTTTTCTTGCAACTGCGCTAGTAGTGTATAGCGTCCACCGCTCCCTTGTCCCAGCTCCTGCAAAATAGCCGTGATTTCATCTAGAAATCCTCGTTTTTTATATTCAGTAGCGATGCCTTCACATTCGTTGTGTAGACCATCTACAGGCAACGGCGCTTCCGGTATTTCCCGTAGAAACGGCAAATGATACGGATACGCTTCATCTTCTACGACGTGTGCTACATACTCAATCACATTTTCGAGCTCGCGAATATTTCCAGGCCAATCGTACTCCTGGAGCGCCCGCATCGCTTCATTGGTCAACGTAAACGGCGGGCGGCGCAAATCATAGGAATATTTCTTTATAAATTGTTGGACCAACCACGGGATATCCTCCCGTCTGTTCCGAAGCGGCGGCAAATGAATAGGCAAGATATTCAGGCGATAATACAAATCAGCACGGAATTCTCCTTCCGCAATCATCCGCTGCAAGTCTTGATTCGTTGCTGCGATGACGCGAATATCTGTCGGAATGATCTTGCTCCCGCCGACGCGCATAATCTGGCGTTCTTGCAATACACGCAGCAGTCGGTTTTGAATAGCCACGCTGGCATCTCCGATCTCATCAAGAAAAATGGTCCCTTTGTGGGCCAATTCAAACCAGCCGATATGTCCACCTTTACGCGCTCCGGTAAAAGCCCCTTCTTCGTAGCCAAACAGCTCGCTTTCCAAAAGAGATTCCGATATGGCAGCAAAGTTGACCCCAACAAATGGCTCTCTTCTGCGTGGCGAAGCATTGTGGATAGCCTGGGCGAGCAATTCCTTCCCTGTCCCTGTCTCTCCCAACAACAGCACCGTGGAGTTGCTTCTGGCGATTTTGCGGGCAATCTGAATCACTTTTTGAACAGGCGCGCTCTCCCCATAAAAATCATCAAACTGGTATTTGGCTACCAATCCTTTGCTGTAAAGGCGCATGCGATAATCATGCTCCAGCTTTTCAATTTCTGCAGCCTGACGAAACAAGAGCAGACTCCCGAGAAAGCTTCCTTCCATGACGATGTGCATTTTGCGGAAAAAGTAGGTTTTGTTCGCCCAATCTACCAAAACATCCTTGTTCTCTTCACACTGCTGGATCAACTGATAAAAATTCGCAGGCAAGCAATTGGACGCCCGCTCACCGACGACTTCATTCCCGTCCATCTGCAACGTATCGATTGCTTTCTGATTGAAAAAACGGATGTTTTCTTTTTCATCCATGGCAATCACTGCATCCTCGATCCGATTGACGATCGCCTCCAAATATTTGCTCAACAGATGCGCATGCTGAATCTCGTTGTTCAGTTCTTTGGTGATATCGACCAACGATTGCATGGCGCGTGCGGTCACCTTTTGAAAATTGCCGTTTTTAAAATGAGAGTAGATGGCAAGCCATGTAGATAAATCGATGATCCGATACCCGATATCAACAACTTTGCGAATATGCGGGGGCACATGCTCTGCCTCTCCTGGCGTTACCGCAATCTCGATGTCAGGTGGATAGTCAGCACCTGGATAATAGGGATACAGTTCAAAATCCATCCCAGAGGCACGCAGCAATTCCACATTTTCTTCAGCTGTCTCCTTGGTGTCACTGACGAGAAGCACTTTCACGCCTTTCGGGATTTCCAGCATGCCGCGCAAGTTATGGTACGGCAGCATTCGCTTGGCGATAATGATGCTGGATTCTTTTGGCACATACGGTTGTACAAGGGGGACGATGCTTTTGGTAGATACAATGATGAGAGCACCAGGCGTGATCGGGCGTAGCGGAAGCTGGTCGACTCGCATCGCCTCAACATGGATATCATCGCCGATTCCCAATTCATGGTATTGACTAACAACGGATTGTAGAAACTCATCCATTCTTGCAATAAATATGATCGATTTTTTGTCCATATCAGTCGCTCCAAGATGTAGTGTGAAGACAAGAACGTTTCGAATATTCGCTCTTGTCTTCACTTATTTTACTTACTACTTATTGCCGATTTCTACCCATTTGTAGTCAATCGTGCCGACTGGATGGCGAATAATGCCTTTTATGTTTGGCTGCTCCATAAATACTTTTGTCCCGAAATAGATAGGTACGAGTGGCATATCATCCATGAAAATTTTCTCCGCGTCATGCATGAGCTTGAAACGTTCGGGTTCGTCGGCAGTGTTGCGAATCTTCTCGACCAATGCGTCATACTCTTTGTTGCTGTAGTTGACACGGTTTCCAGGATGGTCAGTCACGAACAGCTCCAGGTAATTGACTGGGTCTCCGTAGTCGGCAGGGATCGTCGAGCGGGAGAATTGAAGAGTGCGGGCACGCTGTTCTGCCAAGAATACTTTCCATTCTTTGTTTTCCAGCTTTACATCTACCCCGAGATTTTTCTTGTACATTTCCTGCAAGACTTGTGCGATGGCCTTATGCGCATCACTGGTGTTATACGTCATGGCGACAGGCGGCAGGGTTGTCCACCCTTCTTCTTCCATCCCTTTTTTCAGAAGTGCTTTTGCTTGCTCTATATCGTTATCCTTGAAGAAATCCCCGCCTTTTGTGCGGAAATCCGCTCCGTCTGGCTCCGGGAAGCCCAATGGCACGTGGGCCATGGCAGGTGTTTGCTTCCCTTGCACAACATTGTCGATTAAAGTTTTGCGATCGATGGCCAGTGCAAATGCTTTCCGGATGTTGGCGTTCGTGAACGGAGGAATTGTGGTGTTCATCCGGTAGTAGTAGATGGACGCTTCCGTCTCGACTTTTGCTTCTCCGGAATCGATCAACTGTTTCTTCATATCATTAGGAACGGTCTGGATCATGTCGAGCTGACCTGTTTTGTACATTTGGAATTGCGTATTTTCATCGTTGACCATGACAAACTCGATTCCCGCATATTTGATCGAATCACGATCCCAGTAGCCGTCATTTTTCGTAAGCTTCACTGATTGGTCATGAACCCAATCTTCCATTTTGAACGGTCCATTCGTCACGATGCTTGAAGCACCTTCCGCCCATTTCGGATTACTCTCCACGACTTTTTTATTCACCGGGAAGAAAGTCGGCTGCGTTAGGATGTGGAGGAAGTAACCTGTTGGTGCCTTCAGCTTTACCTCAAACGTCTTCTCGTCTACGGCTTTTACCTGTACGCCGTCTGCATTTCCTGTTCCTTTGTTGAAAGCTTCTGCTCCATTGATGTAGTAGGCGAGGAAAGCAGACGGGAATGCATTGTTTGGATCGACAATGCGTTTAAACGCAAACTCGAAATCTTGCGCTGTCACTGGTTCGCCATTCGACCATTTGCTATCGCGCAGGGTAAAGGTATACGTTTTCCCATCCTCACTCACTGCCCATTTCTCGGCCATGGCGGCTTGCGGCTTGTGATCCTTGTCTAGGCGAACCAAGCCTTCCATTGTGGCATTCAACACTTCGTTTGAGGTACTGTCAAAGCCTTTTGGCGGATCGAGCGAAGGTGGTTCGGTCTTCAGGTTGAGCTTGAGTTTTGCAGCGGCATTGGCTTGTCCACCTGTATCTGTGGACGCTTGACCTGCTGTACCTCCCCCTGCTGGCTGTGTCGGCGTTGCTGACTGACTACAACCTGTAATGGCAAGAACAGTGACAAGTGCAGCGGTACTAAGCAGCTTCCATCCTTTTCGCATGTTCATTGCATGTGACCCCCTTTTCTTTTTAAACAACATGTAGCCTTTGTTGCTTTATGAATAAACGGCACCATAGGGAATGCCATCTAGACACGTAAAGAAAAATCTGTCTTGGCGAGACGAAAGGAAGTCTCAATACGTCCGACAACGTTACCACTCATGTTTGTAATGGGCGGGTTGGTATATTCCGCGAGCTTATCCAAAGGACCGTCTATGCCGATTCCCAGTTGACGAAGCACTTCATTGACGACCGGATTGATCGCCCGTGGTCCCCCATCCTCGATTTTGATAGCGATGCCCCATCCTGTTTCTCTATCGCCCAAGCAATACACCGACTCTGCGCCTGCCTTCCCTACGATACGACCGCCAAAGGCTGTCATCAGATCTGTGCAATATCGATTCTCGCCCCCGACCATTTCGGGATGAGCGGTCATGGCATCCGTAATACGCTGAACCGCTTTTCGTCGCTCGGGATTCTCGATCACCTCTGGTCTCGCCAGCTTGGCGAATGCCCATGCGTAATGAGCAAGCGGCAATTGATGGACGGGAACCCCACATCCATCTGTCCCAAGATTGATTTTGTCTTTGGGGTAGCCTGTTATGTCCTCGACTAATTCGAGAATTCGCTGTTGTACCGGATGCGTAGGCAAATGATAGGTAGTCACGTCCTCCCCCATATGTGTCGCGGTGGCAATCATGCCGGAGTGCTTGCCGGAGCAATTCGAGAATACGGGTGTAAGCGGCTTGCCCTCCCGAATCAGCTCTTTATAGCTCTCCTCATGACGTGGCACATGTGTCCCGCATTGCAACGCCGTTTCTGGCTGACCTGCTCGCGCAAGCATCGAGAGCGCCCGCGCGCGATGGCGTGGCTCTCCACTGTGTGAAGCGCAACAGAGCGAAAGATCAGCCGGATCGAAGCCATATCGATCTGCCGTCCCCGTCTCGATTACCGGAATCGTCTGCAACGGCTTCATACTGGAACGTGCATATGTAAGGCGATGGGGGTCCCCGTACGAATAGAGCACTCTCCCCTGCGAATCAACGACTGCGATATGTCCAAGATGTGAGCTCTCTACCTGTTCTCCCCGGTATACGTTGGCAACGACGTTCATAGCAAGTCTCCTTTGAGCGCGAATGTTTGAATGTTTGTACTTTTCTAAATAAGCAAGTAATGTGCCAATAACTGAAAAAACTAAGCAACAGGCGGAGTTTGGCTATTTTCTTGAGAAACAGATCAGCCTTTTCCTAGAATTGAACAAGAATAGGCTAACTCATTTTCGTAAACAGGCTCACCCAAAAAAAGCAACAGGGTGACATCTCCATTTTCTTTTCAAAACGGAGTACTATCACATCATTGTCATAAGCCTATGAGCCACCACGTTTTAGCAGAAAGTTTGATATCTGCAACAAAAAAGAGACGTTCCCTATGAAACGTCCCTCCTAAACTCTTGTCGTGATCTTACTTTGGCAGCACCTAATCCTGACTCGGGAAGATCGAGAGGCATTGTCGAGGAAAACCGAAAGGCGGACAACGGAAAGAGGGGGTAGGAGTAGGAGCAGGAATGTTATTTGGACGCGGCGAACAAAATTTCCCCAGCACCTCCATTTTGACTTCCGCATGTACCTGAATCTCCTTGCAGATGATCACTTCCAATTCCACCCTTCCACCAAGCAAAAAGTGCTCATTCGGTGTACACTCGATACCTGTGATCCTGCAGGAGATGTTGTTTTCGTCTAAAGGCTCTGGCAAACATAGAATGATTTCATCGTCAAATGATACGACAACCGGGAATTCGCACAAAAAGTCACCATTCGCGAAGACGCGGATCAGGACAGTTGCCTGGAAAACAAACTGTACCATACCTGCCAGAAAAGTTGTTTGATTGATCGTCATCTGCACTCTGCGAACATTGACGATGCTGCAGGAAAAATCGGAGACAGATTTCGCATGTGAGCGATGAAAGAGCGGAAATGGCGGAGGGACGACAGGCTCTATGCATTGAATAGAGATATCTTGACCTGACTGTATGGCTTCGTCAATCAACGGAAGGCACTCATCAGGGATGGATACTTTGCTTCGTTCATTGTTCGTGGAGACAATCCAGTCGTACACCTCTTGTACCATGATGCACCTAGCCTCCAGATTGTTCGGGGGCGGAGGCGTGGCTGTTGGAAATACTTCTGTAACTGTAACGGTAAACGAACAGGAACTCGTATTTCCAGCCGCATCGGTTGCCGTGCACGTCACCACTGTCATTCCCCGCGGAAACGCCATGGTCTCAACTACTTCAGCTACAGATAAGGACGGGAAATTGTGAACGACGCCGGACGGGCTGCAGGAAATCGAAACAATGCCGCAGCTAGGACTTGCCGCTGTTACCGTGTACGTTACGGTTCCGAAATTCACACCTGGATCCGAGCCGGTACTTATATTGGAGGGACATGAGATGGTCGGGGGTTCGACGAAAGGAAAACTGATGAAGACCTCTCCATTATCAAGCCCAATGCTCGTCAAGTTAACCTGATTGCTTCCCCCGTTGAATGAGCCACCACCTCCTCCGACCCCAGCGACTAGAGGAAACAAGGGATCTAATCCGTTTCCTCCGCCACCCCCACTAAAGCCTCCACCGCCACCGCCGCCACTTTCTCCTCCTCCTCCGCCGCCACCAAAACCACCAGCTCCGCCGCTTCCGTCAGGCGTTCCACCCGCGCCACCGGCATTGATCGCGGTTCCGCCGCCGCCACCCCCTGGGGAGGAGGAACCATTTCCAACAATGCCTGCTCCACCGCCTCCCCCATCGTTTGGCGCTCCCGCACCGCCACCTAATCCATTGACCCCTCCAGCTGCGCCAGGCGATCCGGCCGTTCCTCCTGCGGTGAGCGCTGCATCCCTTCCAGGCAGAAAATTGGCTTCACCGCCACCCCCACCCGCTGCTACGAGCAGATTGGTCGCTGTCACCGGGTTTACAGTCCGCCATATAAATGTGCCGCCACCGCCGCTACGATTAACTCCCTTTCCTCCAACCAAAACGCTCAATACTTCACCGGGAGTGACAGGAAAATCCCCCTGAATGAACGCTCCTCCACCAGCATCAAAAAAACCTCCGGAAAAGCCTCCTCTCGCCCCTACTGCCTGAATCGTCATAGAAGTTACGCAAGGAGGAACGACGAAGGTCTGAAGCTCGCCCGTAAAATGGAGTGTGACAGCCGCAAACGTGATGACTACGATACCATCGCCTGTTCCCACACCGGAAACGTTTTTCTGATTGAGTCCGGCATTAAAGGAACCTCCGCCTCCTCCGCCTCCGAATGATTCTACAAGGTTTGTACCCCCACCACCCCCACCGCCGCTATATCCTCCACCGCCTCCGCCACCTGCGCTCCCTGACCCGCCGCCGCCAAAACCTCCAGTACCTCCCCCGGCACCCCCAGCATGAATAGCGGTTCCTCCTATGGCACCTGTGGAGCCGTTGGCACCGTTTCCAATGATACCTGCTCCTCCACCGCCGCCTCCCCCTAAGAATCCGCTGCCTCCTCCACCTCCGAGGCCATTCACTCCCCCTGCACCTTTTAATGTCTCTTCTCCTGCTCGACCAGATGTACTCGATTCAATCGCATTGACTCCCGGGGAGCCTTGAGTACCGCCACCTCCACCACCTGCTGCAATCAGAATGTTGGCAGCAGTAACGGGACTCATCGTGCGCCAAACAAATGATCCGCCGCCTCCACCCCCTGCGGTTAAATCATCGCCACCACCCGCTCCGCCTACGAGGATAGATAATACCTCACCGGGTGTCACGGGAAAGTCGCCCTGAATATACGCCCCCCTCCCTCCAGTGGTGAGTCCGTCACCGCCTCGTGCACCTACTGCACGAATCGTCAACGAAGTAACGGTTGCAGGGACGACAAAGGTTTGAATGGCGCCCGTAAAAGCAAAGTTCTGTGTAGGCATTACCCACCATTCCTTTCCAAGCATGGTTATACACACATAATTACCCACTTCTATATATATGTGTTGACCCTAGATGCGACATAGGTGAAAGAAAAGAAAAAGACGTCCCCTAGGCAGGACGCCTCGTCACTCGGTCATAGACCTATCGATTCCGCTATGCTTTTACCACCCGCTGCATATCCGCTTCGACCATCATGTGAATGAGCTCTTCCAGCTTCGTTTTCGGTGTCCAATCGAGCTCTCTTTTCGCTTTTTCCGGATTGCCCAACAAAATGTCCACTTCTGCTGGCCGATATAGTTGTGGGTCGATCACTACATAATCTAGGTAGTTCAACCCAACATAATCGAAGGCGATTTTGCACATCTCTTCCACTGTCGATGTATTTCCCGTCGCGATGACATAATCATCCGGCTTATCCTGCTGGAGCATCAGCCACATCGCTTCTACGAAATCTCCAGCGAAGCCCCAATCCCGCTTCGCCTGAATATTCCCTAGCCGCAGTTCCTTTTGCTTGTTGGCGGCAATTCTTGCAACACCATGCGTCACTTTTCTCGTAACGAATTCCAGCCCACGCAAAGGTGATTCATGATTGAATAAAATGCCGTTGGTGCTAAACATCTGAAAGCTTTCCCGATAGTTTTTGGTCATCCAGTAGCCAAACAGCTTGGAGACTGCATATGGGCTTCTCGGGTAAAAAGGCGTTTGCTCCGATTGCTGTGGCTCCTGGATTAATCCGTACAGCTCACTTGACGAAGCCTGATACATTTTGATGGCGGGGTCTGTTTCCCGAATCGCCTCTAGAACATGCAGGACACCCATTCCTGTTACTTGCGCGGTCAAAATAGGCTGTTCCCACGACGAACCGACAAAGCTCTGCGCACCTAAATGATACACTTCCGCTGGTTTACATGCCTTCAGCGCACGTGTCAACGACGACACATCCAATAGATCGCCGTCCTTGTACTCTACCTGATCTGCGATGTTCAAATACTCCAACCGCCACCTGTCCACTGTGCTCCGACGTGGAACAAGTCCCACCACATGGTACCCCTTCTCCAGCAGAAATTTTGCTAGGTAGGCGCCGTCCTGACCTGTGATTCCTGTGAGGAAAGCTGTTTTCATCCGCTTCTACTCCCCTTCTTCAGGCTGTGCCGTAATGTTGATTCCGGTAAGTTCCCTTGAGCATCTCTTAAGCTTATGCCGGATCATGTTCATACGTTCAGTTGTCAGGGTGAGGGTCAAGAATAGAAGTCCGTAATAAACTAATGAAAGCAAGCCGTTGTCATAGATCAATAAGGAGGTAGGCAGGTGACATGTCGCTCATTACCGTCGTGATTCCAACCTATAATCGGGCGAAGTATCTCCCCGCAGCCATCGAAAGTGTGTTGCACCAAACACACAAGGAATGGAAGCTCCTCGTTGTAGATGACGCCTCTACTGATCACACACAAGCCATCGTCGAAAAGTACCTCGGTGATCCCCGCATTCACTACGTGCTACTCCCTGAAAATTCAGGGATTGGAAAAACAATGGCTGCTGCTCTGGAACGAATTGATACGCCCTACTTTGTCTCACTTGACTCGGATGACTGGTTCGACGGAAAAACCTTAGAAATTTTGTTGAATGAGATGGAACGCCAGCCGGAAACCACGAACGTCGTGTTCTCCAACACCGTTTTTTGGAGGGAAGTGGGTGACAAGCGTGAACTATCCGAAATCATGCGGCCTCGGAGCTATGAAGATAAGTATGATTACCTGGAAGCTCCGATGGTTTGGCCTCGTTTTTATCGGACACAAGCGGTTCGTGATGTCGGCGGCTTTGAATGTGACGATCCCATGCAGGGAAGGTTTTCTCATGACAAGTACATGTTATTAAAATTGATCGGAACAGGCGATATTCACTGGGTCGATGCGAACCTCTATCATTATTTGATTCACGAGAGCAACAATTCCCATACAAAAAACTGGCCGCAATGGACAAAAGCAAGAAAGTACATTCTAACGAAAATCTTGAAACTGTGGGGAGACGAGTACGAGCCTGTTTTTGTGTACACACCCCAGGGCTGGATCTATGTGAGCAAGCTCATTCCAAAAGAGAAGCCTTCCTAACTATTCTGAGACAATCTGCTTAAACAAGGTCAATGCCCGCGCCACCGCTTGATCCATGTTGTAGTATTGATAATCCGCAAGTCTGCCCGCAAAAAGCACTTGATCGCGTATTTGCTCCGCTTCTTGTTTATAGAGGCTGTACCGTTGACTGTTTTCCTTGCGGGGAATTGGATAATACGGCTCGTTTTCGCCAGGTGAATACGGCTGTGGATATACGAAGGATATGGTTGTGTGAGGAACGACTTGACCTGTGAGGTGCTTTTGTTCGAGGATTCTGGTGAAATCATACTCATTGGGATAATTGACAGTCCCCACTTCTTGATACCATGCCTTTTGATGCGTTTCAAAATGAAAGCGCAGGCTTCGATAAGGCAATCGCCCATGCTTATAGCCAAAAAAGGAATCGATCGGGCCGGTGTAAATCATACGTTTATACCTAAATTCATCCGCGATTTCTTGATAGTCCGTATTGAGGAGCACCTTTATATTCGAATGGTCGAGCATGCGATGGAACATTGCTGTAAAGCCATGCAACGGAATTCCCTGATACGCGTCCTGAAAAAACCGATTGTCCCTGCTGACATACACAGGAACCCTTGCCGAAACAGACGGATCCAGCTCCTCCGGCTTCAAATCCCATTGCTTGATCGTATACCGATGAAATACTTTTTGATAAATGAACTCAGCCAAAAAGCCAAGCTCTTCATGAGCACTTTCCCGAAGCTTCAGAATTGGAATCTTCGCCCCGTATCCATATTGACGGATCAGCAAGCTCTCCAGTTTCTGAGCATATTGCGGAGAAAACAATGCGGACAATGCATTTAAATTGAAAGGCAACGGTATTTTTATGCCATCGACATAGGCACGCACCTCATGGAAGTACGGCCGCCACTGGGTAAAACGCGATAAATAGTCCCAGACCAGCTTGGAATTCGTATGAAAGGTGTGCGAACCGTATTTGTGAATCAGTACCCCCTGCTCATCATAGCAATCATAGGCATTTCCTCCGATATGATTGCGCCCCTCTACCACCAACACTTTCTGATCGAGCTCATTGGCAATCCGCTCTGCGAGTGTAGCACCCGTGAATCCAGCTCCGACAATCAGCCAATCCACCTTCATGGTAGACTCACCTCCTCCCGTCTTACTCACATCCACTCACTCACTTACCATTCCGTTAATACCTTAGTAAATGATGTCGTACTCTACACGTGGGAGTGAACTCTACATGAATGCAAACTGGCACGAACACTACACACGCTGGAACGAGTGTGAATCCCTCGATCCAGAGCTTCGTCAGCAGTTAACCACCATGCACGCTGATGAAAAGCAGCTTGCGGATTGCTTCTCTGCCCCGATTGCATTTGGAACCGGAGGGATGCGCGGGGTCATGGAGCCGGGAATAAACCGCATCAACCTTTACACGATTCGCAAAGCAAGCGCAGGGCTGGCTCGTTATTTACTCGAAACATATCCGGATCTGGCCGTCAAAAAAGTCATCATTGCCTATGATTCACGGAAACACTCACTGTTGTTTGCCAAGGAAACCGCCAAAGTTCTCGGTCAGTACGGGATTACTACATGTATATTCAAACAGCTGACTCCTACCCCTCTGCTTTCCTTTGCTGTGCGCCATTTTTCCGCGTGTGCTGGCATTGTCATTACAGCAAGCCATAATCCGCCCGAATATAACGGCTACAAAATTTATGGCGCAGACGGAGGACAAATTACGCTCGCGACAGCCGAACGACTGATGGACCATATCGTTGCAGCCGGAAATGAACTCGAAATCACTCCAGCAGATGAGCAAGAGCTGTACAAAAATGGACTGCTCCACTACATTGACGATTCTCTCTTGCATGCGTATTTGGAAAAAGTAAAGCAATTGCGCGTCCATCTAGACTTATCTCCTGCGATCCGAGAGCAAGTGAAAATCGTCTTTACTCCCCTACACGGCACGACGCATGACTCCATCACACGGGGATTGAAATTGTTTGGGTATACACAAGTGAGTGTCGTTCTCGAGCAAGCTATCCCCGATCCTAACTTTTCGACCGTTGCCTCTCCTAATCCCGAAGAGCCTGAAGCCTTTCGATTAGCGATTTCATCCGCCAAACAAATGGATGCCGACATCATAATGGGGACGGACCCTGATGGAGATCGCCTCGGTGTGCTCGTCAAAAATCAGGCGGGAGACTACAGCGTCCTGACAGGGAATCAATTGGGAGCCATGCTTCTTCATTACCTGCTGGAAACCAAACAAAAAAAGGGGGAGCTCCCCACAAACGGCCTTGTCTTGAAAACAATCGTCACGTCCGAAATGGGCAGAGCCATCGCGGCAGACTTCGGTGTATCGACAGAAGACACCCTGACAGGGTTCAAATATATTGGCGAAAAAATCGAAGCCTATAAAAAAAGTGGAGCGTACGTCTTCCAATTTGGGTACGAAGAAAGCTACGGGTATTTAATCGGCGATTTTGTCCGGGATAAAGATGCTGTACAAACTGCTTTGCTAATTGCTGACATGTGCGCGTATTACAAATCTCAGCACAAAAGCCTCGCGGACACACTGAATGAGTTATTCAACCGTTACGGTCATTATGCGGAAGAGCTGATTTCTTTCACGTGCAAAGGAGGAGATGGGATGCAAAAAATATCGGCAACGATGCTTTCTCTGCGCAGTCAGCCCCCTGCCCAAATCGCCTCCCACCCCATCCTAGCTATCGAAGATTATACCAGCGGAATCCGCACAGATTGTCAAACAGGTACAACCACACCGCTCACCTTACCTGCCTCGGATACGATCAAATACTTTTTCCACGATCATTCGTGGTTTTGTGTCAGACCCTCAGGTACGGAGCCCAAAATCAAAATTTATTTAGGAGTGAAAGGAACCAATAGTCAAGATAGCCAAGAAAAGCTATTCACCTTGAAGCAAGCTGTCTTGCAGCTACTCGATTTCTAGTAAGGACTAGATTTCAAAATAGGGACCGGACTGAGGAGGATGTCCGCCCGCGACTGTTCCGTAACGAGGAGGATGATAAGCCTGTTCTGGTGTTAATTCAGGGAAACCGGATTGAAGAAGCAAGTCTCGTCTTACAAAAAAAGCGTTGACGCCCTTTGAATCCGTCCCCACCAAGGCATATCCCAAGCTGGTTCCCAAAATGGTCAAGGAACTCAAGCTGGCACCATAGTAGGTATTGCCACCCCATTTAAAATCCGGTTGATACACAATCACCATTTTTTGTGGAGGCGGAAAAGCCGCATTGTACTCAATAACGACAAGTCTCGGGGTGTAAGCAGAAAGAGCTTGCCATACCCAGTAGTCATTGCCGTCAATGTCGATAGAGAGCAGATCAAATTCTTTTTGGACACCATTTTTTTCGAATAAACCAGCAATATTTTCTCTCGTGATTAACTCATTCTTGATGATGACCTGGGGATAGGCAGCATAATCCGTAGACATTTTATTGCAGCTGTTCAGGTCGCCTTCCATCGCTAATCCACTCCATCCGTGCTGCGTGACGAGATTTTTGAGCATACATTCCGAGCCATCTCCAACGCCGAATTCTACACAATAGCGATTCGTAGTTCCAATTCGTGAAAATATTTCTTCAATGATGCCGTCTTCTCCATTTTGAGAATACACTCGTTTTTCATATTGGTTTAACACATCCATTCTCTCCATGCCTCCATTCACAATCTCCCTCTTTCCGTATCATATTTATCTTTTTGCGGATACGATTGGTCATTCATGGAACAGGCCGCAAAACAGGCTATTTGCATGGTTTCAAGGCCCTCCCCGGGACAATATATTAGGATAGAGTTTATCAATAGGAGCCTATCAGGCATTTTGTCAGACAGAGGAGATGTATAATGGTGAGTTTGCCCATCGTGTTTATTCACAGAACGGCTGAAGAGCATGTAGGATTATGCATGCAACAGGCGAAATACAGCAACCCTTCTTCTCGTGTCATTCTTATCGGGAGCCCAGAAAACAAGTATCTTTCTGCGGAAAATACAGAGCACTTCCTGTTGAGTCGTTTCTACCAAAGTGCCCAAGCTTTTTCTTTTGTTTACAAGCACTCCACTTCCAACACCTACGAATACAATCTGTTTTGCTTCCAACGCTGGTTTATTTTGCGCGATTTTATGAGGAATCAAGGGATAGAACGTTGCTGTTACCTGGACTCGGACGTCATGCTATTCACCGATATCAGCAAGCGATACAACGAGGAGTTCGATGACTTTACATTTGAGTATACCTGGACGACCGTATGCGATCTGGAAGAACTCAATCAATTTTGCGATTACGCGACCAAATTTTTTCGCGACCCTCTTCACTACGAGACTCTGCTTCAATTCGCAAAAGAAATGGGAGATGTCCCCATTTCCGACATGGTGTTGTTTATCCTGTTTCACAATTACGCGCTTCGCCGTAAAGCTACGTATGGTATAGTCGCCAACGGCTTTTTTGATCATAATCTCAACTGTCCTTTTGCTCCATCCTGCCCGCAGGCTGACAGTCAAGATGGGAAGAAGCAGATTTATCAAAAGGCTGGTGCTCTTTTTTGCAAAATAACGGGCACGACTGACTACCTTCCTGCTCATTCCTTGCATTTTCAAGGACATGCAAAAGCCTATATCCCCTTCTTTGGCTCACAGGCTATCCCGAACACAGATGATTTCATGTTTTTCGACTATGCGACCTGCAAATGGGTGCGTGTCGAGCCCTGATCCCCATAAAATTCCCTCTGGAAACGAGCTGTACGCCGTGCCATTTTTCACGTTTTTCCATATTCATAATACGTTAAGCTGTTCATCCTTCGCTATGAGCATCATAGACAGGGGGGATTCGACTCATGAAGGCATTGATTACCGGAGTAACGGGATTTGTCGGCAGTCACTTGGCTGAGTATCTACTGTCGCGGGGAGATGTAGATGTTTACGGTACATTCCGGTCCCTTACCAAAAAAGAGCAGCTGGGGCACCTGATGGATTGCGTGCATATGGAAAACTGTGAATTAAAAGATCCCCAATCTGTAAATGAACTCATCCAGAGAATAAAGCCCGATCTCATTTTTCACCTGGCTGCTCAAAGCTTCGTCCCCACCTCGTTGTCGTCTCCTGTAGATACGATGATGAACAATATTGTCCCACAGTTAAATTTGTTCGAGGCGGTACGCAACCATGCTGTTCCTTGCAAAATTCAAATTGCTTGCTCCAGTGAGGAATACGGTTTGGTTTATCCAGAGGAAATCCCCATTAAGGAGACCAATCCCCTTCGTCCTCTCAACCCCTATGCGGTAAGTAAAATTGCCCAGGATTATCTCGGGTATCAATATCATCACAGTTACGGTCTGGCGATCATCCGTACACGTACGTTTCACCATACCGGTCCGAGAAGAGGCGAAAGCTATGTGACCTCTAATTTCGCCAAACAAATTGCCCAGATTGAGCTTGGTCTGCAAGAGCCAAAAGTGCACGTCGGCAATCTTGAGGCGATTCGAGACTTCACGGATGTACGGGATATTGTCAAAGCGTATTGGTTGGCGATTACGCGAGGCGAACCAGGTGATGTATACAATATATCCGCAGGTACTCGCTATACCATCGAGGACATGTTGAAGACCCTTCTGGGCTTGACGGATGTGCAAGTAGAAATCCACGTAGACACCAACCGGTTGCGCCCCTCTGATGTGGACATTGTATTGGGAGACTCTTCGCTGTTCCGGGAAAAAACGGGATGGGAGCCCGAGATCTCTTTCCAGCAAACGATGGAAGATTTATTGAATGACTGGCGCTCTGTACTACGCCAACAGAACCGCTCTTGAAAACGTCGAGTGGATGAGTAGAAAAAAATCAGGAGGGAACTTTTTATGTCCATGCAATCCCTTCCTCTCGTCAGTGTCATCACCCCTTCGTACAATCAGGCAAAATTTATCAAACGAACGATTGAGAGCGTATTGACACAAGACTATCCCCATATTGAGCATATTGTGGTAGATGGCGCCTCAACTGACGGTACACAGAATATTTTGCAGCAATACAGCCACCTGGCAGACCGCTTCCGCTATGTTTCCGAACCAGATCGCGGCCAATCCCATGCCATCAATAAAGGATTGCAAATGGCACGTGGTGAGATTATCGGTTGGCTCAATTCGGATGATACGTATTTTCCCGGTGCCATTCGAAAGGCTGTGGCAGCCTTACAGCAGCATCCCGAATGGGGCGTGGTATACGGTAAAGGGCTCCACATTGATGAGGATGACAAAGTAAAATATCCGTACATTTGGGTGGAGTTTGACAGAAAAAAATTGTTTAATTTCAACATCATCTGCCAACCCGCTGCTTTCCTGCGAAAGCATGCCTTTGAAGCAGTTGGTGGTGTAAATGAAGAACACGACTGGTGCATGGATTACGATTTGTGGAACCGGATTTCGCTGCATTATCCGATTGGAACGATACCGGAATTCTTGGCTAACTCACGCTTATATGACGCATGCAAAACGTTTGTCTATGAATTGGAGCCAGGGTTTTCCGAAATTTTGAAAACAAGCGTGAAGCATCATGGCACCATCTCGAATGAATGGCTCTATCACTATACGCAGAAGCATTACAAGCAAGGGGCCTTTTGGTTTCTCAATAAACTAAAAGCGTATCATGCATTCGGGCCATCTCCCCAAATCATTGCATCCAACCGCTACTCGGACTCATGGGCTCCCCAAAACCTGCGAATGACCATCGAAGCCAGCCATGGACCGATGAACGCTTTGCTTATCAAAGGAAGCAACCAAAATACCGCCCCTCTCCTGCATTTTCATGTCATGAGGAATGGGAAACTCGTACACAATTTCCAAGTTACCCAGGCGCGTTTTCAAGTCGTGATTCCCATTACCTCAGAGGGCCAGCAATGTGAAGTGAGTATTTTTTGCAGCCAGCAGATCCTTCAGAGCCACCCCAACAATCCTAAAGTCAAGCGATCTATCAGCTACCACCTGGAAGAAGTCCTCCCGCTCTCCTATGAGGAGTACCAATTTTATCAGGAATTTACCAAAGGCAAGGCCGATATCGAAAATTGGGTAAATCGCAGAGTCCCTTCGCCTCGAATTTGAATGCGGACGAGAAAGGCAGGTTGACACGAATTGAATCTGGCGAAAAAACGGATTGTGGTTACTGGTGGATCAGGATTTCTAGGAAGCCACGTCGTTCATCAATTGCGCAAGCTGGACTGTACGGACATCTTCATCCCTAGAAGCCATGAATACGATCTTCGCAAAGAACATGATGTGAACAGGATGCTGCAAGATTTCCGTCCCGATATCATTCTTCACTTGGCTGCCGTGGTCGGCGGAATCGGCGCGAATCAAAAAAATCCCGGAAAATACTTTTACGATAATTTGATCATGGGGACTCAGCTCATGGAGCAATCCCGCTTGTTTGGCGTCGAAAAATTTGTCGCTATCGGAACGATTTGCTCCTATCCCAAGCATGCACCCGTCCCGTTTCGTGAAGAAGATATATGGAATGGCTACCCTGAAGAAACCAATGCTCCATATGGCTTGGCCAAGAAAATGATGCTGGTGCAATCGCAAGCCTATCGCGAGCAATACGGGTTCAATTCCATTTATTTGCTTCCTGTCAATTTGTATGGCCCAGGCGACAACTTCGATTTGGAAACCTCACACGTCATCCCTGCCATCATTCGAAAATGTGTGGACGCCATAAGAAATGGTGAAAAGAAGATCGTTCTCTGGGGATCAGGAAGCGTGACGAGAGAGTTCATCTATGTCGAAGATGCGGCACAGGCGATTATTGCGGCTACACAGCGCTATGAACAATCGGAACCGGTCAATATCGGCTCCGGCCACGAAATTTCCATAAAAAGTTTAGCCGAAATCATCAGGCAGCTAAGCGGCTTCCAAGGAGAGATCGAATGGGATAAAACCAGGCCAGACGGACAGCCGCGCCGCCTTTTAGATGTGACCAAAGCAAAAGAACGGTTCGGCTTCGTGGCACAAACGTCCTTACTCGCTGGCTTGGAGAAAACGATTGCTTGGTACATGGCACATCCTCACGTGCAAGGGAGGATCCCTACATGAGAGTCGGAATAAACCTGATGTCAGTGATTCCTGGCAAAATCGGCGGGATGGAGCAGTATGTCAGGAACTTGCTAGCCTACTCGATGAATGCTGGCGACGGCCATCAGTGGTTTCTTTTTTTATCCTCACACAATTTCCATACCTTTGAGGCGCAAAAAAATGTGCGCAAATTCATGGTCCCCGACCACGGTAATGCACACGCGATGCTTCATTTCTGGATGAACTCCTTGCAGTTGAATTTGTGGTTTTGCCCGCTGCTTGTATTGAATCCATCCGATGTCACAATCCCTTCTGTTATCAACATTCCTGATATCCAGCACGAGTATTACCCGGAGTTTTTCGATGCTCATTCCTTGCGCTGGCGAAAAGACAACTACCAATCGTCTGCAGAGCGTTGCAGTGCCGTGCTGACTCTGTCAGAGTTTTCCAAGCAAACGATCCTCCAAAAATTCGGGCTTCCTCCGCACAAAGTACATGCGATCCACCTGGATGCCTCGCGGGAATTTTCCTTGCCGCATAATGAGGCTCTCAATCAACAGGTCATACAAAAGTATAAGCTGCCCAGCGAATACGGCTTTTTCCCCGCGAATACATGGCATCACAAAAATCACCTGAATGTATTCAAGGCACTCGTGACTTTGCGGGATAAACACCAAATACGAATTCCCATGGTCTTCACCGGTTTTGCTCAAGAGGCTCATCAAAACGTCATGAATTACATCACAAATAACCAGCTATGGGACCAAGTCAAATGGCTCCATTACGTACCGCAGGAAGAGATGCCTTACTTGTATCGGAATGCCCAGTTCCTTTGCTTTCCTTCCCTCTTTGAAGGCTTTGGCATTCCGCTGGTGGAAGCCATGAAGTCCAACATTCCAATTGTATGCTCCAATGCAGGGAGCATCCCTGAGGTGGTGGGTGACGCTGCTCTCACCTTCGACCCGAATATTTCCGATGATATCGCGGTGAAGCTCGCCCATCTTTATTTGACACCTGAAGCAAGAGCTGAACTGGTTACCAAAGGCGTCCATCAAGCCAAGCATTTTTCGTGGGAGAAATGCGCGCGCGAAACATTGGCTGTCTTTTCTTCCATCGCACGATAATGTCATTTGAAAGGAGGTCATCTTTGTATGTCACGCATGCAGCAAATTCGGGATACGTGGAGGAGGGAACGCCGAATCCCGTTTCCATTAACAGAACAAGAAACTTGGGATTTTTGGCTGTTGGAAGCACCGACAAACGATTTGAAAAGGTCGAAGATCAAGCATATAGCAAAAACGATGGGCATCCGCACCTTGATCGAGACAGGTACGTTTAAGGGTGACATGTTGCAAGCGATGAAAAACCATTTCGACTTGCTCGTTTCCATTGAGCTGGATGAAGAATTGTTTATCGCGGCAAAAGAGAGATTTTCAGGCGATAGCCACATCCATATCCTCCACGGTGACAGTGGAAAAGTGTTGTCCAACCTAATGTACTCCGTTACGACACCTTGCCTGTTTTGGCTGGACGGCCATTACATTCCTCGCTCATCTGAGGCAGCCAAAGGAGACCTGGACACCCCTATACTGCATGAGCTGACTGCCATTTTGCAGCATTCTGTCCAAAATCACGTCATTTTGATTGATGATGCTCGTTGCTTTATTGGTCCCAATCCATTGTTGAACGATTATCCCACGATCCAAGAACTACGAGAATTCGTTCATTCTCTTCGTCCCGACCTCTTATTCGTCGTAGGAAATGACATCATCATGATCTACAATCCACTTGAAGGAGCAACAAATTCGATGAAGAAAGTTGACTTTCACTTGCCGTTTGACAATCAAACCTTTACCGTCTATGGGGACGACTCCGATCAAAGCGTCCTGTACTTTATGGATTATTACAAGGGATACTATGAAGACTATGTGATCCTTCCTCTGAAAAAAATCGTACAACCTGACCATGTTTGCCTAGACATCGGAGCGAATATCGGTGCGATCTCGCTCGCCCTGAGCTATCTCACGCCTCAAGGCAAGGTGTACGCATTCGAACCCTCCGATGCCAATTATCCTTATCTCCTGCGAAACCTGTCCGAGAATCATATTACCAATGTCGAGCCACTCCAACTGGGAATAGCGGACCGCAACGGGAACATTCATTTTAATGAAGACCCGCGTGGAGGCGGATGGTCTTATATCCCGCATGAGCCAGAAGCCGTAGAGAAATCCACCCAATTCATATCATGCGTCAGGCTGGATGACTGGGTAGAGCAGAATATGATTTCGCGCATTGACCTGATTAAAATTGACGTGGAAGGCTCTGAGGTCATCGTCTTGGAAAGTGCCATGCGAACGCTTAAGCAGTGGGACCCGGATGTGATCATTGAATTCAACCCTGAGAGCATCACGGAAAACTTCGGCAGACATCCACTCGTGCTATACACCCTGCTGGAGAAATTGTTTACCCATCTATATATGTTTAAACGGGACAATACAGTGGTAAAGGTGAAGAACTACAACCACTTACTAGACGAAATGAAACCTTTTCACGCTGATCTGTTTTGCACAAACAAGACGTTCCTCGATTAAGCGCACATGAAAAAACATGGCTGTAGGCTCGCCATGTTTTTTGTTGCGTTTCTATTTGAAAGTGGCCATTACCTTTCTCAATCCATCCTCCAGCTTCACTCGATGATTCCACCCTAGTCCTTGCAACGATCGTGTATCTGCTTGTGAATGCATGATTTCCCTATCTGTATAGGCAATCGATCCGAACTTCAGAACCGTGCTTGATTGAGTCATCTGATGAACCCGTTCTACAAACTCTCGTATCGAAGTAGCCGTACCTGTCCCTACCTGGTATTCCGTAAAGCCTGCGGGTAAACGAGCAGCATGCGCCAACAGCACGCGAAAGGCAGAAACAACATCCTCCACATAAATAAAGTCCCTTGCTTGCTTCCCTTCTGTAAGCCTTAGTTCAGGTTGATTTTCGAGACAGCTCTTGATGACAGAAGTGACAAATTTATTCGTATTGTCATAAGGACCATACACGTGCTCCAGCCGGACGTTGATGAATTGTAGGGAAGAGGTATCTGCTAGGCATTTTCCCCATTCTCGAAACTGACGCTTCGTCAAATTGTATGGTTGTAGATGTTTGGATAATCGGATGGGCGCACTGGAAAACGTATCTGTATTTAGAAAAAAAGGGGTACCAAAGCGCATGGCCATATCCAGCAGTTTCAGCGGAAAGGTCACATTGGCATCTACCATCGTGGTGTGGCTCTCGTTGTTGCGTCCATAACAGGTTGCCGTATGGATGATCGCATCGATTTTCCCCTGCTCAAGTAAAGGAGCTTCCCATTGACCGTGATCCGTATCATACGTAATCAAATCAGGCAATATTTCCTTGATACGCGAACAATCGGAAGTGCTCCTTTTCAAAATGATGATGGTATGTCCGTCCAATCGCAGCGCTTTTACGAGCTGACTTCCGAGAAAGCCCGTCGCGCCGGTCACAAGTATCTTCATTTGGGATCGCTCCCCTTTAACTGCTTTATACCCAGTTCAAGTCGATGTTGTGAATTCGTTTTTCATGCATGACCCTTCGAAAGTGATCGGCTTTCGTTTTCAAGTCTTCGATCAGCCATTCATGATTTTCTACGACGATTTTTTCTATTCGCAGGTGTAAATTTTGCTGCACGATTTTTTCCAACAGTTCAAATTCTGCCCCTTCGATATCGATTTTGATCAATTTGATCGGGCGATTGAGCATTTGGATAAACTGAGTCAAATCGATTACTTCTACCTCTACATACTTTTCGGGATTCGTAACTGGATGATTAGTCAGCAGAGAAGAGGCATAAGCAGACCCTGCCGGATCCGTATGGTAAAGATCATGCAAATGCAAGCGCAGCTTGTCGTTTTTATGCCAAACCGCTTTGTTTATACATACGACATTGGGATAGGCGCCTACCCTTTTTTTCAATTCCTCAAATACGTATGGATTCGGCTCAAACGCAAAGACGAGAGCGCCTTTATCCGCCATTTTTTGTGTAATGACCCCATAATTTGCCCCACAATCGATCGTTATGTCCCCGTATCCGATCGGAGAAAAAACTTCTTCACTGTTCTCGTTTAATCCGCCCACTCCTGCTTCCTCCTTATGTTCGGCTAGATGCCCATGCTGCCTTTCCGGATTTCCACAGTTCTTCCAAGTAGTTTTTATCTCGGAGCGTATCCATTGGCTGCCAAAAACCGGTATGCTTGAAGGCCATTAGTTGATTTGCCTTGGCCAAGCTCTCCAACGGCTCTTTTTCCAATACCGTCTCATCACCCGCAATATAGTCAAATACACCCGGCTCCATGACAAAAAAACCAGCATTGATCCACCCGCCGTCCCCCTTTGGCTTCTCTTGGAATCCTGTTACGGTGTTCCCATTGGCAATATCCAATGCTCCGAATCTGCCTGGCGGTTGAGTCGTGGTGATCGTTGCGAGTTTTTTATGCGTGCGATGAAATTTTACCAGCTGTTCGATATTGATGTCGGATAAGCCATCTCCATACGTCAGCATGAATGTATCTTCTCCCACATACTTCTTTATCCGCTTCACCCTTCCCCCTGTCCCTGTGTCTTTCCCCGTATCAATCAAAGTGACTCGCCACGGAGCAGTATTGTGGTTGTGAAAAGTGACCTGATTGTCCTTCCGAAAATCAAACGTCACATCAGAATGGTGAAGAAAGTAGTGCGCAAAGTACTCCTTGATCATGTAGCCTTTGTACCCGAGACAGATGATGAAATCATGGAAACCGTACTTGGAATAAATGGACATGATATGACAAATGATGGGCCAATCACCGATCTCAATGAGCGGCTTGGGACGAAGATGCGTTTCTTCTCCAATGCGTGTGCCATACCCTCCTGCTAGGATGACGACTTTCATTGGCTACCCTCCTTCCTCTGTTGTTCACTTGTCCTTATTTGTATACGCCACGATTTGGTCCAAACAAATTTCTCTTACGTCTTGCTTTTGCTCATAAGCCTTATGCCAAGAAATGATACTGTCCAAGGACTGTTCGAGCGACCAGTTGGGCTTCCAGCCTATTACGCTTTTGGCTTTGGAACAGTCCAGCTTTAAATATTGGGCTTCGTGCCATTGTGGATCGGTTCGCTCTGCTTCAAAACAGGCACTAGCCCCCCATCGCTCACACAATTGCTGGACGATCCACTCTACCGATTTGGCATCTTCGTCATTCGGACCAAAATTCCAGCTCTGGGCGTACTCCTTGCCATTTCCCCACATTTTTTCAGCGAGCATCAAATACCCTGTTAATGGCTCAAGGACGTGCTGCCACGGTCGAACTGCTTTAGGATTTCGGATAGTGATTTTCTCTCCCTTTATCAAGGCACTCAGGCAATCTGGTATCAAGCGATCAAGAGCCCAATCACCGCCGCCAATTACATTTCCTGCTCGCGCTGAAGCAACGGCTACGCCATGCTGATGATACTGCTCTGGGTGAAAAAAAGCATTGCGATAGGAGGCAGTCACTTGCTCCGAGCATGCTTTGCTGTTGGAGTACGGGTCATATCCGCCCAACACATCCTGCTCACGGTATCCCCACACCCACTCCCGATTTTCGTAAACCTTATCCGTTGTAACATTGATAATTGCTTTGATTTTCATTCCGTTCTGCACAGCCACTCTCGCCGCTTCGAGCACATTCACCGTACCCATGACATTGATTTCGAAAGTTTCCGCCGGATATTGATACGATAAACGCACCAGCGGCTGAGCGGCCATGTGAATGATAATATCCGGTTTTGCTTGGTTGATTGCCTTTTGAACACTTTCCTTCGATCTGATATCATCAATGATCGAATCGACCAATGAGCTGATTTGGGCACACTCAAAAATACTCGGATTCGTCGGCGGCGCTAGCGCATACCCTGTTACCTTCGCCCCTAAATGATGCAGCCATAGGCACAGCCATGCCCCTTTGAATCCCGTATGACCTGTGATCAACACTCTTTTGTCTCGCCAAAACGCAGGATCAATCATCGCGATCACCGCGCTTCCTAATTTGCTCGAGAATCGCTGACCACGTCATCCCCAGTCGAACGATATCTTCTTCCACCAGTTGACTGCCCATCTGTACCTCGATGAATGTCAGCTCGGTCGTAGCTTTGATTGCATGTTTGACGCCTACCGGGATTTGCAATACGTCACCTGGTCCAACCTGGCTCAGCTGATCATCCAAAATGAACTCTCCGCTGCCCTCTACGATGATCCATACTTCGCTACGGTGGTGATGGTACTGATAGCTCAAATTTTTCCCGGCGTATACATGGATTTGTTTCGTTAATACTTCCACGTCGTCTTCATTCTTCTGAAAATACATAACCTGATACCATCCCCAGCGCCGCTCTTCATACATTGGGCGCTTTGTCCAATCCAAAGACAAATTTTTGACCATATGACTTTGTTCCTTAGAAGAAACAAGGATGCCATCCGGACTCGCCGCCACGATCATATCCGATAGACCGATGGACACGATAGGGATGTCCAATTCGTTGATAACGTGCGTATTGGTGCAGCTCTCATCCAGCAAAACCTTACCAATTGTATTCCCGCTCATTTCTTCCGTGAGCGTATTCCACGTCCCTAGGTCCTTCCAGGCTCCTTCATACGGGAGAACAACTACTTTCTCTGCCTTTTCTACAATCTCATAGTCAAAGCTGATAGCAGGCATTTGGCTGTATTGCTCAAGCATGCGGTTGTATTCAGTAGGTAATCCTTTTTGCTCCAATTCGCGAATCAGATAGCCCAATCGAAAAGCAAAAATTCCACAATTCCACAGGGCCTTCTTTTCTACTAAATCCTGCGCTTGCTCAAGGGACGGCTTTTCTTTGAAGCTTTTTACTTTTTGATAGGCAGGGGGTATTTTACCCTGATCCGATTGTGATTCTAGCTGTGGAACAATGTAGCCGTATTTCGTAGATGGATACGTAGGTTTCACTCCGATTAATGCGAGATTCGCGCCAGATTTGAGGATGACGTTCTCTAGCTCCTTGATCCTGTCCATAAAGCGGTCCTCAACGAATGGATCTACAGGCATGATGGCGATGACTTCATCCGGGTCCATTGTCAAAGCAGAGTACAAATAGGTTACCGCTAAAGCAATGGCAGGGAAGGTATCCCTTTTTTCCGGCTCCACGATCAAAGGAACGTCTTCACCTAGTTGGCTTTGAAGCAAATCAACATGTGAGCGGCCTGTTGAAATATAAACAGGCTCCGACCAATTGCGGGAGGCTAGCTGCCTCCATACTCGTTGAACCATCGCCTCTGGTTGGGCATGTGCATTGCCTATCAATTTCAAGAACTGTTTGGACCTGACATCATTGGAGAGCGGCCACAGCCTTTTCCCTGAACCACCCGATAGTAATATCAGTTTCACTCAGGCCACCTCGATCCGTTTATCGTGTTGTATGCACCATCTTATGCGTCTGTCGCAGTCGATGCTCTATCGCCCAATGAAAATGGTCAACTAACACGAGGAATGATAGAAGCCTATAGAAACTGAATCCAACGGTTAGAAATATAATCGAAAATGTAAGAACCGACTTGGGGGAGATAGGGAGTCGTGAAAAACTTCATATGGTGCTTCGTATATCCTTGAAAATGAAGAGAAAACACCGGCAGATATCGCCCAGTTGCCTTATCCTTGCAGCACAGGACACCATTTATCGAGTAAATTTTCTTATAGCCATACAAATTTTCCATCGATGTCGCCTGCTGAATATTCCCGTCAATTATGCCATCATGAAACAAGCCATTCGTGATTTGGTAACCCATGAGCCGCTCAAGAAAGAGCAAGGCCAGCACCATATCCGTTATGAGAGGTTGATTGAATCGTACATGTTCCTTTCTCTGCATGGTGTATTGAACGACTTGCGCGAATGCAATCGGATTGGCAAAATGAGACTTCATGAACTCACAATATAGTTCCAACTTCTGCCTATCTACGAAATTGGTCCATACGAATTCCATCATAAAATTATCAAAGCGCGGATGGCTCACGTCGGTAAACAGCATGACATCCGTATCGATGTAACAGCATTTCGGAATCTGATGCCTTTCCATAAACGCCAACAAAATAAACCATCTTTGAAAACAAAACAGATTGTACTCATAGGGCATAAAATGAATATGTTTATAGACTCTCGTCATTTCACTAGCAGCAGGCATGTAATCGTCTATCATCTCATGAATGATGCCATTCATCGCATACCTTCTGTTTCCTCCGTTCCCTATCAAATAGACAGGCGAATGGGGATTACTTCTTTTCGCTTGCTGCAAGCTGTATGTGAGATAATCATCGTCCCCTCGATGGATGATCACGATGGGCAAGGGCATACTCTTTCCGCCTCCTTTTTCTCCCCATACTTTATGTATGTGACAGACAACGAGAAACGGGCATATGCCTTTTTTCCGAAAACCTCCTTGTTGCCAAGCAACTTTAGACGTGAATAGGACGAAATTAATGTATTTATATCATTTCCCCCAACACGATCCGAACATATCGTATAGGGCAAGCACTCTGCAGTAGAGGGGGACATGTCGATGGGAAGATTTTGGACAGATCAGGAAATCCTCGATGAGATCAACAAACGGCGATGGTACCATAAGATCCCGCTGCGACCCGGGATTGTCACACCCGGGATTTCGCTTCTGGAAGGCATATGGAATATGACGAGACAATCCAGAGAATACATCCCATATTCGGGGAAACGCGTTCTTGATCTGGCTAGCTTTGACGGTATGTGGGCTTTTGAAGCGGAGCAGCGAGGGGCAAGTCTTGTCGTGGCAACGGACTGTATGCAGCCGCTCTATTTGAATTTTGAGTTTTGCAAGAACATCCTGCAAAGCAAAGTTTTGCCGCTGTACAATACCAGCCCTTATAAACTTTGGGAGGGGCTGCAAGTTTTGCTGATGGACGATTTTATAGAACCACTGCCATTCCCTCATCAAATTCGGCACAATCAATTTGATGTCGTCCAGCATCTTGGTCTGCTCTATCATCTGCGCGATCCGATGTGGACATTGTCGCAATGCCGAAGCGTGATTAAACCAGGTGGGCACCTCTTGTTGGAAACTGCCTGTATTTTGGATACGAATCAATCCATCATGGTCTACAACGGAGCTCCTGGACAAATGAACCGGATTTATAAGGACGATACGACGTGGTGGTTGCCATCTGTCCTTTGCATTGAGGAGATGCTCCGAGGCACATTGTTTGAAGTCATTCCTGAATCGGTTCGGACCATCCCCTCTGGCAAAATTAACAATTACGATGCAGGTCGCATCAGCCTCGTGGCAAGAGCCATTCCTGGTAGCGAGATCGACCAGAACTGTCACGCGGAGTTACTCCGTATATTCCGCAATCCAGGGATCATTCCGGACTACCTGTAAAATCCGGGTAAATTGAAATCGGGTGCACAAGATCGACGATGCTTGTGTACCCGATTTTCCATTCTTTCATAGTCTGATGGTAGTGCATGTATTTTTTATGATGGAAAGATGGGAGTGAATCTCGTGTCCCACTCACAGCAACCATTAGTGAGTATCATTACCCCCTCTTACAACCAAGGCAGGTTTATACGTGAGACGATAAATAGCATATTGACCCAGGACTATGCAAACCTTGAGCATATCGTGGTAGATGGAGGTTCGACTGACGATACGCTCTCCATTTTGCAAGAATATGCACAAAAAGATCCGCGCTTCCGTTATATTTCCGAACCGGATCGCGGACAGTCTCATGCACTTAACAAAGGCCTTGCACTGGCAAGAGGGGAAATTATCGGCTGGCTCAATTCAGACGACACTTATGTACCTGGCGCCATTATGAAGGCTGTTCATGCTTTTGCGGGTAACCCGGCCTGGGGAATGCTTCACGGCAATTGCCATGTGATGAACGAGCACGGTCAAGTATCCACTACCTACCCGTCAGAACAGGCTGATTCCAAGAAGTTGTATCAGAGCTGCGTAATTTGCCAGCCATCCGCCTTCATCAGAGCCCACGTCTTCAGGCATATGGGGGGCGTTGATGAAAAGCTGCAATTTTGCATGGATTACGACCTGTGGATGCGCATCGCCAAATTTTATCCAATCGGTTATGTGCCTCACTACTTAGGAAACGCTCGAATCCACACGACTTGCAAATCAGCCACCCAATGGCATTCCGTCGGCGTACCTGAAGTATTACGATCACTTGCGAAAAATTATTCATCCATCCCCAGCCATTGGATATCGTACGTTCCACAATACAAAGGCATGGGTGTACTCGACCTGTTGAGGATCTATAAGTCCTTTCCGTCCAATACAACCAGAATTACAAGCATGAATCGGGGGATGGACTTGTGGGCGCCTCCTGTCCTGCGTGCGATTGTTGAATCAGATCCATCTACACCGGCTCAAATGTTGTTAGTGAAGGGTAAAATCCCTGGCTCCCCCGTAAAATTACCGAAGCCCATTGTTTTGACTGCGCTCGTGAATGGCGTAAACGTAAAAAGTTACACCGTTGATAAACCCACCTTTGCCCTCGAAATTCCACTCGATCCGAATGCCACGACACTCCGTGTGGACATCGCTTCTTCCAGTGTCGGTGTACCGAGCACCCCGCAAGTCCAGCAAAGAATCGTGGGGGGATACATGGCCGAAGAGATTATTCCGCTTTCGTATGACGAAGTGATCGTGTACAGAACTTTTTCAAGAAGTTAACCATTCAACTCGTGTATAGCTTCGTTTCAATGACAGCCGCCGCTCCGGCTATGGCAAGCAGGAGCAACAACGGATAGGCGGCTGGCACATACATATACAACCCAACGATCAAAGCACCCACCCAAATTCCCACGCACCAATGGCAGCTCAACAATCTCCCTATCCATTGACGCACCCTCCCGCCTTTAAATTGAAAGTCCCGAACCATTTGCCCCGACTCGTCGGGTACATATAACACCTGATAAAATGGGTTTCGCAGAAAAGATGTGATCTCATCAAAAACAATCAAATGCGTGAGACGAAAGCTTGCCAGCACGAGGATGATTAGGTCGATCCAAGAGAGGTCAAACATTCCACCTCCACCTCTTTCCAATATTTTGTGCTTTTCTCATTTGTTCCACATTTAGTACCATTGTGGTGCGACAAGCCAGAGAAAGGCGTGATGAGATGAATCGCAACATGAAGAAAATGGCAACGATCCTTTCCCTGTCCGTCCTCGTTACCATGATCGGACAACCTGCATTTGCGAAAACTAGCTTTCCCTCTTTGAAAAAAGGGATGAAGAACTTCCGCGTGCTTGAAGTGGAAAAGATGCTCGATGCACTCCATTACGACTACAAGCTGGTAGTGGACAACATTTACAACAGCAACACGGCTTATAACGTTAAAGCGTTCCAGAAAAAATACAAGCTGCCGCAAACCGGAATTGTTAACAAAACTACCTACGATAAGCTGAAGAGCGTGTACCAAGCTCGCAAGCAAGAGCAGCCAACACCACCATCTACACCGTCCAAGCCTACTGAATCCAAAGAGTCCAATGATTACGTCACGCTGAAGTTGGGTGCTAGTGGTGAAAACGTGAAGGAATTGCAAAAGATGCTCGCTGGCCTCGGATACAAAGTAACTGCCTCGGGTTATTACGATGAATCTACGCGCTTTGCCGTCATGCTATTCCAGTCACGTAATAAGCAAACTTTGACCGGTGAAGCTGATGCCAAAACCTTTACAGCCATAAAAACACAATACAAGAACAATCCAGTACAGCCCGGGCCAGATACGAAGCCAACTACTCCAACAAATCCAACGACGCCCGTAACACCAAGCAAGCCTGAGCAACCGCAAAACCCTGGTGCTGGCACGCAAGTTCCTCTTCCCACTGGTTTGACGGCTGAGGAAAAAGAAATGGTTCAACTCGTGAATCAAGAGCGCACCAGCCGCGGACTCGCACCTTATCAAGTGGACATGCAGTTGGTGAATGTTGCACGCGTGAAAGCCCAAGAGATGGTAAGCAAAGGGTACTTTAGCCACACCTCGCCCACTTACGGCTCACCGTTTCAAATGATGGACACTTTTGGTATTCGTTATATAGCTGCTGCTGAAAATATTGCTCAAAACTACTCTGTAAGCAGCGCTCATCAAATGTTCATGAATTCCTCCGGACACAAAGCCAATATCATGAGTCCGACATACGACTTCGTAGCCATTGCTGTTGTAAATGGCGGTCCGCACGGGAAAACGTTCGTACAAATGTTCTTGAAAAAATAGAAGCGCGGAACGGAAAAGCCATCATTTCTACTGAAATGGTGGCTTTTCTTCCCTATTAGAACGACACGGCGATCCGGTTATTGGCCGAAAAGTGTACCGTCTGATCGTTGCACAGCACGACACCCTCGACGACGATTCCCTTCCCCGTTTCTTGTTTCATAAAAGAAATCTGGAAGTTTTGGAACGCTTCCGTCGATTCCGGCGCAATGGTTACAGGTTGGATCGGCGCTATCCAGTATTCCCCTCTCTCCATCGCTTGGGCAAACCAATCGTCTTCCAAGTATCTCCATCCTTTTAAGCCCGATGTACCTTGCACGGCCATCGTCTCCACGAGCTTCGGCGGCAATACCTGCCCTCCCATTTTGATCGAATCGACAGGTGAGACACGCAGGCAAACGATTGGATTGTTCAGTTCAACGTTCCCCGTATTTTTCACCTGAAGTGTACCAATTAACAGGTACGGCTTCTCAACTGATTCAGAGTGAATCAACGTGTAATCAAAATACACTTCTGCTGCTGCACGCAATTCAACCTGTTCAGACACTTCTTCGATCGGATGAATGCTCACCACTTGCTCAAGCAGTTCTTCTTCTGCCAGGATCAATTGCTCTTCCCGTTCACTGCTTGATTCACTGGCCTCCATACTCGACTGGTCGTTTTCTTGAATTGCTGCCTCTTCCTCTGCCACTGGCTCTTCCTCTGCCACTGGCTCTTCGTCTGCGCCCTGCTGACCTTCCTTGTCGGAGGGAAACAGCATCGTGGAATAAAACAGCTTTAAAATATTGGGGGGTAAAAACGCCATTGGTTGAATGTGTAATCCATTTTGGAAATACTCCAAAACCCCTGACGCTAAGTGCAGCGCAATTTTTTCTGCGTAAATCTTACGCTTGTTCACTTCCGTATATAGCGGCAACTGCAACTGGATGTGAACGATCGAAGTTTGCTTTTGGTTTTTGAGTATTTTATAGTGACACGGGATTCCTGATTGCTGCATTTCCGTACGCAAACACTTGACCAGGTCTTGCCGTTTTTCATCCTCCGACTGAAAGAAAATCAGTCTCGGTTTTTCTAAGGCTCGCATTTCCTTCAAACTGAAACGAATAGCGACATCCGTATTTTTAGCTAGTGACGTATTGTTTTGGCTTAAGACAACCTCCATACCGCTGTCGGAGAGAAATTTTTGTACGTTCCCCAATACCTCCCACTCGTAGGCGGTCCCTCCTGAAGATATGCCTGTAAAAAGAACGCAAACTTTTCCTTTCAACCCCGGATCCAGATCCACTCTTTTATTTGTCGAATCCCACTTCAATTGAAAGCCATTTTTCTTGCAAAATAAACGGAACGCTGGCAGAGCCGCATACGGCATGGTCCCGCCACGTTGACCACTGTAATATACATCAACATCCATTCCCATCTCTCCTCACGCACTTTCCTTCAGTCCGCGATATTGTATGAATGCCTAGTGTCCAAAGTGAACATTTTTGGCGATGACTGTTCCGAAGAAAAGCTTTGCGCATACGATGGCTACAGAAAGGAGTGGTTATATGCCCACCTCACAAATGCCCCTGATCTCCATTATCATTCCTGTAAAAAATGAGGGGGACAATGTGCGTTCTACCATCACTTCCCTTTTGAATACAAGAACCACCTATCCGTATGAAGTGATCGTAGTCGATGATGCCTCAACTGATAATGGTTGTCACTTTTTACAAGGTCAAGGGCAAAATGAAAAAATAAAATTAATTACAACAGAAGGCATAGGTGCTGCAGCAGCACGAAACTTAGGCGTGAATCATGCACGCGGTAACTACTTTATTTTTTGCGATGCCCATCTGTCTTTTGAAAACTTTTGGATCGATCGCATGATGGAGCTCATTCTTACCAAAAAAGCAGATGGCGTTGCTCCCGGAATCGCGTCCATGTCGGAGCCACATAAAATTGGATATGGGCAAAATCTGAATCAAAAGCTCGAGATCACCTGGTATCCAAAGCCAACAGGACCGGCACCAGTTGCGATATTGCCAGGGGGATGCTTCCTGGTCACCAGAGAAGCTTTTATGAAAGTCGGGGGTTTTGACCGTGGTTTTCGCATATGGGGATTTGAAGATATCGAGTTTTCCATTAAAATGTGGCTCTTTGGATATACGTGTATGGTCCAGCCATCTGTAAAAATCTTGCATTTGTTTAGGCAAGTTCACCCTTACACAGTTGCACATGAGCACATTTATTACAATATGCTTCGCATGGCGTACAGCCATTTTAACGAGCTGCGGATTGAGGCAGCGAAAAAACTTGTGCTCTACGCAAATGCGAGTGAAATTGCGGATGATGTGCTGACTTGCGGGGCTGCTGCTCAGCGTGTTCGATACAATGCCCAAAGAAAATTCGACGACAACTGGTTCTTTCAAAAATTTCAAATTCCATTCTGACAAGATAGTGACCTAAAAAATAGGCGCATGCTCAACATGCCAAACTCCCGTTGCCCACATAGTATGTAACTGCAAAGCAAACTCCCTAGGAAAGGAAGGATTCTTACGGTGAAACATCACGTGAAGCCCATTATGGGTCGCCAGCTCCCTACACCGACGCCTACAGCAACTCCTCCTATATCGAACAACCTGCAGGAAGAGTGCATTCGTGTCAATAAGGTGTATGACTGGGTAGTATTAGCGAACAGCTACCGAAACAAGATTGCCCTTCCCGACGATTGTCAAGCTCTGGTAGACGCTGCCATTCGTGCAGGGCAAGATATCACGCTCTCCTGCGTTGAGCCAGTTTCTCCTGGTCCTACTTGCAGAGTCGTCAGTATTCGCCGCGAGAACATTACAGTCAATGGGACCACTGTTCGGGTCGGTGTCGTTCGCTTCGTGTTCGGAGCCACTGTGCTCGTTCGCGTATTTGCAGACGGAACACCTCTCTGCGAATTCACAACAACCGTGCAATTCGATCAGGAAGTCGTTCTCTGCCTGCCTGAACCGCTGGATGAGCACAATATCTTGTGCCGAATCAGTGCTTTCGAGTGCTCACCAACCGGTACAGTTCTCCTCGGCGGCATGGTTCAACTCGACGTCATTGTCTGCGTAGAAATCCAGGTAGAAGCAGAAGTCAAACTGGAAGTATTGGCGAAATTCTGCTCTCCGCGTCCAAACAACATTCCAATTCCATCGCCAACGCCATCTTTCCGTTGCCCACCGATCACATTCCCGCCACAATGCCCACCAATCTTCCCAGTACGCAACTGCGATTGCCAGGCGTCCGTCAATGCGTTGGTACCAAACGTCTCTATTTCTATTGGTATTCCACTCGCCATTGCCGTCGGTACGATCCAGCTCATCGCAGATATCTGCCCAAGTTGCGATCCATCCAGCAGCTCGTTTACCTTTAACTTCTTTGATGCTCTCCTGCCTGATGTCCTCGGCGATCAAAGCTTCAGCTTCTCGCCAACGACTATCAGCTCTCCGACATGCATTACCGTACTGCCTATCCTGCCAATTGTGACAGGTCTGGTCGTAACAGGTACTGGTGTACGGACATTCACAGCAACAGGCGCACAAGAAACACTGACCTACTCTCTGACACTCGCCGAAACAGGACTCGGCCTGCCAGACGTTATCATTCTGACACTCACCGACTCTTCTGGTGTCCTCGTCTTCAGCGCCACCATTACAGTCGTTCCAGACGAACAATTACTGGTTGCCGATTGCATCACGTTCGGAGATATTGTCATTACCACTCCGTAAGAAAAAAATATTCGTTTCCAATCAGGCGGGAGAAGACTAGCACTTCTCCCGTTTTTTCTATAGAAAAGCCGTCATTACAATACAGGCACCAATTCCCACCCCGTACATATGTCTATATGGGAAAGCCAGACGGAAAAAGGAGGACAACACTGTGTACAAAAGGAGAATCTCCAACGCGAACAAGTCGAGAGAAAATGAGAAGCTCCTCCTGCTAAAAAAACAAGCACACTACTACGAAGAAAAAACAAACCAACTCATGCAAGAAGTGTGGCACCTACAAAAGCTGATAGAGGAAACATCCCAAAAAAACGAAGCATATAGAGAGCAGCTTGAACATTTAAACCAGAACCTCCACGATTGGAACAGCAAAGGGGCAGAATGGAAGCAGCGCTTGAATGATTCACAAGACATGCTTCAAGAAATGAAGAGCAAGCTCGACTACTACGAACATCTCCTCAAACAACGCGAAAATGCCATAACCGACCACCAGGAAACAGAGGCAAAACTAAAGAGTTCGATCGACAGCCTGCAAACCGCGATCAGAGAGCAACGAAAAGGTCCACGGCTTGAAGAAATCATGTCCAAACATCAAGCACAGGAAGCACACTTGCGCGAGCACATTGAATTGCTCCAACGGCAAGTACAAAGCTACGAAGAAAAAGAGGCACAATGGCAAAAAGCGTTACATGAGCAAGATCAGCAGAAGCTGAGTCAAATCGAGGAGATCCTGCATGAACGCCAGCAGCATTTAGACATGATCGCGCATTTGGAACAGCAACAACTCACATGGAAACAAGCTCTAGATCATGTAAATGAAGAGTTTGAGAGTGCGCAGATGAGGCAGCACGAGCAACTATCCAGAATCGAATCATTGAATCAGCAGTTGGAGGACGCACGGGCACGGGAAGAGCGGACACTCTCTGACTTACAGCAGCTTACAGAAGAAAGCGCAAATTGGGAGCAGCGCGAGCAAGACCTACAGGTACGAGAGCAAGACCTCCAATCGAAGGGGCAGGAGCTGCATTCTCAGACGCAACACCTACAAAAACGGGAGCAGGAACTTCTCGTTCTTGAACAAGAGCTTCAAACGCAATGGTTAGAACTGCATTCTCAAGCGCATAACCAGCAAACGAAAGAACAAGAGCTACTCACTTTCCAGCAAGAGCTCCAGACGAGAGGGCTGGAAATACATTCACAGACACAAACACTTCAAGCACGGGAGCAGGAACTTCTCAGTCTTGAGCAAGAGCTTCAGACGCAGAACCAAGAACTGCAATCCCTAACGCATAACCTGCAGACGAAAGAACACGAGCTAGTTGTTACAGTTCAAAAGCTCGAGGCTAAGGAGCTGGAGCTGCAGTCTCAGACACAAACACTTCAAGCACAGGAGCAGGAACTTCTCGGTCTTGAACAAGCGTTACAAGCGCAAGGCCAAGAACTCCAATCCCTAAAGCATACCCTGCAGACGCAAGAACAACAGCTCACCTCCAAAGAGCTAGAACTGCATTCCCTGACGCAAGACCTCATCTCACGAAAACAGGAACTTCTCGGTCTCGAACAAGAGCTTCAGACGCAAGACCAAGAACTGCAATCCCTAGAGCATAACCTGCAAACGAAAGAACAACAGCTCCAGTCCAAAGAGCTAGAGCTGCATTCCCTGACGCAAGACCTCATCTCACGCGAACAGGATCTTTTCGGTCTAGAACAAGAGATTCGGACGCAAAACCAAGAACTTCAATCCCTAGAGCATAACCTCCAAACGAAAGAACAACAGCTCCAGTCCAAAGAGCTAGAGCTGCATTCCCTGACACAAGGCCTCAACTCACGCGAACAGGAACTTCTCGGTCTCGAACAAGAGCTTCACACGCAATCCCAAGAACTGCAATCCCTAGAGCATAACCTGCAAACGAAAGAACAACAGCTCCAGTCCAAAGAGCTAGAGCTGCATTCCCTGACGCAAGACCTCATCTCACGCGAACAGGATCTTTTCGGTCTCGAACAAGAGCTTCACACGCAAAACCAAGAACTGCAATCCCTGAAACATACCCTTCAAACTCAAGAACAACAACTCCAGTCCAAAGAGCTAGAGCTGCATTCCCTGACACAAGATCTCAACTCACGCGAACAGGACCTTCTCAGTCTCGAACAAGAGCTTCACACGCAAAACCAAGAACTTCAATCCCTAAAACATACCCTTCAGACGCAAGAACAACAGCTCCAGTCCAAAGAGCTAGAGCTGCATTCCCAAACGCAAGACCTTCAAGCACGGCAGCAGGAACTTCTCGATCTCGAACAAGAGCTTCAGACGCAAGACCAAGAACTTCAATCCCTAAAACATACCCTACAGACGCAAGAACAACAGCTCCAGTCCAAAGAGCTAGAGCTGCATTCCCAAACACAAGACCTTCAAGCACGGGAGCAGGAACTTCTCGATCTCGAACAAGAGCTTCACACGCAAAACCAAGAACTTCAATCCCTAAAACATACCCTACAGACGCAAGAACAACAACTCCAGTCCAAAGAGCTAGAGCTGCATTCCCTGACGCAAGACCTCAACTCACGAGAACAGGACCTTCTCGGTCTCGAACAAGAGCTTCACACGCAAAACCAAGAACTACAATCCCTAAAGCATAACCTGCAAACAAAAGAACAACAGCTCACATCCAAAGAGCTAGAGCTGCATTCCCAAACACAAGACCTTCAAGCACGGGAGCAGGAACTTCTCGATCTCGAACAAGAGCTTCAAACGCAAAACCAAGAACTTCAATCCCTAAAACATACCCTACAGACGCACGAACAACAGCTCCAGTCCAAAGAGCTAGAGCTGCATTCCCTGACGCAAGACCTCAATTCACGAGAACAGGACCTTCTCGGTCTCGAACAAGAGCTTCACACGCAAAACCAAGAACTGCAATCCCTAAAGCATAACCTGCAAACAAAAGAACAACAGCTCACATCCAAAGAGCTAGAGCTGCATTCCCAAACACAAGACCTTCAAGCACGGGAGCAGGAACTTCTCGATCTCGAACAAGAGCTTCAAACGCAAAACCAAGAACTTCAATCCCTAAAACATACCCTACAGACGCAAGAACAACAACTCCAGTCCAAAGAGCTAGAGCTGCATTCCCTGACGCAAGACCTCAACTCACGAGAACAGGACCTTCTCGGTCTCGAACAAGAGCTTCACACGCAAAACCAAGAACTTCAATCCCTAAAGCATAACCTGCAAACGAAAGAGAAACAGCTCACCTCCAAAGAGCTAGAGCTGCATTCCCAAACACAAGACCTTCAAGCACGGGAGCAGGAACTTCTCGGTCTCGAACAAGAGCTTCACACGCAAAACCAAGAACTTCAATCCCTAAAACATACCCTACAGACGCACGAACAACAGCTCCAGTCCAAAGAGCTAGAGCTGCATTCCCAAACACAAGACCTTCAAGGACGGGAGCAGGAACTTCTCGGTCTCGAACAAGAGCTTCAGACGCAAAACCAAGAACTGCAATCCCTGAAACATACCCTTCAAACTCAAGAACAACAGCTCCAGTCCAAAGAGCTAGAGCTGCATTCCCTGACGCAAGATCTCAACTCACGAGAACAGGAACTTCTCGGTCTTGGGAAAGAACTTCAGACGAAAGAGCAAGACCTCCAAGCCTTGGCTCAAAACCTACAAACGAAAGAACAACAGCTTCAATCCCTAACTCAAAGTTTGCAGACACAAGAACAACAACTCACGTCCAAAGCATTAGAGCTGCATTCCCAGACGCAAGACCTCAACGCACGGGAGCAGAAACTTCTCAATTTTGAGCAAGAGCTCCAAGTACAAGGGCAAGAACTGCAAACGCAAGCAGATAACCTACAAACAAAAGAACAAGAACTAACAATCCTCGAACAAGGGCTTAAAACTCAAGGGCAAGACCTTCTCACCCAGACGCAATACCTTCAAGCGCGAGAGCAAGACCTTTACATTCTCGAGCAAGAGCTGCAAACTCGCGGGCAAGAACTTCACTCTCAGAATCGTAACCTCCAGACAAGAGAACAAGAGCTGCTCGCTTTCGAGCAAGGGCTTCAGACCCGAGATCAAGAACTTCTCGAGCAGACGCGAGACCTTCAAGCACGGGAAGAAGAACTAAACGGTTTTGAACAAGAGCTGCAAGCCCAAGGAAAAGAACAACAAGCTCATGCACAGGCGTTGCAGGCTCAAGAACAAGAGCTCAAGACCCACGAACAGGGGCTTCGGGATTGGGAACATGCCAATCTCTCGCAGGAGCAAGCGCTTTTGACTCAGAGCCAAGAACTACAGGTTCAAGAACAAGGACTCCAATCCCGAGAGCAAGCGCTGCTGCTTCGCGGGCAGGAGCTTCTCTCTCATGAGCAGGAAATCCACTCCCACGAGCAAGAGTTACTCACGATGAAACAAGAGCTGCACGCGCGGGATCAAGAACTACACAACCAAGAGCAGGAGCTGCACGCCCAAGCGCTTACCCTACACACTCGTGAACAGGAGTTGCTTACTCAGGAGCAACAACTAAACACACTGGAACAGGCACTACTCTCTCATGAGCAAGAAATCCAAGTTCAAAGGCAAGACTTGCAAACCCGGGAGCAGGAGCTACAAATGCAGAATCAAGATATGTACACCCGAGAACAAGAACTCGAAGCGCAAAAACAAGATTTACTTACAAAGGAGCAAGAGCTAGAAGCCACCCGCCATGAGATGTTGCAAAAAGCAATCGATCTCGAACAAAGCTGGACTGCAAAGCACGAAGAGACTTCCCAACAATTAACGGAAGCTCTGCTTGAGCTGGAAGCAGCTCGGTTAACGAAAAATCAACTCGTCGCTGACTATAAAAAGCTGGCCGAATCGCATTCCCTGCATGAACAGGAATTGCAGCAAAGCATCCAAAAACGTGACGAAGAAATCCAACAAACACAAAACGCCGTTAAGAGTCTCCAGTCGGAGTTAAAAGATACTCAGCAGAAATTAACGGAGGCACAGGATCGTATCAAAGCTTTTCAGCAACAAGCCAAAGAAACTGACGAAAAGCTCGCGAACGTCTCTCTTCAAAAAAATAAATGGAACGAAGTCCTGGAGAAAACTACCCAAAAATACGACTCTTTGTTAACAGAAAAAGAAAAAGCTATTGAGGAGTTTACATCCCAGGAGCAAGTGTTGAAAAAGACGATAACCGGACTCAAAAACATGGTGAAAGAACTCCAGAACAACGAAGAAAAATACAAGCAAATCATCAAAGAATTCACGCAAAAAGAAGCTCGAACCACTAAAGCCTTCAGTCAACTCCAGCAAAATACCCAATTTCAGCCAAGCACCCAATTCCAACCAAACACGCCATTCATGCCAAGCTCAGATCCCTCTACACAACAGTTATCTTCCACACCAGTAACAATGCAGATGCCCTTTCCAAAAAGCGCCAACGAATTCAACCCGTTTCGTTGAAAAAGGGAAAATGTGCGAGTGCCGTTACCATGTGAATCTAACCTGAATACAACATAATACAGTCCAGAAAGGGAGGAAAAACCATGACACCTGAACAAATGCGTGCACTGTACCAACAGCGTCAACAACACCCAGTTCAACCTACCCAGCGTCGAATGCCGCCATCGCCTTTGCCAAAATCCGGTCCGGTTCACAGAGTCCAACCGTCCGTCCAGACTAGAACGAGTGGAGGATGCTGCGGCAGGCGTTGGCAGGGCTAATCTTTTAGAGACCCCCTTTTCCATGACACGTGCGGTCTGGGATGAAATCATCCGAGATTCCCTGGAGAAGAGGCCAAATGAAGCGTGTGGATTGCTTTCCGGTAGAAATGGAAGTGCACAGACGGTTTGGCGTATGGAAAATACGTTAAAAAGCCCGATCGCCTTTGCCATGGACCCCAAGCAAATTCAACAGGTTTTCCACAAAATGGCGTTTCGCGGAGAGCATTTGGTCGGGATCTATCACTCACATCCTACTGCGCCCCCCATTCCGTCACCTGAAGATATAGCTTACTGTCATTACCCGGAGGCCGCATATCTAATCGTATCACTCGCTTCTCCACAACCAGTACTCGGCTGTTTTCGAATCGAGGGGGCTTTTGCTCGAGCGTATCCTTATAAAGTGTGTAACTAATGCTTAAAACCACCTAAAACAAAAGAACAGTGGGAATTTTACTCCCGCTGTTCTTTCTGTTTTGGCAGATCGCCCTGTTCCAATGAACTGGGCAACAGCCATTCCCTTTTCTCCCAGCTGACAAAATCATCTTCCCACTTTATCTGAAAGCGGTCCTCCTCAATATGGACGACGACTCCCTTTGCCCCATCCTTTACATATATGACCAGATCGCCTACTTGTATCACCGCTTATCGCCGCCTATTACCCGAGTCTGAAGATGATTCCGTGTCCACCCTTCGGATACACCCATTTGATATTTTCATACGGGCAACCTATGCGGCAGCTCCCACACTCGTGGCATCCTTCGTAGCCGACGTGCATCCGCACTTCTTCCCATTTGTATACTTCCGCAGGACAAAAGATTGTACAGAGCTTATCAGGGCATTGCGTCGCACAAACATCAGCGGAGAGCACATGCAGATGTGACTCCGTATCCGCTTTGAAGCGCACGAGATACTGTTTCTCCTCGATTGACTGGCCCTTCGGTATATCCTGCATCACTTCATCACCCTCCACGCATTCATCAAATCACGCGCCATTTTCCATTTGTCCTTCGCAGAGCCGAGGTCGCTCCAGATTTTCTTTTGCTTGCTCCATTTCGAGCTGCCATCAACCGTGAACATCTGACTCGCCGCTTTGTTCATCATCGGAATATATTGTTCGATATACTGCGGGAATTTTTCAAAGTGATGTGTTGCGTCCTTGTACTTTTTCAAATCTTGACCGACAAAGCTGTTTAACAGATTGATTCGGTATTCGTCGAGCGTTTTTTCGGAATAGTCCCCTGCTTCTTTTGCCGCTAGGATCGTTTCCGCCGCCATGACACCAGATGCCATTGCCATATTCGATCCCTCTCGATGGATCGCATTGACGAGCTGGGCAGCATCTCCTACGACAAGTACACCATTACCGACAATTTTGGGAATGGAACGATACCCTCCCTCGGGAATCAGGTGCGCCAAGTATTCCTGCTGCTCACAGCCTTGAATATACGGCCGAATCATCGGGTGATTCTTTACATAGTCTAACAACTCATACGGCTTGATCTTGTTTTTGATCAGACCCGACAGCATTGTCCCTACCCCAATGTTCAAGCTGTCCTTATTCGTATACAACCAAGCCGTCCCCAAAATCCCTTTGGTCGAATCTCCGAAAATTTCAACCGTACAACCGTGATCGCCCTCTAGGTTAAAGCGATCCTCAATTATTTTGCGATCCAGCTTCAGTACTTCCATGACAGCAAGCGCTACTTCATCTGGGCGAAACTCCTTGTGGAAACCTAACGATTTCGCCAGCAAGGAGTTGACGCCGTCTGCCAGAACGACAACATCTGCGTATAGATCCCCATCCGGTCGATCCGTTTTCACACCGACTACTTTTCCATTTTCAACCATGCACTCCAAAGCAACGGTCTCATTGAGTAATAGTGCTCCCTGCTGCACGGCTTTATCCGCAAACCATTGGTCAAATTTCGCCCGCAGCACCGTGAAATTGTTATAGGGTTCCTGGGCCCACTCCAGGCCTTTGTAACTGAAATTGATCGCTGATTCCTTATCGAGCATCATAAACCGCTGCTCGACGATCGGCCGTTCAACAGGCGCCTCCTTGTAAAATTCGGGGATGATGTCTTCCATCGTTTTGCGATACAAAACACCTCCCATGACGTTTTTGGAACCCGGATATTCCCCGCGCTCCATCAATAGTACATTTACACCCGCTTTGGCAAGCGTATAAGCACAAGCTGTTCCAGCCGGACCTGCTCCGACAATGATTACATCAAATTTCTCAGCCATACGTTACCTCCTTGTCCGGCTCCTTTTGGAATGCTTCAATCAGCAATGGCACAATTTCAAATGCATCACCGACAATACCGTAGTGACAAGACTGGAAGATGAGTGCATTCGGATCTTTATTGATGGCAATGATCAATCCCGAGTTACGCATGCCGACCAAATGCTGAATAGCTCCCGATATGCCGATGGCAAAGTAAATTTTGGGCGTGACAGTCACTCCCGTCTGTCCGACCTGATGTTCATGACTGATCCATCCCGCTTCCACCGCATCTCTGCTAGCCCCGACCGTTGCTCCGATTCGTTCTGCGAAGCGATGAATAAGCGCAAAGCCTTCCCTGCTTCCGAGTCCCTTGCCGCCAGCGACAATCACATCCGCCTCATCCAGCCGCACCTTTTCCTTCGTCTCTCGGACGATTTTCAGCACTTTTGTGCGAATGTCTTCTTCACGCAACTCCAAGCTTTCTTCCATGATATCTCCTGTACGTGACTCGTCTGGCTCAAGCGCTTTCATGACTTTTGGGCGAACGGTTGCCATTTGCGGTCGATGTTTCTTGCACAAAATCGTCGCCATGATGTTACCACCAAACGCTGGACGGCTCGCCTCCAACAACCCTGACTCCGCGTTCACATCGAGCATAGTCGTATCGGCGGTCAGCCCTGTCTCCAAGTCCGTCGCAACAGCGCTAGCCAAATCTTTACCCGTTGAAGTCGCCCCGTACAAGATAATTTCCGGCTTGTGCTTTTGGACACATTCGATGACAGCTCGCATGTAGGACTCTGTTCGGTAATCATGAAAAATCTTGTCATCGTATACATACACTTGGTCCGCACCGTATGGAAACGCCGTGTGGGCCAACTCCTTGACTCCATCCCCGATTAACAAGCCAGCAAGTGGCACGTCTCGCTTGTCAGCCATTTGTCTTCCCGCCCCCAATAGCTCGAGTGATACAGGGGCGATACGGCCTTCACTCACCTCTAAAAACACCCAGATGCCACGAAAATCATCCAGATTCATATCTGCTCCTCCTTCACCCGAAACAGTCGCTGTTTATCGTGCAAAATTTCCATCAAGCGTGCGATTTGCTCGCTGGTGCTTCCTTCGAGCATTTCTCCACCCTTTGGCTTCTCTGGGGGCCAAACTTTTGCAACGATGGTGGGAGAGCCCTTCAGACCTAACTGCGTCCGATCGATATCCCCCAAGTCATCGACGGACCAGACAACAGGATTATATCTAGCAGCTCGAAGCATGTTGGGCAGCGGAGAATAAGGTACTTCGTTAATCTCCTTCTCCACGGAAAACAAACAAGGCAAAATCGATTGAATGACTTCATAACCATCCTCCAGCTTTCGATGCACGATAGCGTAGCCTTGTTCTCTGTTTATCTCCACTACTTTTTGCACACACGTAAGTGGCGGAATATCCAACCTTCTGGCAACTCCTGGTCCGACTTGTCCCGTATCACCGTCGATGGTCATCTTGCCGCAAATGACGAGGTCGACTGGCTGGCTTTTTGCAATCTTCTCAATGGCTTTGGTAATTGCATAGCTGGTCGCCAATGTGTCTGCTCCGGCAAATGCACGATCCGTTACCAGATAGCCTGCGTCTGCCCCGATCTCGATACATTTCCGAATGGCCTTTACCGCTGGCGGCGGTCCCATGGTGACGACTGAGACCACACCCCCATATCGACTTTTCAAACGAACGGCTTCCTCCACCGCATGTGCATCATACGGGTTGAGAATCGCTGGCGCACTGGCGCGATCCATCGTATTCGTCTTCGGATTCATCTTGATGATTTTGGTGTCCGGCACTTGCTTAATGCAAGCGACAATATGCAGCATGATTGATCCCCCCTTGCTGCCGTGGCGCGATTCCTATGCCTGTACAAAAGGTTGCCTTTCTTACGCGCAATTAGCTCAGGCAGCTTGTCGTTCATTGTTATAGCCTATTTCGATGAAGCCGAGCTTAGACCAGTAATCATAGAAACGAAAAAGACGCCAAACATCAGCTTGGCGCTGTGTGGCGTCTTTTGGCTTATTCATTAATGTTTGTTAATGGAGAACTCAACATCAGCATCCGTGAACTTCTTGTTTACCTTTTTCAGCTTGATTTGCAAACCGATTTGCTGCAGAATTTTTCCGACTTCCGGCACTTCCGGCATCGAGTAGTCATCACCGTCGTTAAAGTCCTTAACACCTTTCAACGGATCGTATTTCATCGTTCCATAGATGTAATCCAGATCCATACCGGATGTTTTGTTCGGGCTAAACGCAGCATCGTTCACCTGATAGCGGGAGTCTGCGATTGCGCTTTTGTTACCCTTATCATTGTTCCAGTAACGTACTTCCTGATGGGCATCTACTACACCGAGCAAGCCGTAGCCTGGATGCTGGCTCGTATTGTTGTCACGTGTTCTTTCGAAGCGACCATCAAAGTACCAGATCACCATACCTGGATCATACGTGAAGAAGGAGTCGTTGCGGCGGAAGTACTTCAGTCCTGCGTCAATTCCTTCGTGAGAGCGCAGCTCAACCAGATAGTACGAATCGTACATTTTGCCTTTTCCATCGAAGTGGATGAAGCCATCCAATTTGAACTTCTTCTCACCCTCTGCATCATCCGCGAAGATGACTTGTCCATCTGCCTCTACTTCAAAGTTATCGAGATAGAAGCCGTCCAACACGAAAGCGACGTCCGTCACATAGTTAAACTCAACTTGCACTTTTTTGCCGACAAACTCATTCAGGCTGATTTCTTCTTTGTCCCAGCCTTTTGTTACATCATCGAATTTTTGCACTTCTTTTTTCTCACCTGTATCCGCATCGATCACAGTAACGTTCAGGTAGTCATAGCCTTCCTCAATGCTTCTCCACGAATCGAATCTCATCGTTGCGGAGCTGACCCCTGTCAAATCGATCACATCGGAAGTCATTTTGGTGTTCAATTTATTGCCTTCATCCGAGAAGTATGCGTAACCACCATCTTTTGGCTCAACCGGCGGTTTCTTTTCAACTTTCGGCATATTCAGTTTGACGACTTTTCCGTTTTTCTCGGTGCTGCTCGCATCAATCAGCGAAACCGTTTTCTTGCGTTTTTCTAAATCTTTGTAGTCCAGAACAGCCGGAGCAATCCAGTTGCCGCCAAACATTTGTTGCAGAACCATTTTGGACCAAGGATCAAGACCAGTTGGCTCTGTTTGGAACACTTTACCTGTATGGCTACCGGACGACATGAGGGACCAAGCACCTACTGGCGAATCTTTTCCGGCTTTTTTCGTGTCATACAAGTCTGGCAAACCGAGATTGTGTCCGTATTCGTGAGTGAATACACCTGGTGCGCCATCTTCAGGCTGGATCATGTAATCAAACGCTTTGAGACTTGTGCCTGGAATATCCACTGGTTTTTCCAAGGTCCAACGGTGAGACCAGATCGCATCTGGGTCTTCCCCTGTCTCTTCTCCGATCCCTGCATGAACGAGCATGAGGTTGTCCAGATTGCCATCCGGCTCCATCAGGTCTCCATCACCATCGAAGTCATACGGATCGCGCTGATCGTACAATTCCTCTTTCCCAGCAATGGATTCCCCAACTGCCGCAAGCGTCTCGACTACCAGATCGCGCGGATTGGAATCGTCACCAGCCTTGGAGTTTCCTCCATAATATTTATAGCCATTCTCTGCCATTTGCCATGGCGTTACCACACCATCAACCGTCCACGTTTTTCCCGATTGCAGATAGAAGTATTTCGACATCGTTGTCATGTCGGTTCCTTCAGGAGTTTTGTACCCCTTCTGATTAAACAGCATTTCTTTGTAATGCTTTTCGTTGAAGTCTTTCGTCCAAAGCGAGTCATTCACTTTTGGTAGCTGGTTATGCTCCCTGTCAGGGAACTCGACTAGAGCGACAACGATGTTATCGGTATGTAGTCGTTTGGAAGAGCGCAATTCATCGCCGTCCTCCATCTCTGCCACTTTCTGTACAGCCTCAGCCAATGCTGCCTGCTGTCCTCTGCTTGCTTCCTTACCGTAAGAGGACGATTCATCAATGCCGTGTGGTACTTTTTTGTCTTCCAAATACTCGAGCAACGCCTCGTCAATCTCTTCCTGATCGGCGTCTTCGTCAATGATTCCTTGCTCGATTAGCCCTTTAATCAGTCGCTCGAGGTTAACAGTGGACAAATCTACATGCAGATCATGCTTGTCCTCTTTTGGTTTGGCCAAACCCGTTGCAGGTGCAGCCACGAAAGTACTGAGCACGAGTGAGGAGGAAAATAAAACGGATAAGATCTTTTTGCTTTTCTTCACTACGGTTCACCCTCTTTTCTATCTATTTGTAAGGCATCGGAAAAACAACCCCCGAATTCCGATTATTCATAATTATTACGCGATACGTAATCTTTGCCAAATTTTTTCTTTCGACAAAAAAACCTTCCCGTTCAAAAGAAATGGTTCAATAAGGCGATCGACCTACTTGCAACAAGTGCCGAATTTTCGGCTAATCATTTATTCATAGGGTATTTATTTGATATATGCTTGGTGTGTCTACTGCCCAAAGACCCACAAAAAATATAGCGAATTTCGTCGAAAAAACCCGATGCTTTCCGAAAAAATATCCCTTTCGCCTCCCCTCTTTCTTGCAAAACAACTCCATTATCGGTACGATCGAATAAAAGTGCTCGTGTTATCCATGGAGGATTTTGATGCTGCAAACATTTGGTTTTTCTTTGTATGAGAGCAAAGTTTATGAAGCGTTGGCGTCTAGCGGTGAGCCTCTCGATGCGGCAATGGTCGTGAAGCATTCGGGGGTGCCAAAGGCCAAAGTTTACGAGGTGTTGAATCGTCTGGTAGAAAAGGGGATGGTCCTTGACACCGTATCCGAAAAGAAAAAGCGGTATACAGCCCTTCCCCTGGACAGCCTGGTAGAAAAGCTGACCCGCCAATTTCAAACGGACGTTAAAAAATTGACCAGCTCCCTTTCTCATAAAACCGTACGCGATGACCGAGTCTGGAGCCTGAAGGTTGACGAATCGATCCGCGCGGAATGCAAACAATTGATCCAACGTGCGACTCGGTCTATTCGTATCTCCGCCTGGTCCGATGATTTTTTAGAGTATGTACCCCTACTGGAGAGGAAAGAAAAGGAAGGCGTAGAGATCGAAGCCTTGGTGATCGGGCAGATTAACACCAAGCTTTCCTGTGTTCATTCCTTTATCCCTGTGCAAGAGCATCAAGGCTTGGAGCGCTATCAGCTAATCGTAGCGGACCAAGATGAAATGATTTTTGCAGGCGAGGAGGATACGGGCTGGCATGCGATCAAGACACGCGGTCAACCGTTCGTCAAATTTTTTGCCGATTCTTTTTACCATGATGTCGCACTGACAAAAATCACCCAAAAATATGTGGATCAACTGTTTGACGATGAAGAAATCCGCAAGATGATCATCCGCCTCCGATACTGACATTCCCTGGGACTTTGGCTTTTGGCCAGAGTCTTTTTTATTTGTATGGAGAATTTTCTAGTTGCACAGGATTAAAAAGGTTACTATTATGGTAGTAACCTTTTTCTTTGAGAGGAGCTATTGTTTTGAATCCACGTGTCTTCATCTTAGCGATCGCTACCTTTGTCGTAGGTACGGTGGAATTGATTATCGGTGGTACACTCGATCTAATTGCTCGTGATCTTCAGGTATCGATTAGCACCGCCGGACAATTAATCACCATTTTCTCGCTTGCCTTTGCTGTTGCCGCTCCTCTGCTCCTGCATGTTACGAGGCGTGTCGAGCGCAAAAAGCTATACTTGTATGCATTAGCAGCCTTTTTCCTCAGTAATGTACTTGCGGCACTTAGTCCGAGCTACGCTGTATTAATGACGGCGCGCATCTTGAGCGCAGCAAGTAGTTCCATCCTGATTGTGCTGTCGATTACGATTGCGACGAGTCTGGTGGAACCTGCATATCGCGGCCGCGCCATTGGCGTTATTTTCATGGGGATTAGCGGTTCGCTCGTACTGGGGGTCCCTGTCGGACTGGCTCTGGGGAATGCCTTCGGATGGCGTGCCCCATTTTGGCTCATTGCGGCTCTGAGTATCGTTGCAATGTTTTTTATCCTCATGTTTTTGCCAAAAGTTCAAACCGCACCGCCGATTCCGCTGCGTGATCAAATGGCCACCCTCCGTAGCGGCAAGCTATTCAGCGCCTTGTTTATCGTTTTGTTAATGCTGACAGGTCACTTGACGCTGTATGCATACTTTACCCCTTATCTACAAACGACGATGAATATAGACGGAACGACACTGAGCTGGATCTATCTCTTGTTCGGGCTTGCTGCCGTTGCAGGGGGTGGTATTGGCGGTTGGATTGCAGACAAATGGGGAGCAACCAAGAGCATCCTGTTCATTATTCCAGTGTTCGGCTTGATCATGTGTGTCTTGCCGTTTTTTACAGGCTCGCTTTATTTGTTCTTGCCTATCATGGTCATCTGGAGTGCGCTAAGCTGGGCTATTTCGCCAGCACAGCAGAACTATTTGATCTCCTGCTCACCTGCTACTGCGGACATTCAATTAAGCTTGAATACTTCTGCCCAGCATTTAGGTATCGCTCTTGGCTCTCTGGCTGGCGGCCTCGTCGTCGAGCGGTCATCTGTCATCTACACGCCTTGGGTTGGAGCCGTGTTCGTCCTGCTTTCGTTCGGGTTTGCCTTTTACTCGATCTCACGTCCATTTCAAGCACAGGAAAGCCAAGTAGTGCAGTCTGCGCCAGGACACCATGCATAGCGACTCGCAAAAGCAAAAAGCCGTCAACTATTTGACGGCTTTTTCTTATCATCCTAGAATCGTTTTCGTTACGAGCTATTTCACTGGCAACCAGACGGTAAATCTCGTGATTCCCTGTTCGGACCAAACTTCAATTTTCCCCTTGTACTTGTGAACAACTGCATCTACGATCGTCAGACCCGTTCCACGCGAGCCATATTGTTTCTCTGTTTTCGTTGTATAGCCACGCTCGAAAATACGTGCACGTTGTTCTGGCGTTATTTCTGGGCCTGTATTTTCAACTCGGAAAATAACGTGTTCTTCATCACAACAAAAAGAAATGCTGACTCGCTTTTCCCCATCCGCTAACTCAGCCGCTTCAATTGCATTATCAATCAGATTCGATAAAATTTTGATCAGATCAATGGAAGGAATGCTATCGATTGGATCAGAACATTCTTCAAATTGCATCACGATTTGTTTGGACTTAGCCTGCTCCCATTTGGTGTGAAGCAATACCATTAAGGCAGGATTCGCAAACCTCACGGTGAGGTCCAGAAGCTTGGTTTCTTTCAGCAGCGATTGCACGTAATCTCGTGCTTTTGGATAATATCCGCATTCGATCAAACCGTAGAGCACTTGCATGTGATTGACGAAATCATGGCGTATGGAGCGCATCGAACAAATGACTGAGCGCAATTCATCCTGATAGGTTTCTTCCGTCTCGTCAACTGCTGCCTTGATGGCGCGTTGGTACCAGCGTTCCATGCAAAGAACCAGGAGGATCAGTACGACGACAAACAAACCTTGAATCGCAAAAACAGGAATGCTGCTACGAACGACATCATCTCCAATGTCCTCGATAATAGCTACGTCCGTATCTACTCCGATGATTCCGATGATTCTTCCTTCTCTATCTCTAAGCGGCGCGCCCGCAGACATGTAGACCCCGTAATCTGGATCCCTGATAATATCTGAGTAGTACGCTGATGATCCTTCGTAAATCATTTGAATGTGCTCAGAAGATAGATCAATAGGCATACCGATATCAAAATTTTGCTGCGCACTTGGAGGTCTTGCGACGATCATCGCGCGACCACTCTGCCTGTCTTCATTGACTTGAATCGTGTATAAATACAGCAGACCGAACTGCTCACGCGCTTGATTCAATTGCTGTTCGACTCGTTTATAGGCGGGCGTCTCTTTTACCGGATTTCGTAAAAACTCCTGATACGCGTCGACATCTAGACTGTCTGCTACTGTAGAAGCAGCTTTCATACTTTGATTCGCAATGGAGAGTCGGACGGATTGAATCGTATTGAAATAGGAAATCGCGATGCTTACACAAGTCAAGATCAAAACAAGGATGCTAGAAATGAGCATAATGAGTAGTACTCTGGGATTTTTTGGGTGTGGACTCGTCATAATCTCCTCAATCCATCTGTTCCAAAAGTCATCTTTTGATTACGCAGTTGTACTAAAAACGCGACTTTTTGAACATGTCTCTCTAATATTCTAGAGATTTATACTGGAATTGTCTACATAATATGAATTCAGCTTCATTATACTTCTCGAAATCATACATTGAAATATGATTCGGAATATTTTTATAATAAGGCGAATACGAAATACCAATCTCTTTCCCTAGGAAAAAGGAGTGGGTTCGATGGAAGAAAGATGGTTTGCCCGGCTGCAGGAAATTTATCCAGAGCTTGTTGCATTCAGACGTGATTTGCATATGTATCCCGAGCTTTCCTTTCAGGAGGAAAACACAGCGAAGAAAGTAGCGGACAAGTTGGCTTCTTTTGGTATAGAAGTACAAACCGGTGTCGGCGGCATGGGTGTTGTTGGTCTCTTGAGGGGGGGAAAGCCAGGAAAAACGGTTGCGTTGCGCGCTGACTTCGATGCCTTGCCCATTCATGATGAAAAAGAAGTACCGTATAAGTCCCGCATTCCAGGCGTCATGCACGCGTGCGGTCACGATATACATACCTCAGGACTTTTGGGAGTCGCACAAGTGTTGAGCGAGTTTCGCGATGAGCTCCCAGGAAATGTGGTATTCCTGCATCAGTTCGCGGAAGAGCTGCCACCCGGTGGCGCCAAAGCCATGGTGGAGGCGGGTTGCCTCGAAGGAGTCGATGTCGTATATGGCGCACACGTTGCCTCCGAGCTTCCTGTAGGCACTGTTGGGATCGGTCATGGCTACATTACGGCAGCAGCAGACAGCTTCGAGATCGTCTTGTACGGAAAAGGCGGGCACGGTGCTTATCCTCATACCTCCGTTGATCCAATCGTATTGGGCAGTCAGGTTGTCATGAATTTGCAGCAGATTGCCAGCCGTCAGGTAGATCCGCTAAAACAAGTCGTTCTGTCTGTTTGCTCCTTCGTGGGCGGGGGCGAAGCATTCAACGTCATCCCTGACCAAGTGAAGCTCAAGGGAACCGTACGCACGTATGACGAGGAAGTGAGGAGTGCGGTCGAGCAATCACTGAAGCGTATCGTGGAAGCCAGCTGTCAGGCAGTCGACGCTACTTGCGAAATCATGTATCAGCGCGGCTACCCAGCTACTTGGAACGATGAGACAGAGACGCCGCTACTTGCAGCCGAAGCCAAACGTATTTTTGGTGAAGATCGCGTACTGAAAATTCCACCTGGCATGGGCGGAGAGGATTTTGCTTACTTTGCCCAGGAGCGCCCCGCTACCTTCTTCATGGTCGGTGGACGAAACCCGGAGATTCAGGCGACGTATCCGCATCATCATCCCAAATTCGATGTCGATGAGCGCTCCATGATCCAGACCGGTCAGTTATTCATTGCAGCGTTGCTTGCCTATCAGGCACGTCATCAATAAGCGTAAAAGTTGAAAGGCAAGGGCCTCATGCTCCTTGCCTTTTTTCTGCCGCCATATTCACACCTCGTGTCCGACAATCCAGTCCAGTCTTTTGCTCTGGATGCGGGCAGGGATCGTTTTTAGCAGGAAATGACGAGCCGCGATGGCCAGCGGATTTTCCCATTGGGTGACTGCCCCCATCACGCGGGAACCTTTCACAATCGCATTCGCCCGCTTCTTCCGTTTTTCTTCATACATGCGCAAAGCGGAAGCCGAGTCCGTGTCGTCTTCTGCCAAGCATCTGGCTAGCACAAGTGCGTCTTCCATTCCCTGACCCGCCCCTTGCCCCAGATTCGGCAGCATCGGGTGTGCAGCATCGCCCACTAATGTAGCCCGGCCCTCACTCCATCTGCTGAGTGGTGTACGGTCGTATATATCATGCCGCAAGATGGCTGCATCCTCTGTCGCTTCAATCACTGCACGTACTGGCTCATACCAGCCTTCCAGTCTGCGCAAAGTCTCTCGCTTCCGCCCCATCGGTCCTTCTCTTTCTCCCTCAGGTGCATTGATGGCGGCAAACCAGTGAATTCGATTGTTGCCGATATGGGAAAACCCGAATCGAATCCCCCTGCCCCATGCTTCAAAGCCGCCTCCTGATTCTAGTGGATAGCGAGGGTCTTGGTAAGTTGCAATTCCGCGAATCGCCGTATACCCGGAGTATCTCATCGACTCTTCACCGAACAAGCTCTTCCGTACACAGGAGTGAATTCCGTCCGCTCCGATCAGAATCGTCCCATGTGTACTGGACCCATCTGCAAAAGCGGCATGAACCCTTTCCTCTTCTTGAGAAAAAGAAACGAACTGCTTGCCTAAAACCAATTCCTGCGTCGAGATTTTCGCCAAAAAAGCCTGCTGTAGATCCGCCCGATGAATTAAGTAGCTGTCAGTTCCGTACCGTTTTGCTTGTTCCGCGACAGGCAGCTCGACTAACAAATTTCCCATCCAGTCGCGAATCCTTGCTGAACGGACAGCCGCTCCCAGCTCACGTACTTCCTGTCCGACTCCCAGCTTATCCAATACCTTCATGGCATTGGCAGCCAAAACGATTCCAGCACCGATGCCTTTATGCTCCTTTACCTGCTCATAAAGCGTCACTTGCCAGCCCTTTTGCTTCAAGGCAAGCGCCAAAGCAAGCCCGCTCAAACCTGCCCCGATGATCAGCGCGTGTTTTTCGTTGCTCATCGCCTTTTCTCCTCATTAGAAAAGATTCATACTCAAATACCGCTCTCCCGTGTCAGGCGCAATGCAAACGACCCGCTTACCCACTCCCAGCCTTTTGGCAATCGTGATGGCAGCAAAGACCGAGGCACCCGATGAAGGACCGACGAGAATCCCTTCCAACGCCGCAAGCTGCCGCATGCTTTGTAGGGCCTCTTCGTCTGCGATTTGAATGATTTCATTATAAATGCTTGTATTGAGGATGTGCGGAACAAAACCAGGGCTCGTGCCGACCAGTTTATGTGGACCAGGCTTTCCGCCAGATAGTACCGGGGAGCCTTTTGGCTCGACGACAGCGATATATAGCTCCGGGAGCTTTTCGCGCAATGCTTCGCCCGTTCCGGTAATCGTTCCGCCCGTCCCAGCTGTGGCGACAAAAGCATCCAGTCGACCATTCGTTTGCGCAAAAATCTCCTCAGCCGTCGTCGTTCGATGGATGTCCGGGTTTGCCTGATTCTCGAATTGCTGGGGAATAAAGCTGCGCGGAATCTCTTTTTGCAGCTCTTGCGCTTTGGCAATCGCCCCCGGCATCCTCAGCTCGCTCGGTGTCAATACAACCTCTGCCCCATATGCTCTCAAAATATTGATCCGTTCCTTCGACATATTGTCAGGCATGACCAAAATCGCGCGATAGCCTTTTGCTGCGGCATTCATCGCCAAGCCGATTCCGGTATTCCCGCTCGTCGGCTCTATGATCGTATCCCCGGGTTGAATCAGTCCCGCTTGCTCAGCCGTCAAAATCAGATTGTAGGCAGCGCGATCCTTCACACTCCCAGACGGATTGAATTTCTCCAGCTTCACAAAAACTTCTGCTGCTCCTTCAGGAACCATGCGCCTCAGTCGAACAATCGGCGTATTTCCAATCAATTCGGTAATGTTCTGGTAGACGCTCATCGTACTCCTCCTGGAAAATTTGCCTTATGATTATCTCTTAGTAATACTATAAGAATAATACAATTTTTCCGACCTGAAAATGATAAGGGTGCTCAAATGGGAAAAAGCTCTCGAATGAGAGCCTTCTTCCTGTCTAAAAACTATATTTTGCTTTTGTCTGATTCAATACATTCACCGCTTGTTGATACAGGCTGTTCGCGGTTTCTTTCACTTTTGCTTGCCCGCTTTTATCTACCGAGCCTTGGCGTTGCTTCGCCTGCGTGATTGAATCAGTCGCCGTCTTGACTGCCGCATGGATTGCTTTTTCCCGTTTCTCGGCATCCGGCACGGTCGTTTTGATTTCCGCCCATATCGCTTGGATATCCTTCATGTCGGTCTCCATGATGGCGATCATTTCTTGCATGTTTTTGTTTTTATCCTGGATCGAGCCATCCATGGTGTTCATCCCATCGACCAACACCTTCATACTGCCCACTGTTCCTTGCATGACCTCGAATTCCATCTTGCTCAAGCCTGGCTGCGTCGAATAGGTACGAATCTCTTCCAACAGTCTTTGCAGCTCCTCAATTTGATCGCTTGAAAACTGCGCTTCATCCGTAAATTGCAGCTCGTCCAAATACTTTGCTGTTTCAATCAGATCAGCCTCTAGCTTTCCTGTCTGTTCTACTTTTTTGGCGAAGTCGACACGTGCCGCTTCTTTGACGCTTCGTTCTGCTACTTCTTTCTTTTTTACTTCCGCTTCCTCGTTGATGCGCTTGGTTAATGTCGCCAATTTGCTTTCGTACGCGCTTTTATTTGTGGCGACAAGACTCGGCAGTCCCTTATTCTCTTCCATGAGTAGGCCGTCAAAATGGAGCTCATCACCCTCCACTGTGCCGATGATATCCTGACCAGTTGCCGGATTTTTCAGGGTCAGCTGCTCCCCATCCATCGTTCCCTCCAGCAGGATCGATTCGGTTTTCAGAACGGGGATGCTGTCTTCCGTTTCGACGATGGAATCTGTTATTTTTACGTTTACTTTCTCGTTATTTACCGTGACACTCGTGTATAGCATACGTGTATCGTCTTCGTACAAATACCCTTCCGCCAGTGTCACAGGAGCAAAGAAACGATAGCCTGCGTATCCCAGCAATGCGACGATGACCATAGCCATGACGATCATGATGCTTTTGTTTTTTTTTCCCTTCATGCTGCGGCGACCCCTTTACCCACAAATTCTATTACGTTTGACCTATTTTCCTGCCAAAACGTGCCATAGTTTAATGATACATGAATCGCGGGGGAAAACCCTATGAGTCTAAAGGCCAAAACAAGATTAATAGAACGTATTACCAAAATCGTGACTGAAATCGAGTGTTTGACCTTCTTCGATTGTAATCGTGGAGAGTTCATATTTTAAATGTAATAGACTAATCCTTACAAATGAATCCCAATTTCTGATGTAAGGTTTCAATATACTTGTGAAATATTCATCAATAGGCTCATTAATATTGCGAGTGGTTTGTGCTGATACGACCAAGATGTGATATTCTCCAGCCGGTAAGTTACCAACCTCGTAATTTCCATATCCATTTGCTTTTGCAGCAAATAATCCCACGTTTTTTTTGGTACTGTACCTATTGCAAATATACTCTCTTCATCATCAGTGAGCGTATTCTTATCATAACCTTTGGAAATGAGTAGAATCCTTGCATTCACATCCGGCTTCGTCCCAACAAAATCGTTATACTGCCAAGTAATCGTACCCTTGAGCGATCCCTTTTGGGTAGGAATTGCTGGTTGTGCTACTTGTCCTACGACATTATTTTGTTGGCCTACCGTTTCAACCGGATAAGCTGCTGGCATCGCCACGTCCGTTGTACTTTTCCCCTCCGCCGATACAGGTACAGCATGTGACTGCTGATTTGTGCCCGCTTCCTGACCTGTAGACACCGGACTTACGGGTGCGGGCTGATTCGTTTCCTTTTTCGCTACGGGTCGCGATCCTAGTAGATCATCAAGGTTTTTCCCAGATAGAAAATAGCACCGCTGGCAATTCCGAGGATGATGGCAATTACCAATAAAAAAGTAAGGAGTTCTTTGAAAAATCCGGGTTTCTTCGCTTTTGCTGTGTTGGCATCTGCCATGGTACCCCTCCAGTTTCTCTATCAAGTTATGTGGAGATTTTCCAATCAATATTTTACCAATAGATAGATTCTAGGTCTAGGTTCCTATGACTCGCATTGCACAGGCTAGATATAGCAAAAAGCCGATGTCTTCCCAACATCGGCTTCAAGCTCTCTCATTCTTGTTATACCTCAACCATTTCACGCTCGGACGGATAATACATGCCTGCAGCACCGAGCACACCTGCTTCCGCACCAATTGTAGTCAACTGGATGCTCGCTTGGTTTGCCATCCGAGCGATAGAGCGCTTGCGAATGACGTTCTTCGCTTCTGCAAGCAGTAGCTGTCCGTTCTTCATCACACCGCCACCAATGACAATCACCTGCGGATTGAACAGATGGATCAGATTGGTCAGCCCGACCCCGAGATAATAACCAGCTTCCTTCATCAAGGTCATGCTGAGTAAATCTCCCCGAACCGCTGCCTCTCCTACCTCTCTAGCCGTTATCCTGCTCAAGTCATTCCCATTTTCAACGAGCAACGAGCTTGTAACACCCTGTCGAAGCTGCTCCCTGGCTCTACTTGCCAAAGCCAGCCCAGACGTGTAATTTTCCAGGCATCCTCTATTCCCGCACACGCACTGCGGTCCTTTTGGATCAAGCGAAATATGCCCGAACTCCCCAGCACTATCGCCGATACCTGTAATCAGCCGTCCTCCACTAATAATACCAGCACCAACACCCGTACTGACCGTTACATAGATCAAGTCTTTCGTGCCTCGTGCACTTCCAAACGCCCATTCTGCTACCGCTGCTGCATTGGCATCATTGATCACTTGCACGGCTACGCCAAACCTCTCCTGAAGCATCGCGCCGATCGGCACATCGCTCCAGTTTAGATTGCTCGCAAAAATGACCATTTGACGCTGCGTATCAATAATTCCCGCAGTGGCAATCCCGATCCCGCGAATGCGTGAGAGATGGATGCCACTATCATCTAGAACAGTCTGCACCAAATCACCGATACGACTAATGACTGCCTGCGCTGCCTCTTTTGTTTGGGTCGCTGCGTTCGCCTGCCTGAGGATATTACCATGCTCATCGACGATCGCGGCCATGATCTTCGTGCCTCCCAGATCAATCCCGATGGCATATGGTTTGTCTTGATTCATCTTCCGCTTCACATCCTTGTTGTCCATTCACGATTGAAAAATGGCGTCCAACGCTTGGGACGTATGCACGATCAATTGCTCAGGCAACTGGCTATAAGGCGAGATTTCCGGGATGATGTAGCCTTCATACCCGATCTCACGCAACGCTTCCACCACGCGGTTCCATGGGATATCGCCAGCGAGCAGCGGCACGAAACCTGTGATGTTGCCTGTCGTTGTCTTGAAATCTTTGACGTGAATAGCTTGGATTCTCTTGCCCAAAATGCGAATCCATTGCTCAGGAAAACCGAATTGCAACACGTTGCCTACATCAAAATAAGCGCCTACCCACGGACTGTCTACTTCATCGATCAAGCGGGCCATCTCCAGTGGACTAAGCAAAAACTTGTTCCACACGTTTTCTACCCCGATGTATACCTGATGCTGCTCCGCCTTTTTCGCCAAGCGCTGCAAGGCTTCACACGCTCGCTCGTAGGCCGTATCATACGACACCTCAGCCGTTACGAGACCTGGGACGACGAGGACGGTCCGTGAGCCAAAAATGCTTGCCGCCTCTATCATTTTCTCGACAACACGAATGCCTTGCTCGCGGATCGCTTCCTCATTGTGTGTCAATGGATATTTCCATAAAAGAGCAGTAGAGACGCTTGGCAGCTCCAAACCGAGCTCGCCAGCCTCATCTGCTAGCCCCTTTAATTCCTGCTCTGTCATCTCTAGATGAAAGGGAGCATCTCCCTCGTCCAAATTTAGTTCTACCCCTTGAAAGCCATGTGCTTTCGCCTGGCGAAACATTTCTTGCACGCTCGTTTCCTTTGGGAAGCACCAAGCATTGATTCCCTTTTGAAAAGCCATGCGCCTCACTCCCCTTTTCTCAAAATGGTGACCGGCTTTTCTTCTTGTGCCGATTGATTCGCTGCCAACGTTACTTCTAGCGTCTTTCTTGCTGATTCATACGGCGACAGAATCAAGCTGCGGTCCCCAGTCATAATCGCTGTAATAAACGCCCGATCTTGCTCCACATACATATCCACCGTGCTCTCTTTTGTACGTGTTCCCTGCTCATCCATGATCGCTAATTTCTTTCCGTCAATCATGATGCGGAAATCTTTGCCCAAGATTTCTACATTCGTACGGTGATCCGGCTGGATGAAGCACGTATCCAGATGTCCTAGTGCCCCTGACTGAAACACCATACTAATGGAAGTCACGTCTGGAATATCGATGTTTGGAATGTCACGCGAGACGAGCAAGGCCATCTGCGCATAGACTTTCTCGATATCTCCTGCCAAATACCGCATCATGTCCAGCGTATGTGTCGCCTGCTCGACAAGCTGTCCACCCGACTTGCCCATTTCCCTCCACCAAGGTGTTGCAACGAACTTGGTCAAATAATGGCCCCGGACGAGTGCAATCGACTTGCCCTCCAAGTACGCTTTCGCTTCCTGCACGATATCGAGATAGCGTAGGCAATAGCCAGTCGCAGTGATAATCCCTGCCTTTTCAATCGCTGCTTGCTTTTCGTTTACTTTCTGAATGTCGAGTCCAATTGGCTTTTCCACAAACAAATGAATGCCTTTCGCCGCCGCCGTTTCCTCAATCTCTTCATGTGCAAAAGGAGGGACACATACGAACAAAGCATCCAGCTTTTCTGCCTCCAATAGCTCACGCCACGAGGTGTAGCCATGCGCCCCAATGCGCTCAGCAGTTTCTATAGCCGCCTCTTGATTCACGTCGCACACAGCAACGACCTTTACCCTTTCGTCCGTCAACAAGCCTTTTAGATGATGCTGCCCGATTCCACCTACGCCGATCATGCCTACACGTACACTCATGCGTCCTTCACCGTCCTAGCGTAATACGACTGGTTGCTTCTGTTCAGCGGATCGATAAGCGGCGAGTGCAACTTCCACAGCCCGCAAGCCGTCTTCACCCGTAATCGACGGCGCTTTCTTTTCTCGCACGCTGGTGACGAAATCCTTGACCAATTGACTGTCCATGTCATCGCCCCAGTTGACCCACTTCAAGCCTTTTTCATTGGAATACACATCCAGCTTTTGAGAAAAAGCGTCTAGCGAAATTGTGCCCTCTGTCCCGATAATTTCCATCGTCACGTCTCCCCATGTCGGGAAGGACTTGTTGCGAGACCAGCTGCAATCGAGTGTGGCAAATACCCCATTCTCAAATTCCATGGTCAAAATGCCGCAATCATCAATCGGCGTATCGGAAAACTTGCTGTCTATCTCCGCGTAAACCTCACGCACTTCAGCGTTCATAAACCAACGCATCAAATCAACAACGTGAACCGTGTGATCGATCACTGCACCTCCGCCGGATTTCTCGGGATCAACGAACCAACCACCAGGATTTTGTCCGCGGTTCGTACCCCGGATTGCCATGACCCGTCCGACCTTGCCTTGCTCCACCAACTGCTTTGCTCGAACGACAGCCGGATGGAATCGCACGGGGAATGCTGTCTGCAAAATGACACCTTGCTCGCGGCAAAAGTCGATCATCTCTGGAGCAGCCTCGGCTGTTGTCGCCAACGGTTTTTCGCACAAGATGTGCTTGCCAGCCTTCGCTGCCGCTAACGTATGCTCTTGGTGCTTGGCGTTTTCCGAGGTGACGATGACCGCATCGATATCCGTTGCGAGCAGCTCATGATAATCGGCGAAGAACGGAACACCAAACGTTTCAGCCGCCGCCTTTCCACGCCCTTCATCCTCATCTGCTACCCCGACCAATTGAACCCCATCTAATTTCGCAACCGCATTTGCGTAACTGTATGCATGCATATGTGCAACACTGATGATTCCGATTTTCATGTCCAGTCCCCTCCTACACCAAAGTTACGGGTTTGCCCGTTTCGATTGACACAAGCGCAGCACGAGCGATTTCTACCGCTTTCACGGCGTCTTCTGCTGTCACGAGTGGCTCCAGATCACGGTCGATGCATTCGATGAAATGCTTCAGTTCTCTGAAATACGGATTTTCACGTAGCGGACTCTCCGGAACTGCGACTCCACTCATGCCTGCTTGCTTCGAGCGATTAACCGCCACTAGCGGTTTTTCCTTCGAGCTGTCGTAGGAAATGATGCCTTCCTTGCCTGCCAGCTCCATTTTCATCGCAAAGCCTTCATGTGCCCACGAGCCTTCCACATGTGCAATCATGCCGTTCTTGAAGCGAAGCGTAACCAGCGCGTAATCCATTCGGGCAAAGCCTCGACCAAGCAAGCCCTTCGCGTACACACGCTCCACATCTCCGAAGCACCAACGCAAAAAGTCAAAATCGTGAATGATCATATCTAAAACAAGGCTGCCACTGTTTTGGTAGTCCGCGTACCAGTCATTCCACGCTGTCGGGAAGATACCACCGCGGAACGTACGTGCCACACCCACGTTGCCAATCGCGCCGTCATTTACCAGTTGACGGGACTTTTCGTACTCTGGGAAAAAGCGCAAGACGTGTCCGACGAACAGCTTGACGTTTTTCTCCCGGCAATAATCAACAATAAAGCGAGCTTCTTCCTTATCACGAGCCAGCGGCTTTTCGCAAATGACATGCTTGCCTGCATCCGCAGCCTTTTTTACATACGTTTTATGCAGGTATGTAGGTAAACACACGTCTACGATGTCAACCTGCGCCAGTTTTTCTATAGCCTCTTCATAGCTTTCAAACCATTCTGTTTTTGTCTCGGCTGCCAGCTCTTTTCCTCTCTCGCTACGGATATCGACGATCCCGACCAGCTTAACGTTCTCCATGGCAGCATACGATTTCGCGTGAACAGTCCCCATGGTTCCTGCTCCGATTACCAGAACATGATGCATAATGGTTCACTCCTTTTGGGAAAAAGTCTATTTGGACCCAGTTAGGGTAATTCCCTCGACAAAATGCTTTTGCAAGAAAATAAAGACGATGATCATTGGCCAAATGGCAAGAACGGAGCCCGCCATCAATATCGGGTAGTTCGTCAAATTGGTGTGCTCGCCCGTCAAGTACGCCAAGCCAGCAGAGAGCGGCATTTTATCAGGCGTGCTGTTAACGATGAGCGGCCACATCAGGTCGTTCCAAGACCACAACGCTACGAAAATAGCGAGTGCGATCAAGCCGGGCTTCGCCAACGGCAGCATAATTCTCCAGTAAATCTGAAAATGGTTGCAGCCATCGAGCTTCGCCGCTTCTTCCAGTTCTTTCGGCAGCGACATGAAAAACTGACGCAGAAGAAACGTGCCGAATGCACTGAACAAGCCCGGTACAATCAATGCTGTCAACGTATTCAGCCAGCCGAGCTCTTTCATGATCATAAATTGTGGGAGTAGAAACACCTGACCTGGCACCATCAAAACGGTCAAGAACAGGATGAACAAGGCGTTTCGCCCTGGAAATTCAATCCGCGCGAATGCGTACGCCGCAAGCGAGCAAAGGAATACTTGCCCGACTACCTTCGCCGCGGTTGTGATCACGGTATTCCAATAAAAGTCCAAGAACGGCAGCATCTCAAAAATATGGGTGTAATTCTCCCATTGATATTTGGTCGGCAAAATGACCGGAGGCACCTGTGTCGATTCGCCCAGTGACTTGAGCGAAGTGAGAACCATCCAGATGAATGGCGCAATCATCACGAGAGCACCTGCAATCAACAGCAGATGAACTAACAATTTCTTGGTCGTTTTATTCCGACTCGTATAAACACTCATTCCCTATCCCTCCCGTCTGTTCAGCTTTGATTAATCATAGTGAACCCATTTTTTCTGCAACTTCATTTGAATAGCCGTGACAATCAGGATCATCACCAGAAGCACGACGGCAACTGCGGCCGCATAGCCACCGTTTCCTGATTCAAATCCATTGGTAAAGAACAAGTACGCCATCGTCTGCGTTTGCTCAGTAGCCGGATTGCCCATTTTGCTTCCGAGCATCAGATAAATCAGGTCAAATACTTGAAAAGCCCCAATCAAGGAAGTGATACTGACAAAAAAGATTGAAGGAGTCAACAGCGGCAACGTAATCTTGAAAAACATGCGAACCGGTCCCGCTCCGTCAATTTCTGCCGCTTCATAATAGCTTCTCGGGATGCCTTGCAGTCCGGCCAGAAAAATCACCATGTTGTATCCGATGGAACTCCAAACAGCAACGATAATCACCGCATACAAAGCAATGGCGGGATCAGATATCCAGCGTGGGCCCTCGATGCCTATCAAGCCCAGCAAATAATTGATCAGACCGTAATCAGCGTTGTACAACCATCTCCACACCATCGCCACCGCTGCCGCCATCGTCACAACGGGCAGGAAGTACAGGGTGCGATAAATCGTAATCCCCTTAATTTTCTGATTAAGCAGCACAGCGATAAAAATGGAGATAGCAATACCTACTGGAACTGCGATTACTGTATAAATCAGCGTGTTTTTCAGTGCGATCCACAAATAAGGGTCCTTTAACAACAACTCATAATTATGTAAGCCGGCCCACTTGTACTTACCGAATCCTCCCCATTTGGTAAAGCTTAAATAAATGGTTTGTACGATCGGCCATAAGTAGAAGACACTCAACCCGATCAGTGTGGGAGCAATCATGAGATACGCCCAGAACCAATCACTTCTCTTCATGCGATTCAACGATTTTTTCGTTTTTGGCTGGACGGCGGCGTGCATTTCAGGCTGCAACTGGCTGCTCATCGCATTCATTCCCTCCTGACATAAGCTTTTAAAAAAGATGGCCTCGTCCATGATACGAAGCCATCCATCATGGACCTTTTATTCCTGGCTAAGCATTTCGTTCATTTTTTGCGCAAGCTCTTTGGATGCATCCTCTACGCTCATTTGTCCAGCCCAAGCCTTGGTCATGAGCTCTGTTTCCAGCTTGGCCCACTTTGCCGTATCTTTGGAGATCGGATACGGTTTCGCTAAAGTTGCCTGATCAATAAAAATTTTCAGATTAAAGTTGGGTATGGATTGTAACCATGTATCCTGTGTTCCGTTAAATGCCGGAATCGCAGCACCCGATTTTGCCAGGATTTCTGCCCCTTCTTTCGAACCCAAGAATTTCACGAATTCCCATGCTTCCTTCGGATGCTTGGTATTAGCCGAAATCACGTTGCCCAGGCCGTGAATGACGCTTGTGTTCTCTTTCCCTTTTGGAAGATACGTCACGTCCACTTTGTCCTTTGTATACTCATTCTTATTAAAAGCGGATGCCATCCATGATCCGTTGTACATCATCGCGATTTTGCCTGATTCAAACAGTTGTGTTGCCTCTGTTTCGGACAATTGTGCTGCTGTTGGCGATGCTTTTTCGTTGATTAGATCTGTCCAAAACTTGAGGCCTTCGATCGTTTCCGGTTTGTCATAGCCGGACGTTTTCCTGTCTTCCGAAATGATATAACCACCGCTTTGATAGATCGTGTTATAAAATCCGTCCTGTCCATAAGGAGGTGCTGCAATTCCCCAAACGCCTTTTTTCTCATCAGTCAGTTGCTTTGCTACTTCCTTCAGCTTGTTCCAATCCCAGGTTTCGTCTGGATACGGTACTTTTGCGTCGTCAAACAGCTTCTTGTTGTACCAAAGGCCAATCGTGTCGAAATCTTTCGGTAGCGCGTAGTTTTGTCCATCGTAGGTGTAGAGATCAACGAGAGCTTTCGGATAATTGTTCAGATCGATGCTATCTGCCTTAATTTGATCTGAAAGCGGCAAGAGCATGTCATTCGCTGCGTATTTAATAATACGTGGACCATTAATCCAAAAAATGTCCGGCAAGGTGCCACCCGTTGCGGCTGCCTCCATCTTTGTCCAGTATTGCTTGTTAGGCGTTAGCTCAATTTTGATGTCCACGTTCGGGTTCTTTTCGTTAAACTTTTTCGCCATTTCCTCCATCGCAGGCAATTGGTTTTTGTCCCACAGCGCATAGGTGAGCGTTACCTTTTCGCCTGAAGCAGTACTGCCAGTCGTTCCAGCTGGTGCGGAGCTTTGTCCGCCGCCCGAACATCCTGCCACTGCTACCAAGAGAGCAGCCATTGCAATCGAAACCAACTTCTTCATCAGAAATCCCTCCTCGATTTACGTTCTCCTCTTTTACCCCCCAAAATATTGCCAAACACGACACGCTCCCCTTTTCGACTCGCCCCCTTTCAACAATTTTTGATAGGTAAGACTTTCTTTTTCCAATGACCAAATAAAGTATATAAAAAGATGTTACAAGCTGAAGTGAAACACATCTTGTAACAAAACAGCAGCAGCAGCCTTGACCTCGAAATCAGCCCCCAATACAGTTGGACGGAATTCCAGCCCTTCGACCATCGTTCCCATCGCTTGAGCCATCACTTGTTTTTGGATGCGCTCAAACAACATTTGGTTGTCCCTGATCATTTCTCCACCGAGTATGATCAGGCTCGGGTTGAACAAATTCACCAGATTCACAATGCCGATCGACATGTACGAAGCGATTTCGTCAACGATGTCTTGGCATACTTGATCCCCTTGATGCAGCGCTTGGCGAAAGACATCAAATGTAATTCTTGTCATATCTCCGTCAGCCAAATCCATGACGAGCGTTTCTTTTCCGCGCGTAACAGCGGACAGTATGCCTGAGTAAATGGCCGGCCACGCCACGTAGTTTTCCAAACAGCCGACGTTGCCGCAGTCACAGCGCATCCCGCTTCGATCAACTGTCGTATGCCCGAATTCACCTGCTCCACCACGACTTCCGCGGAAGATGGAACCGTTTACAACGAGTCCCGAACCAACCCCTTCTCCTACGGTAACAAACAGGAGATTATCAGCATTCAGTCCACCACCGAAGTTTTTTTCTGCCAGGGCAATTGCATTGGCATCATTGTCGAGCCATGTTTTTAGCCCAAAACGCTCTTCTGCCATGCCCTTTAACGGAACATCATGCAAGCGTAGCTTGGAGTTGAAACGGATGACCCCACTCGCTGCATCGACAATCCCTGGTGCGATGATAGAAATACCTATACAACGGCTAACATCATCCACTGACTGGAGAAAGTCCCCGATCGAATCCAGCACATACTGGATGATCAGATCACTCACTTGCCCAGCTTTTACCGGATAGATTTTCTTTTGCTTTGTAGCCGCTTCTAAATTCATTTCGGCAATCGTAATCGCTGTATTCGTAATAGAGACGCCAATCAAAAATTTACCATCGGGACAAAAGCGGACCATAATCGGCTTTCGACCACCTTTTGACTCACCTGTACCATCTTCTGCAACCATACCGTCACGGATCAGCTCATTGACGGCCGAGGTGACTGTCGTTGGACTGATGCCCTGCTTTTTAGCGATATCACTTCGCGAGATGGGCCCAAACTGGCGAATGGTGTCAAGTATAATAAAGCGATTGAGCTCTTGAATTAGTTTTAGATCTCCAGTTCTGCGCATCGTTTCGTTCATCCTTTATTTTTCCAATGACTTTATAAAGTGATCATACTGAAATTTGTATTTTTAGTCAATTTTGTTTTTTCTTATATTTCGATCAACTTTTTCTGATTGAATATAATCACAAGAACCTCCCTTACCGTTAGAAAAGGAGGTTCTTCTTTCTTTGTTCTTATTCTGTGGACTCGTAGGTATAAAACTCACCCGTCAACGCATCTATTTTTGCATCGAATAAACTCGGCAGGGTATAAACGAGAGACGCTTTGCCTTCTTCTTGCAAGATATACTCTAGCTGCAATGGATATTTCTTGAGCAAAGCGGCCGCCGCTTCTTCCTGGGAGATTGCCTTCTTTGGATCAGACATCACTCCATCGACCTTTTCATTGAGATCGATTCCCATGACTTTCCCAGTGCTGGCGCTGATCGAGATACACGTCCGCCAATCCTCTACAGGAATCCCTTGCTCTTGCTTCACAAAATCGAAGGAGTATTGATTTGTACTTTCATGATGCTCTCCGGGCTGAAGTAATAGCAGCTCGCCTGTATCAGCAGGAACGATCTCTGCTAATACATTCATGGCAAATTGCAAAGCCTGCTCTTGCGTCAATTTTTTGGCAGATGCCTTTGACGCACTTGTATCTACGACACGATAGTACACGATTGAACCTGTTTTCGGCTCGATTAACATGCTCCCAATCCATCCGTCTTCAGTCCTCCACGAATAATTCGTACGCCCCTCCCATTTGCTTGTTTTCCAGAAATCATCGATAATCACAGGTTTTTCACCAGTTAAATCTTCAAAAAAGACATTTCCTTTGGAAAAATCATAACCCGTACGCTGAGTCAGATACGCTTGTGCTTCTTCGCGCGATTGTGCTAAGGGCTGGCTGGGACTCTTTGGTTTCACATTCACTTTGCTATGATAAGGCATATTCACGCTGTCTTTGCCGGACACAGCATCCAACTTACCGGAAAAAGCTGGAACGTAGAGGAGCTTGTATGTTTTTCCATCTTGATCGAGGGAATACCGTAATTTCATATAGGCGGACAGCTGTTTCTCGGCTTTTTCTTTGGATAGGATCTGATCCAATTTCGCGAAGGAAATTTTTTCGATTGGTTTGCCAAGGGATTTTCCTGTGATTTGCCCTTCGTGATCAACTTGTATCTGAACGATGTCGTCTGTGAAAGGAACTCCGTTGACCATCCGTACAAACTGAATGGTATTTGTTTCACCATCGAAAACCTTCGCAACCCCATCCCCATCCAACTGATATCCTGCCATGTCTTCTCCGTACAACTTTTTCATAAACGACACGGCTATTTCTTTCGATTTGTCGATCGGGTAAAGCGTTTGGCTCTTTTGGTTATATAGCTTGTGTTTGCCAAACTCAAGCAGATCACCAGTATTTTTGTCGAGCACCAAGATAACGAATTCGCCTTTGTTTTCTTTAGACTTGTAGTTATTCACGAGCAGATAAGGAGTGTCTTTCAATACTACTTCCGTAACAGGGTAATCTTTCAAATAAGGGATGAGACTGGCTGCTTTCTTCACCCCTTTTTCGACCAGCGTATTTATTTCGGGTGTCATTTGCTCTACTTTTATTTTTTCCAGCGCGTTCTTTCCTGCCAGTGCACCGCTAGAAGATGACATCGCAATACTTGCAGCCATCAGGAGGGACACAGCGTGCGTAACCTTTTTCATCATTTTTCTTCCTTTCGTCTGTTTATTTTTGCTTTCTCACATTCATTATTCGAACCTCCATCTGTTTTGTTTCAATTTTCCTAAAAAAAATCACATATAAAAACATTCCTCCGATGAATCGAAGAAACGATGGGTTATTGGAATGGAAAATGACAAATCGTTATTTTTATCAAGGCATTGTATGACTTTTTCACATAAGCTATTTTGTCAATCCGAAATAAGTGGGAAATATTTCTTGATTAATATCATGAACATTAATATAATAATAGTGAATTTGGAATTTTAAGGAGGGGCTTCTATGAATACTGCAATTGCGATTCTTACTTTTATTGGAGATCTTATCCCATTAGTCCTCCAACTGTTAAAAGCCTTTGCTTAATTTCCAAACGAACAAATAGGGGCTGCTCCTCCGTCATTTTCATGACTGGAGGGACAGCCCCTTCCCACTTATTGGGTATTCACATTTCCTTCTGTTTCTTCTGTCTCTTCCACTACCGGCTCATCTACATAACCCTCGACGCCTTCAACTGCCGTTTGTTGTTGAACTTGCCAGAGAGCCGCTACATTTATTGGCTCCCACCCTACGAGGGAAGTGTGTGGTTGCAGACATTTGTATACCTTGCCTTGATAGCTGACCAAATCACCAGCTACGTAGCTTACATTTGGCGCCCATGCTGGGGTTCCCGGATTTGCAGCATCTGTTACACCTACGACCTCGACGCTCTTCTGTGAAGAATTACCTGCTGCATCCTTCGCTACCACAGAGAAGGTATAAGAAGTGTTAGGCGTGAGTCCCGTGATAGTTGCAGTCGTAGTCGTTACATCCGCAGCTAATGCTGTCCCGTTGTAAACCTCGTAATTCGTCACCGCGATATTGTCTGTAGAAGCAGCCCAGCTCAGACTGATACTCGTGCCTGTTTTCCCTGTTATGACTAGATTGGTGGGTGTGCTTGGAGGTTGATTGTCTGGCTGAATCGTATCCGTCGTAACCGCTACCTCATTACTTGCTACTGAGGAATTACCTGCTGCATCTTTCGCCTTCACAGTGAATTGGTACGTAGTGCCAGCTGTAAGCCCGCTAATCGTCGCATTTGTACCGGTTACCGTTTTCGCAAGCTGAGTGCCATTATATACCTCATAGCCAGTAACCCCTACATTGTCGGTAGCAGCCCCCCAACTCAGGCTAACACTTGTCGCTGTTTTTGCAGTCGATTGGAGATTCGCTGGTGCTGTCGGCGGTACGTTGTCGACTGGAGCCGTCCCGCCCAGGAGATCGCCATTCACTTTGTCTAACAGAACCTTGCTACGGTCTCCGCTAAATTCCCAGAACATTGCGCCACCCAATCCTTTGGATGTTAGATAAGAGGTTTTGTGACCGATTGAGGTCACATCGTCATAGCTAATATATGTTTTCGAAGACGGGTTGAAGAGGTAGGGCACTTTTGCAGCGTCATTCCAGTAGCGTGTGAAGCCATTCTTGTTCACATAATTATTTTGGATATCCGTGAAGTCAAGCATACCAGCTTCCCAAGTTCCTGTTGAAGGCCCGGTGCAATTTTGATACTCCCCATTGTTCGCCGTTCCGCAACCCGACCAGCCCCTTCCGTAAAACGGAAGTCCGAGAACGAGCTTGCTGGCAGGAACACCGTCACGAAGATGCCCCTCTACAGCTGTTTGGATATTATAGGTTTGAGCATTTGGCAAACCTGCTGCTCCTGCTGCCGGATCATAGGCTAACGGCGCGTTATGTCCAGTCTGCTTTTGGAAGGCTCCATAGAAGTCGTAGGTCATAATATTAATCCAATCCACAACCCGGGCAATATTCCCCAGCTCTGTATTTGCTGCATAACTAGGGCCGGCACCAGAGGCAATCGTCAAATAGTACTGTTTGCCATCCGTTACCTCAGCCGCATCGAGTTTGTCTCTGACAGCCTGTAGCAACAACGTATAATTTTGCTTATCTTCTGGACGTTTGCTGTTTGCTGGCAAGCCTCCTTCAACTGGGTACTCCCAATCGAGATCGACCCCATCCATCTGATATTTCCGAATAAAATCTACCGAGGACTGTGCAAATACTTGGCGTGCAGCCGGATCTGCTGCTACATCCGAGAAACGATTGGACCAAGTCCAGCCCCCGATCGATATTAATGTCTTTAATTGAGGATTTTTTTGCTTTAATTTTGCCAATTGATTCAGATTTCCACGAATCGGCTGATCCCACGTATCTCCTGGAAAGGATTTTTGCACATCAATCCATTGATCTCCGAGGACAACCGTACCATTCGGGGCATTAATATTGCCTACTTCATCCTGGCAAGCCCACGTTTGTGGATTTGGCCCCGTTGGATCTGGGTTACCGTGTCTACCATTCCAGCAAATATCCGCAAATGCGTAGTTAATATGCGTTACTTTATTGGGATCGATATCCGTTACATTGTAGTTTCGTCCATACGCTCCCCACGAGGGATAGTAGCCAATAATTTTGTAATTGGATACCGCTGTCGCCTCCGCTTGATTTTCCTCTGCTTGCGCCGCCTGTGCCGCCATAGGCAATACGGAGGTGACAAGCAGGGCCCCTACCATTAGTACATTCCTTACACAGTTCTTAAATTTCATAGTATCCCTCTCGATCTTCATGGATTTTGTTACAAATCCATCTTATTACGGCTTCTATCACAATATGCTAAAGCGCTTACATAAATGGTAATAAAAGGGTAAATCGAAGCAAATGAACATAAAAAAACCCTCCCTTCCGACCTAGGGAAGAAAAGAGAGGCTGGGTGGACTGGGTTCAAATCTCTAGTTCACCAAGTCGAACGAGTTCGACTACTGCCTGAGACCCGTTCCTTGCACATTTCACATAGGTTAGTCCCTTTCCCCCCACCCCTTCACTCCCGAAATAGTATCGTAAATAGACTCTCTCCTTAAAAAGGAAACAATAATCCTATTTGTACGTATAACATGTAAATGAAATATTGGAGTGATGATAGAATGTTCTCAAATGACTTCGAACCATCTTTCTCTAGTGGTTTTGGTCCGCCCTGGTGGTTTATAGTGATTGCTGGAATAATTGTACTTTTCATCTTAGCAGCGATCATTAATGGTATTAGGGTTTGGATGTCAAATAATGCATCTCCCATCCTAACTCATCCTGCTAAAGTAATTAGCAAGCGTACAAAAACATCAGGTGGCGGTAATGATACCATGGTATCTACTTACTATTACATTACTTTTCAACTAAGCGATGCCGAAAGAGTGGAGTTCCAGGTAAGGGGTACTGAGTATGGCTTACTGGTCGAAGGAGATACAGGTATATTAACTTATCAGGGCACCAGATATAAGGAATTCAGCAGACGACCTTTGTAAAATAGGGTCGTCTTTCTACATTCCTATCTCATCTCTATATCCCTCTCATCACAATTTCTCTAATGTTAAATGACGCCATGTCCTATGCCCCTCATGCCCGAGCTTCTCGACGCTTCCCAAAATGGTTGATAGAACAATATTTTACAAAAAATTGAAATCAGGTTATGATATTATCAGAATATTCGACGAAGGAGGTGATACTTATGAAAAAGCTTTTTGCTTTTGCTCTAGCAGTCGTTATGGTAATGTCAGTCTCTACGGCTGCTTTTGCATACAGTAAACCAAATTGTAGTAGCAGTGGCGGCGGTGGCGGCAGTTGGGGTGGTGGTGGCAAAAAACCCAATGAACACCATTGTACACCATATTAATCCCAGATAATTTGAGTAAGCCTCCAATTGGGGGCTTACTCAAATTATCTGGTAACTCATGCCTGCGGACATACTGAGTTTTATGAAAAAGGTGGGTTTACTCCTTGCCCTGATGGTGTCTGGAGGAAATAGTATAACTATCGTATCCAGTTAACATTTCCGCCACTTTCACATCCAACTCACGTCCTCCGCCCTTTGCCAGCTATCATCATGGCGAAATTGGCAGCATCCACAGATTCCCTTATGATCGTTCTCCTTCCACTTCACTTACGCTCTCACGTCTCCTTCCTCCCTTTAACAAAACGTGTGATTTGTCAATGAATTACAAATGCTGTAAAATGATAAAAAACTAAGTGGTGAAAATCCAATGAAAAAATTTGAAAAAGGAATTATTTATTTCTTTAGCTTTATTTTCTTTCCAATCGGACTGATCGTTTGGATCGTTTCCTTGTTTAACCAAAATCAGCAATTCAAAAGTGTTGGACGAACAGCTTTATATTTCGCTGCTACCTCATTTTGCATCCAGATCCTTAGAGGGGTCTTAAATTTTGTTCTGTACACGAACACTACTCTCAACTATTAAGATTCGGCATTCAGCTGATGTTGTTTTCGACACAGATACTCATCGTATTTACCAGCCCTTTTATTTAAGGGCTTTTTTCCATAATGGTGAACCAATTATTTGCTTCGAAATTCTTTTCCGATATCCTTCACAACAACTTGTCTATTCAAGACTTGTCAAAAGACGAACTCCTTACTGTATTTGTACAGTTGAAAGGGGACAAAGACTACTGGAAGGATGTTAGTTGGTTTCGAAGCAGTAATAGTGAACAGATATTCCTTGTCCTTAGGGAACCAGTTAAAAACTACTCTTCCCGAAGATAAGCCAACTTGATCACCATACAAATTGTGTAAATGACCATAAAAATCACATTTTTTACACCCATTTTATTTTTCTTGTACAAACGCCATCACATAGTTCGTTATATGACATACCCTAATTTTGGGGTTACCCTCAATCACAATTAAGGAGTGACATTAATGAGCGCTGGCTTTTTTGATGACTTTTCTTTAATTTTGGTTCTCTTCGTCCTGTTAGTAATTGTTGCTTGCAGTTGCGATTAATTTTCAATGTCCATGGGCGGCTTTATAAGCTGCCCTTTATACATAATTGCCCTTTAAACTGTGTCGTTAATTTGGATAAGCATTTATTAAATGAATTTGCGTATCAATTAGCACATTTGCGATTACCATAGGCTCGTATCAGTTGCCAATCTTTCTCCAATTGCATTCTCTATACCATGTGAGAGAAGTGAGCTGAATGGCTGGCCCACGGAGGCGAATTATTCGCGTAACTCATCTCAAATTTAATATGAAAGCTCGTTTAAAAGGAGGTTGCCAGAATTGGCGGCGCAAAAAGGTGTTACAACTTCGTCGAAAAGAGTGTCCTTAGAAATACAAAGAAAGAATCGTAGAAAAGCAGTCCGATTAATCAACAGAATCGTAGTAATAAGAACAATATTTGATACATTTACTGGCTGTTTGCTCAGTGTCGGACCGAATGGTTTTCGCGTTCGGGTCTACACTGGTAGCAATGAGACGTTCACCATCATCACCATTCCATTAAATTTTGTTATAAACCTCTTTCCTTTCCCTTGCAATTGCTAGGTTCAAAGCCCCAGTCCAACGGGGCTTATACATATTATTCAAATTGAGCATGGTGATGAGTCTTGTATCCAACCCCAATCATAAAAAAGCCTTCCTTCCGACCAAGAGAAGAAAAGCGAGGCTGGGTGGATTGGGTCTGATTGGAGGATTGAATTGATTGTTGTAAATGGCATAATCAGTAATGTACTCACTATCGCTGCCCATGGACCGCGAGTGATCCGGTCTGGTCACTTGTTTGATTTGTTCTGCCGCCTTCTCGGAGTTCATAACTGGCAGTAATCGATGCTTCCCGTTCGTGGAAGGTCAGATTTGCACAGCCCGTACTTGCGTAATGGATATTCTCGGATGAATTGGCTTCTGGTTGCTCAGTAATAAGCTGTGCAATACGGGCTGGAGCGTTCTGCATATGCGGCATTGTTTCTTCAAGGTGCATAGCACAATTCAGATTCCAAGCTGCGGCAGCCAAATGATCTTCTTGGTTGTCGCCTGCCATATACTGAAAGATGTGCCTTAGAGCGCTAGCGCTATCCATAAACTCACGGATCGGCATGCCTCTTTCCCAATTACGTCCGTCGCCATATTTGACTTCGCCAAGCTCACTCCGGACTGCTATGCGCCGAATCGCTATGAGTGAGAGCAAATCATATATTATCTTCACCCTTTCACTCCCAAAATAGTATGTTAAGTCGCTAATGCCATTGCAATTCGCTTGATCATTTCATCATTCTGAATCTTGATCCAACCAGCTCCCGGATAAAACTTCTCAACCTCAATCACATAGCCTCCGCTCGCTGACTTCACAAATTTATCCGCTCTGAATAGTTGTCCGTCCATCTCGATCTCTTTGTAACTTGGGGAAGTATCTAGGTCAAAAATGGTTAGCTGCTTGCCCATTGCTTTTTTCAGACTCTCTTTCTTTTTCATTCTCTAGGGGTAACGTCAAAATAAAAATTTTTTAATTTTCTGTAACCTTTTCGATATTTCTACGACTTATCTATTGGATATGAAATCCAAAAACACTAATTCGAGGTGCTTTCAATGAAAAAGTTTGTTGCTGTCGCTTTAGCAACCGTTATGGTTCTATCACTATCTAGTGCTGCTCTAGCATATGGGGATGGTAGGGGGCATGGTAAAGACCTTCCTGGTGGTACTCCCGGTTACCCGCCTGGCTATTGCCCTAAAGGACATAATTCAGGGGCGTGTAGTGTTCCCTGGTAGTTTTATTCCTGCGTAAGCCTCCGAACCTTGGGGGCTTTCTTAATTTAATTTCTCTTTTGTAACTTCCGATTCGTTTTGCTAGGTGCGCATCCATTGCTTGTTTTCTAATATGCTCATGTTGTTCATCTGTGATATTTTGAATGATGCATTTTTTACCGTTCAGCATCCCAATCACAGCTTCGTTTTCCTGAATCTTGCCCCATTCAAGATACTCATCACTTAATATCGCCCGATCAAATTTCAGGGTCAGCTCCAACATTCTTTTCACCTTCCTCAACAATATGACTTGCGATTAGCCCTGTAATAGTGCCCTCCGTTCCTTCTGCTACCCATTCTTCGCAGGAAGATCAACTGCTCCCAGTAAAAGGTGCTTGAGACTCTTCATAAGTGGGATCAAACAGTTCCTACAGGTTGTAACTTTGGATTAACACTCAATGTTTATCTTGAAAAGAGCGCTACATCTAATAGAAATGTGTAACCTATTTTATTTGTATGAGTTACATCTTGAGCATTGCGATAAGTCTTGTATCCAACGACAATCATGTTAATGAAAAAAATATGGCGCGAAAACAACATAAAAAAACCCTCCCTTCCGACCAAGGGAAGAAAAGGGAGGCTGGGTGGACTGGGTTCAAATCTCTAGTTCACCAAGTCGAACGAGTTCGACTACTGCCTGAGATCGACCTTTGACACCTAATTTTTGCATGACATTACTAATGTGATTGCGCACTGTCTTTTCGCTGATGAAGAGTTGTCCGGCAATCTCTTTGGTTGTCTTATCTTGGACCAAGAGTTCAAACACTTCTCTTTCGCGATTCGTTAACAACGGCTTGGTTTGGTCGCTACCCTTCAATCGTGCCACCCCTCCTTGTGGGCTCTACAGGAACAAGGTTGAGGGATTACAGAGTCACCTTATCCTATGATGGGGGGTGGGTGATGGTGCCGGAATTTCAAGGATTTTAGGCTTTTGCCTTACATCCTATTCAGAAAATGGGCAATGGGTTCCGAACACCGCTGAGAAACCTCTTCGACATCCGCCGTAAATTTTTCCGTTCGAGACGACGATGGCCGCCAGTTGTCCCCCGTTCAGATCGCGACGAGTTCGCCTCGCCTGATGAGATTGCCATCGGAACCCAAGGCCAACACCGCCCCCGACACTCCAGTCTATTCACCCGACACATATACTGCTCCCTACAATTCGACTTCCATTCCATTATTTTTAACCGGATCAACCAAAAATGCCCTCGATTCGTAAAAAATCAAGGGCACTACAACTTAAATAAATGGGGTACGACTATACGTCTGTTCGAATTTATCACGCAATCCTTTGGCCAATAGGCTAAAGGAACCGATTGCAAGCATATAAGCAGCAAGTGGGATCAGGAAGATCCACGTGTAATTCGTGTAGACAAAGCTTCTATAAGTCCCGAGCAGTCCTGCCCATTCTTGTGTGATCGAGTGAAACTCAACAGGGTCATAGTACATAGTCGTGCCGCCTACATAAAGACCAAATATCCCGAGAAGACCCATCAACGTCATGGTGGCAATAATCTCTGTCACCAGGACAATGACCAGATGCTCCTTCAAATGCGGCAGGATGTGGCGAAAGATGATCTGATCCCGCCCGGCCCCCAGCGAAGTGGCAGCTAAAACGTACTGGGATTCTTTGATTTGCTCCGTTTTTTGACGGATGGACGCAGCTACCGAAGGCGTCCCTAGGATTGCCACGACCACTACAAAAAACAACACGAGCGTAAACGTTGGCAATTCGGGATTGATATTGATTCCTCTCAATAAAAAATAGACAGGAATAAATATGGGCATGTACCCCCAGGCGTTCTCAATCGCAATCCACCAACGCTGCTGCTTGTCCAATATTCCAATATTCAGTCCGATCCATGCTCCCATCAATAATCGCAAAAACGCAATCATGAGCGTAATAAAAATGGTATACGGTGCCCCGTGGAGCAGTTTTGTAAGCAAATCATAGCCCCATTTATCCGTACCCAACAGATGCTCGCTTGACGGTGCCAAAGGAGGCGAAATGATCACTTGCTTCCCGTTCACCATCTCATTACGCACTTTCGCCTGGTAATCGATGTCATAGGGGGCTAAATAGGGTCCGGCTACACCGATAATGATTAAAAATAATACCAAGATACTGCCTAGCCATAAAGACCAATTGAACCGTTTCCTCATACCATACCCTCACTCATTCCAAAAAAAGTCTGGGTTATTTATATACAACCGCGCGTTCAATCACATACAAAATGAGACGAATCAATCCATAGACCAAAATGGATAGCAAAATGATACCTAACAATCCCATGACAGCAGCATTGAATTCGTAACTGCCATCTTTGCTAAAAATAAAGCGGGTCAATCCTACGACGTTTAATAAGTACTCAACAATAAACAAGTTGGCTACCGAAATCGCAATCGTCTTCTTTAAATCAGCAATGAGAAACGGCTTGATATTTTTATAGACGTGGTGAATGAGAACATGCCAGATCCCCATCCCCTTGGCAAGAGCTGTTTTAATGTAGTCTTCGCCGCCGATTTGTGCATACTTCAGACTGACTACCTTCATAAGAAAAATCGTTGGTCCAATGGACAGTAGCGTGATCGGAAACCAAGTACTCTCAGAGTCACTTACAGGTGACAGGGTGATAATTCGAATGTTCGTCATCTTGTAAAATCCGACCGCACCCACAATCGAAACAACGATCAGGATAAAATCAGGAATGGTGGCAAGTAAATTCAAAACCTTTTGAAATTGACGTACAATCCGAAAGCGCTGCAATAGCAATCCAAAAATAATACTAGCAAGAACGGCGACAATCACACTTGAGAATAGTAGTTCAAAGGAGCTAATTGCAAATGGGAGGATATCCTCTGCGATGCTCCTTTCCGTTTGCCCGGAATAATAGGTTCCGAGGGAGCCTTCTGCAAACTGCTGAATCAGATATACCGCATGGACTACGATATTTCCTGGTTCGAACACGATTTCTTCCTTTTGCGTATATAGCATGAAAGGCCCGCCGCAAACGGCGATAACCAGGAGAAACATCCCAATTAATTGTTTTACATAGGTCAAGCTCTCATACCCCCTTACTAGTTCCAACAATACACTATCTATTAAAAATCATCTAGACAATAGAAAATATTTTTTTTTTTAATTCTATTCAAACAGAAATAAAAAAGTGGCTGAGCAGGATAGCCTGTCAACCACTTCTCCATTCATGGGAACAGTTGATTCGAAAAAGATGATAGCTGATCGATTACTTCGTAGAAGAAGTAGCTACACGCAGCTGCTCATTTTTCATGAGAAGATTTTGAATCGAAGCAGTGAATGGTTTTCTTACTCCGTCTTTCAAACGTGGTACCATTGGAATCATCTGATAGACCTCCCTTCTGACAATATCTTCTTAAGAATAGCATTTTTCCTTATTTAACGTCAATTGCGTCCATTCTCAAATAGGAAGCGAGCTGATTGATTTCGGATAGGTAGATGTTTTCTTGTCCATAATACCCCTCCTGCTCCCCTGCAAGCTGTGCAAATTTCGAATAGAGCCGGTTCAGATAAACATGATTAGCATCTGCATGAAAGGTTACTTGTTTCACGTGGTCATTCTCTTCCTGGACCTGTCTGATAAGATGGCGAAAGCCTTTTAGAAATACCCTGCTCCTTCGATATTTTTCTTCAACGATGACGGAATGGATATAGCAAATTTCTCCCTCTGGGTCTGGTTGCCTGTCTGCTGTCAAGTATTGATAATGGCCCCATCCGATCAATTTACCTCGCTCGTCTTCTATGAGGATCAAATGAGAATCCGGGAGAAACGTCAAAATATGAACGAGCGTGTCACTAAGGGAAAACATAGGGCTAAATTCCAATCGATTGCGCATAAAGAATAGCGTGAATTGGGCAAAATCATTGTCACTGGTACATTTTCTAAATTGAACATGCATCCTTTACACACCGCCTCTCTTTTTCTGTTGGTTAACGTATCACTTCTACCTTTCCGCGTGCGAGGAGATGAAACTTCTCTGCTGCTTCTCCCATAGTCTTGTGTAATAGCCTCGCTTTTGCAACAGTTGAGAGTGTGTCCCTTGCTCCACTAGTTCCCCCTGCTCCAACACAAATATTTGATCCATGTCCGTTATGGTCGACAAACGATGTGTCACCGTAATGACGGTCCGATCGCTGGAAAGCTTCGCAAAGGTCTTGTTTATAGAAGCCTCAGAAACGGGATCGAGAGCAGAAGTTGCTTCATCCAGAATGAATAGAGAAGGATTGCGAAGAATCGCTCGAGCAATGGCAAGTCGCTGCCTTTGTCCCCCCGAGAGATTGCTACCCCCATCCAAAACTAGTGTCTCGTACTTGTCTGGTAGACTCATGATAAAGTCATGGATCTCTGCTTGCTGTGCAGCCATCCTCAGCTCGTCGTTGGTCGCGTCAAGTTTGCCGAGCCGGATGTTTTCTGCTATTGTTCCGTGAAAAAGAAAGTGATCCTGAAAGACAACCCCTACATGGTTGCGGAAGGCTCCCCGATTCCTTTCATCTAGTTTTTTGCCGTTTATCTCGATATGACCAGAACTAGGTTGATAAAAGCCTAATAACAACTGAATGATCGTGCTTTTTCCAGACCCGCTGGAGCCAACAATCGCAATTTTTGACCGAGCTGGAATCTGCATGTTGATTTGCTTAATGGATAACTGATTTTCTTGATAGCCAAATGTAACGTTTTTTATGGACACTTCAGTCGTACGCAAATCAATCTGTTCGGATGAAGAATGGTCGACTTTTTCACTAGGTTCATTCAGCACCTTCTGGATTCGCTCCATACTGACTTGTGCATCTGTCATCAGTGGAAGCGTAAAGGTCAGATTAAACACTGCATTCCCCATCGACGTATACATGGTGAAAAAGGCGACAAGCGAACCGACAGAGATTCGCCCGGTGAGTGCCAAATAGGAACCGAAGCCAATGATCGTAAAGTTGATGAGTAGTAAGCATAGCGCAGGAATTCGTTCCAGCTTCGCTGCCATCAAATTTTTGCGATAGTTGCTGACCAACAGCAATTCGAGTCTTTCCATGAATTTATCGATCATGACAGCTTGCAGGTTGAACCCCTTGATTACCATTTGCGCTTTCGTATTTTCCTGGACATCATTCGTCATAGCAGCGAGCTGTTCTTTATAGGCAGCATTGATTGCGTGGGCACGTCGTCCAAGCATATAAGGGCCTGTAAAGATCAAGATTGCCCCAACCAAAATACACAGCGCCATCACCCATTCCAAATAAAACAACACCATTGTACTAATCGTCACGACCACCAATGACTGAATACCTGTCGTGAAGAGAATCGCTAACGATCTGTCAATGACAGGCAAATCCACTGAAAAGTGAGAGATCAGTTCGCCCGAACGCGTTTTATGGAAATAGCTGACCGGCAAATGTTGCATATGCGCAAACAGTTTTTGCCGCAAATCATTTTGCACACGTGCATTTAGTTTTGCCAGCGCATAATCACTGATCATTCCAGCACTGATACAGATAAACCCGCTAATCGCCAAGACTATCATGATAACTGAGAAAACGTGCATATCTTTGGGAACAATCGCTCTATCAATGATCATCTGGAAACTGAGAGGTGCCAAGGATAAAAAAAGTAGATCAAGTGCAAGCGTGAGGAAAAAAAGGGAACTCAGGAACTTATAGGGGCGTAGGTAGCCAAACAGGTTTTTGATGACGAACAGCATCGTAACGTCTCCTTCTTGGATTAGAAAAATGGTTCATGTTGAAACCTGGCCGCATAGGATTGCCAAGCCCGAAATGAGGCGCGATATTCATCCAATGGACCGTTTTCCGTTTCCACAGAAGCTACTCGATCTGCAATCTTGGCAAATAATTTACGTAAAGAGTCGTCTGAGGAAGTCCAGAATCGAAACTCCTTCACGTCCTCCTCCATATAGGCGATATACTCGGTTACATACTGAAGGGCATGCAAAAAAAGGCGACTGCTGCGATACTGTTCCAAAAAATAGATTACCTGAATTTGAACGATATGCTTGTCTTCGTACTGATTCTCACCTGTCCCGTAAATGTATGAAAAGGCACAGATCACTTCATCGTCATCGTTGAAGCAAAGAAATGCTTTCCCCTCCATTAAAACGGGACTCGCCAGAAAACTGAGCGCCACAGGAAAGGAATATGGCATGCGAAGCTGGTCGTAGTTTTCCAATAAAAAGGCCATGTATTTCTCGTAATACATCTCAGCTGAGCAGATCGAGAAGTAATGATCCATCTCTTTCCTTCCCTCCTTTGAATGATAAAGCGTAGGTACGTATCCTTCACAAAAAAGACGGCCATTAGCCGCCTCTATCTTATCACAATTATTTGAATATCCAGTCTGCCCATGTCATGAAGATCGAGCGGTGCAATCAATGCTGTCCCTGCCATGTCTTTCAAGTCATGCTGCTGTAAAAATAAGGGCGGGGTTATGTCTACGATAACTCCTCGATTGGACAAAAGCGTACTCGCATTCCCGGAAATCATGTTCCCTAACTCGGAAATGGCACTTTTTCCAAGCTCATCCATCTCTTGCACCGGATAGCCGCCCATCATGGCCGAGACAATGCGCAAAGCCAATTCCTCTTGCAAACCGAAAAAGACCTCACCTTGTAATTGACCTGTCATTCCGATTCGAATCCATGTATGGCCTTCTACATGGCTCCATTCTCTTTCAGCTAACTCTCCACGCGAAATGTCGACATTGCATACTTGTTGAATCACGGACGAAGCTGATTCAAGAAATGGATCAAGGTACTGGACTATCATCTGCATTCTCTTCCTTTCCCGGGCAATTCACTCTCAGAGGTTGTTCAAAAAGTCGTATAGGACTATCATAATGTCGATTTTTGGCAGATGCAATAGGATTACGAAAACTTCATAGGTATAAGGTCACAAAAACAAGGTGTGCGAGGAAAATAATCCTCTACTTTAGTCTCATGACGAATGGTATAGATGGCCGCGCACGTTCGCAAGTCTAATATTTCTACTCCAATCTCATGCTTACTCAACTGCCACATCGGAAGCTGGACGCGATCAAAGGCGAAAACAGTATCTCCAAATGCCAAGCATTCCTGTATACAGCGGATAGCATCGTAATGCTCATCGGCCTCAAGTAAATGAACGGGCTCCAAACCAAATTGTTCGATCAAATGAATGCGATCCCGCAATTGCTCTGTCCCCCGCTTCCTTCTGGCTGTTCTTCTTGGTGATAGCACAGGGTACTCTCTCGTAACATATTCCCACATGATCCCGTGATAAAACATCGAATCGAATCCTCCCACAAAAATTTGGCCCGGCAATAGCCGTTTATCTGCTACTGACGGGCCCGCTACCCTATTTTTTCTTTCCGATGACGTTCATCTCCGCCCGGGCTTCCCTCCCCAGCGCATCGGTGGCTACAACCGTCACTTTTTGCTTGCCTTCCTCTACCTCATGAAGCACCAAGCGAAATAGCCCTTGATCATTCGCGTTGGTCTGAAAGCTCTTTGATCCGTAGTTGATTTGGAGGTTAACAGCACCAGCACCTGTCACTTTCCCTTCGATAGGCAGTGCTTGACCTTCCTGCCCTTCTAGCTGTTTGTTCGGTAGCTGTATCGTCGGAGCTGGTACTGTGCGCGCCTTATAGGATATACGCTGCTCCCCATTGCTTATGACAACCGCACCTGAATTGGCATCGACATACGCATACACCAGTAACATGCTTTGATTGCCTGCACCGTCTTTCCCTTCGAGCAAAATGCGATTTTCTCCCTGCTTCATACTCAAAATTTGCATTACATATTTTTGCGCAGGGATTTCCAATTGCTCTTCTTCAAAGTAGGACACGATTTGCCCATTGATACTTACCTGACCCTTGTATGTTTGATCTCTGTACATGAAGCGGACCGGAACCAGCATGTTCTTGGTTGCTGGATCGAACTGTACGTCCTCGCTACCATCGTTTAGCAATTGCAGTGTCGGAGGATTCGTATCGACGATGACCCGCTGCGTGAATTGGCGTTTGTTTCCATACATATCCATTGCACTGTACATCACATAGTTGAGACCTTCCGTTAATCGCAGGATGGTTTCAAAGGAGCCATCCGCCGACAGCTTTACAGGCGTTTTGTTAATCGACAAGCGCACTCTGTCCATCATATCCTCGCCTGTCACTTTGCCCCTAAAGGCCACATCTGGCTGCTTGGATATTTTTAAATAAGGAAACAAATCATCTGGGAACTCCACAAATGGCGGGGTGCTGTCGCTTTTCCCGTTTATATGTGCCACACTGATATTCCCCGCGTAATCATACGCTACCACGCTCATTTTTTTATCCGGCTGATTAATAAGTGTGCTGGACACTTTGGGCGAATAGGGGCCTCCTACCCTTTTGCCGTTTACATAAAGGAAATAGGCCTGGATATCTTTATCGCGGCTACTCCACTGAACCCGGTTTCCTGACACAGAAGCTGTAATCACAGGAGCTTTTGTATCCACGCGGATGGGGAGTGTCATCGATTGCCAATTTGCATTGCGGTCGTCTATTTTGGCCTTAATGGAGAATTGGTACTGTCCATCGGGTGCCTGTATATAGGCGCCTTTTTGTGGTGAAAAGATCTTTCCGTCCCAGCTCCACGCTTCCCTTTCCGTATAATAGTAGGGCGTCCCCAGCTTGGATTGGTCGTACTTGCTCACCTTTTCATCACGCACAAGAGTCCGAATCGGCTTGCCTGACTGGTCTGTTACTTCGACGATAATATGTCGGGCATTGCGCAAAAATGTAATCGAAGGAGCAGCGACATCGTAATGCCCATCCCCGTTTGGCGAAAAGGCAATATGATTAGGATCAATTTTCGCACCGCCATCGGCTTTGACACCTGTAACTCCTAGATAATCCCGATAGCGCCACTTGTCATTGCGTTTATCGTGGTACCAGCTCGTCTTGACACCTGTTCGTTTTTCCTGGCTTTCTGCCTCCCATACGGGCTGATCCATAATTCTTGGTTCATCCCAATCGCCGTAGAAGCCATAAAACGGCGTGCGCAATGTAGGCAGCTCCTTATCATCTGGTTGAAAGGAAATAAATCCTTCCGCAAATTGATTGCGTGAGGAGCCTTTCGGAATCGTGAGCGTTACCTTTACTTCCTCTAATTTCCCTGGCGCAACGGTAATCTTAGGTGCGGAAAATTGCAGTTCTGCCCCCTCGAAAAGGGTATCGGTCAGCATGTTGAGCCCATTCTTGCGCAAGTCAGTCAAGACGCCAAATTCATTTTGCAGCTGATACGTAATCGGTTTTTTGCCAAACTTGTTAGTAATAAACAGAGAAAAGGTCGTTGAATTCCCGATCTCTCCTAACGAGACGCCCGCTTTTCCTTTTGCAGTCACAACAATGGCTGGGGTCTTGATCGCTTTTACGATTTGCATTAATCCTGCCCCTTGAACCCGTGGGCTGTAAGGTACTTTTTTTACTTTCTCTTTATCCGCTGCGGGTACACTGATTTGGGGATCGATAATCGGTTCTGCTGTATTCATGGCCGCAGCCTTTAACGTATCGACAAGTGATCTGCCTTGCAGGTTCCGCCCTTGCTTGAGATAGCCTTGCTTCAGCAAAGCCATCCCGCCTGCCACATGTGGGGTTGCCATTGACGTACCACTTTTCACGGCATATTCGGACTCTCGCGTGAGTGACAAGATGCCCCCACCTGGAGCTGCAATCTCCGGTTTGAACTGCAAATCGGGTGTTGGTCCCCATGATGAAAAAGCGGAGATCGTCCCTCCGTCTGGATAAGGCATTGAATTTTGTCCATATTCACCGTTAAAGGAGACCGTCACTTTCTTGCCTTTCTTAATCGCTTGTGCCATTTTCTCGCCCATGTGCTTCAAAATAGAAACAGCCGGGATTTGTTTGGCATGCTCCGCACTGATAATGAGTGGTCCCATTTCATTGTTGTAGATGACGGCGCCAACAGCTCCTGCTTCTTTGGCGAGACGAAGCTTGTCGTCGAATGAAATATCGCCTCGCTCGAGCAATACCACTTTATCTTTTACGGAAACATTGTAGTCTTCCTTCTTCCCTTTCCCCATATAGACGAGCGGATACGGCTTCATCAGCGTCATGACTGGGTTTATTGCACCCCCGCCTTCCACATAGCCCGATAAGTACACGACTTTCTCCATACCGGGTACCCCTTGCACCGTGAAGCTATAGCCAGCCAGTGCTGTAGCGTTGACAGAAGCAACTGAAAACGCATCAGGACTCAAGCCTGGAGAACCGATCATAGCGATATCCGGATTCTGTGCTCGTACCTTATCACTGCCGAAATACGCATCATTGCCGGCGGCTGCTACGACTACGATTCCATTATCGACTGCTCGCTTCACAGCCATTTGCTCCACATTTGTTTCATCCACATAGCCCGCTGAGGAACCGAGACTCAAGTTGATGACATCTGCTTTTTTCGTAATGGAATCATTAATCGCAAATAAAATCGATTCACCTAGCCCTGGAACCTCGCTTTGATAATTGGAAAATACTTTTTGGCTGATGAGCTGGGCTTCAGGTGCAACCCCTTTTACTTTTCCGTTCGCACCAATAATTCCCGCCACATGGATACCATGCTGAGATTCCGATACGTCTTCCGTTGTTTGTGTACGGTCAGCCCAGTTAAAGCCAGGGATCACCTTCTGGGAGGAGCCTGACTTTTGCATGGCTGAACGCCTATCATGTGGGGCAGGCAAATCGGGGTGGCGCGGATTGACGCCCGTATCGATCACGGAAACGAGCACCCCTTCCCCTTTTACCCCCGCTTCCTCCCAAGCCTTTGTCGCCTCAATCATTTCCAGCGAATCGACAGGCGCGGATTTTAATTGCTCACCTCGCAGTAGCAGTTCTTGTCGTTGCCATTCATCTGCCTTCGTTTTGTATTCCTTGTCCGCCTTGCCTGTATGTAATGGCTGGTGCATTTCCGCGAGATCCTGCAAAATCTGCGTGCGAATGGTCGCCGTACCTTCAAACGCTGTTGTGCTGACAGTCGTTGCGGGAAGCAAAGCCAATATCAATCCAATGCTGCATACCTTTTTCTTCATCGTTTGCCCCCTTGCTGGAAGTCATTCCATTATGTTTTCAGTTTTCACTAGGAATCGCTTAGGTATTCCCTTCTTTTCGTGAAGGTTGACAAACGAAGTAATTTCAGCCTATATTTAAGTACGTTAAATATTACATATCAAATATTCCCTTTCACGAAGAAATAGATCAAATAAGGAGACGATTAGAGATGCTCTCCCCCTCTACAGATACACTTGAGCGCTTGCAGGAGGCGTTTCGTACCATTACGCGCACGATGGGAACGCAATTAGCCGAACCTGTCTCTGGTTTAACTGGCCCGCAATTTTACATTCTTCATCAGTTGGAACAGAAGGAAAAATGCACGGTTGGAGAATTGGCCGAATCAATGGGGGTCAAACCAAGCGCCATCACAGCAATGGTCGACCGTTTGGATAAACACGGTTTTGTCTCCCGCGATCGTGATGAGGAAGATCGCCGAGTCGTTTACATCAGTTTGCGTGATTCTGGAAAAAAAATTCTGCAAGTAGCCAAGCAGAATCGGAGAGAACAACTAAATAAAATGTTTTCTCACCTCAGCGAGGATGAACTCCAGCAGTTCGTCAGCATCTTTGAAAAGCTGGCGATGGCGGCGGTTATCGAGGCGGATTGAATAGACTCCTTGTACGTTGCTGTTGTGGTGGGGAGAAAACAGGAGAAAACGCTCAGATTCTTGTCCCACCCGCTGGCGGATTCACTGCCCGACTCCACGCAAAAAGCGAAACCGCGTCCAAAGTGGTCCTTTCAGGATGCTTCTCAGAGGTGGACGCTTAAGAGCGTGTTTCTCTTTTTGCATTGCGTCTCGGTCGGTGTACCAAAGATCTTCGCTTTTTTCTCCTGTTTCCTCTACGAACTTTCCATGTGATCCGATTTTTTAAATCCTTTAAAGAATGAAATACCTCATCTGTTACGACCGAGAAGAATATTTCCAGGCGTAGCGACTTGTGGAGTCCTACCGAGCGGAGAAGGGATTCGCGGGCAAAAGAAACGCAACCGTGCCCGCGCGACGTAGCGGCTACTACTTTTGCGTTTCCCCGCGAATCCCTTCGGAGCGGACAGTCTCAACCCCCAGCAGGACGGAGCCTGGAGCCTAGACTTGAAATATTCTTCTCTCCATTACAGCGACATGAAAAAAAGGCGTGCACTCCGGATCACCGGTGCACGCCTTTTCTATTGCAAACAATTAGGAGAAGAAGAACTTCTTCACAGCATGTTTGGTTGTTTCTTTGTTCATGTGAGCGATCGAAGTTGTCAGCGGAATGCCTTTTGGACATGCTTGTACGCAGTTTTGCGAGTTACCGCAATCACCGATACCGCCATCTTCCATCAGAGCTTCCAGGCGCTCATGCTTGTTCATCATACCCGTTGGGTGCTGGTTGAACAGACGAACCTGTGAAATTGCGAACGGACCAATGAAGTCAGACTTCGCATTCACGTTCGGGCAAGCTTCCAAGCAAACACCGCACGTCATGCACTTCGAAAGCTCGTACGCCCATTGACGTTCAACTTCCGGCATACGAGGACCTGGTCCCAGATCATGCGTACCATCGATTGGAACCCACGCTTTTACACGTTTCAGCGCATCGAACATGCGGCTGCGGTCAATCGACAAGTCACGCTGTACAGGGAAGGTGCTCATTGGCTCAAGACGAATCGGCTGTTCCAGTTTATCAACCAGTGCCGAACAAGCTTGGCGAGGTCTTCCGTTAATAACCATCGAGCACGCACCGCATACTTCTTCCAAGCAGTTCGATTCCCAGTTGACTGGAGACGTTTTTTGACCTTGTGCGTTGAGTGGATTACGTTGAATCTCCATCAAAGCACTGATCACGTTCATACCAGGACGGTAAGGGATTTTGAACTCTTCCTTGTACGGAGTGCTGTCAGGGCTATCTTGACGAGTGATAATCAAATGAATCAATTTTTCTGCCATGATCAGTTTCCTCCTCTCTTATTTCTTGTCAGACGTATAGTCACGCTTACGTGGTGCGATCAGGGATACGTCGATGTCTTCATAGTAGATTTCAGGCGCAGTCGTTTCAGCATTGAACTTCGCCATTGTCGTCTTCATGAAGTTTTCGTCATCACGCTCAGGGAAGTCAGGCTTGTAGTGAGCACCGCGGCTCTCGTCGCGCTTGAGCGCACCGATTGTGATCGCGCGGGACAGTGCGAGCATGTTCCACAGATGACGGGTAAACGCAGCACCAGAGTTGCTCCATTTATTCGTATCGTTGATGTTAATTTTCTTGTAGCGTTCCATCAGTTCAACGATCTTATCATCCGTTTTTTGCAGACGGTCGTTGTAACGTACTACCGTTACGTTGTCAGTCATCCACTCACCCAGTTCCTTGTGGATCAGGTAAGCATTTTCTGTTCCGTCCATTTTCAGAATGCTGTCGTATTTCGCTTGCTCTTTGCTTGTGAAGCCGTCGAAGAGCGTGGAAGACAGGTCATCAGAGGATTTGTTCAAGCCTTTGATGTACTCGATCGCTTTTGGACCTGCTACCATACCGCCATAGATTGCGGACAAGAGGGAGTTCGCACCCAAACGGTTTGCACCGTGCTGAGAGTAATCGCACTCACCTGCTGCAAACAAACCAGGGATATTGGTCATTTGGTTGTAGTCTACCCACATACCGCCCATGGAGTAGTGAACCGCAGGGAAAATCTTCATTGGAACTTTACGTGGGTCATCCCCAACGAATTTCTCGTAAATCTCGATAATACCGCCCAATTTTACATCCAGTTCTTTTGGATCTTTATGGGACAGGTCGAGGTATACCATGTTTTCGCCGTTGATACCCAGCTTCATATCTACGCAAACGGAGAAGATTTCGCGAGTCGCGATGTCACGCGGAACCAAGTTTCCGTATGCAGGGTATTTATCTTCCAGGAAGTACCAAGGCTTACCGTCTCTGTACGTCCATACACGGCCACCCTCACCACGAGCAGACTCCGACATCAGACGCAGCTTGTCGTCGCCCGGGATTGCCGTTGGGTGAATTTGGATCATCTCACCATTGGAGTAGATAACCCCTTGTTGATACGCCGCAGACGCTGCTGTACCTGTGTTGATAATGGAGTTGGTCGATTTACCGAAGATGATACCAGGTCCGCCTGTTGCCAAAATAACGGCATCTGCACGGAAGGATTGAATTTCACCGGAACGCATGTTTTGTGCAGTAATCCCGCGACAGGTTCCTGTATCGTCCAAAACGGCTCCGAGGAAATCCCAATATTCGTACTTGGTTACCAGACCTTCAGCTTCATAACGGCGTACTTGTTCGTCCAATGCGTACAAAAGCTGTTGTCCAGTTGTCGCACCCGCAAAAGCGGTACGGTGATGCTTGGTTCCCCCGAAACGACGGAAGTCCAACAGACCTTCTGGCGTACGGTTAAACATAACGCCCATACGGTCCAACATATAGATGATGCCAGGTGCTGCATCACACATTGCTTTAACTGGCGGTTGGTTTGCCAAGAAGTCGCCGCCATATACTGTATCGTCGAAGTGCTCCCATGTGGAGTCGCCTTCCCCTTTGGTATTTACCGCACCGTTAATACCGCCCTGTGCACAGACAGAGTGGGAACGTTTTACCGGAACCAGGGAGAACAGCTGAACAGGAATGCCTTTTTCTGCTGCTTTGATGGTAGCCATCAAGCCGGCCAAACCTCCACCGACAATGATCAGTTTACCTTTTGCCATGAGTTTTGTCCCCCTATCCCTACAAAATGAAAGCCGACATCGCACGCAAGCCGATGAAGGTTACAATTACGAATACGCCCAAAGTCAGGAATGTTGCAATGCGCTGGGAACGCGGCCCAACTGTAATTCCCCAGTGAACCAGGAACGACCACAGTCCGTTGGAGAAGTGGAAAGTCGTGCTAATAATCCCGATTGTGTAGAATACGATCATTGCAGGACTGCTCAAAATGTTTGCCATCATGTCAAAATCCACGTGTGCACCCATTGCTTTTTGGATACGGGTTTCCCAAACGTGCCAAACAATAAAAATAAGGGTAATGACTCCTGTAACGCGTTGCCACAAGAACATTTGGTTTCGGAAGTAACCGAAGTTCCCTACGTTTTGTTTCGCTTGGAACGCAATGTAGAGACCGTAAACAGCGTGAAACAAGATCGGGAGGTAGATAAAAGCAAATTCAAGCACCAGTACGAATGGAACATTTTCAATCAAACCAACTGTTTGATTAAAAGCTTCGGCTCCACGGGTCGCTTGATAGTTGGCTGTCAAGTGAAACAGCAGGAAGAGCCCGATCGGTAACAAACCAAGAAGTGAGTGGAGCTTGTGACTGAGAAAGCTATGGCCTTTCGCCATAAAATGGTCCCCCTTTCAATGTATGTAACTCTTAATTCTGTGAAAAACGTCAAGCGTTACCGCAAGCGGTCCAAAACGGCTTCGACCGTTTTGATAGACCTTTCCCCAATATCCTAACCCATTGCCTCACCCATTAGACATAGCAAAACCGCCACGATCATTTTATGAACAACATCTTGACGCTGTTCATATAAAAGACTGCGTTCACTAGATCAAATGAATTTGTCGGAATGTGTCAAAATTCGAGAAAAAGTTGGGCAAAACTTTGACCAAATCCAATTGTACTCTTGTCGACACAGAGCGTCAAGATAATCAATGTACTAAATACATTGATAGAATAACTTTGTTTAGTCCAGCTATTTTTTCTATTACGATGTCATGAATGCGGGTCCCTCCTCATAATCTAGTACAGACAGGAGGGAAGCACATATGAAAGAGAAGGATCAGCTCGCAGCACTGTTGCCGCCAGAGACCATTCCCTATGCTGAGAGAATGAATATGCCCTATCTTGGCTATCATCTTCTACGCGAAACGCTGACTAGCACCCTGCTAGGCGATAGTGAAAACCATATTCTCTATTGGATAGGAAAAAATATGGGCCGCCAAATCCCCATTCAATCTGCAACAGGTCCAATTATGCCTTTTATACGGCTCGGATTAGGCCAGCTAGACGTCGTAGAGGAGACCGGGCAAACTATCGTCTATTCACTCAACCATTCCATTTTTAGCTATCAGTCTATAGAAAGACTGGGATGCAGTCTTTCCTTTGAAGCCGGGATTATTGCTGGTATGATTGAGCAGTGGAAAGAAAGAGAAGCGTTCAGCAAAATCGAAATGGAAAGCTCTTCTGACATACGTATCTCTGTACAAGTGGCTTCATGAACAAAATGCCCCCTCTACCTGTAATAAAGGGAGAGGGAGCATCCATCTTTTATACTCCGTGCACGACTGCGGTTTCCTCAACATCCAGACCATAGGCCGAATGAAGACTACGAACAGCCTGCTCTGTCAAAGCTGCTGGAATGACGCAAGAAACTTTGATATCAGAAGTTGATACCATTTTAATAGAAATTTCTTTTTCTGCCAGAACGCGGAACATTTCGGCAGCTACTCCTGGATTGTTGATCATTCCAGAGCCAACAATGGATACTTTGGTCAAGCTTTCCTCGAAATCGATTTTTTCAAAGCCAAGCTCGTTTTTGTTTCTGTCTAGCGTATCCAGTGCTTTTTTCAGGTCATCCGCTGCAACTGTAAAAGAAATATTTGTAACAGTAGCATCATAAGAGCTTTGGATAATAATATCGACGTTCACTTGATTGTCCGCCAGTGTATTGAACAAACGGGAGAGCGTCCCGACCCTGGCAGGCATGCCGACAACCGTGATTTTGGCTACATCTTCATCGTGTGCAACTCCACTTACTACTCTACCTGTTTCCATGTTGGCAACCTCCTCAACGTACGTACCATCTTCGGCAGTAAAGCTGGAGCGGACGACCAGCCTTACCTTGTATTTTTTCGCAGCCTCTACTGACCTCGGATGAAGAACCCCTGCACCAAGGTTCGCCAGCTCCAGCATCTCATCATACGAGATTGTATCCAGCTTGCTCGCAGCTGGAACCATTCGCGGATCAGCTGTATACACCCCGGACACGTCCGTAAAGATTTCGCATTTCTCAGCGTTCAAGCTCGCTGCGAGTGTAACCGCAGATGTATCCGATCCACCGCGGCCGAGCGTCGTGATTTCACCTTCGTCACTGATCCCTTGGAATCCTGCCACGATCACCACACGACCACGGCCGAGCTCAGATTGAATCCGCTCTGGCTCAATCTGCTTGATCCGTGCTCTTCCGTGAATCGCCTCCGTGGTGATTCCAGCTTGCCAGCCCGTAAGAGAAATGGCATCGTAGCCTTTTGTATGCAAAGCCATCGACAAAAGCGCGATCGAAACCTGCTCCCCTGTAGTCAGCAGCATATCCATTTCACGCTCGGATGGGTATGCGTTAATCTGCTTGGCCATGTCTACCAACACGTCAGTAGATTTGCCCATTGCAGAAACAACGACTACCACATCATGTCCTTCCTCTTTGTAGCTGATAATTCGATCCGCAACTCGCAAAATTCGCTCAATGGTACCTACAGAGGTGCCTCCGTATTTCTGCACGATCAACCCCATGCGGCTTCTCTCCCTTTTTCTCATATCCAATATTGGTATTTATCTCGTATTGTATGGTTTTTCACTATTCTCTCTATAAGGAAAAGTCTTGCATTTTTATTTTACAAAAAAAGGCACCGACAAGGAATAAGACCTGCCGCTGCCTATTGTTTCGACATACCGGTTCCTCCCTCCCAATACACGCGGACAACGAAGATTGACAGTTATCACCATCAAAACTCACATTGACACACCGTGAGATAGCTCTCCATCTGACAATTGGTCAAAAGTGCAGATGACAGTCCTGCATTTGTTCAACGCAGACCCAGCATGGAGAAAAGCGGGTTTCCCTCCACACTTCGGCGAATTCCCCTTTCCCGTCCCCTTCACAGATACCCGATCTCAGGGTGGTACTCTTGGTTTTCGCGCCTCTACCTCACTCCATAATGGAAGTGAGGCTAACTATTCTGTTTGAATCGGATTATATCATGAGTCTAAAAATGGATCAATTCCTTTTTGAACTCATGTGTCCAGCTTGCGCAGATGCCCGATGATTTCTTTCGCCAGCTTGTCGCCGATCCCTAATTGGCGGAAGTCTTCGACGGTCGCCTCGCGCATTTTTTTCAACGAGCCAAAATGAGAGAACAACAGCTTGCGTCGTTTTTCACCAATACCCGGGATCTCATCCAACTGTGAGGAGAGCATCGTTTTCGTCCGGGATTGTCTGTGGAATGTAATAACAAAACGGTGGACTTCATCTTGGATGCGTTGCAACAAATAAAATTCATAGCTATCACGTCTAAGATTCACAGGCTCTGGCGGATCTCCGTACATGAGCTGAGCGGTGCGGTGCTTCTCATCCTTCGCGAGTCCACAGACGGGAATATAGAGACCCAGCTCGTTTTCCAGCACATCCATAGCCGCACTGATTTGGCCTTTTCCACCATCGATCACAATCAGGTCAGGCATCGGCTGGTTTTCTTTCAGCAGGCGAGAGTAACGACGGCGAACGACTTCGCGCATGGAGCCGTAATCATCTGGCCCTTCGACGGTTTTGATCTTGAATTTGCGGTATTCCTTTTTATCAGGGCGGCCGTCTGTAAAGACAATCATCGCAGACACAGGCTCTGTTCCTTGAATGTTGGAGTTGTCAAACGCTTCAATTCGATGAGGAACCGGAATTCCTAAAATGTGACCGAGATTGTGTACCGCTTGGACCGTACGAGCATCGTCCTTGGACATCAGCGCGAACTTCTCCTGCAAAGCTATACGGGCGTTCTCGGAAGCCATCATCACGAGCTCATGCTTTTTGCCCCTTTTCGGCGCATGGACTTTGATGCCCAGCCATTCACTCAAAAGCTCCGGTTCACTCTCTTGCGGGAGCAAAATTTCTTTTGGCAGTGCATTTTGCTTGTCGTAATAGAACTGGCTCACATAAGACATGAAGTCTTCGATTTCGCTGCCATAGTATGGAAAGGAAGTCGTCTGACGCTCGATCATCTTCCCTTTTCGCATATAGAACAACTGAATGCACATCCAGCCTTTTTCCACAGCAAACCCGATAATGTCGCGGTCTACCGTATCGTTGAACGTGATCTTCTGCTTCTCCATTACGGCTTCGATGCTCTTGATCTGATCGCGATATTCCTTGGCGCGTTCGAACTCCATGTTTTCTGCAGCTTGCAGCATTTTTTCCGTGAGGGTTTGCTTCATTTCCTCATGGCCACCATCGAGGAACCGGCTGATTTCATCCACCAAACGCTGATTTTCCTCTGCCGATACCTCGTACACACAGGGCGCAAGACATTGTCCCAAATGGTAGTAAAGACAAACCTGCTTGGGCATATTGCGGCATTTTCGCAACGGATAGAGTCGATCCAGCAGCTTCTTCACCTCGGAGGCATCTCCGGCATTCGGATATGGCCCGAAATACTTAGCTTTATCTTTTAATACCTTACGGGTAATCTCCAGGCGTGGCTGCGCCTCATTCGTAATTTTGATGTACGGATACGTCTTGTCGTCGCGGAGCATGACATTGTAACGCGGGTCGTGCTCCTTGATCAGGTTGCACTCGAGAATGAGCGCCTCAATCGCGGAGGATACCACAATGTACTCAAAGTCCACGATCTCACTGACCAACAGCTGCGTCTTCCCGTTATGACTGCCTGTAAAATAAGAGCGGACGCGGTTTTTCAGCACCTTGGCTTTTCCTACGTAAATGATTTCCCCGCTCGCATTTTTCATCAGGTAGCAGCCCGGCTTATCTGGCAGGACGGCCAGTTTATCTTTTAAGGAGCTGTTCATGGCTGCTCCCTCCTCTTTGCTCTATATCTGCCTTGCATCTATTTGTTCTTGTGGATTGGCTTTTCCAATACATACAGTTCATCTTCTAAGGAACTCATCCGTTCCATCAACAGCTTCCGGCTGTCTTGCACCCCTTGATTGTAATAGAAGAGGCCGAGCTCTTTTGAAAAAAAGTCAATCAACTCTTCCGTCTCCAAATTGCCGAGTGTCTCCGACCGTTCTTCTTTAAAATAGCGTTGTACTTGATGAACAAGATATTCCATTTGCTCTCTCGTCAATTTGGCTGGCATCGTATCCGGCTTCCTTCCCTTTTTCGCATCATAAGAGAATATACGTTCTATCCTTCATAGTACCATGGAATCAATACGAAAAAAACTGCCGCCTCATTCCATGGCGACAGTTTTTTATAGGCAGACCTAGTGCTTGCGACCGCCCAAATATGCCTCTTTTACACGTTCGTCGTTCAACAATGATTCTCCTGTACCGTCCAATACGATTTGCCCTGCCTCCAGTACATACCCGTAATCAGCGATTTTGAGGGCCTGTTTGACATTTTGCTCCACGATAAGGACGGTCGTTCCTTCCGCATTGATTTCTTTGATCACCTTGAAAATGTCCGCCACCACAATAGGAGCCAAGCCCATCGACGGCTCGTCCAAAAGCAGCAGCTTCGGTCGAGACATCAATGCGCGGGCAATGGCTAGCATTTGCTGCTGACCGCCAGACATCGTCCCTCCCAATTGAGAAAGACGCTCCTTGAGGATGGGGAACCAGGCCATCATCTTTTCCATGTCGTCCTTGATGCCTTGTGCATCGTTGCGCTGGAATGCGCCCATCTCCAGGTTTTCCAGCACGGTCATCTTCCCGAGGATTGCACGCCCTTCTGGAACTAACGCCAATCCGGCTTTCACGATCTGATGGGGTCTCGAACCCTCTATCCGTTGACCACAAAACGTTATCGCTCCTGCTTCAGGCTTCAGTTGACCTGCGATCGTACGCATGGTTGTGGTTTTACCCGCTCCGTTCGCCCCGATTAGCGAGACGATTTTGCCCTCAGGCACTTCCAGCGTTATCCCGCGAATCGCCTTGATTTGACCGTAGGAGGTCGTCAAGCTTTGTATATTCAGCATCTTATTCGTCCTCCTTACCGAGGTAGGCTTCAATCACATCTGGATTGTTTTGTACCTCAGCCGGGGTGCCGTCAGCAATTTTGACCCCAAAGTTGATACATACGACCTTTTCACACAGGTTCATGACTAATCCCATATCGTGTTCGACCAACAAAACAGTCGTCCCATCATCGCGAATTTTTTTGACCAGCTCCATGAGCGCTTTCGTCTCGGTCTCGATCATTCCTGCAGCAGGCTCGTCCAATAGCAAGAGTTTTGGTTCCGTAGCCAGTGCCCGTGCAATCTCTAGACGCCGTTGTTGACCGTACGCCAATGTATCCGAGCGGACGTCAGCTATGTCAGACAAGCCTACGAATTCAAGGAGCTCCTCTGCTTTTTTGGTCACGGCCTTTTCTTCCGCACGTTGTCCCGATGTTTTCAAAAGGGAAGCCCAGAAGCCGGCCTTCATTCGCGAATGACATCCTACCTTCACGTTATCCAATGCACTCATGTGACCGAATAAGCGAATATTTTGGAACGTCCTTGCAATCCCCATTTCGGTAATTTTGTTAGGCGCCATTCCATTTAGCTTCTGTCCGGCAAAAGTAAAGGTTCCCGTCGTTGGTTCGAATATGCCCGTTGCCATATTGAAAATAGTCGTTTTTCCCGCCCCATTCGGACCAATTAAGCCGACAATTTCACCCTCTCCGACCGCAAAAGAAACGTCACGAAGAGCGGTGATGCCGCCAAAGCTTTTTCCTACGTTTGCAAGTTCCAGCAACATCTTATACTCCCCCCTTCGCTTCCTTGTCCGATGACTTGCCCCGACGACGCTTGAACAGCTTTTGGAACGTGTCGGCACCGATCAAGCCATGCGGACGGAACGCCATTACACCGACCATGATCAAACCGTACATGAGCATTTTATACTCAGCCAAACCCCGCAGTACCTCCGGCAGTGCTGTCAAAACCAAGGCACCAAACAGCGGCCCCCATACCACTTCGCTGCCGCCAATCACGGCATACGACAAAATCTCTACGACTTTATGATAGTTAAAATCATCTGGCGTAATGGTCGTCGTAATGTGAGCGAACAATCCTCCACACACCCCTGCCAAAATGGAACCGATCACAAAAGCAAGCATCTTATAATAGTTGACTTGCAATCCCATCGCTCGTGCCGCCGTTTCATCTGCTTTGATCGCTTCAAAAGCACGCCCGAGACGAGAACGGTTCAGACGCAGTGTCAGGAAAAGGACGAAGGCAAACAGAAGCAGCATAAACAAAAAGGTCGATAATGACTTCATTTGCATGACCGAAATGCCAAAGGCTTGCGCTTTTAACCCCATTGCTTTTTCAAAATCGTACAAGTAATTGCCAATCGATTGAAGTCCGGTCAATCCAAGAGCGCCATTTGTAATCTCCATATTGAGAAAAACAACGCGAATCACTTCACCAAAGCCAAGCGTAGCAATCGCCAGGTACAAGCCGTGGAGCTTCAATGTAGGAGCACCGATCAGCAGGGCAATCAGCCCTGCCGCCAGTCCGCCAATTATGATGGCGATAAACAGCGGCATGTCCGCTTGCTTCGTCAAAATACTCGCTGTAAAGGCACCAATGCTCATAAAGCCCGCATGTCCCAAAGAAAGCTGGCCCGTCGAGAGCGTAATGTAAATACTAATCGCCAAAATACTGTTTAATAAAATAAATGTCAGTACCTGTAAGTTATATGGATTGAGAATGTCCAATGTCTGCACCTCCCTTACGCTTTACGTCCAAATAGTCCTTCCGGCTTCAAGAGCAAAATGAGAATGATCAAGCCGAAAGCAACTGCATCCCGATACGACGAGTCTCCGTACGCGACGGTAAACACCTCGATAATCCCGAGCAATACGCCGCACACCATGGCCCCAGGAATGCTGCCTACCCCACCTAAAATCAAAACAGCCAGACCTTTGAAGCCAAGCGTCATCCCCATCGTCGGAATGAGCGCAGAGTACGCCATCCCGATCAAAATTCCGGCGACACCTCCCAGTGCCGAAGCAAGCATGACGGTCACGACAATGACCATATTCGTGTTAATCCCCAAAAGATTTGCTGTATCCGTATTTTCAGCCGTCGCGCGAATCGCTTTTCCCATTTTCGTTTTTTGAATCCAAAAATGCAGGACGAACATCAGCAACACAGAAATCCCCAAAATAACGAGATCGACGCTACGAATTTGAACGAGTCCCAAGTCAAAAGTGGTATCCCCAAAGGATTGTGGGAACGCTCGGGAGTCAGCACCGAAAAACTTGTGCATGGCTTCCTCCATCAAAATGGCAAATCCGATCGTACTGATCAAGGATGCCAGATGGGGTACATTTTTTTTACGAAGGGGGCGAAGCGCTGTATATTCCAGCACAAGACCCAAAATCGCCGATATTACAACCGCAACAATTAACGCTACCCCTAAAGGCATATTCAGGCTGGTCATCAATACCAAGCCAACCAGTGATCCAAAAATAAAAATCTGGCCGTGTGCCATATTAATGATTCCCAAGACACCAAAAATGAGCGTGTAGCCCAATGCAATCAATGAATAAGTGCTACCAACTGTCAAACCGTTGACCAATTGCTGCCAAAACAAATGCCTCACCTCATTGTTAAGTGGTTACCATCCAACGATGATGGAGTTATTCTCGCTGGATCAGCAAGCGAAGACCATGATCGGGTACTTTCTGATCCAGCGAGATAACAGATAGAAAAAAAAGCCCGGAGCGCCCCCGGGCACGATCCTATTCAAACGGGACGAATTTACCTTCTTTTGCGACAACGACAACCGCATCACCAATCGGGTTGCGCTTCTCGTCAAAAGACAGTTTGCCGGATACACCTGTGAAGTCCTTCAGCTGAGCCAATTTTCCGCGCAACTCTTCGCGATCTGCTTTTCCTGCGGCAAGCAGTGACTGCGACATGATGTACAGCGAGTCGTATGCTTGGGCTGCGAACTGGTCAGGCTTTTTGTTGTATTTGGCTTCGAATGCTTTCACGAAGGCTTGTACTTTATCATCTTTCTTTTCAGGGCTGAAAGGAGTCGCAACGATTAAGCCCTCAGCAGCTGGACCTGCAATTTCAAAAATTTTCGGATTATTAAAGCCATTTCCACCGAGAATTGTCCCTGTAAAGCCCAACTCACGTGCTTTTTTCACAACCATGGAGCCTTCCTTGTACAAAGCCGACACTAGCAAAGCATCTGGGTTTGTTTGCTTTAGCTTGGTCAATTGTGCTGAGAAATCCACATCGCCATTTGCGAAAGTCGCTTCACTGGTAATCTCCAGGCCCAGCTTTTCAGCGGTTGCTTTCATGACCTTGTAACCATTTACGGAGAAGTCATCGTTAGACGCGTGGATTAGTGCAACTTTTTTCAAGCCATTTTTCTCCCCAGCTGCTTTCATAGCTGTCGGGATTGCAATGGATTCAGGCAAAGAATTGCGGAACACGTACTCCCCGATATCATTGATTCCTTCTGACGTGTTGGAGATACCAAAAATCGGAGTTTCTGCCTCGTTTGCAACTGGTCCTGCAGCAAACATTTCACCGGAAAGGGTCGGTCCAATGATCGCCACGACATTATCCTGATTAATCAGTTTATTTACCGCATTAATCGCGCCTTCTTTTTCTCCAGCGGAGTCTTCAAACTTCAGTTCGATCTTGAGCTTGCCTTTGTTCGCTTCATTCAGCTCGTCCAAAGCCAGCTCCAATCCTGCTTTTTGCGCTTCTCCATAGGCTGCACCAGACCCTGAGAGGAATCCAACGACACCGATTTTTGCTTGCATCTCTTGTCCGTCAGCGCTAGCTGCTTGTCCAGAGCTACCTTCTCCTGCTGCCGGAGCACTTGTATTTCCTCCGCTTGAACATCCGACCATCAATACCGCCCCTAGCGAGATCGCCGCCAACGAGCGCATCAAATGAAATCCCTTCATTAGAAAAGCCCCCTCTATTTTCTAAATAAATTGAATATATGAAGTTTAATCAAAGTATTCTAAAAACGCAATTATTTTCGCTCAAGTAAACTTAATTTTTCGACAAACGATCGCTCAGAATTCCGTATCCAAACATAATAAAAAAGCGGCACATTGCTATGCCGCTTCAGTCGTTGTTTTGCTCTTACAGATGTTTGCCTACAGTTGCCATGAGCGCTTCTTTTGGTTGGAAGCCGATCACTTTGTCTACTGGTTGACCGTCTTTGAATACGATCAGGGTTGGGATGGACATTACGCCAAAACGACCAGCAGAATCTGGGTTGTCATCCACGTTTACTTTGACGATTTTGAGCTGGGAGCCCACTTCACCGTCGATTTGCTCCAGTACAGGAGCGATCATTTTGCAAGGGCCGCACCATGGAGCCCAGAAGTCAACCAGGACTGTACCGCCTTGCTCTACTTCCTGGGAAAAGTTTTGATCAGTAGCATTTACAATTGCCATGAGAAGTTACCTCCTTGAATTTCAATTGCTAAATAAAGGTTCCTAACGGTAATCAGTATATCATTCAAACACCAAATTGACTACGCCGCTCCACACTTTGCCCTGCACTTCTCACTTTAGTTTGTCCAGTATGTCTGCACCTTATTGCCCGACTTGTTTGAGCCGGTTAATCTCCCTTTCGTGGTCACTAACTTTCCGATGCAGCAGATCAAGGTCTGCATCGATATGTTTATTTTGGCGTTCCAGTCTATCCAATCGGCGCGTAGCGTCATCGCGGAATTCGTACATTTCATCGCGAAACGCGTACATCTCCTCACGAAAATCATACATCTCTGTCTTAAATTCGCGTAGCTCCTCCTGCGTTTCTTTAACCAGCCGGTTATTCTCCGCCACCATGTGTATCAGTTGTTGCAAAAGCTGTTCGCTCATCCCGATCACCTCTCCTTACTGCCTATTATACCAAGCAAGGAAAGCATAAAGTAAGCCTTGCGGACAAAAAAAGCGCCCCCAAAAGGAGCGCCTAGTCATCATCTTTATATTAAACCAACACTTTTTTAAACTCAGCCGTCAGCAATGGCAGCACTTCGAACAGGTCACCTACGATACCATAATCAGCCACTTGGAAGATTGGCGCTTCCGGATCTTTGTTGATGGCAACAATGACTTTCGAGCTGGACATACCAGCCAAGTGCTGAATCGCTCCCGAAATCCCGCATGCGATGTACAGATCAGGTGTAACAACCTTACCTGTCTGTCCGATCTGCATGGAGTAATCGCAATAGTCTGCGTCACAAGCGCCACGAGATGCACCAACAGCTGCACCAAGTACTTCCGCCAGATCGTTCAACGGCTGGAAGCCTTCTGCACTCTTCACGCCGCGTCCACCGGAAATCACGACTTTTGCTTCGGAAAGGTCTACTTTGCCGCTTGTTTTTCTTACAACTTCTTTTACAATCGTGCGCAAATCCTTGATTTCCAATTCAACGGGTACCACCACTGCCGTTTTCGAAGAGTCAGCAGCGCTGATGGCAATGTTGTTTGGACGAATCGTAATAAATGTTGTTCCATCAACGAATTTGCGTGTTTGCGTTGCTTTTCCTGCATAGATCGGGCGAACAAATACTGGGCCCGCTTCTACACTTGTTACGTCCGAAACCAGACCGTAACCGAGTCGCGCTGCTACGCGAGGTGCGATGTCACGACCGATCGCGGTGTGACCCAAAACAACTGCATCTGGAGAAGCTAGCTCAATCAACTGCGTGAGTGCCTGCACATACGCATCTGGCGTGTACTGTGCCAGCGCTGTATGATTAGCCGTATACACCGTGCTCGCACCATGCTGACCCAATGTCACTGCATGCGTTGCTGCATCTACTCCGAATACACCTGCTACAATTTCGCCGCCCTCAGCCAATGCTTGTGCTGCAGTCAATGCTTCCAGCGACACGTTGCGAAGTTGTCCGTCACGTACTTCTGCCAATACAAGTACTTTTTTCATGGATATCCTCTCCCTCTCGCTTAGATCACTTTCGCTTCATTGCGCAACAGTTGCACCAATTCCGACGTTTGAGCTGCCAATTCGCCAGAGAGAATGCGGCCCGCCTGTTTTTTCGGAGGCAATGTCTGATCGACGATTTCTGTCTTTGCTTTTGCCTCATCGGCTGTAATTCCCAAATCATCTGCGCCGAGTCTATCCAAAGGTTTTTTCTTCGCTTTCATGATACCTGGGAGAGAAGGATAGCGCGGCTCGTTTAGTCCTTGCTGAGCCGTAATCAAAACAGGAAGGCTCGTCTCCACGACTTCCAGGTCTCCTTCTACATCGCGCTCTACGCGTACGTTCGTCCCGTCCACCTCTAGCTTCACAGCAGTCGATACATGGTTAATTCCCAGTTCTTCTGCCAGACGAGGACCGCCTTGGCCAGCCCCGGAGTCTACAGCCATTTGTCCACCAATGATGATATCGAAGCCAACCTTTTTCGCTACTGCCGCCAATACTTTGGCGACCGTGAATTCGTCTCCGAACAGAGACTCATCATCTACCAGAACAGCCTTGTCCGCGCCCATTGCCAAAGCAGTGCGCAGTGCACTTTCAGCACGGTCTGGGCCGATGCTGATCACGGTTACTTCGCCGCCGTGCTCTTCCTTGAGCTTGATTGCCTCTTCTACAGCGTACTCATCGTAGGGATTAATGATGAATTCAACGCCATCTTCAGAAATTTGTCCGTTTTGGATGACGATTTTTTCTTCTGTGTCAAACGTCTGTTTCAACACAACCACGATATTCATCAGGATGCCTCCTCCTTAGTGGTACCTCATACTTGTGAAGCTATATGCTTAACTACCGATCTGCGAATTGCGGCTTGCGCTTTTCGAGAAATGCAGTCACGCCTTCTTTTACGTCCTCCGTCGCGAAAGCATCGCCAAAGAGCTTTGCTTCTTGCTCCAAGCCTTGTGACAACGAAAGCTCCGTTGTGTTATGGATGGATGCTAGGGCAAACTTCATGGTAATCGCGCTCTTACTTGCGAAAACTGTCGCCAGCTTTTGCGCTTCTGCAAGCAACTGCTCTACAGGATAAACCGCTTCCACAAGACCGATACGCAAAGCTTCCTCGCCACCGATCATCTCAGAGGTGAGAATCATTTGTGTCGCTTTGCCACGGCCAACCAGACGCGGTAGACGTTGCGTACCACCGTAGCCAGGAATGAGTCCGAGATTCAACTCAGGCAACCCGAGCTTGGCTTCAGGTGCTGCCAAGCGGATATGGCATGCTAACGCAAGCTCCAATCCTCCGCCTAGGCAAGCTCCGTTAATTGCTGCAATAATTGGCTTCGGGAACGTTTCCAAGCGATTAAACAATGCTTGACCCTTCCTCGCCATTTCTTCTGCATTATCCCGATTCAGTTGGGTAAATTCTTTGATGTCCGCTCCCGCAATAAAAAACCGACCTTCGCCAGTCAAAACGATTGCTTTGATCTCATCGTTATTTTCCCACTGGTCCAAAAGTTCACTCAATTGACCGAGCACTGCTTGACTGAGTGCATTAGCAGGCGGGTTGCTAATCGTAACCGTAGCAACACGATCAACGATTTCTACATTCCAATGCGACGCCATTCCTCTCCCCCCAAACTCTCCCCATATATAAAAAACAGCTACTTTTCCAATCCGAGCGATCGCTCAGTCTTGCTGTTTCCATTGTAACAAACGTTTTCATGCAAAAAAAGCTTTTCTTTTCATTCTTTTCCCTTCATACCAAGCAGGAAGAGGTTATGAATGGAATCAACATAAGAGACAAGGTCGTACTTGCACTGTTTCATCACCCAAGATGTCGTCACTTCGTCCAGCGTTCCAAAAATCATTTTGCGCGTAATCCGTACCTCAAGATCGGATCGGAATACACCCTGTTCCATACCCTCTACGATCACTTCGTCAATGAGGTGAAAATACTGCTTCATCACGTTGCCGATTCCCTCACTAATGATCGGACTGGATTGGCGTAGCTCGATTTGCGTTACTTTTGCCAGATCCTGATCCATGGATAGCTGGCTCAAGTGTGCATGAATGAGTACATACAGCTTTTGCTCAATGGTCGTCGCTTCCGAAATGCGTTTGCGGTTGGTCTCCACAAACTGGCCCATCTTTTCGTTAAACAGTGAAATCAAAATATCATCCTTGTTTTCAAAATAGAGGTATATGGTGCCGTCTGCTACCTTCGCCTCTTTCGCAATTTTCGATACCTGGGCACTGTAATAACCCTGTCTGGCGATTACTCGAACAGCAGCATCAATAATGGCTTGATACTTTTCCCCCGTTTTCTTTGCCATAACTACCTCCATGTTTACTAACATTGATGACTAAATGAATGATCACTCATTCATAATTAGTGTAATACAGGGCCACTCCTCTGTCAATCGCAAGAGGTCAGCAAAAAAGGCCGCTTTCCACCTGGGATCGCAAGCCTCAAAACATCCGCTACTAGCTCGTTTTGATTTCTTCCTTGGCTTCCCTTTTCTTCTTGTCTTCTTCTTGTAATTGGCGACGCAATACCTTTCCGACCATGGTTTTGGGCAAATCTGTACGAATCTCGTATTGTCTTGGAATTTTATAGGCGGCGAGTCTCTGTCTGCAATGCGATTCCAGATCGTCTTCACTCGCGAGCTGTCCATCCTTGAAAACGACGAATGCTTTGACGGTTTCACCCCGGTACGGGTCTGGGACTCCGATGACTGCTGCCTCCTGGATGGCGGGATGCTCAAACAGCACTTCTTCTACTTCGCGCGGATAAATATTGAAGCCACCGGCTATAATCATGTCTTTTTTGCGATCGACGATATAGAAATAGCCGTTTTCGTCCATATAGCCCATATCTCCCGTCAAAAACCAGCCATCCCTTAATACGGCAGCGGTTTCCTCTGGGCGATTCCAATAGCCGAGCATGACTTGGGGTCCTTTTACGGCCAACTCCCCGACCTCTCCTTGGGGCATCTCTTCTCCTGTAGCCGTATCCACAATTCGGCAATCCGTGTCTGGCCACGGCATTCCGATGCTTCCCGTAATGCCCTTTTCCCAAATAGGATTGGAATGGGTTACCGGAGAGGCTTCTGTCATCCCATAACCCTCGACCAGCTTGCCGCCGGTCAGCTCCTCAAATTTGAGCTTCACTTCGATCGGCAACGGAGCTGATCCACTGACGCATGCGTCGATGGAAGAAAGATCATGCTTCTTCAAGTCCGGGTGGTTGATGAGACCGATATACATGGTGGGTGCCCCTGGGAAAAGAGTAGGCTTGCACTTGTCGATCATTTCAAATATTTGCTTCACGTCGAATTTAGGAACGAGAATAATTTCTGCTGCGATACAAATGCCTTTGTTCATCACGGTAGTCATTCCATACACGTGGAACAGCGGGAGCACACACAAAATCCGTTCCTTTCCCATTTTCAGCTTGTAAAGGACCGCTTGGCACTGGACTGCATTCGCAATGAGATTGGCGTGCGTCAGCATGACGCCTTTGGCAACACCTGTTGTCCCTCCTGTATATTGGAGGAGCGCGATGTCCTGGGTCGGATCGACTGGTACTTCCACAGGCTTGGTAGCGCTTTCTTTTAATACGGAAAGAAAAGGCTCAATATCTGCGCTGTATGTAACCTGCGGATTTTGTCCTTGTTTCTTCTGAACGAACGGATAGAGCCATTTTTTCAATAAGGGAAGGAAATCACCAATGCTTGTGATGATGATTCGTTGAAGTGAGGTAGATGCACGGACTTGGGTAACACGTTTGTACAACAAATCCAGTGTGATGATGGTCTCAGCGCCTGAATCGTTCATTTGGTGAATCAATTCTCGCTCGGTATATAGTGGGTTGGTCATGACCACGATGGCACCTGCAAAAAGCGCACCGTAGTAGCTGATGACGGCTTGAGGAGTATTCGGCAGCATAATCGCCACGCGGTCTCCTTTCTTTACACCGCGCTTGATCAATGCATTGGCAAATTGGTATGACAACTGCAAAAGCTCTCGATACGTAATGCTTTTTCCCATGAAATAGATCGCGTTACTGTCTGGATACATAGCTGCAGACTGCTCCAGAAATTGCGTCAAAGGAACACGGGGGTAATCCAATGACGGCGCAGTTTCGGGCGGGTAATTGGCAATCCAAGGCTTGGCATTTGACATGGTCATTCCCTCCATCCCTTAAATGGCCTTGCCTCTCCCTATGATCTACATTCATAATCTCTTCCTAATGACTATTGTATTCGAAACATATTCAATTTTCCAATTAAAATCATATATTTTCCTTTTTTTGGAACAAGTCTATTCGACAAAAAAAAGGACACAGCCCATGATGAAGCTCGTATCCTTTGCCCTTATGCTCTTTCGCGTCTTACGGTGCTACTTCCTTATTAATTTGCTGGCGTGCTCTTTCTCGTTCAGCTGTGGGGACGAGATGATACCAGCCCACGATTCCATTATGCCAAATACGCTCATCCTGCCCGACCAGTGTATCAGCTTGAATGGAGTTCGGGGTGCCATCGCCATAAGACAATAACAGAGAGGCGATTTCCTGCTCAGTGAGGTCCGTTTTCACATGCTGACCCAGTATTTCCATGAGTGAAAATGCCTTGGTATACACTTGAAGCGAGGTGCCTTTAGAAGCCAACGCTTTGAGAATCTCCTGCTGTCGGCCAATCCGCATGTAATCACTGTCTTCCTTGCCTAGATCACTTTTGCGGTAGCGGGCGTAATCCAATGCCTGTTCACCCGATAAAGTCTGTAGCCCTGGCTGAATGTCAATATATGTGTCGTCGCTCGGATCGCTGTACTTCATACGTTTCTTCACATCGACAGTGACACCGCCCAGCTCGTCTACAATTTGACGGAAGCCATCGAAATCTACAGAGATATACCGATCAATTTTTATTTGCAAAAATTTTTCCAGCGATTCTTTTACCATCTGCGGACCACCAAAAGCCATCGCATGGTTCACTTTATCGTATCCTTTTCCCGACAGCTCCATGTAGCTGTCACGCGGAATCGCCAAAAGGTAGACGGATTGCTTCCCGGGATGAATCGCCGCAAGCATCATTGTATCTGAACGAGCACTTTCCCCGTCTCGACTATCCACACCAAGAAGCAGAGCGACGAACGGCTTCAATGGTTCTGTTCCTGTCAAAAGATCACGAGGAGGAAGGGATGCAGCTGCCTGTTTTGCGCTCCCTTTGGCTCCATCAATCGGAGCATACCACTGATTTGTCATTTGCTTGTATTGATAGGCACTGTAGGCAACCACCAGCAACGCCCCGATCGCCAAACAGGAAAAGGTATGAAACGCAATCTGTTTTCCATGTCGCTTGAAAAATGTCCATATAAACATGACAAAGCCTCCCCCTTTGCTTCCATTTTTAACAGGGGAGACTTCGTTTAAACCTATGTGCGTTCGACAACCATCGCCATACCCATCCCACCGCCTACACAAAGGGCAGCCAAGCCTCGTTTCAGCTGTCGCCGCTTCATTTCGTGCAACAAGGTTATGACTATTCGGCAGCCAGTAGAACCGACAGGGTGACCCAGCGCGATGCCGCTTCCGTTCACATTCGTTATTTCCCGCGGCAGCTCCAGCAGTTTTTCCACGGCGAGGTATTGCGCGGCGAATGCTTCGTTTACTTCGATCAGTTCAATATCCGCGATCGTCAGTCCAGCTTTTGCCAATGCCCGCTTCACTGCTGGAACGGGTCCATACCCCATCAAATCGGGTTCTACCCCCGCTACCGCCCACGAGACAATTTTGCCGAGTGGTTCGATCCCGAGCTCTCTCGCTTTTCCTTCTGTCATCAAAGCGGCTGCAGACGCTCCATCGTTGAGCCCGGAGGCATTGCCTGGGGTCACTGTACCATTGTCACGAAAACTCGGTCTTAGTTTCGCGAGACTTTCCAGGGTCACTCCCCTGCGAGGGAATTCGTCTTCCGTAACCATGATTTCTTCTGTGCGTTTTTTAATAGGGACCCCGATGATTTCCTCGGCAAACAAACCGGTGTCTATGGCACGGATCGCATTCTGCTGACTGCGCAAGGCAATTTCATCCGACTCCTCACGTGTGATCCCATAACGATCGACCAGACGTTCTGCCGTTTCGCCCATTAGGATTTGATGGTGGGGATCTGTTAACAACTCCCACATCGCATCCGTCATTTCCCCATGTGTCAATCGTTTGCCCCAGCGCGCATTTTTCAGGACATACGGGGCATTGCTCATGCTCTCTACGCCGCCTGCCAAGACGATTTCACTGTCGCCTAAAAGGATTTGAGAAGCGCCGCTCACAATCGCTTGCATACCGGAAGCACATTGACGTTGAATCGTGAAGCCCGTCACTTCTTTCCCCAACCCTGCATCCAATGCTGCCACTCGCGCTATGTTTGGCTCGTCTGTACGCTGAATGCAATTCCCTAAAATGACTTCATCAATTTGAGAAGCTTCCAGGCCAGATCGAGCCATGACACCACGAATGACGGTTTCTGCTAACTTGCGAGCGCTTACATCTTTCAAGACGCCACCAAACGTACCGATTGGCGTACGTCCAGCAGCAGCAATGACAACCTGCTCCATTTGTTTTCCCCTCCATTGAGTACCCTATTTTCTTTATTGTCTCACACGGAAGTTACATGGCGGTTCTAAGCGATGTTTTTCAATACAACGGTGACCCATTCGTCTTGTTGACTTTCTTTTTCTACTTGGAAGCCTGCCTGTTCAAATGTAGCGATGACAGCTTCTCGATTCCATTCGACAATTCCCGAGAGAATCAACGTTCCTCCAGGTGTCATTTGCTCCGTAATCATCGGAAGCATCGCGACATTTTCATCGCCCCCGATGTTGACAAGAATGACATCAGCCTGGCCAGGCAATTGGGACTTCACTGCGTCCTCGCTCGCATCGCCAATGACAACTTGTACAGCGTGGTTAGGAAGATGGTTATTGGTTGCATTGACAAGAACCTGATACTCGCTTTGTGGATTAATGTCCACTGCCCATACGGGATGCTTCGCTCCATTCAAGGCGCAGTACAAAGAGAGAATTCCTGAGCCAGCTCCTACATCAATGACTTGCTTACCCTCCAGATCCATTTCTTGCAAAAACAAAAGAACGTCCTGTGTCGTTCCATGATAGCCGGTTCCGAAGGCTGCACCTGGATCGATCCATAGAATGTGCCGAGCCGACTCCAACGCGGCGGGGTCCGTCCACGTTGGTGCCACCCACCAGTCGCCTATCTTGACTTCCCGGAACTCCTCTTTCCACGATTCATTTTCCTCAGCTACGAGTTCTACTTCTTTTAGGGTGACTTGTCCATTCCAGCGTCGAATGTAGGCCTTCAGGCGGGATACATGCTCCTCTTCGCGATCGTGCTGGGGTTCAAACAAATAACCAACAAGTGGACCTTCCGTATTTTCTGCGTAATCATATCCGTTTTCCGTTGTCAGGACTTCAATTTGCGGTTCGATCCAGCCAAGCGTGTAGGAGCTGGTCAAAACCTCTGCCACAAACAAATCCTCAATTTCTGGTTCCACTAATAATGTGTATTTGAGCCACATGTTTTCCATGATGAAAAATGCTCCTTCCCTTTTGCTGTCATTCGCCCCTATTCTTGCGGACATCTTTTCCCTCATATGTGGATGGCAAGGATGATAGAGAACATGGTATGATAATAGAATGGACTATCACAACCGCAGGGAGGCTTACCATGTTTGACGAATTTTTTTACCGTCGCCGCAAAAACAAGGGACTTTTCATCGTCATGATTGCCCTCATCGTTCTTGGCATTGGCATGTTCGGTATGGGTTTCCTCTATATGTTCTCGTAAGTCGGAACAACATCATTATACCCTACGAACCGTGCTGCACCCACTGTATCTGTCCAAACAATTGGGGCGTGAAGTTTTCTACTGTGGTTGCTTTACTTCCCCTTGTTTACTCGATTATACTTGAGAATGTATTTTTCCTGTACGTTTGATATAGAAAGAAGGTTCACTCCATGTCGCGAATTCTCATCTCCGGGTACTACGGCTTTAATAATGCCGGAGACGATGTGGTCCTGTACGGCATCATCAGCTCTCTTAAGCGGGAACAACCAAATATCTCTCTCGCCGTCTTGTCCAATCAACCTGATCGGACTGCGGAATTGTTCGGGATTGAAGCCTATAACCGCTGGAGCTTTGGAACCATCGTCCGCGAGCTTTCGCAAAGTGACATGCTGGTGATGGGCGGCGGTACACTGATGCAGGATGTAACCAGTCCACGCAGTGTCCTCTACTATTTGGGCATCGTCACCATTGCCAAGCTTTTAGGTAAACCCGTGGTCTTTTACGCACAAGGGTTTGGACCCATCCTCAAATCGCTCAGTCGCACGATGATTAAACGCGTGGTGAATCACGTCAACATCATCACGGTTCGCGACTACGAATCAGGGGAGGATTTCAAAGCCTGCGGCGTAAAAAAAGCCCCTATTTATATTACAGCTGACCCTGCTCTGACGATATCCCCAGACGATATTGCCGATCAACGGGGAAATGAGCTGCTCCATGGTATGTTTGATGATCCTTCCAAGCCTTTGGTCGCCATCTCTGTCCGAGACTGGAAGCAGGAACAGTCATTCAAACAAAAGATAGCCCGAGCAGCAGATTGGTTTATCATGCGCGGATGGAATGTTCTCTTCCTGCCGATGCATGTCCCTAGTGATTTGGCACCTTCCCAGGAAATCATGGACCAGATGAGCCAACCGGGAGCACGTCTTCTCGATGCACCTGTAACTTTTCATGATATTATGTCGGTACTGAAGCAATGCAACTACGTCGTTGGAATGCGGCTTCACTCGCTCATTCTTGCGTGCATGCTGCGAATCCCTTTTATCGGCATCTCCTACGATCCGAAAATCGATCGATTCGTCGAACGCGCTGGAATGCCCAATGCAGGTCACATTACTGAACTCGATGAAACGACACTTTTGACTTTGCTCGCTGAAAAACTGGACAACCTCGATCACGAAATTGATGTGGTAACGAAGCATTCCCATCTGTTAGCGATTGAAGCATCCAAAAGCAGTGAACTTGTTCTGCAGGGGCTGCGTAAATAAGGCTGACGTGAAAAAGAGGACATCAATCCTTTTCTTCACAAGTGTTACTTGTTTCCTCTCCCCGTTCACCCATTCAACCTGGCAACCAACCGGGAAATGAGAACCGTTTTGGACATCGGCTGTGACGGTCGGGGAAAAACCTGCTGTGATGACGCGATGGGGTTCGTAGGCGAACCGGAAAAGACGCTGGAGCAATGCTCTCTTCTTGGAGCAAGCCTTGATTGACGTCTCTCGTACATCAATCGCATGACGATCAAGCAGCTTCGAAAAATTCAACAAAGCGTGGTGCAGCCTGCGGTTTACCAGCGAGAGATTCCGTTGCACAATCAGTTGCAGGATTTGGCGAAATAGGAAAGATCACACAAAACCCCTTCCTCCGTTTGTGGAGAAAGGGGTTTTTCGGTTTGGTTAATCGTTATTCGTATTGGACTTTAACGAGGAAGCCTGCTTCCTCCGAATGAATTGGATAAAGGAGCGCAGCTTGTTTCCGCCTGGCAGCCAGTCCAACTCCTTGTCTTCAATGAGTGGAATGAGAATGAGCAGTCCCAGGTAGATGATGAGTCCTACACCGACTCCAGCGACGGTCTCTATCGCTCCCAACATGCGCACTGGCTCTCTTCCCCTGAACAGGAAATCAACTGCTTCTGTCGCTCCCCAAGCCAGAATCAGCATGAGGTTAGCCACCAGTAACGGATAAACGGTATCAAAGCGCCAGTTAATCGGAATCGATACGTAACGGTTGATGACTCGCATATTCAGTACGCATACAAATGCAGTAGCAACGAGCCAAGACAGGGACAAGCCGTCCATACCGAACATCGAGGTAAACACGAGTGTCGCCAGTACCTTCACAATAACACCGTACAACAGATGACGCGCAGGGATTTTTTCTTTGCCAATCCCTTGCAGGATACCGTTTGTAGCAAGCAACAAGGAAAGCGGAATCGCTGTGATGCCTAAAATCGCCATGGCACGTGTGCCTTCCATATCACCATACAACGCCAGATTCGCCCCTTCCGCTACAGCTGTCAGTCCCAGACCTGCAGGTAGACCGATTAGCCAAGCAAAGCGCAGGGATAGCTTGGTCAAGGTCGTAATCCGTTCTTGATCCTTTTGTCTGATCGCTTCGGCAATGGCAGGGACGATCGAGAGGGCAATCGACGATCCGAACAAGCTCGCCATTTGCAGAAGTGGTCCTCCCCTGCTATAAATACCAAACCAGGTATCCGCCGTCAAGCCGTCCACATTCCATATGTAGCGGAAGATGTTGATCGCCAGAAAGGAATCCGTCAGGCTGAAAATCGGGATAACTAAGGCGCTGATACAAATCGGCCAAGCAATTCGCCACATCGAGGCGAAGAAGGCACGATCATACCACCAAGTAAGGCGCCCCCACTCAGCCCCACTAAATACGGAATTTTTCCGGTTGTGGAGCCACATGAGCAATGCTAGAAACCCGAGACTTAAAAACGTACTGATCATCGTACCGAAATTGACTCCAGTAATCACGGTATCCGTATCTTCACCGAGTGACACAAGATACAGGGAAGCTACCAAAATAAAAACGACACGCAAGGTCTGCTCCACAATTTGCGAGAGCCCGACAAATAACATTTTTTGATGGCCGTAGAAAAAGCCGCGAATAACCGCAATCAAGGGAACGAACAGCAGCGACATGGAAATCGCTCGGATCGGCTCAATCAAATGCGGATTCCCCATGAGCTTTGCGATGAGTGGAGAGCTGATGTACAGGAGCCCAAACAAGACAAGTCCGATGGCGCCCATCATGACCATGCTACGGGCCAAAATCTGTCCAATAGAGCCTTGTTTTCCTTCAGCCAACGCCTCAGCAATCACTCTCGACAATGCTACTGGCACACCTGCTGTCGCCAATATGAGAAAGGTCAGGTAGAGAGGATATACTTCCTGATAGAGTCCGAGACCTCTGTCGCCCACTATCTCCTGAAGCGGAATCCGATAAAACATCCCGATAACTTTTGACAAAATCCCCGCTATAGCTAAGATCAACGCTCCTGCGAGAAAGTGACTTTTTTTCAACATGGGTAACTCCTTTATTCGTCTCTTTGACTGGATACCCGTGGGACAGCACCAATCGACATGAACCCACTCTCTATCCTACTATCATTTCCCTCTTCCAGCAAACAGGTATATCGATGGAATTTCGCAGGAATACTGGTGAAAAACAGATTCCTTTGATTTTTTTTAATCATCTGCCTGTGTGATCTATGAGTAGGAGGAGATATTATGCCCACAACCGGATTTTTGATCCGTCATTTACAGTGGCCGTTAATGGAGGCTTTGAAAGGAAATCGCATCCGTCCTTACATGAAAGAATTACAAGCAACACAGCGTCTATCTGCCGAAACGCTTACCGTGCAGCAGCGAGAAAAGCTAGTGAAACTACTCGATCATGCGATACAAAATGTACCAGCTTATACTGCCTTCGCCCCAGATTGGAGTAAAATGCGCGAGATGCCTGAACGTTTTTTGCAGCGGATCCCTGTTCTGACCAAAACACACTTTCGGCAAAACGCTGATCAATATTTGAGCCAGGGCCGACAAACAAGCAGGCTCATTGGAAATCGAACGGGAGGCTCCACGGGTGAACCCACTCATTTTTACCTTGATCGTCCAACTGTCGAGCGATATGAAGCTGCACGGTGGTTTGGGCTATCCTGGTACGGCATTCGCATTGGTGACCCATGTGTAATGATTTGGGGCTCTCCACTCGAATTAAACGCCCAGCAAGCTCGCCGCTACCGCTGGAAGGAACGCTGGTTAAAGAACCGCATGATGATATCTGCCTATGAACTGGATGAAAGACATTTGGAAGCAAACCTGCGCCTGATCCGGGAATTCCGCCCAGCCTATTTATACGGGTACGCCTCCGCGCTGCATACCCTCGCCATGATGATGGTACGACGCGGCATGACACTCGGTATCCCGCTCAAAGCTGTGGTCTCTACAGCAGAAAGCCTGCACGAACACCAGCGGCAAACGATTGCCCAGGCTTTTGATGCGCCTGTTGTGAATGAATACGGCGCCCGTGACGGCGGAATGATCGCCTATCAATGCAAGGCTGGGAGCATGCATGCCTTTTCCGGGAACTGTTATTTGGAGGTAGTCGATCCAATCACGCACATTCCCGTCTTCAAAGGGCACCCAGGAGCACTGCTTGTTACAGACCTGCACAATACCGTCATGCCTCGCCTGCGCTACCAATTAGGAGATGTTGTCGCGCTTTCAGATTCAGCCTGCTCATGCAATCTCGCTTTTCCCCTTCTTGCTTCGATCGACGGCAGAGAAGACGACATGTTCCTATCACGAAATGGAAAGTATGTGCACGGACATTATTTTAATCACATCGTCCGCAATATGGATAGCTTCCGCACCTTCCAGATCGTCCAGCATGAGCCGGAGCGACTGAGCCTGAGACTGGTGAAGGAGCCCGAACGATTTTTGCCTTCCGATGAAGCCAAGCTTTTGGCAGGAATTCGCGCAGCATTAGGTCAAGTGAGTATCCACGTTTCTTATGTGGAGACCATCCCCCCCGCAAGCTCGGGTAAGACTCGCTATGCAATCAGGGAATTCCCGCTTACGAGCGCCCACCCGTTGGAGTAGACCGCTTGCGTACTTTTTGCAGCAACTCCGACACAAGTGGCTCGCGAACCAAAATGAGCACCACGAGATATAAAAGAGCAGCACCGATAATTCCCAGAGGCAAGTATAACCAGACAGGCAATACGGATAACCATGGATCAACGAACAAAATAGCACCGGCCATGACTGCGCAGCCCAGAATGGTTTTCCCCGTAGTCATGAGAAAATTCGCTCGTACAGGACTGCCTACTGCCCTCCATAGCAAAATAAACAGAAGGAGCGCTTGACTAATAGCCGAAACCGCATTAGCGAGAGCAATTCCGCCATGACCAAGCAGTGGAATGAGCAACCAGTTGGCAAGGGCATACACACCAATCCCAATCGCCCCGATCATAACGGGTGTCTTCGTGTTTTCCAGTGCATAAAAGGCGCGGGTCAGCAAGTCTCTCGACGCTAAAAAGAAAAGTCCCACGCCGTAAAACGGCAGTGCCCACGCTGTCAAAGCGACAGAATGCTCATCGAACGCACCGCGCTCAAAAGCTAGTCGGATAATAGGCTCTGCGTATAGCGCAAGTCCAACCGTCACCGGCAACAGCAAAATGAGGAGATAGGCAAGTCCCTTTTGCAGGATTTGCTTCATCTCCGTCATTTCCCCCCGCTTGACATGACTAGCCAACAGTGGGAATAACGGCAACGTAAACGCCCCGACAAAAATAGCCAGTGGCAATTGCATGATCTGGTTCGCATTGGCGAGAGCGGAAACGACGCCAGTTCCGAGTCCTTCTGCGAAGCCTCGCTCCAAAAAGGTAGTCGCCTGAGCAACAACCGCACCAATTAAAATCGGAATGACGCGCTCGCCCATGCCTTTGAGAGCAGCGTCCTCACGCCAAGCGAAAGAGAAGCGCTGCTGGTAGCCGAATCCGCGCAAGGTCGGGAGAATCGGCAACAGTGCAGCCAAGTAACCGATTGTCGTAGCCATCGCCAAACCAATGGGTCCATACATCGGAACGAGCACATACATGCTGACAATCACCAAAGCTCCATTGAATACCGTGCCAAGCGTCGGTGTAAAGAAATGTTGGTGAGCATTGCAAATACTCGACCACAGCCCTGTTAATCCGATGAAAATAGCTGATGGCCACATCCATTGCAGCATGCTTGCCGTGAGTTCCAGCTTCTCACCTGTCAGTCCAAACATCGCAGCAAGCTCGTATGAAAAGACCACGCCTATGACAGACAGAGCAACGAATATACCTAAAATGATCGTGAGCATCTTCTGATAGAGGTCAGTCGTCCGCTCCCCTTTTTCCATCATGCCGCGCATTGTCGGAATCAGTACAGCATTGACCGCTCCCGGTATGACCAAGAACAGCGTCAGCGGGATCGTTGCCGCGATATTAAACGCATCTGCCTCCATACCAGTACCGTACAAGTTGGATACATACACACTGCGAAAAAAGCCCAGAAGCCTTCCAACGAGAGTCAGCACAACAATCATGGAAGCAATTTTTAACAAACTCATGTCCACTTTTCTCCTATCCCTATTTGAAACCCTACGTTCCAGGGTTGGTTCTAACCCCTCAAACTACCTAGTTATCATATCTTATTTCTACCGTTCCTACCAACCTCTTTCCCCCCGGCTTGCTACCGGGTTGCCAGATTCATTATAATAGGTAGGTTAATCCCTACCTGTAGGAGGACTACAATAAAAATGAGAGAAACCGTGTTGAAGTGGGGAAGCCAATCAACTACATGGTTGTATTTGCTGTTGGCCTATCCCGTAATTGATTACGTCTTGCGACAGATTCTACCGATTCCAGTCATATCTTCTTTGTGGGATGAAGCACTGCTCATCGTTCTGATGCTGTTTACGTTTGTAGCCTTTTTGCAATCAAACAGAACGATGCCTGGAATCAAACATTGGCTGGGAGCCTTTTTCGTCCTGGGTGTTGCCATCATGGTGACAGACATGGCGAACTGGGGGGCGACTGTGGAAGGATTCCGCTCTGTCTACCAGTACATCCTCGCCTTTTTCATGGGCTTCTATTTACTGAAGTCGATGGAAGACCTGGACAAGTTCATGAAGGTACTTGTGCTGGTTGGTTTCGTAGCGGCACTGTATGGTGTCTTGCAAGTCATCGTGGGCGTCAAAACACCTGAATCATGGGTGCAGGAAGGGGAAGCAGTTACAACGCGTGCATTCTCCTTCGTAACGAGCCCGAACGTATTGGGCAGCTATATGGCGTTGGTTACACCGATTGCTGCTGGTCTATTCATGACAGCTACTACTCTCAAGCAAAAATTGATTTGGGCCATTGTTGCAATGACCACCGTGCTTGCTTTGCTCTTAACCGGGTCCCGCGGTGCCTGGTTCGCTCTTGCCTTAGCCGTGTTCGTTTGCTTCTACATCTGGAACAAACGAGTAGCAGGATACTTGGTGATCGCAGGGATTATCGGGATTGTAGCCCTGTTCTTCGTTCCTGATTCTGTTCCACTTGTCGGGAAAGTAAAAGATCGCATTTTCACCCTGTTTACACCTGAATACTTCCAATCTAGCAGTGAAGGTGGACGCATCGGACGCTGGGGAAAAGCATACGACAATATGCGTATCGAACCATTGTTCGGTGTCGGACTCGGTCATCACGGCGGAGCAGTTGCCGCTCGCCATTTCGGTACCATCTATTCAGATAGCTACTTCTTTAAGAGTTTGGCGGAATACGGTCTGATCGGGATCATCCTGTTGATCGGAACCGTAATCACGATGTTCAAATACGGAGCTGGGCTCATCCGCAACCTCCAAGGCTCGCCGCATTTTTTTGCGATTCTCGGACTGCTGGGCGGATTAATAGCCGTAGCTACGCATAACCTCGTGGAAAACATTTTCGAGGTGCCGTTCATGGCCCTCTATTTCTGGCTGTTTGGCGGCTTCCTCTGCGCATTGTTCGTCGACCAGACACAAAATAAAAGGTGGTGAGGGCATGCGCCGGAATCCTATTCTCGAAACGATAAGCTGGGCGCTGTACGCCATTGCCCTGTTTCTGATTTATCAATTGCTCGTGAAACCTGCGTTCCTTGATTTAACGTGGATTGCTGTGCTCATTTTCTTGCCACTGCTAGCATTTTGCTACTTCGTGGTGCATCCGTCGGAACGTCGACAAGTGCTTGTATTTACCATCGGCTTCTTGCTCCTAGATCGGGCACTGACACGTATCGATGTGAAAACGACTGCTGCTCTATTGATCGGAGGAGCGATCGCTATCATCGTGATTGCCCTGCTTGTGAAATGGTACGGGCGTCTCAATTGGCGTGCAGTCGGCTCATTAGTTTTGATCGCCCTCTTGGCAAATGTCACGTTCAACCGGGATACATTGACTGCACTCAGTCACTTTACTGTGAACTACGAATCTGACCGTCTGTACAACGGCGATTGGGTCGATTACTTCCCAATCACACTGTACGACGTCAATGGCGATGGCAGCATGGAGATCATCACGTACGGCAATGCCGAGGAGCTTCCACTGCCTGAAAAAGTTGAAAAACCAGAGACGGAAGAAGAGAAAAAAGCAATGGCGGAGAAGCTGCGCCACCTACAGGCTGAACCTGTTTCTCTCTACGTCCTGACCTGGAAAGACGGCCAAATGGTGCGGATGCCAAATGACCAGATTCCGGCAGATACCATGGAGATCATCAAGGAAAAATTGCCGACCGATTATCCAGGCTTCCCGTATTACACAATGAAAGACGGTCAATTGGTACCAAATGTACAACGCCAACCATATGCGGAAGGCATGATGCAAATCGGAACGGCACCATATCGTGCGTTCATGCTCGATATGGAAAACATCGCAAATCAACTGGCAGAAAACGAAGGCAGTATGGACGTACGACAAACGTTGGGTTCCAAGTACACGGATCTACACATCAAAGATGGTATGCTGACAGGAAACTACGACGGCAAGGCTTTTGGTGGGATGACCAAATCCACCAAGCTGTTGACCACCATGATGCTGCCAGATGGACGAGAAGGACTCGTTGTCATGGGTGAACATCTGAGTGTACTGACCGTCGATTCTGATGGCACACTAACCGATGCCTATAGCTTGACTCGTAAAGAAGCTGAGTTGGCAAGTGGCGAGTTCATTCCTGCCGATATCGACAACGACAAGGTAGACGAACTGCTCGTAGCAGGGAAGCCTTCGTACATCTTGAAACCAAAACCAGATGGCACGTGGGAAATTTTGTGGGCAAGCGGTGACTACGACAAGAGCTTCCGCTTCTCCAACTTTGCTACAGTCGGTAACAAAGAAAAACCTGAGATCGTAGCCAAGGCGAAGAGTTGGGTAAGCACCACCGATACACGCTACTTGTCAGGCTATGACTATACACCAGAGGGATTGAAACAAAACTGGCGCATTTACATGCCGCTGATCAATGTACAAATCGGCGACATCGATGGCGACAAAGAAAACGAAATCGTGGCCAACATGTTCAATACGCATCGCATTCTCGTGTTTAAGCAGCACAACATTCCGGTATTCGGACTCACGATCGCGATATTCGTGGGACTCTTGGGATACGGAGTCGTAAGGAGGGTTCGCCATGCGTAAAGTGACGAAAGCATGGGCATTACTCGCTGCCATCTGCACAGCCTCCCTGCTCGGTGGCTGCACGTATGAATCAGGAACGAAAGCTTTTGCTACCACCAATTTTGACCAGAAGCCAGATCAAACGACCACCGTCCAAACCGAGTCAGGTGCGAAGTGGCTGAAAACAGCCCTAGAAAAAGGCAAGACGGAAAAAGATGCACAGACCTACTGGTACAAAGGTTATGTTAAAAACACAATTCTCTCTCGTACCACAACAAGTATGTTTGAGGGAGCCGTCATCAACGGGAAAGGCTACAATGTGGATGCCCGTATTGCTGCCCAACCATATTCGTACTATCGAGTTAACGACAAGCGCTATATCAAAGCCAAGGACCAGTTTGTAACAGCCCCTGATGAGCCGCTTGCTTTCGATGTATTGAAAGGTTTTGAAGACTGGCTGCCTTTCATGGACAAGGCTGTCCAATTGCCTGAGGAAAAAGCAATTGGCGTGGTCAGCGTTCCGTTCCAATTGAAAATGACAGGAGCAGAATGGCTGAAAAATAGCCAAAGCCCACTGTTTGAACCATTGAAAAAACAATTGGGAGAACGCCCTGATCTAGATTACATCTTGAAGGAATCCACGATCAAAACAACGATTTGGTTCGGCAAGGAAGATCGTCTGATCCACCAGTACGAGACGTGGATCATTCTGCCCCTGCCTGAGACCGGAACGATGGACCAGCAAGTGAAGTACAACCTGTATAAATATGGTGATACTGGTGGCATTCACATCAAAGAACCGGAAGAAGTAGAGAAATATTTGCTGTACTAAAAAAGCCTGCTGCCTTAGCTTGGCAGCAGACCTAATTGGTACGAATCAGGACCTGGCGATTCTCGTCAGGTCCTTTTATTTTGAAGCAGAAGAAGTATGTCTGTCACAAAAAACCCCCGCAGCCTTCATTGGCCCCGGGGCGATGCTGTACTATTTTTTTACCAGTTCATCCATCAATTGCGCCAGTTGCTTCGCCTGTTCACGGCGTTCGTACGGTTTCACACGCTCTGCAAAATCCGCTCCGCGTTCCTCGCTACCCGTTTGTCCTTGTGTTTTCCACTCCTGATACAGCTTCAGGTACGCTTGCTTGATCTCGTCTTTTTTCTCTGGGTCGGCTACCTGTCCGAGACGGAACTCTTCAATAATCTCTGTCGCTTCGCCTCTTTTGTTCAGAGCAAGAATCGGATTTCCAATCCCCATGTATTCGTAGAGCTTACCCGGAATATACGCTCCGGCGTCAGCGGACACATCCCCGATCAGCAAGAGGGCATTCGCACCTTTCATCAGTCCGAGTGCTTCTTTATGCGGCAGGTTCCCCAACACCCGAACGATGTCCCCCAGCCCCAATGCTTCTACACAGTCGCGATTTTCGGAATACCCCGGATAATCGAACACCCCGGCAAAACTGAGCAAAAGATCATTTCGGTCTACTGCTTTTTCATCGATGAGTTCCCGGATGGCGTGAAGAAGTAGGCGCGGGTTGCGCTTTTGGTACAAAATACCTGCGTACACCGCATGAAATTTGTCCGGAGCAGCGTGGCTAGGAGCCAACCCTTGAAAATCAGCCTGATCAAATCCATTGTAGATCAGCTCCATCCGCTTGATGCGGTCCTGGTGCTTCTCGCGAAATTTATAGGCGAAGGTCGCTGTAACGGTCGTGATCGCATCCGCTTGGGACATCACCGCCTCTTCCATTCGCTCTTCCATCCGCTCTCGCCATTCGATGCCGGAGGTGTGCATATTTTGCGTCCACGGGTCACGGAAATCCGCTACCCATTTGCAGCCAAACTCACGGGAAAGCTTTTTTGCAATTAAATGGTTCGTCACTGGTCCCGATGTAGAAAAAATCACGTCGATCTTTTCACGGCGCATCATTTCACGCCCCAGCTTGAGCGCATTCGGCATCCACAGGATTTGGTCGTCTGGAATCAACAAGTATGGTTTTACTTTTTTCAGCACATTGACGACCTGCTTTTTTACCTTCGCCTTAAACGACGGCTGTGATGGTGTGGACGTTGTATTGGCACTTGCTGATGCAGCTTGTCCCCCTCGATTCGGCAGCAGCTGCCACTCCTTCGCACGGTGAATGGTGACATCACTTGGCAGCTGTGCCAAAAGGGATGGATCGAGCGTCGCATGATAAGCAGGATCTACTGTCAGCACATGGACATTCCAGCCAAACTCCCCCAAATATTTGGCCATTTTCAACGGTCTTGGTACGCCGCCTCCCCCAATAGGTGGAAATATGTAGCATATGATCAACACGTTGTGCGTATTCATTTACGTAACCGTCCTTCTCCATTTCAATTTTCCATCATCAACGATACCATAAGTGCTGTCTTATTGCGAATCTAGCAGGCATCTGCTATAGTGAAAATGGCTTTGTTTATAAATGATCGTTCCTTTTCGGCACACCGCGTATCCGGTCGTGCCTCCATGTACATATCTCGGTAGAGGTTGTTTTTTAATTACGATTCGGGTGAATTCAGATGAGCAAATTACGAGTCCTCCACGTGATTGGCGGGGGGGAATTTGGCGGTGCTGAACAACATATTCTCAATTTAGTCACTACGTTTCCAGTCGACGAAGTAGAAGTCGCAGTCGTATGCTTCTATGATTCTCTCTTCGCGAGTAAATTGCGGGAATCAGGCATCCAAGTCATTACACTGAACCAGTTCGGACGTTTTGACTTACGATTGCTGCAGGCTCTGCGGAATGCCTTTTCCACATTCCAACCAGCGATTATCCATACGCATGGGATTAAAGCCAATTTCTTTTCCCGATTGGCAGCTCGCGGTATGAAGGTGCCTTTGCTGACCACTATTCACAGCTCACTCCGTTATGATTATTCAAGCTCCTTGGCCTATGCCATTGTCAACATAATGGAAATGAGCACGAGACATTGGAACCGTCATTATATCGCGATCAGTGGTGCGATTGCCGATATTTTGCGGGGGCAGGGTGTTCGCTCGTCTGACATTAGCGTGATTTATAACGGAATGGACATGAAGCCTTATCGGCAAAACCATTTACGTGAGAATGACCGCAATCGACTGCGTGCGGAATGGAACATACCAGAGGACGCCTTTTTATTCGGGACAGCAGCTCGCTTTGTTCCTGTTAAAGGTCTCCCGATTCTACTCGATGCTTTTCATACGCTTATGGCGGACAACAAAGAGGCTCCTTATCTCGTGCTGATCGGAGACGGCTCTGAACGTGCTGCACTCGAAGCCAAGGCAAAAGAATTGGGGCTGGAATCGCGTGTTCGGTTTGCTGGATTTCGGCAAGATATTCCTGCGTGCTTGCATGCCTTAGATGGCTTTGTCCACTCTTCCTTGTACGAAGGGCTAGGCTATACGATTATCGAGGCAATGGCTTCGGAGGTTCCTGTCGTAGCAAGCAAGGTCGGCGGTGTGAAAGAGTTTGTTTTCGATGGAGAGACGGGGCTGATCGTTGAACCGGGAAATCCCGCTTTGTTGGCGCAAGCAATGGAACGGTTTTGGACTTCACCACAGTTGCGTGAGACCCTGGTGCAAAATGCGCTGAACAAAGTAGAGTCCACTTTTACCATTGAACTCATGACCGAACAAATTGTTGCTCTTTATCGTACGTTACTGAAATGACGAAAAGCACGTTGAAACGCGAACAGCGGACATCGTGCTTTTTTTATATGATTTGTTTGAAGAATCTGTTTTTATGGTTGCCTACTCATGATCAATCTGGTTACATATGAATTGGAACTATTTTGTATAGCAAGCTGCACTAGACAGAAAGGGTGAAAATGAGATGAAATTATTTCTTTCGGTAGACATGGAAGGTATTTCAGGCATTGTGGATACGAGCTATATTAACCCGGATTCGGGGGTTAACTATCAGCGTGGCCGCCAGTTTATGACGGATGATGCCAATGCAGTTATTGAAGCTGCACTTGAGTCTGGCGTAACGGAAATTGTGGTAGCAGACAGCCACAACACGATGAACAATATTCTCTGGGAAAAACTCCATCCGAAAGCACGTCTGTTGGCAGGTTCTCCCCGCGATTCATCCATGATGCAGGGACTCGATGAGAGCTATGATGCAGCGATGTTTATCGGCTATCATACCCGCCAAGGGATTCCTGGCGTGCTCAGTCATACGATGTCCGGGGTGGTTCACAATATGTATATCAACGGACAAGTCGTGGGTGAGTTCGGCTTTAACGCCGCGATTGCGGGCATGCACAACGTTCCTGTTGTCATGGTGTCTGGTGATAATCTCATCGCCATAGAAGCACAGGAACTGATTCCAGGCATCCAAACAGCGATCGTGAAGGAAGCGGTATCCCGCACAGCTGCTATCTGTCTCTCGCGTGAAGAAGCGACCGCTGAACTGAAGCGCAAGACGGCCAATGCTTTGCGCAACCGGAACAGCATCCAGCCATTCCGTACAGCTGTACCTGTAGAGCTGGCGATGGAATTCTCCCATGCAGGACAAGCCGAGATGGCCGCAATTGTCCCCGGCACGCGCTATGAAACAGCTACAAACATGGTTTATTACAATGCAGCCAATCCGCAGGATATGTACAAAACGATGCGGGCTATGCTGAACCTGGCGTCGGGTGCAGAGTTTTTCTAAACAGGTGAGGAGGGAACGGAAGACTGATATCAGTTCTTCCGTTTTTTTACTGCTCTTGAAATGATACGGGAGCACTAAAAGATAGCCGTTACTTCAACATGAGGCCAGATGTCTCTTACGTTTTTTCCAGCAATCGTTCCGTTTGTGAGCAACTCTTCCCTTGTAGAAAACGTGTAATCATCCTGATAAAACTCACATAAATGACTTCCACGTGAGCTGTGACTGATGGAATATTCCTTTCCCTCGTAGAGAAAATGGATTTCTCGTCCCATTATTACGTCATTTCTCAAATCATCGAATGTGTATGGCAGTTGAGAACACCTAGAATTCATAGATGGATACTCCTTACAGTTTATCTGTAAAATATAATGTTTCTGTTTCTCTTCATTTTACATTTTTTTCATTTCTGAAAGCTACTGAGAAAAAAGTCCAGTCTTAACGGAGGAATGAATGGCATGGGTTTTCTAACCCAAATAAAAAAGCAGACCCATCACCTGAGTCTGCTTGTCGTTTCAGCTTTTATAGTCTGCGAACGTTCGTCGCTTGAGGACCGCGTTGACCGTTTTCTACGTCAAACTCAACCTCTTGCCCTTCGTCCAAGGATTTGTACCCTTCGCCCTGAATAGCGGAGAAGTGAACGAATACGTCATCTCCACCATCACGCTCGATAAAACCGAAACCTTTTTCACTGTTAAACCACTTTACTCTTCCACGTTCCATTTTTTGCCTCCTAGCATGTAACCCTTACATGACATTTGAAATATTGTCTTACCCCGGTTACTATTGCCATTTACGAGGCTTATTATACGTGACCGAATTTTTTTCTCCTACTTCGCAGCCTCTGTTGCTTCTTTGGCTTTGCTCTGGTCCACAATAAATTGTCCCTTCCAGTTGCCCTTTGTTTTGCCGATCCGGTTCACATCGATATTTAAGGTGAGTGGTTGTGGTAGCTTGGATTCAAGCGTGGAGAAGGCAAGAACGCCCTCTGGCTTGTCATGATCAGCTATTCCCACCTCTACTTCCTTACCGGACTCGTCTGTTAAGTAGAAAGGTAAATTATTCTCTTTGGTCCCGATAAAGTTTAGGACACTTGTACCTTCCAAGCCTTTTTCCTGGTACACAGGATTGCCATTTGCTTCGCCTACCACATCTAAACCTGTCGTATCGAATTCGAAAGGCACCAGTTCTCCATTTTGTTGTTCAATGCGATAGTGCAGCAGAACTTTGCTATCCTCCGCATACACTTCCGTAAAATGAATCGTAATCCCCTGATCGGTAATTTTTTGATCGATCGGAATAGACAACCCTTTTGCCGCTGCTCGCTTAACCTCTTCACCCACCAAACTGTTCAAGTCTTTTGGATTGTCTGCAAAATAAGAGGTTCCATTTAAAGCCGCATATACTCCAGTCGGCAGTATAATAGCAGCAACTAATCCCATCATAACTAATTTTTTCTTCATCGTTACAGTCTCCTTTTTTTCGTGATAGCGAAGAAAGGACTGCCTGACTCGCTGGTCGAGTTCATCAGGGATCGTGGTTTCGTCCATTTGTTTGGTGAGTGACTGTTTTACGATTTTTTCGATAGACATGTTTGGAGTTCCTCCTCATTCCATTCGACGTCAATCCACTCTCGGATTCGCTTTAATGCCAGATGATTTCTCGATTTTGCTGTCCCCACTGGTATTTGCAGCAGTTCAGCAATCTGACCGTACGTATAATCGTAGTAATACCGATAAATCACGACGATGCGCAGCTTGAACGGCAGCTTTTGGATTGCTTGCTGCATCTCTGTGGCAGACTCCATCGCAAGCATTGGCTCATCCGGCGTTTCGACATGTTGCTTTTCTTCCAAGCTCTGTTTTCGTTCTAACAGACGGAATCTTCTCCAAATCTGTCTACGCCAGTTTTTCACCTGTCTAATGACAATCCCATTCACCCAGAAGAGAAACGGGCGCTTGCGATCATAGGCAGGCAGTGATCTCCATAGCTGATAGTAGATTTCGCTTACAATATCATGAACATCTTCTTTATTCGTGACCATGGCTGCTACGGTACCGTAAATTTTTGTCCGTGTCATGCTGTAGACCACCTCAAAAGCTTCTTGATCTCCATCAAGCAAACGGTCCAGCCACAGTTCTAGCATTTGATCATTCATCGGAGGGCCCCCTGAAATTGTATACACGTTGTATTGGCTCTCTCGTTCAATATGGTTCACTACTTTATGAAAAAAACCTCTCCAAACGCTTCTACGTGCGTTTAGAGAGGTTTTCTTGTATGAATCAATGGTATTTGTTATAGAATTAAATGCGCACCACAGTGGCCTTGCTGACAAGGTCACGCGGGATGCGGTTCTTCGTATCGAAAAGGATCGGCGCGTCAGCCATCTTTTCAGCAACATTGGCCCAATCTGCCTCGGCAAATTCCTTTTGCACAGCAGTCAGGAACAACGCATCTGCTCCATTCACTGCTTTGTCCAGACTATCAACCTTGTGATCATACACAGTCGGAACAGCCGGATCGTAGGAACGAACGTCTACTCCTTTTGCCATGAGCACCTTGATCAGGTCGTGGACAGGGCTTACGCGGTCATCATTGGAAAAGTCTTTCATCGCCATTCCCAATACAGCTACACGGCTTCCTGCCAATGTCTTGCCATTATTCTTCAAGGCTTGCTCGAGCATGCCGATCAACACATCAGGTACCGCATCATTCGTGTTGCGAGCCAGTTGCAGAATCGGCAGGTTTACATCCAATTCACGCGCCTTAGGCTGCAAGTAGTACAGTGCATTCGGCAAGCAGAAGCCGCCTACACCCGGTCCTGGCGATAACAGGTTTACACGCGTGTGCGTATTAGCAACCTTGATCAGCTCGAACGTATCGATGCCGAACGCCTCGGAGAAACGAGCAAATTCCTGTACCATCGCGATGTTCACATCACGCTGGATATTCTCGATGACCTTTGCTGTCTCGACTACACGGATATCCGTGATCGTGATGTCCGTCTCGCTGATGAAGGCCAACAACTCTTTCCCTTTTTCAGCGCTTTGTTCATTGATACCACCCAAAACGAGCGGCATATGGATGAACTCTTCAAAAGCACGCCCCTCTGCAATTCGCTCTGAGCAGTATGTCAGGTAGAAATCAACACCCGCAACAAGACCGCTTGTTTCCTCCAAAATCGGCAGAATCACATCTTCTGTCGTTCCAGGTACGACGGTACTGCGAATCATGATGGTATCGCCTTTTTTCAGTACGCGACCGAGCGATTGTGCACAGCTTTTCAGCGGTCCAAGATCAGGATCGCCGTTATGAACAGGCAATCCGACTGTTACAATATAGTTATGGACTTCCGCAGCCGCTTCCTCGTAGGAAGACGTTGCACGGAAACGTTTTGCTTCAATCTGCTCTTTGAGGATCTCTGGCAACGTTTTTCCCTGATAGGACTCCAGGTGATGGGAGTGTGCCGCATTGATCTCATCGACGACATGCGGTACGACGTCAATACCGATGACGTTTGCTCCTTTCATGGCATAGGTAAGCGCCAACGGCAAGCCTACAAACCCCAATCCCACAACAGCTACGCTTACAGGTTGAGTCATTGCGTATCTCCTCTTTCACATTTTCCAAGTAAGGTCCATATGACTGTAGAAATCACACGGCCCACTTGCGTATATTTTTAGGACAGGTAGTAAACACCTGCAGCGATAAAAAGCACACACAATCCGATGAGGACCTTGTACAACGTTTCCAAGGCTGTTCCTCCCCCATACAATCTTGGCTTGTCCTCTTTTTCGTAAAAAGGACGTTGATTGGGCAGAATAGTTTGGTACTCTTTCGCCAAATCAAATTATACTCTCGTTTGAAATATCGTTCAACCCGTCTAACGAGGTAAGGATGCCCCGATGATATACGAAAAACCGATGGACAGGACCATTGCAATAAAACCAATGGCCCTGTTATCTTTTGCAATTTCCTGATCGACATTAAAGGTAGGGGTCATGAATTCAAAAATGAAGTAAGCAGACAGCAACAGGAAAAATCCGAATGTCGCCCAAATCAGCGCTTCGCCCAAAGACAAATGTGCCTGAATAGAATAACGGAAAATGTTCGCGATCCCAAAAATTTTCCCGCCTGTTGCCATTGCTACTGCCATGTTCCCACGCTTCAGTTCTTCCCAAACACGATAACGCGTCACCAGTTCAAAAATGGCTAAGAATAAAACCATCGCCAGTCCAGACACAGTAAAATAAGCTGCAGTTGCAAAATATGGATTGTGTAGAAGGCTTTCCATATGTCCCTCCCGACCTCTTATTTTAATTCGGCAATGGTAGCACCTACGCCGCCTTCTCCTTGACCACCTAAGCGGAAGGATTTTACATTACGATGACTTCTCAAATACTCGTGCACGCCTTTGCGCAGTACCCCCGTCCCGTGTCCGTGAATAATGGAGACCGAGTGCAAGCCTGCCAACAGCGCATCATCTAAAAACTGATCAATTTCCCGAATGCTGTCCTCGACGTTGTAGCCGCGCAAGTCGAGATCCATCTTGATATTGTCACTGCGACGCTTCACAGAGGTGTACGGAGCCGCTTGCGGTTTTTGCTGGATGGAGTTTTGTACATGCATATCATCGCGTTTTACTTTCATTTTCATGATCCCGATCTGCACGAGGAATTCTTCATTGTTTACCTTTTCCAGCACGGTTCCTTTTTGTCCGAAGCTCGTCACCATTACCTCGTCGCCCACCTTGATCTGTGTGGCACGAACGGCTTTTGCCGGCTTCTTCACCTTTTCCTTCTCCAGCTCAAGGACGGCATTACCCAAGCGCTTCTTCGCATCGATGAGACGATGCTCCTTGATTTCCATGCCTTCTGCCATCATCTCGCGCAGCTCGCGAATGATCGTTTCCGCTTCTTCTTTTGCGAGTTGGACGGCAATTCGCGCTTCGTCTTCTGCTCGCTCCATTCGTTTGTTTTTCTCTTCAGCAAATTGGGCACGCTCTTCTTCGAGCTGTCTACGCTGCTCTTCCGCTTCCTCGCGTGCCGCTTTTGCCGCCAACCTGTCTGCTTCCGCCGACTTGCGATTACGCTCCAATGAAGCGATCATGCTCTCGACCTGATTGTCTTCCTCACTGATCGAGCCACGCGCTACATCAATAATGTGTTCCGGCAATCCCAAGCGTCTTGCGATGGCAAATGCGTTGGATCTGCCAGGAATTCCGATGAGCAAGCGATAAGTAGGACGCAACGTTTGTACGTCAAATTCTACGCTGGCGTTGATGACCTCGGGTCTATCATAGGCATACGCCTTCAATTCACTGTAGTGGGTCGTTGCAACCAATCTCGCACCGGAATCAATCACATGGTCGATGATGGACATGGCCAGAGCAGCACCCTCTGTCGGGTCTGTTCCTGCGCCTAGCTCGTCAAACAATACCAAACTCTTGTCGTCCATTTTCGCCAAGATTTGAATAATATTGGTCATATGGCTCGAGAATGTAGACAGGCTCTGCTCGATGGATTGCTCATCCCCGATATCAGCAAAGACGGAGGAGAATACAGTCATCTCGCTCTCTTCCTCTGCCGGAATATGCAAGCCTGCCATCGTCATCAAGGACAGCAGTCCGATTGTTTTGAGGGAAACGGTTTTCCCCCCTGTATTCGGACCTGTCACAACAATCGCCTGATACTCTCCACCTAGCTCCACATCTACGGGAACGACAACTTCTCGTGGAATGAGTGGATGACGCGCTTTTCGCATGTTTACGTATCCACGATCATTGATGCGTGGACAAATCGCCTTCATGCTCCAGGCAAGCTGAGCCTTGGCAAACATAAAATCAAGCTCTGTCAGTGCTTCTGTATTCTCGACCAAAGCCTCTACCGCAAAGGATACTTGCTCCGTCAGCACATAAAGAATGCGCTCCACTTCACGTTCCTCGCGCAAGCGAAGCTCCCGAAGCTTGTTGTTCATCTCGACGATTACTTCCGGCTCGATAAAGAGCGTCGCCCCAGATGCCGACTGATCGTGAACAATTCCGCCAAAGACAGAACGATACTCCTGCTTCACCGGAATGACAAAACGATCGCCACGAATCGTAACGATGTTTTCCATTAGCATTTTTTGGTAAGTGGACGAGCGTGTCATTTGATCGAGCTTCTCGCGAATGCGCGACTCGAGTTGTCTGATCTCTTGACGTACCTGACGCAATTCAAGACTCGCGCTGTCTAAAATATCGCCGTTTTCATCTACACAGCGGCGAATTTCGGTTTCCAACTCACGCAGGCCCTCAATCCGCTCTGCCTGCTGTTGCAATAAGGGCAGTTGGTGATCCTCACACATATCGAGCAAAAACGTTTTGAGCCTGCGTCCGGCCATAATGGTGCTGGCGATATCCAGCAATTCCATCGGGGCGAGCACGGCGTTCAATCTGGCGCGCTGTACGGGACCGCGGATATCGCGAATGCCACCGAGAGGCACGCTTCCTTTTAAACGTAACACAGTTGCTGCTTGTTCTGTCCCTTGCTGAGCGGTTATGACTTCATCCAAGCGTAAAAAAGGAATCAGCTCTGATGCTTTTTCTTTTCCATATGTGCAAGATGCCTTGTCAATCAACAGGGCGACTATTTTATCGTATTCTAATGTCTTTAAAACCCGTTGTTCCACTGTGCTCCTCCTTCTTTCTCCAGCGGCGACCGTTGTACCGTGCGGGCGGGAGCGACGGTCTATACCGGCAATCATTACGATATCTCCCCATTATAGCATGGCAACGGAGCTTAGAAAACTTGGGCACCGGATAGCTCTTACAGGCACAACCGGTGAAGGATAAATTTACACGTTTTCGCTTGGCATAGTTCCACTCTTTGCGTGAGAGAATGAAAGGTGAAACAACCCTAAAGGAGGAGTACACTTGACGATCATGCGCCATATCGTCCGCTTTATCGTCGCTGCCGTAGTCCTGATGTTTGTCGGCTTTCTGGTCCCCGGCTTTTCGGTTAGCAGTTTTTGGACAGCTCTGCTCGCGGCCGTTGTTATCGCACTGATTGGCTGGGCCGTAGAAGCCATTTTCGGAGATCGCATTTCGCCGTACAATCGGGGTATTATCGGCTTCTTGGTCAGTGCCGTCGTGATTTATCTCACACAGTTTATCGTCTCTGGCTTCCGCGTAACGATTCTTGGTGCACTTCTGGCTTCCTTGGTGATCGGGATCATCGACTTGTTTATCCCGATCAAAACCCATATGGATTTGCGCAATGGAGATGCCAGAAACAGGCAGGAGACCTAGGCAGAATACGCCAAAGAGCCATCCCATCAAAGACGGGGTGGCTCTTCTCATTTTAACCACAACGTGAAAAGAGAGGCATTTCGCCCCTCTTTTCCTTAATCTATCGGTTTAGCCTTTGCCTCTTCCTGAATGATTTTCAGCAGTTCTTCGTACTCCTGACGCAAGCGGAAGTATTCATCCGCGATATTGACTGCAGAAAGTACGGCAATTTTGGCAGTATCCAGTCGATGGTTGCCGTTTGCGATTTCGTTCATCTTGTCATCAACGAAACCGGCCACCATGCGTATGTGATTGACACTTGCCTTGCCACTGAGCCGGTATTGTTGGCCAAAGATGTCCACCGTCAAACGATTTTTCCCATCACCTTGCACGAGAGGTACCCCCCTACTGCGACCTTTGCTCTACATTATCCTTTTTTAGGTTACTGAAAATGTCAGATTTCGTCAAGCAATCTTACATGCGCAGTTCAGCACCTGTGTTGTTTTTCAAGGCTTCGATGACAGCAGTAGTCACTTGTTGAATCTCTTCGTCCTGCAAGGTACGCTCTGCGTGACGGAATACGAGGGCAAATGCCATGCTCTTCTTATCTTGGGCAATGCGCTCACCCATGTATACATCAAACAGGGTTACGGACTCGAGCAGCTCACCTGCTGCTTCACGAATCGTTGCTTCCAATGCACCAGCAGCTACACTGCGATCGACAACGAGAGCCAAGTCACGCGTTACCGCTGGGGATTTCGGCAGCTGATTGTAATGTCCTACCTCGGCAGCTACATCAATCAAAGCAGCAACATCAAACTGGAATACGTACGTTTCGGACAGATCATACGCTTTTTCTGTGCCCGGGTGAACCTGACCCAGATAACCCAGACGCTTTTCTCCTACCCAGACTTCTGCGGTACGTCCCGGGTGCATACCTGCGATGTCCTGGACAGCTTTGTACTCGGCAGCTTGGATACCCAAACGCGCGAAGAGTGAATCCACAATTCCTTTGGTTTGGAAGAAATCAACAGGCTGCTTAGCGCCCATCCAGTTTTGTGCGAGCAGTTGTCCAGTCAATGCACCTGCTACATACAGACGCTCTTCCGGAAGCTGCGTGAGTGTTTCTTCTTTCGTCAAGAACACACGGCCCAATTCGAAAATCGCAACATCGTGGTTTTGGCGGTTTTTATTGTAAGAGACTGTTTCCAAGAGGCTAGGAATCAAGCTTGTGCGCAGAACGCTATGATCTTCACTCATTGGCATCATGAGCGCAACAAGGTTTACTTTTTCCTGATGCAGACCCGCTACTGCCTCGACACGATCTGGATGAACCAGTGCATAAGAAATCGCTTCATTCATACCAGTACCGATCAGGTGATGACGGATGGTACGACGCAATTGCTGTTCTTTTGTCAACTGTCCTTGTGTGTTCGAACCAGAAGGCAAGCTGGTCGGAATGTTGTCGTAGCCGTACAGACGTGCAACCTCTTCCACCAAATCCTCTGGTAGCGTAATGTCGCCACGTCTCGTTGGAACGGTTACCGTCCATTTTTCACCCGCTACTTCATACGGGAATTGCAGACGCTCGAAAATCGGCGATACATCAGAAGCCGACATATCGGTTCCGAGATGCTGATTGATTTTTGCAAGCGTAACGGAAACAACATTAGGCGTAGCTTCGCTTACAACAGCAGAGCTGATTCCTTTGGATACCGTTGCCCCAGACAATTGCTGAATCAGCGCAGCGGCGCGCTCTCCCGCTTCCTGTACACGTGCTTGGTCAACGCCTTTTTCCCAACGTACGCAGCCTTCTGTACGCATGCCGAGCATCCGAGCTGTGCGACGCACTGTTTTTGGCGTGAACCAAGCTGCTTCAAGAATAATTTCGCTCGTATCGCCTGTAATTTCGGAGTTCGCTCCGCCCATTACACCTGCGATTGCCAAGCCTTTGGTCTGGTCGGCAATCAGCAAGGTTTGCTCATCCAGCGTGCGCTCTTGATCGTCCAAAGTCACGAGCTTTTCACCCTCGTTTGCCAGTCGAACGACAATAGAGCGATCAGCTACCTGTGTCGCGTCGAAAGCATGCAGCGGCTGACCGTACTCAAGCAGGACGTAGTTGGTCACGTCTACTACGTTATTAATCGGACGAATTCCCGCTGCCATCAGACGATTTTTCATCCATTGCGGAGATGTCGCGATTTTGGCGTTGGTGAAGTGACGACCATGGTATTGATAGCTTTCATTCGTCGCTTCGATTTTGACTTGAATCGGGTTGTTGCCACCGTTTTCGGTCAGCTCGATTTGCGGGAATACCACTTCTTTGCCCAAGATAGCGGCTACCTCGTAAGCAACCCCCAGCATGCTCAAGCAATCCGAACGGTTCGGAGTCAGTCCCAACTCCAGCACATAGTCATCCAAGCCGAGGTACGAAATAGCATCCATTCCGATTTCCGCATCCGCTGGCAAGACCATAATGCCTTCTTGCTGATCTTTTGCCAGAAGCTTGTCGTTTAAGCCCAATTCTTTTGCCGAGCAGATCATCCCTTGGGATTCTACACCGCGCAGCTTGGAACGCTTGATGTTCAGACCATCTGGGAGCTTCGCACCGATCAGGGCAACGAGAACTTTTTGTCCCTTGTCTACGTTCGCTGCTCCACAAACGATTTGCAGGTCTTCTCCTTGTCCTGCATCAACGACGCATACGTTGAGACGGTCTGCATCTGGGTGCTTGCTGCGTTCTTTTACATAACCGATCACAACACCGGATACACCTGCGTTGCGCGATTCAACTGCGTCTACTTCAATCCCGCTGCGAGTCAGCTTTTCAGCCAGCTCCTGGGGCGTCGTTCCACTCAGATCGACGTATTCAGATAACCATTGGTATGATACCTTCATCTTTGCCTCTCCTCTCTAGCCTCGATTGAACTGACGCAGAAAACGAACGTCGTTGGTATAAAAATGGCGGATGTCTTCCACCGCGTATTTGAGCATTGCAATTCGTTCCACACCCATACCGAATGCAAAGCCGCTGACTTCCTCAGGGTTGTAGCCAGCCATTTCCAGTACGCGCGGGTGTACCATACCAGCACCCAAAATCTCGATCCAGCCTGTTTGCTTACATACACGGCAACCGTGACCACCGCAGTTGAAGCATTGCAGGTCTACTTCTACGGAAGGCTCCGTGAACGGGAAGAAGCTTGGGCGCAGACGAATTTGTTGGTTTTCCCCGAACATTTGACGAGCAAACGTCAAGAGGGTACCTTTCAAGTCACTCATCCCAATCTTTTTATCAATCACGAGACCCTCGATCTGCGTGAATTGGTGGGAGTGTGTCGCATCGTCATCATCACGACGATACACTTTACCCGGACAAATCATTTTAAGTGGGGTCTTGCCTTCTTTTTTCAGCATCGTACGTGCTTGCACAGGAGATGTCTGCGTACGGAGCAGTAGCTCTTCTGTGACGTAGAACGTATCTTGCATATCGCGCGCCGGATGATCTTTCGGCAGGTTCAGCATCTCGAAGTTGAAGTGGTCCATTTCAACCTCGGGACCTTCTGCCACCTCAAAACCCAGCCCGATGAAAATGTCTTCGATCTCTTCAATGATCCGAGAAAGCGGGTGCATGGTGCCTGCTGGAACTGGACGTCCTGGCAGTGTCACATCGATCGTTTGAGAAGAAAGCTTGGCAAAGAGAGCGGCTTCTTCAAAAGCTTTTTGTTTGCCAAAGAACGCTGCCTCCAGCGCTTCCCTTACTTCATTCACCAGCTGACCGACAACTGGACGCTCTTCTGGGGACAGGCCGCCCATTCCGCGCAGCAGTTCTGTCAACTCGCCCTTTTTCCCCAGGTATTTGACGCGCAAATCCTGAAGTTGTGCGGCTTCCGTCACTTGGCTGATTTGGCCCAATGCGGACTCTTTCATTTCTTGCAACCGAGTTTGCACTTCGAATCGCTCCTTTTTCATTTGTTAAAATAACCTCTATCGAGGCCTTCTCATGGATGAGCGACCGCGTCTTAGCGGAAATTTATTATGCGCTCCGGAAAGTTTAAGCACAGTCGCTTTTTCACACTGTGAAGCACTTAAACTTTCCTCCACGTAAAAAAAAGAAAAACCCGCCCCAGAAAAGGGACGAGTTACTTTTTTCTCGCGGTACCACCCTTGTTAGACAATTCGCTTCCACCCTGTGACAAATCCATGACAATATCACTAGTGGAAAGAAACATTTGTCTCACTTCAGATCATTGGTAACGGGTATGACCCGGCTGCTCCTACTGCGCGAAAAGCGGTTCAGAGTGCGGCTTTGGAGTGAATTCGGCAGCTATCATGTTAAAGATGCTCGCAGTCTGTGACATCTTCTCCCTGAAAAAACAGATAGGTCCTGCGTACTAGTCTCCGTCATCGCTTTACGTTATAATTGTGACGTAAGGAAAATTATAGCGCAACAAGAGAGAACTTTCAATTCTACAAATGTTACATATCAAGCGAGTGTTTTCATGTATATGTTACCCATTCGAAAGGGGATTTTGACATGATAGACAATGTTTCCGCCCTTTACGATAAGACAATCAACTGCCGTCATTGCCAAGCGACCTTTTCGACCAAACGGATCAGAAGCGGCACGTTGACGATGCTTCATCGCGACAGCGATTTTTATACCATTTTTAAAGAGCAATCTTTAAATCCCATTATATATACCGTCAATGTCTGCCCTGAATGCGGCTTTGCTTTTACGGATCAATTCCGGAACACGCTCGCCCCCTGGCAAAAGCAGATTGTGGATGAACAAATCTCCTCGAAATGGAAGCCAAAAGATTTTGGCAAGGTCCGACATGTACCAGAAGCCATTGTCAGCTACAAGCTGGCCATTTACGCTGCTGAAATAACAGATCAGCCCCATTCCGTAAAAGCGGGTCTGTATTTGCGCCTTGCATGGCTTTATCGATTCGAGAAAATTGTCGCGGAAGAAATGCGCTTTATCGATATGGCCGTGGAAGAATATGAACAATCGTATATTCATTCTGACTATACACGCGGCGACAAAGAAATGACCGAAGTCCGCTTGCTATACTTGATTGGTGAGCTCTATCGCAGGCTCGAAAAGTTTGACTTAGCCATCAAGTATTTCGGCAAGGCACTGGCTTTTCGCAACCACACCATTGAGAGCGGCATTATCCGTATGGCGCAAGATCAATGGCAACTCGCGCGTGAAGAGTATAAAGAGAAAAAGAGCGAGCAAAAGATCGGCTAGACATGCCGATCTTTTCTTTTGCGTTGTGCCTCATAGACAAAAATTCCTGCCGCGACTGCCGCATTCAGTGACTCCGCACCGCCGTAAAGCGGAATGTGGACGAATTGATCGGCTTTGGCAAACATCTCTTTGGAGACGCCTCTTCCTTCATTGCCGATGACCAGTGCCGTCAGACCAGCATAATCAGCCTCGTCATAGGAGACACTGTTTTGCTCCAACGAAGAGATGAGAACTCTCCCTCCCTTTACCTTCCATTCATCTGCCGTGTCAACTAACGATTGTGTAAAGACTGGGATGCGGAACAGTGCCCCCATTGTTGCCCGTACCACTTTTCCATTGTAAATATCGACACTGCCACTCCCAAGTACGACACCGTCGACTGCTGCCGCTTCTGCTGTGCGCAAAATCGTGCCGAGGTTGCCCGGGTCTTGTATTTCGTCCAAAAAGAGAAGCAACAAGCTTCCTTGTTCCTCTCTCTTTTTATCTACCCATTTTGCCCAATCTGCTGCTGTTTTTTTCACTTCGGCCACAATTCCTTGCGGTGACTTCGTTTCGGACAGCTTCGCCAGCACTGCCTCTGATGCAGCAATGACCTGAACAGCTTCCGGATGATGAGCCAGAGCACGTTGGCAGGCAGGGTCCATGTCACGCTGCTGATCGTAAATAACCGTGACTACCTCCGCCCCGCTTTTTAACGCCTCCTCTACCAGATGCGCCCCTTCCACGAGAAAACGCTGCTGCTCTTCCCGTCCTTTCCGTGACAGCAACTGGTGCAATCGCTTAACCAGAGGGTTTTGAACCGAAGTAATGATTTCATTTGTCATAAACCTATGCCCGCTCCTCAAATTCGCGTAAGTCTTTGTTGTTCCCGATCACCACAAGCACGTCGCCGTATTGGATGACTTCATCCGGGCTAGGAGCGATGTTGAATTTATCTCCGCTTTTGATGGCAATCACGTTGACCTCATATTTTTTCCGAATATCCAGTTGCCGCAAGTTTTGACCGACCAGCTTGGACGACACGACTACCTCCGCCACGCTGTAGTCCTCTGCCAGCTCGATAAAGTCAAGTACGTTAGAAGAGATCAGATTGTGCGCGACCCGAACTCCCATGTCACGCTCAGGGAATACGACACGGTCAGCTCCCACCTTGTACAATACTTGTCCATGACGCTCATTCTGTGCTTTTGCCACGATCTTCTTGACACCCAAGTCTTTCAGCGTCAATACCGTCAGGATGCTCGCCTGAATATCGACCCCAATGGCCACGACGACTACGTCAAAATTGCGGATGCCGATTTCCTTCAAGGCGCGCTCATCCGTAGAATCAGCTGCTACCGCATGCGTTACATACTGAATATTTTCGTTAATACGCTCCTCGTTCTCATCTATACCCATCACTTCATAATCCATTTCGTACAACGTTCTCGCCACGCTAGAACCAAAACGTCCCATCCCGATAATGGCAAATTGCTTGGACATGTTAATCTTCTCCTTTACGGAACTTACCAATAACAAGCATTATAGCACAACCAAAACATCCCCCACAAAATGGTCATGAACGTTTTGTACGAAAAGCATGGTATGCACAAATCAGCGTTTACAAATACTATTTCTTGAATTCATTCTCACAAGCGAGGTGCAAGCACGGTCATGAATATTGCCTCACTCAATTTACGTCAAGCGATCATGTACAAAATGCAGGGCTCAGATCCAAACGCAGTGGAAGAGACCATCAGTGATGCCATCTCGAGCGGTCAGGAGAAGACGCTCCCGGGTTTAGGCGTTTTGTTTGAAGTGCTGTGGCAAAATAGCGATGCTTCCTCACGTCAATCCATGATTACGACGATCGCGGAACACTTGCCTGAGCAAGCCGAAAAGCCGATCTAACCATTTCTTCTTCGAACAAACATGCTACAAAGGGAGGGGCTCCTATGCCCCTCCCTTTTCATTTTTCATTGTTCACTTCTCGACCTTTGTTGAACTGATTGCGTATGAATTGGGTGATTGCCAGCAAGATAGGGATGATAATGGTGATCAAAAATCCTACTTTGGTCAAATGCTGGGTAAAAGAAAACAGCTCCACGATATTTTGCGGTACTAATGTGAGGAAAAAAAGGGGCACCATGATCACAATCGCGGTGATTTGTTGAAAACGAATGCCTTTGTGAAACCAGCGCCGCAGTGAAAAAATCGTCGCGTAAAGCATATTCCCGATCGTTGTAAATACGGAAGCAACCCAAATCGCAAGAAAGGCGGACTCAAAACGCTCCAAAAACCAGCCGGCTCTCTGCGTTACCTTGACCAGTTCTAGTGTAGGCCAAACCAACCTCTGCAATTCTTCATAGCCAAATACAGTAATGCCCGCGACAACTGTAATCACATACACGACAAGAGCAAAGCTCATACCTGTCATGCTAGCCACCCCTAGCCTTGCTCCAGGAATAGCGAAGGCAAAGTAAACCATTAACAACTCATACCCGGTATAGAGCGTATACGTATTGAACCCCGTTTTCATGACATTTTTCCATGACTCTAATTGGAATGGCAATAAATTGTGCCAGTCTGCGTTCATGAAGGAGACGAGCGGAATCAAGAGAGACGGAAACAGGAGGAAAGGAATCAATAGCTCATTTATCCTTGCCACAACCTCAATCTCATGACAACAAAGAAACATGACCAACAATAGCAACGTAATGATAATTACTTCCAATGGCGTTTGCGGTAATACAGAGGTCACGACGACTTCCCCAAACAATCTGACTGTAGTTCCCGCGTTAAGGAACTGATAGAGAATGAAAAGAAACACACACAGGGTACCGATGGCACCACCAAAAATCCTCGGCATATATTCGACAAAGGTAAGGCCAGGAAACTGGTTGCCTAAATAAACGATTGCCGCCACTGCCACGGATGCTATCAAAGCACTTGTTATGGGTCCCAACCACCCCGTTTGATGAAGAAGTTCGGTTGCCGTTCTCGGGATGATTAGGATACCCACCCCGATCATCGAACTGAGCATAATGCTTGTCAGTTGCCAGGTACCAAAATTACGTTGCTGATTTTCCACAGTAATCGCTCTCCTATTGCATTTCCATACCAAGACGACGCAGCTTGATTGTGTATGTAACGCGAACCGGAAAATGCCTGAAATCTTCCTTCCAGTTGTGCGTTTTCCAGTAGTCTTGGTAATGCTTCGCACGCAGTATAAGGCCCAGCTTCAAAATGTCACTATTGTACTGCTTTTGTAATTGCTGCAACAGCTTCTTTGCGCGGTTCTCCATTTCTTTTTTGATAAGGGCTTGCATTTGTAGGATGAATTGCTCTGGAGGAATTTTCAGGTCTTCTGTGAGTTCGACAATATCTCCTTGGAGCTCGCAATGATAAGTAGCGGAAGAGGATTTGTGAATGATCACCTTTTTTTTTACAAAATGCGGACGAAAACTCACATATCCGTTTTTGGTTTTCGGCAACGGAATCACAATGTCTCCACCCGGTTTTTCATTTCGCAGCTGAAGCAATATCCATGACTGCTCGTCATCCAATATCCCCACCATCTTGTGTCCGCGAAAAACAGCAACCCCTTTCCAGCTCACCTCATTTTTTCTTGCCTCTACATAATTCAAAAACGGCTCCATGGTTAGATTAGAGGTCTGATTGAAATAGTCGCCCAACGTTTGATCCGGAATTCTTCCTAATTTCATGCCATTTTCGATCAGCCCCATCAAAAAGACGACTGGAATCGGCTCGATTCTCGGTTTGATTTCCAGCAAGCTAGACGCTTTGCCCTTCACGACGATCGGCCACATCAGTCGCCGTATTTGCGGTTCGCGACGAAAACTGTCCATGATGTCTTGGATCCCCTTTCTAGCGATTTCCTCACTCACGGCAAGAATACGGGTATGTCCAAGAAACAATCGTTGGTTTAGCCGCATTTGCAAGTTGTTGGATGCATCTGTCACCGTTCTTCCTGTCACGCTCATGATTTTCACGGCATCCGCATTATTTCCCCCACCCTTCCCGCTACTCCCCGCGATTTTGATAGGAATCGGGATTTGGACCGTCATTTTGTACAGATTTTCATCCTTTTCGTCCTGATCAATCGCAATGGCCAATACCGATGCGCGTTCCTCCAATTCACGTCTGTCCCAGCACCCTGACAGCAAGAGTGTACAGATGATCAACAAAGCGAAGCATCTAAGTGACTTACCCATCGATATTCCGCCCCTCTCGTCGGGTCACCATGTCGCGGATGAGGATTGCTACCCAGTAAACGACTGGGAACAGCAAATTAATGACCAAACTAGACAACCCCAGCAACGAAGCCAACTTAAATACTTCCGTGGTGTTTTGTGGAATGAGGGAAAGGAAGAATAAAGGGACGAGGAGAACAGAAGCCACGGTTCTTTGAAACCTAATTCCCTTGCGAAACAATTGTCTCAGCGAATAAACAACCACGTAATACGCGTTGGCTACCGTAGTAAAAACAGCCGAAACCCACACTGCCAAAAATGCGGACTCCAAACGTTCCAAGATCAATCCAGGCACCTGCGTCGTCTTGACCAATTCAAGTGTCGGCCACGTCAACTTCTGCAGCTCTTCATATCCAAATACCGAAATGCCAGCCACCACAATTAACATGTAGAGCAATGCTGCAATTAACAGACTGTAAAAGCCCGCCAATTCTCTGTTCGTGTTTTGTTGTGCATAAGCGAAAAAGATGAACATAATTTCAAAACCGGAATAGGAATAAATTCCTTCATAGATTCCCTCTACCATTGAACGGAACGACACATGATTAATCGGCAGGAGATTCCCAAATTCCGCTTTCTGGAACGACGCAATCGCGATAAAAAGGAGTGGCAAGATAATAAAAGGAAACAACAACTCGTTCACCCTCGCTACTACTTCCACCTCGTGCATGCACAAAAATAGTATCAGCAAAAACATCGTGATAATCACAACTTCCAACGGAGTCTGCAAAAGAACGGAAGTCACAACCACTTCTCCAAATACACGTGAAATGATTGCCGTGGAAAAATACAGGTATACCAGATAGACACAAATCCAAGGGAGGCTGAATACTTTGCCCACCCAGGGACGTCTGACAGATCCCCATACCTTGTGACTATATTCTATAAAGGTTTCCCCCGGGTAACGCCTGCTCAATTTGACAATTAACCATAAGGAAACATACGCACCTGCTGAGCCAATCAGAGGGGCGATCCAGCCTGCCTCAAATAATTTCGAGCTGGTTGTACGAGGGAGGGTCAAAACGCCGACACCGATTAAGGTACTTGTGATGAGACAAATTTGCTGCCACATCGATAGAGTCTGCTGCCAGCCGTGCCCCTCCCTCCTGTTCATTTCGTGTTATCCTCCTCATTGATCCGGATTTTATCTTGAACATGAAACATCATCGGCCTTGTTTTCATCAGATGATGGGGTACCCGTAAGAACAAGTCCTTCATTCCATTCAGGTTGAGCGGACTTAGCGGGCTCATATAGGGGACTCCAAACGATTTCAGTGAAGACAAGTGAATCAGGATGACGATCAAAAACAGCATAATACCGTAAAGACCAAACATCCCGGCCAGGATCATAACCGGAAAACGGAGCATGCGAATAGCAATTGCTGCACTGTAACTCGGGGATGCGAACGAGCCGATTGTCGTCACAGCCACGATGATTACCATGACAGGACTGACAAGCCCGGCCGTTACCGCTGCTTCCCCGACCACGAGTGCTCCAACAATCCCGATCGTAGGACCGATTGGCCCCGGCAGCCTCACACTTGCTTCCCTCAATATCTCAATGGCCAACTCCATAAACAAAGCTTCGATTAAAGAAGGGAATGGAACGGTAGATCGTCCTGCCGCCATCGCAATGACCAGTCGAGAAGGGATCATCTCTGGATGAAACGAACTAAAAGCGATATAAAGAGACGGCAACAGCAAGGCGATGCTGATACTGATAAGCCGAATGAAACGAATCAAGGTCGCGATATAAAATCGCTCGTAATAATCCTCTGGACTCTGATAAAACTGCGAAAATACAGCCGGAGCAATCAATCCAAACGGAGTCCCATCTACCAGAATGCCTACCTTCCCTTCCAAAAGATTGGCCACTACTTTGTCAGGGCGCTCCGTATTTTGAATCTGCGGGAACGGGGACCATCTCCGATCCTGGATCATTTGTTCGATGTACCCGCTCTCCAGCACAGAATCCACACGAACCTTACTCTCTATTCGCGCAAACACTTCTTCCACCATCGGAGGATACGCAATACCCTCGATGTACATGATGTAAATGTCAGTTTGTGTTCGTTCCCCGACAACCATATGACGCACTCTGAGATTGGGGTCTTTCAAGCGGAAGCGGATCAATGCTGCATTCACGCACAACGTCTCACAAAAACCATCGCGTGGCCCTCGTACGACTGATTCCGTCTGAGGCTCTTCCACTGAACGCCTGTCCCAACCTCTCGTGTTATTCAAGTAAGCATTTTGACACCCATCGATGATCAGTACCGCGCATCCAGACAAAATATTACGGACGATCTGCCTTAGTTTGTCTGTCAAATCCAGCTCATTTGTCGCCGGATCATCATAGGTGATAGCGGGAGTCGTCATATAGCGAATAATAAAATCACTGATGACATTGCGATCCACCATGCCATCTATAAAAATGATAGCGGCTTGAGCCTTCGACTTTGTTTGAAAACGCCGAACAACGAGATCGTCACACTTTCCAAACTGCGCTTGAATCAATTGGATGTTTTCTTCCACATTCGTTGTGAGTGCAACATCCGATACGCTTTCCATGCTCTTGTTGGAGTGCTGATCCAACTCTTTTGACTGGAGGGCTTCTTTTCTTTTTTTCCATGCTTGAAAAAACTGGTTCAAGCTGCTCACCCTTATCCATGGAATGTATCCTGCCTACAAGTACGGATAGTGTGCCCAATAATGGAAAGGAAATCCCGTAAAAGACGTATATCAAAAAGAAAAACAGGTCCAACCTAAGTCGGACCTGTTAAGCAACTACCTCGCGCTTGTTCTCAAATTTCTCGTAGCTCTTCTCTAGCATGATCGTCTTTACGATCTGGACACTTTCCCAAACCTCTGTATAAGTGGTATAGAAAGCAACAGGGGCTAGCCGGATGATGTTTGGGGCACGGAAGTCAGGAATAATGCCCGCTTCCTTTAAGGCTTTGCATATACGTATGGCCTCGGCGTGCTCAAGGCTGACATGCCCACCTCGACGATCATCCTGCTGTGGGTTCGCAATCGTAAAGCCCATGTCTGCCAGCTCCACCTCGATCAAATCCATCATGAACCGCGTTAAGCCGAGCGACTTGGTACGCAGTTTTTCCACGGACACCTCCAGAAACATTTCCAAGGAACCAAGCAGTGGGGCGAGACTCAGCATATGTGGGGTACCAATCTGGTAAGCGCCCGCACTTTCGCATGCATCCAACGTATGGTCCATGTCAAATTGCTTATCCTTTTTCGAGCTGAACCATCCCGCCAATCCAGGAGTCCTGCCAAAATGCTTGCGGTTGACATATAGGCTGCCCACGCTTCCAGGCCCTGCATTTACGTATTTGTAATTGCACCAGTATGCAAAGTCCACTCCCCATTTGCTGAAGGAGTGCGGGATCGCTCCTACAGAATGACATCCGTCAAAACCAATCAGAATGCCTCTCTCATGTGCGGCTGCTGTTAACCGTTCGATATCGAGCAGCTGGCCACTGCGATACAGGACGGTAGGGAGGACAACCAGGGCAACTTCATCTGTCATCGCATGGATTATATCCTCTTCCTCGATCAGACGACCATCTCTTGACGCTACCCGAACCAAATGCTCTTCCGGGTCCAGCCCATGGAGCTTCATTTGACTCTGGAGTGCGTATATATCGGTAGGGAAATCCAGCTCGGTGGCAACGACCTTCGTCCTCTTCCCCACCGGATGATAGAAGGTAGCTGCCAGTTGATGCAGGTTGATGGTCGTAGATCCCGTGACGATCACTTCCTCGGGGCTTGCCCCTACAAGTGCTGCGCTCATCTCTCCCAATTTCTCCGAAAAGAAAAACCACGGATGATGACCCGTTGTCCAGCCTTCCACACCCAGCTCCTTCCAAGACTGCATCATATCCATGACACTCTTTTCCGCTCTTTTTGACATGAGGCCAAGCGAGTTTCCATCCAAATACAGGCTCGGAAGCAGATAAAACTCTTCGCGATAGCTCGCGAGTTCGTCCTGTGCATCCAATTGCTGTGCGTACGTTTTCGTGAAGCTGCTTGATTGAGACATAGCTACCTCCTCAGCTTGTTCTATCGTTACCTCTATTATAGGCTGAATTTTCAAACAAGAGAATCCCGTTCGCAAAAAGAAAATCCCGTGCCACCTACGACACGAGACTTTTATCCAAGTATAGCTGCGTCAACCAAATGACTAACACAATTTGCGCGATGCAAAAGAGCGGGAGCAGGATGAGAAAAGACATATGCTTAGTCTTATGCCGTTGAAGGAGCATACCCTCAAGCGCACCGATCCCTCCTCCTAAAAATGCGACCAACAAAAGGCTCAGTTCCGGAACCCGAAAACCTTTTGCTTTCGCCAGACGCTTGTCTGTCTGCATCAGGTAATAAGCATATCCATTTAGCAGTAAAGCTCCCCCAGCCAGTACCCAAACATTTGAATTGAAATATCCTGCCAAGAGGAGGCCCCAGCTTATGACTAGCACCAACACGAAATTGCGACGGTGGGCAGCTAATTGTTGATGGTACATTTCTTATTCTCCTTTTGCCCGATATGCCCGATTTCCCATAAACTGCTTGCGTACGAAGAATACCACACCCAAAACCACGATCACCAGCAAAGCGTAGAAACCGTATTTACGGATGACTTCGATAATGGCTTCCACATTATTACCGAATACATGGCCGAGAAAGTAAAAGGCGATGGTCCAAACCAACCCAATCGGATATGACAGCATCGCATAACGCCGGAACGTCATACCGCCCAGCCCAACCAAATACGGTACGACATGACGGACAACCGGAAATAAGTAGCTGATGCAAAGAGCAGTAGTTCCATACTTCTCCAGCAAGCCCGTTGATCGATTCACAGCGTTCCTCATTTTCTCGGTTTTGCACAGCCATTGCAATATTGGTTTTCCAAAGTACTTTCCAAGTAAAAAGCCAATTGTCAATCCGGAGGCAACCCCTAAATATCCCGCCAAAAAAGAATACCAAGGGTTTAACATGCCAATGGAGGCAAGAAATCCTCCTGTAGCGACAACCAGCTCATCGGGAATTGGCAAGCCTACAATCCCCAGCCAAAGCAGGAAAAAAATCGCTACGTAGCCGTATTGCTCTATGATGGACATTAGCAGGTCGACTTCCATGAGGCAAAATCCCCTATCCTTGCCACAGTGCGGTCATTTCTTGACATACTAGCAGCTATGGCATCGCACGATATCTGACTCTATGTATTACGTTATGAACCTCAAAAAAGGTACTTGTTTATTTTGCAATAGATTTACGTATTTTATCAAGCACAGATACACCAGACAACTCTATCATGATAGATATTTGAGCGCTTCACGTCTGGACAAACTCGCAAGTGGCGTCACTTCTACAAATCCACGAACGGCCTTGGGATTTGTTTTCGCATACTCTCGCAGCGCCCAGCCGATTGCCTTCTGAATAAAAAACGCTTTGGAATCCGCGCATCTTTCCACCAAGGAAAAGAGTAGCCGCTGATCTGTCTTGTCCTTGTACGACAACTGAAATAAAATTGCCGTTCGTTGCAGCCACATGTTGGTTCCATCCATCCAGGCAGTCGTAATCGGTTCGATCTGCTCGGGATGTACGGCGAACAATTTGCCCGTTGTATGGGAAGCTAAATAATCGACGGTATCCCACCACGATTTTGTCGTGATCAGTTCGACAACGAACGGGAGATGGTCAGGGGTGAGACGCTTTTTGGACTTCTCGAGTACGTCAAGCGCTACATACTGGTACTCTCGCGCTGGCAAAGCCCACAAGGAACGAACGACCTGCTCCCAATCTTCGGGTACACCATAATCACGAAAGATTTGTTTGGTCAGTTCTTTGCGCTGTGGTGATTTTATCCCCAGAAAGGGAAACTGATTTTTCATGTACTGCGCCATGGGGCCAGCCACAATCGAATCGCCATGTGCACGCAACCGTTCCTCGACAGCCTCCGTATACTCACTTGCGTTCATCCGCGTCTCCCCCACTCATCTGATCATCCGGTGGTTTAGCCTGCTACTTGGACGTCCTGCTTGATGACAGCAAAAGCATTCTGCTCTTCATCTTTGTACGGATAATACACGACGAGTGTAAAATCTCCCTCGACAAGCTCACCGGTCTCCATCCATTTTTCAATATCAAAGGTCACCTTGGCAGTCAGCGTGTGCTTGAAGTAATCTTTTTCCAAAGCAGCATGCGCCGCAAAATCATCGCGGAGTCGCTCACGCTGCTCGGTTAGGACAGCAAACGTCTGCTGCATCTCTTCCTTGTCCATGACATCCTCCCACCACAGCTTGCGCGGGCGATGCTTCTGGTTGCGCAGGAAATCGAATTTCATCATGCTGAGCACATGCCCCATACCGTCCACTTGCTGGAATTGCAAAAACTTCTGCAAACGCAGGAACAAATCCTCTAATTGATGACCGATTCGGCCCCAGCCTTGATTCTCCCAATAATCGCCAAATGCCTGGAAGAAGTCAAAAGCCGTTTCGAACTGATTCGCCAGTAGCCACTCCACTGTATAGTCCATCCGATGCGCATTCCAGTACTTTTCCAAAATGTCTTCTACACGCTTGATTTTTTGCATGTCATCAAAGGAAAGGACGTTGTTCCCCAAAATTTCGTAAGGAGCCTCATCCATAAAAACATAGCCGTGATTAGCCGCACGCGCGCGAACACCTGTCCCGCGCAGCATTTTCAAGAAACCGAGCTGAAGTTCTTCCGGGCGCAGACCAAACACGTCGTTGAAGGTTTTGCGGAAGGATGCATAATCTTCCTCAGGCAAACCAGCGATCAAGTCCAAGTGCTGATCGATTTTTTTGGAATCCTTGATCTGTGTCACTGTACGCGCAAGACGATCGAAGCGCTGAATCCGCTGAACAAGGCGATTGGTCTCATCATTCGTGGACTGAACCCCAATCTCGAAGCGGAAAATGCCTGGCGGTGCGTTCTCGGTCAAGAAGTCGAGTACGTCCGCGCGCAAAATATCTGCCGTGATCTCAAATTGAAAGACCGTGCCATTGTGGTTATCGATCAAAAACTGAAAGATTTCCAACGCATATTTTTTATTGATGTTAAACGTTCGATCCACGAACTTGATTGTTTTGACGCCGTGATTGATCAAACGCATGAGATCTTCTTTCACTCGTTCCAGACTGAAATAGCGTACGCCGTCTTCAATCGAAGACAGACAATATTGGCATTTGAACGGACAGCCACGTGATGCCTCAAAATAGACGACGCGGTTGTTCAGCTCGTCCAGATGATCCGCGTATGGGGAAGGAATACTGTCCATCTCTTCCACTTGCGCACGCGGCATAGAAAAACGCACGTACTCCTCTTCGCGATAAGCGATTCCGGCTACATCACGCAAGCGTGGAGGCTGTTTGGTTTGCAGGGATTCCTGATAGACCTGCAAAAGCTCCAAGAAGGTCTGCTCCCCTTCGCCAATGCAAATGACATCGATCTCAGGGTGCTTCTTCATCCATTCGTCCGCATCATAGGTCACTTCTGGTCCGCCAAGGATAATCGGAACATCCGGGCAAATCTTTTTCAGCGTACGCATGACACTGAGGGTCTCACGAATGTTCCAGATATAACAGGAAAATGCAATGACATCGGGCTTGCGCTTGTGTATATCTGCTACTATATTTAACGTCACATCGTTGATGGTATACTCCACCAGCTCAATCGAAGGAAATGCTTCCTGGGCATAGCTTCGCAAATAACGCAAAGCGAGTGAGGAGTGAATAAACTTGGCATTTAGGGTCGATAGTAAAATCTTCATGGATGGGTCTACTCTCCTTGCAAAATTCGGCACCAAAAAACCATCTGCAATCGATGGTTCAGGTCTGACCGATCTTTTTCCTTTCGTAACAGTACCATACGAGGCTAGTAACGGCAAATCGTTAACGGTTTAATTCGCGAACCACATGCCCCAGCTCCGGCACGATCAACCGATTCATCGCCAGTCGCACCGCACCTGTCGAGCCTGGCGTGGAAAAAATCATTTTCCCTTTCCGTGTCCCTGCAATCGCACGACTGAGCATCGCTGCCGACCCGATATCTTCTGTAAAGCTCAACATCCGAAACAGTTCGCCAAATCCCGGCATTTCCTTATCGAGTAAGCCAGAAACCGCCTCGAAGGTATTGTCTCTTGGCGAAATACCAGTACCGCCATTGAGAAGAATGACTTGAACGTCGCCATGTGCGATTCCCGCTTCGATCGCCGCAATGACCTGTTCAGGCTCGTCCTTTACCATTTGATAAAGAGCAACGCTGTGACCGGCTTCAGTCAGAAGCTGCTTCATTAACTGTCCGCTTTTATCTGTATCCTCAGTCCGGGTATCGGAAACGGTAATGACCATGCATGTGACTTGCTTGGGTGATAGCGCCTTATGTTCCTGCGTACTCATCCGTATTTTCCTCATTTCTTCAATATATATCTTTTCTCATGATACCATGTTCGGGTTTCCAATACCCTCGTCGTTCCGGCAACAATTTCTTCACTCCCTATACCCGAGATGCTTCTCTTTCCTATATAATGCTGATGACTGCTATTTTTTTGACAGACAAGGAGGCGTGCGCGAATGCCAGAGCGACCGTATTTTTCTTTTCATTTCCACAAACAATCGCACACACCAATCTATGTACAACTCGCTGAACAATTGAAAACAGCGATTCTGCGTGGTGCCTTTCTTGTAGATGGACAACAATTGATATCGCTGCGAGATATGAAAACAATTAGCGGCTGCTCATTGGAGACAGTCAAAAAAGCATATGATCATCTTGCGTTGGAAGGCTGGCTGGAAGCTGTGCACGGCAAAGGTTATTACTTGACGCAGCTTGCCAAAGAAGCTCGTTTGGAAAACCGTCTCCCGCTCACAGATATTCCAATCGCTTCCCTAGCTGATTCCTCCCCTCGTCCTAGCGAAGAGCTGGTGAAGCGATTGCGTGGTGCTTTTTATGAGAGCCTGACCGTATTGGATGAACCATCCGCGAAGAAGAAAATCATGCGAACGCAGGCTACCAAAGTTTTCGCTGATCATCTGAGCCGCAGGGGACTGCCACACTCACCAGAACGCCTTCTGCTTTTTAATAGAAGCACGAGCGGCTTCGCCTTTCTAGCACAGCGCATCATGAATGCGCGCGATGTCGTCTATGTGGAGGAGTATAGCTATCCCGTATTCCTGCGCTTACTGAGCCAGTGCGGTATTACGGTTCGCCCGATTCGAATGGATGAAGAAGGCGTCTGTCTGCAAGCCCTCAATGAGGAGCAGGAGCATTACCCCGCCAATTGGCTGTTGATTAACCCGCATTACCAATTCCCTACGGGCATCAGCTATTCATTGAAACGAAAAGAAGAATTGCTCGAATGGGCACAGAAACATAACGTACGTCTTATTGAAAACGACCATTATGGCGACCTCTGGTTTGAAGAGCCGAGCGTTCCCCTGTATCACATGGCTGTGCAGGCAAAAAGCTCTATCGAGGTCTACTATTTGCATTCTTTGTCCAAAACACTGGCACGCGACCTGCAATTGGGCGTGTTAATGCTTCCTTCTGATTTATCGGATGATGAATTGGAGCGCTACAGCCAGCTTGTTTCCATGACCGGAGCGGAACCGTCCCTGCTTGTCGTAGAGGCAGCCGTTCAACTCCTCGATGATCCTTGGTTTTACGAAGAGTTTCTTGCAGATCGTCGTGCCCTGTTCCAGGCCCGCTTCCTGCGACTCTGGCAGGAAAAACGGCAAGCACTCCCCGATCACGCGCGGATGTTCCCCATCGCAGGCGGCTTAAATACGTGGATTAAATGGGGCACGCCAACCGCAAGAGCAACCGAACAAGAAGAGAGAGTCGTTGCTATTCTGCGGGAGGAGGGACTCGAACTGACTGGCGGTCATGCTTTTCGCGTAGCAGATGAGCCTGCCGACATACTGCGCTGCCCGGCTGTCCGTTTCCCACTCGCTCCACTGGAAGAACGGGAGTTGAAGCATTGGCTTCACCGATTGGGTGCTGCTCTTCTGCGGTAAGTTTTCTAAGGGAAATGCCATACTAAGAAATGGATTTCCCTCTTTCCTCTTCACCAGACTCGAAAAAAGCCGAGGTATAACCTGCTATGATTAAAAAAATCGTAGAAAAGCTTCACCTTGATCCACCAAAAACGCTTGTTCTTGGGTTTGCCTTGATTATCTTCTTGGGAGCGCTGCTTTTGACACTCCCGATCGCTACAGTTGATGGACTTGGTCTGCATTGGATTGATGCGCTGTTTACGGCCACCTCTGCTACGTGTGTGACAGGCCTGGTAGTCGTCGATACCGGTACGACCTTCACGACCTTTGGCCAACTCGTCATTTTGTCGCTCATTCAAATTGGCGGTCTCGGATTTATGACGTTCGCTACCTTCTTCGCACTGATTATGCGTAAAAAAATCTCATTGCGTGAACGGCTCATCCTGCAAGAATCGCTGAATCAGATGTCGATAGAAGGTGTCGTACGTTTGGCCAAAATGATTGTGGTTTTCACTGCCCTTACTGAGCTGATCGGCGGTGTGCTTCTCTCTATACGGTTTGCCTTTGATTTCCCATTACCCAAAGCGATCTACTTCGGCTTTTTTCATGCGATTTCTAACTTTAATAACGCTGGCTTTGACTTAATGGGTGAATTCGCCAGCTTGACAGCCTATGTGGATGACCCAATCGTCACACTTGTTGTCTGTCTGTTGATCATCCTCGGCGGGATCGGATTCATCGTTGTGAGTGAGCTGTACGATTACCGTCAAACGCGCCGTCTTTCTCTACATACGAAGGTCGTTTTGTCTACTACCGGGATATTAGTTGTCGCAGGAACTGCTCTGATCTTTCTTTTAGAGTATACGAATCCAAAGACCCTGCAGCCTTTGTCTATGATGGGCAAAGTGCTTGGCTCGCTTTATCAGTCAGTCACAGCACGTACGGCGGGTTCGAACACCTTAAATATCGGTGACATGTATCAATCATCCCTCTTCCTCATTATTATCCTAATGTTCATCGGTGCTTCTCCTGGCTCGACGGGAGGCGGTATCAAGACGACGACCTTCGCCACACTGATTGGTGCTGTGGTCGCCCAAGTGAAAGGAAAGGAAGACGTGATCTTCTTCCGGCAACGCATCCTGCCTCACATGGTCTACAAATCGTTGACACTGACGATGATCGCCTTGTTCATTGTGCTTGTCATGACGATGGTGCTCTCGATTACGGAGACAACCGCACGATTCGAGATGATCCTGTTCGAGGTCACTTCTGCGTTTGCTACGACCGGACTATCCATGGGGCTGACCCCTCATCTGACTCCGATCGGGAAGACGCTAATCATATTGACGATGTTTGCCGGTCGTTTGGGACCACTCACGATTGCCTTTGCCCTCGCACAACGCAAGCAAAAGGAGTACTTCCGCTATCCAAAAGGGAAGATCACAATTGGATAAACCGTATAAGAATGGAGAAAACCCTGCCAAAGCGCCCGAGGGACTTTGGCAGGGTTTTGTTTTTCTCATGATTTTATTGCTTTTTCCACTGTTTGGACAGCTCGTCGCGAACCAGTTGGCCCATCTCGACTGTACCAATCGCTTTACTTCTGTCTGCCGCGATATCGCCAGTGCGATGTCCTGCTTCCAGCACGGACCAAACTGCGTTTTCAACCGCTGCTGCCGCTTCATCCATACCGAGAGAGAGACGAAGCATCATCGCTACGGACAGAATGGTTGCCAACGGATTGGCAATGCCTTTTCCAGCAATGTCAGGAGCAGAGCCATGAACCGGTTCATACAAGCCAAAGCTGCCTGCTGCCAGACTCGCCGAGGACAGCATCCCAATCGAGCCAGTCAGCATCGCTGCCTGATCGCTCAAGATGTCGCCAAACATGTTCTCCGTCACGATGACGTCAAACTGTTTTGGTTCACGCACGAGCTGCATCGCGCAAGAGTCTACCAACTGGTGAGACAGCTCTACATCTGGATAATCTGCTGCTACTCGCTCGGCTACCTTGCGCCAGAGGCGGGAGCTTTCGAGGACGTTTGCCTTATCTACAGATACGAGACGCTTTTGGCGTTTGCGCGCAATGTCAAAACCGACTCGAATGATTCGCTCGACTTCCGCTTCATGATAGATGCACTGATCTTCAGCGACCTCACCGTTTGGACCGTCGTAGCGTTTTTTCTCACCGAAGTAAATCCCCCCGGTCAGTTCACGTACAACGATCAAGTCAACGCCAGAAACGACTTCTGGCTTGAGGGTGGACGAATCCACCAGAGAGCTGTGCATGGTAGCTGGGCGAATGTTCGCAAACAAACCGAGTGCTTTGCGAATGCCGAGCAGCCCTGTTTCTGGACGAAGATGCCCAGGATTCTGATCCCACTTCGGTCCGCCAACGGCTCCCAAGAGCACAGCATCCGCTTGCTTTGCCAGCGTTACCGTTTCTTCTGGCAACGGTGTTCCATCCGTATCGATTGCGATACCACCGATTCGGCCTTCTTCACATGTAAAAGTGACACCTTCAAGTTCCCCTACGAGTGTAAGGACTTTGACCGCTTCCTGCATGATTTCTGGTCCAATACCGTCTCCAGGAAGAACGGCGATGCGATAGTTTTTCTTCATCGTTTATCCCGCTTTTCTATACGTAATGGTTTCCGAACGCTGCTGGTTCCTATGACCCTATCCACATTTGACCCTATCTTTATATCGTTGCACTGACGGGCGTAGGCTCGCCTCTCCGCTCCATGATCTTGTTGACTGCCCGTACATAGGCAATGGCGCTTGCTTCCAGCACATCCGTACTCACACCGCGTCCTGTTACGATCAGATCGCCCTGTTGAAGGCGTACGAACACTTCACCCAACGCATCTTGCCCGTGGGTAACCGAAAGGATTTTGTAATCGACGAGGGTGACTTCTTCTCCGGTAGCGCGGTCAATCGCTTTGTAGATAGAATCAACCGATCCATTTCCACATGCGGCTTCTTCGCATACCGATCCGTCGGCACGAACCAGTCGCACACTCGCTGTCGGAACAGAAATGTTGCCGTATGCGAGCTGTACGGATTCCAGCTGGAACGCTTCTGGTCCGCGAACCATCTTGGAGTCTACCAGAGCGAGAATGTCGTCATCCGTGATTTCTTTCTTCTTGTCGCACAATACTTTGAACGCTGCAAACGCTGCGTTTACCTCTTCTTGCTCCAAGTGATAACCCAGATCAACCAACTTGTCTTTGAAAGCATGGCGCCCAGAGTGCTTGCCGAGAACCAGTTTGTTTGACTTGAAGCCGACCGATTCCGGACGGATAATTTCGTACGTTGTGACCTCTTTTAACACACCATCCTGGTGAATACCAGATTCGTGCGCAAAAGCATTCGCCCCTACGACTGCTTTATTGCCGGGCACGATCATCCCTGTCAAACGGCTCACCAGCTGGCTGGTCCGTGCGATTTCTCTCAAGTTCAACTTGGTCGTCGCCTGGTAGTAATCCTTGCGCGTCTCCAACGCAAGCACCACTTCTTCCAGAGCAGCATTTCCAGCGCGCTCTCCGATTCCATTGATGGTACCCTCGACCTGCGTAGCTCCACCCTCGACAGCAGCGAGACTGTTGGCGACTGCCATCCCGAGGTCATCGTGGCAATGGCAGCTCAGGCGAATCAGCTCAGTAGAAGGCACGCGTTTTTTCAGCTCGCGGAAAATGTTTCCGTATTGATACGGCGTCATGTAGCCAACCGTATCTGGAATATTTACCGTGGTAGCCCCTGCCTTAATAACCGCCTCGACAACCTCTGCCAAAAAGTCGATCTCGGTACGCGCCGCATCCTCTGCGGAAAACTGAACTTCTGTAAAGTACTTTTTCGCATAGGTGACCGCTTCCACCGCCCGAGCAAGGACTTCTTCCTTGCTCATGTTCAGCTTGAACTGACGGTGAATCGGAGATGTTGCGAGAAAGACGTGGAGGGAAGCGTTTTGTGCGTTGCGAAGCGCTTCGTATGCCTTATCCATGTCGTCTTTTACGGCACGAGCCAGACTGACGACGGTTGCATTCTTCACCCGTTTTGCAACTTCGGCCACAGACTTTTGGTCACCAGGGGAGGCAGCAGCGAAGCCCGCCTCCATTCTGTTTACACCCAGCTTTTCGAGTTGAAGGGCGATCTCCACCTTTTCGTTCGTGCTAATATTGACGCCCGGAGACTGCTCCCCATCGCGCAGTGTCGTATCAAAAATCTCAATGGTCCGCATGAACTTTTCACCTCCACATTTTTCCCTACATTATATATGCGTTTTTTACACGCCTATTTATTGACCGATTTTCGCTTCTTCTTTTTTCGTATCTTTGTTGATCCAAGACATCATGCCGCGCAGTTGCTCTCCTACTACCTCGATGCCATGCTCGGATTCCAGGCGGCGACGGGAAGTGAAGCCAGGACGGTTTGCTTGGTTTTCCAAGATCCAATTGCGGGCGAATGTACCGTCTTGGATTTCCGCCAATACTTTTTTCATTTCTTTGCGAGTTTCATCTGTGATGATGCGACGACCAATGCTGTAGTCACCGTACTCAGCTGTGTCACTGATGGAGTAGCGCATACGAGCCAAGCCACCCTCGTACATCAGGTCAACGATCAGCTTCAGCTCATGCAAGCACTCGAAGTAGGCGATCTCAGGAGCATAACCTGCTTCCACCAATGTATCGAAGCCTGCTTTTACCAGCTCGCTTGCGCCACCGCACAAAACTGCTTGCTCACCGAACAGGTCTGTTTCTGTCTCTTCACGGAAAGAGGTTTCGATAACGCCAGCTTTTGTGCAACCGATACCGCTGGAGTATGCGAGTGCGAGGTCTTTCGCATTGCCAGTCGCATCTTGGTAGATCGCGATCAGTCCAGGTACACCAAAGCCTTCTTGGTATACGCGGCGAACGAGATGACCCGGGCTTTTTGGAGCAGCCATGATTACGTCTACATCAGCTGGTGGCACGATTTGTGCGTAGTGGATGTTGAATCCGTGAGAGAAGCACAATGCAGCGCCGGATTTCAGGTTTGGCGCGATCTCGTCGCGATATACTTGTGCTTGACGCTCATCTGGCATCAGGATTTGAACCACATCAGCGCGTTTGGTTGCTTCTGCTACAGTCAGTACTTCAAAACCGTCTTTTGCTGCTACATCCCAAGATTTACCTGGACGAAGACCAACAACTACTTTATAACCGCTGTCGCGCAGGTTTTGTGCTTGTGCATGACCTTGGCTACCGTAACCGATGATTGCAATTGTTTTCCCACGCAGTACCTCTTGTTTTACGTCCGCTTCATAATACATTTTTACCATTTGTGTAGCCTCCCTAAAAATGTTTAGTTTGAATTTTTATTCTGAAATTTGGCGATTTAAACCATTGCTGCGGCTGTTGCTGGAACAATACTGCGCGCCATCGCTACTGAACCCGTTCTTGTCAGTTCAATAACGCCGTAGCTTTGTAATAGTACGAGCAGCGCATCAATCTTTTCGGTGTCACCCGTTACTTGCACGATTAGTGAGCTAGGACCCACATCGACGATCGCGGCACGGAACGGCTCGACAATTCCGTTTAACTCTGCCAACTGGCTGGGCAATGCCGTCACCTTAATCAGCGCCAGTTCCCGTGATACAAAAGGGTTCTCACTGAGATTCGTGACCGAGATGACATCGATCAGCTTGTGCAATTGCTTCATGAGCTGATTGATTTGGCGGTCATCTCCCCCGGTTGAAATGATCATCCGGGATAGCCCCTGTTCTTCCGTGCCTCCCACCGTAATGCTGTCGATGTTGAAGCCACGTTGGCCGAACAGTGTCGCCACTCTGGTCAAAACGCCTGGTTGGTCGTTGACGAGTACGGAAATGGTATGTTGCTGCATCCTAATCGTCCCCCAATTCCATCTGATCTAGTGTGTTGCCTGTTGCAACCATCGGATATACGTTTTCTCCCTGTGCTACTCGGAAGTCCACCACGACTGGTCCATCATGCGCAAGCGCCTCTGCCCAAACTGCTTCGGCTTCTTCCGGCGTGCTTGCTCGCAAGCCTTTTACGCCATAGGCTTCCGCCAGCTTGACAAAATCCGGGCTGCAGGTCAGATCGATTTGGCTGTAGCGATTGTCGTAGAAGAGCTCCTGCCACTGGCGAACCATTCCTAAGCACTGATTGTTTACAATCGCTACTTTGACCGGAATGTTGTATTGAGAGACGATTGCCAGCTCCTGGTTGGTCATCTGGAATCCGCCATCCCCAACGACGGAGATTACCGTGCGATCCGGGTGAGCGATCTGTGCGCCAATTGCTGCCGGGAAGCCAAAGCCCATCGTGCCTAGACCACCGGAAGAGATAAAGGAGCGCGGGTGCTTGAACTTATAATATTGAGCTGTCCACATCTGGTGTTGTCCAACGTCTGTTGTGACGATCGCTTCCCCATCTGTGGAGTTGTACAAAAGTTCAATGACTGCTTGTGGCTTCAATACGTCGCCATCTTTTTTGTACTTGTACGGATATTGTTCTCGCCACTCTTTCAACTGGTTGATCCACGCTTCCGAATCACAAGTTTTTGCGAGCGGAATTGCTTTTGCAAGCGTGCTCTTCACGTCGCCCGCTACTGTGACGGCCGTCTCAACGTTTTTCCCTAGCTCTGCTGGATCGATGTCGACGTGTACGATGCGGGCTTTTGGTGCGAACTCCTTCGTGCGTCCCATCGTGATCCGGTCATCAAAACGTGCTCCCAGACCAATCACACAATCCGCATTCAAGAGTGCTTGGTTCGCTGTGTAATTTCCGTGCATCCCTGGCATTGCTAGCGACAACTCGTGTGTTCCAGGGAAACCGCCCAATCCCATGAAGGTGTTGATCACAGGGATGCGTGTTTTTTCAGCAAAGTCGCGCAATTCCTTCTCTGCTTGCGCTGCAATGATTCCCCCGCCCGCCAAAATGACTGGACGCTTTGCTTCGCTAACGGCTTTTACAAACTCATGTACTTCTTCGTCGCTTGGTACGAGTGAAGCGCGGTAGCCGCGAATCTCCACTTGATCCGGGTAGGTAAATGGTGCCTTTGCATTGGCGACGTCTTTTGGAATGTCGATCAATACTGGGCCCGGACGACCTGTTGTCGCGATGTGGAAAGCTTCCTTCACAATCCGCGGAAGATCGCGAATGTCGCGGACAAAGTAGCTGTGCTTCGTAATCGGGATGGTTATCCCCGTAATATTCGCCTCTTGGAACGCGTCAGTACCAATCAGCGACTGTGCGACATTACCTGTGATGCAGACCAGCGGAACCGAGTCCATCTGAGCGGTTGCAATCCCCGTTACGAGGTTCGTTGCTCCCGGACCGGAAGTAGCGATACATACACCCGGTTTTCCTGTCGCTCGGGCATATCCGTCAGCAGCGTGGATAGCGCCTTGCTCGTGGCGAGTCAAAATGTGCTTGAAGTAGCTCCCATACAGGGAGTCATAAATAGGGAGCACCGCACCACCTGGATAGCCGAAAATGTATTCGACCTGCTCCAGGATCAAACAGCGCAGCAGCGTTTCTGCTCCTGTCACTTCTTCCCCGAACTGAATCGGTGGAATGTCGTTCTTTTTCTGCAATTCGGCCATTTCAACACTCATTGATGTCTCCTCCTCCCAATTCTAAGCAGGTATTGAAAATAACTATAGACACATAGAAAAACCCTTTCGCCCCGACACGGTTTTATTTCCATGTCTTTTGGGGCGAAAGGGTTCGCGGTACCACCCAACTTTATCGACGCCTCACGGTCAGCCGATCTCAGCCAGTCACAACAAATGTGGACTGTAACACGTTAACGGGTGTTAAGCGGTTTGGCCTACTACCTGCAAAGCAAGTTTCAGCTAAACGGCTCGGAGGTGAGCAATGCGACGTACCCTATACCCGTTTCTCAGCATCAGGGCTCTCTGTAAAAGGGGAAACGCGCACCGTCCTCGTCATAGCCTGCTATTTAAAAAATATTTTCAATATTGTTGTTGTCAGAATAAAGTGTTACGTCTGATTATAGCTAGGCACCTAGGGGGTGTCAACGAAAACAAAAAGATTTTACTGGACTTTCGTCCGAACGAATGCTCAGTTGGAAATGGCTTTACAGCGCGGTTTTTGTGTGAAAGCGGATACAAGAAAAGGAAGACTTGTCCAGTTTTTGCATTGGAAGAAGAACGGCTATGCCGTCCCTCTCCTGCTTATTCGACTCCGTTTTATTGCGGAGGTTTCAATCCCTCTATCAAGATCGTTGCGACTTCCCGACGTGTAAATTCCGGAGGTGGCGTGATCCCGTTTCTCAACATTTCCCTCACTTTTGTTCCCGATAAAGTCATATGCAAGTCTTTGTCATGCGGGCACGTCTTGGTCGTTGCCATCCCTTGGCATGCCTTGCAGTAAAAGCTGTGTTCAAAAAAGAGCAGCTGGATACCGAGCTCGCCTGGCGCAAACTCCGAAAAGATATGCTGCGCATCATACGTGCCGTAGTAATCGCCTACCCCTGCGTGATCGCGGCCGACGATAAAGTGCGTACAACCGTAATTTTTCCGTACCAATGCGTGGAAGACCGCTTCACGCGGGCCCGCATAACGCATAGCAGCCGGAAAAGCGCCTAGCAGTACACGGTTGCGCGGATAGTAATTTTCCAAAAGGGCGAGATAGCTTTTCATTCGCACTTGGGCTGGAACATCGTCTGATTTCGTTTCCCCCATCAGTGGGTTGAGAAAAAGGCCATCGACAATTTCCAACGCCGACTTTTGAATGTATTCATGCGCCCGGTGAACGGGATTGCGCGTCTGGAAACCAACCACCGTTTTCCAGCCATTTTCCTGAAATCTTTCTCTCGTTTCAGTCGGCGTCAAATAAAAATCAGAAAAGCGCTCAGGCTGTGGCTTTTGCAGGATTTCTACAGGCCCACCCACATATAGGTTTGGCTTTTCAAACAGCTTTTTCACACCAGGGTGAGCGAGATCCACCGTGCGAAAAACGAGCTCTGCCTCCCGCATTTTATCTGGCACAAAGCAGCTTTTCACCCGCAAAATCGCATAGTCCACTCCATCTTTCCCACGTAACAGGATACTGTCGCCGGGTACAAGATCGTCATGCTCATCTGCATCGACAGCCAATGTCACCGGCAACGGCCAAACCGCTCCATTAACTAGACGCATCGTTTCCACAACCGTGTGGTAATCCGCCTCTTCCATGAATCCAGCCAACGGCGAAAAAGCTCCGATGGCAAGACATTCGATGTCCGACAGGGTCCATTTGTCCACGATGATGGCTTTTTTGACCCCGTGCGGCAAGATGGTTTGCTTCACTTCTTTCCCTCCTGCGCTGTTCATTTGTGCAGACCGCATTCGGTCTTTTCGAAGCCAGCCCACCGTCCCGACCGAGAATCTTGGCCAGGCAGGACAGCGCGCGTGCACACTCGGCAGCCAATGCTTGGGTAGTTCCGGTCGTGCAATGGATTGTAAGGGACATCATGTGCATGAATATATTCCCACACCTGGGCCTCCGTCCAATCTGCTAACGGATTGAATTTAACCAGGTTGAATTTTTCGTCCCACTCCACTTTTTTGGTATTCGCTCGGGTAGGTGATTGCTCGCGGCGAATGCCTGTAATCCACGCCTGATAGTTGGACAAGACGCGCTTTAATGGCTCTACCTTCCGAATCTCGCAGCAAAGATTCGGTTCTCGCTCCCACAGTTTTTCTCCGTGTTTTTCTGCCTGCTCGGTTAGGGTCAGCTGTGGCTGTACTTGAATAAATGTTGTGCCGTATCTGGCTTGCAGCTTGTCACGCGTATTATACGTTTCAGTAAAATGGATGTTGGTATCGAGGTAAAATACAGGAATCGTGGGAGCCAATTTGTGCAGCATGTCGATTAAAACGACATCTTCAGCGCCAAAGCTGGCAGCTAGGATCAGACTCGCTGCGTAGTTTTCCACGGCGTTCACAAGCACGTCCCCAGGTGCTTGTGCTTCCAGTCGGTTTGCCCATTCCTGTAGTTCCTCATCCGCCATTTTCTGGCGATTGCTCATCAGCGAAGCTCCTCTCTTGCTAGGATTCACCCACCATCATATGCCTAGTGACTGGAAGTGGCGCATCGTCCACCTATATCCAACTCGCCCAAACCAAACGCTCATGACCGTTTGGTTGTCCGCAAGCGGTCGCATCCACTTTCAGGAAAACGTCGAGATTTTTTTCACAGCAAAAAGCCGCCAGACAGGGTCTGACAGCTTTCTGCTGCTTTATTTTTCCTCTTTTTCGTTTACTGTGGGGGCGAAAATAAAAGAGACTCCGGTTTGTTGCGTGTTTTTGACCTCGTTTTTTTGAGCCGTTGGTATGGCGTACGAACCAGGGGTAATCAAGGAAGGTGGCACGGTGTAAGAATCATCCTTATCTTTTGCAAACGCTCCTGGCACAAGCAATGCTGAACTGACAACTGCTGCTACACCCATCATCATCCATTTTTGTTTTCTCATCTATGTCTCTCTCCCTATCCAATGTTTTCCTGTAACGCTTTTTATTGTATGGCAGTAGGGAGTCTGCTCGACACGGACGAAAGATTGTTTTTTTTCTCAGACTTGAGATGGAATCGTTTTTTACAGTAGAAAAAGCATCCTGTACGGATGCTTAAACCCATTAGTTTTTTTCTTTTTCGTTTACAGTTGGAGCGAAAATAAATGCACTTCCTGGTGTTTGCTTGCCTGTCACCGCATCTGTTTTTTGGACTACTGGAGCCGTCGTGTACGGAGCTGGGGCAAAGAAAGCATTTGTCACTGAATTTGCGTCGTCTTTCTCTTTGGCAAACGCTCCTGGCACGACCATCGCCGAACAAACAACTGCTGTAATTCCCATCATCATCCACTTTTGTTTTTTCATTTTTATCTCTCTCCTATCCAATAATTTCCTCTTATGACTTTATTTTAATCGTTTAGCCAGGCTGTTAAACACGGACGGAAGGTTGTTTTTTACTCAGACCTTGGGCGGATTCCTTTTTCGGCCCCGAGCCTAGTTCCATAACGGATAATGGATTTCTTACACATCGACAGCTGTTCTTGTATGCTTATACAGCTCTTCAATTGTCTGCCCTTTTGCTCGAGCAAGTACCTCCATGCGCACACTCTGTTGCTTTTTCGCAAACTGCTGCAAGTCCGCGACCTTTACCCCGAATGCACTCACCCCTTGAGGGTCATCCATCCAGTCGTACAGATGAGTTGCCAGTGGAGCCAGTTCATCCATCTTTTTGGCAATGACATCGTATAAATGGGGGTGCTCACAGATCAATCGCTGCAGCAGGAATGTCCCGTAGCTGATGTGCCGCGATTCGTCTGTCTTCAAATACCCAATTCCTTGCATTAAACCAGGCATGAGCCCCGTTTTGCTAAGTGCTTCGTAAAAGGCATAGTAGCCTGTCTCTGCAAGCACGCCTTCCACAAACATGTTGTAGACAGTAGAGGCTTCTGCGATGGCTTCAGGGGATTTATCCGTCAACAGACGATTAAGTGCATTCGGCAAGATCTCATGGAAAATTTGCTTGTACACATCCTCGTGCAAATGATGCAAATCTCCTGACTCGCCGAGGTTGTCGAGAACCAATCGGAAAAACTCCGTATGCTTGGCCTCTTCAAAGAGGAAGGTCGTTAAATACATTTCTTCCTCCAATCGTCCTTCCTCTGCAATAACCATGATCAAAGGTAAAAGATCGAGGGTGACAGCCTCTTCCCCACCTAGAAAGCCAGCAATCCTTCCCAAAATTTCTCCTTTCTGCTCCGGACTCATATTCGCGTAATCTTCACGGTCTTGCGTAAAATCAATGTCCTGCGGGTTCCAAATGCCGTATCTCTTCGCTTTTTGATACAACTGATACGGCAGCAGCTCCTGATCCAATCCTTTTTGGCTGGTCGAAACAAAACCATTCCTCATCCCCATCCAACCTTTCTTTTTTCTCATACGCCTTCTATTTCGAACGAATGAAAGGAGTTATAAAATTGTTAATATATCCCAATTTCCATTCTTTACGCTACGATCAGTGGTTTGATAAAATGAAGACGCTGTAGTTTGATTATAGGTCAGACTGAACGATCGTTCATATCCCCAAAAATCAGGGGGTGTTCATCACTTAAATGGAGGTGGCAATCACTCCATGGTCAGTCCAGAGCTCAACATGTACATCGATCGAATCGAAGAAACGGCATATTACGAGGAGAAACTGGTGCTTGCTGTACGCGGTTTCGTGGATCTCTTCCCTTTCATGGGAGCCATTCTGTGCAATTACTCCACGCTCAGTCAAATGGGTGAGGGACTATGGTCGATCCTTGACCAAGAGTTATTCTCTATCCGCGATATACGGGTGGACATGCGCAATATGCCCCTTATCCAGCAGGCGATCCGTGAACAGCGAGCCGTACTACTAGATTCTGAGGCGATTCGTCAGTTCCCTCCCAATTTAGTGTACGGCGCCCCTTATGCGCTCATTCTCCCTATCAGCTACGGGCCTAACGTACTCGGCTACGCCGGCATTTCCTGGCATCAGGATGGCTGTTCTGGCATCAACCATCAATTGGTACAATCTCTGAGCACATACTGTTCGATGCTGGGTAAAGTATTGGCAACAGACTCCCCTCGCCCAAAAGCCGTCAAGCTCTCACGCCGAGAAGTCGAAGTCATGCAGCGGATGTCATGGGGCGAAAGCGTTAAGGAGATGGCAAACTGGATGGGTATTAGTCAGTTTACCGTGCAGGATTACATCAAGTCCGCCTTAAAAAAGCTCGGTGTACAAAATCGCGCACAAGGTGTGGCAGACGCTATTCGCCTGCGAATCATTTGTTGAATAGAAATAGAAAAAACAACCGAATGTGAGCTCGGTTGTTTTTTCTTTTGACTACCACTGTCCAGACCAAAACAAAAAAGCCGACCTTGCCCTCAATGGGGAAGATCGGCTCTTCTATTCAAAAATTAAGCGTTCAGTTTGCTTTTTGCAACTGTTGCCAGTTCGTTGAACGCAGCTTTGTCGTTAACAGCCAAGTCAGCCAGCATTTTGCGGTTAACTTCGATGCCAGCAACTTTCAGGCCGTGCATCAAACGGCTGTAGGACAGACCGTTCATGCGAGCTTGTGCGTTGATACGAGTGATCCACAGTTTGCGGAAATCACGTTTCTTTTGACGACGGTCACGGTATGCATACAGCAGGGATTTCATTACCTGCGCGTTAGCGGATTTAAACAGGCGATGTTTGGAACCGAAGTATCCTTTCGCCAGCTTCAGGATTTTCTTATGACGACGGCGTGTAACAATGCCACCTTTTACTCTTGGCATACTAAACTCCTCCTGGTCTTTCCAGCATGGCGGCCTACTGCTAGGCGCTTAGGGAGCTCATGCTGCGTAATGTTGTGTAATAAAAGAAAAACTTACAGGTAAGTGAGCATTTGCTCTATACGTTTTTGATCGCCTTTGGAAACGAGTGCAGCTTTGCGCAGGTGGCGCTTAGCTTTCGTCGATTTGTTAGCGAACAAGTGGCTACCAAATGCGCGGTCGCGCTTCAATTGGCCGCTTCCAGTCTTTTTGAAACGTTTCGCAGCAGCCTTGTTGGTTTTCATTTTAGGCATCTGAAAAATCCTCCTGTCTAAACTACTATCTTACTGCTTTTCCGCTTTCGGAGCCAGAATCATGATCATGCTGCGGCCCTCGATCTTCGGTCTACGCTCAGGCGCAGCGAGATCTTCACACTGGGCAGCTACACGTTCCATAACGCCTAGTCCAATTTCGGAGTGGGTGATTTCACGTCCACGGAAACGGATCGTACACTTCACCTTGTGCTGATCCTCCAAGAACTTGCGGACGTTGCGAAGCTTTGTTTGAAAATCGTGTTCCTCGATGTTAGAAGAAAAACGCACTTCTTTCAGCTCGATGATCTTCTGGTTTTTACGTGCTTCTTTTTCCTTTTTCGCCTGCTCGTACTTGAACTTTCCATAGTCCATAATACGGCATACAGGCGGCTTGGCTGTAGGAGCAACGTTTACCAGATCCAATTCAGCTTCCTGGGCAATGCGCAATGCTTCCTTAAAAGGTACGACTCCCAATTGGCTCCCGTCAGCACCGATTAAACGGACTTCACGGGCACGGATCGCTTCGTTAATTAACATTTGATCCTTGCTAATACTTGCCACCCCCGTCAATTTCGAGAAGGAACAAAAATGTGCGAACGCAATCTGCGCCCGCACATATCTCACCTAAGCAATTTCATCAGATCCGAAGATCTTTGCGTAAGAGTTACCTGTCAACAGTCGTGTACGACGTCGACCCAGGTGAGAAGCTGTGCGCCTCTGCTTGTTCTCGAAGTATGAAGTGTTTATACACGCAACTTATATTACAAGGTAGCTTGGGTTTTGTCAAGGCTCATACCTAATTATCCCCCGATATGGGACATTTCGACCTTTTCACGCTGCGCGAGACCAGGCGTTTCACTTAGTCGTTCCTCCGAGTAGCGCACGTCACGCCGCTCCCAGATCGCACGTATCAGCTCGCGAATCTCTTCATCCGTGCGTCCATCGCGGACTGGTTCGCGCAAATCATCTCCGGATGAAGCGAAGAGACAATTGTACAATTTTCCTTCTGCCGACAGGCGCGCCCGCGTACAAGTGGAGCAAAAGGCTTGGGTCACCGATGAGATCAACCCGATTTCCTGGTTCGATCCCTCATAGCGATAGCGAGAAGCCACCTCTCCATAGTAGTTCGCTTCGGTTGCTACCAACGGCATCACTTCATGGATCATACGCACAATTTCACGGGAAGGTACGACTTGATCCAGCCGCCAGCCGTTACTGTTTCCCACATCCATGAATTCAATAAATCGAAGGGTATGCCCTTGCTCACGGAAGTACCGTGCCATCGGCAAAATATCTTGATCATTGACTCCGCGCTGTACCACCATGTTGATCTTGATCGAAAGCCCGGCATCTGCTGCAACACGAATCCCATCCAGCACGGCATCGACCTGATAGCCTCTTCCGTTCAACATCCCAAAGCGCTCATTATCCAAGCTGTCCAGACTGACCGTGACCCGATCCAGACCTGCTTCTTTTAGTGCTTGCGCATGGCGGGACAAGAGAGAACCGTTGGTCGTCATCGCAATATCTTGAACGCCTTCTACTTCACGTATCATTCGAATCAATTCAGGCAAATTTCTGCGCATTAATGGCTCTCCACCGGTAATGCGGATTTTCCCGACCCCAAGCGAAGTAAAGATCTGGGTCAAACGGGTAATCTCCTCAAAGGTCAGCAACTTGCTTTGCGGCAAAAACTCAAAATCCTGTCCAAAAATTTCGGCAGGCATGCAATAACGGCAACGAAAATTACATTTATCGGTGACAGATATTCGTAAATCTCGGAGAGGACGATTCCGTAAATCAAGCAGTTTATCTGGCATAGATGTTCACTCTCCTTTTATCTATAGGACGGCTTTTCCCTTCATCTTCATCATAGCGCATTTCAACTTCGTTTCAGTCTATTATCTTAAATCGAAATAGCCAAATTTTCAAACGCAAATCGCACATGGTGTCATAATTGGGATCACTTTGCAAAAAAAGAGTACGAATTCCTCCTGACATTCGTACTCTTCCCGTTATGCATTCTATATCTTAAATTTGCTAATCATTCTTTCCAGTTCACGAGCCATCTGATTCAAGGATTCAAATGAAAGGGCAAACTCTTCCATGGTGGCCAATTGACCTTTGGCGGAAGTCGCCAGATTTTCAGCATTGTGGGCTGAAATCCTTGCAATTTGGGCAGTCTCGTCTACAGATGCTGCTACTTGTTCCGATCCGGCGGACATCTGTTCAGAGACAGCAGATACCTCCTGAATTTGATCGGTTATCTGTCGAATTTCTTGCAAGATGCGTTGGAAAGCTTCTCCTGACTCCAGTACAGTAGACAATCCAACCTGAACATCTTGATTGACTGAATCCATCGAGTTGACCGCCATGTTCGTATCTGTTTGGATTTCCTGAATGAGGTTGGCGATTTGCCGAGCAGACTCATCAGATTGTTCTGCGAGCTTTCTCACTTCATCTGCTACGACAGCAAAACCTCGTCCATGCTCTCCCGCACGAGCGGCTTCAATGGCAGCGTTGAGAGCAAGCAGATTCGTTTGAGAGGCAATTCCCGTAATCACGTCAATGATTTGCACAATTTCTTTGGAACGCTCACCCAATTGCTTGACGACGGATACAGAATGTTCCACAGAGCCACGGATGGAGTCCATTTGCTGAATAGCCTTTTGGATGGACTGGTTTCCTAGCTGCGCTTCGTCCGCCGTACTTGTAGATGATTCTGAGATAATGGAGGTTGTCTCCGCCACGCGTTGGATACCGATCGACATTTCTTCCATCGCTCTTGCGGATTCTTCCGTACCTCTAAGCTGATTCTGCGCCCCGCTCGCTACTTCCTGTATCGTGGTAGATATTTTGTTCGCAGTATCTACATTGTCCGCCATGCGAACCGATATATTGTCTGACGAAGTAGAGAGGGTGTTCACCGCTTTTTGGACTTCTCGAATGAGTCCTTGGATGGATACTTGCATCACCTGAATGCTCTGACCAAGCATGCCGATTTCGTCTTTTCGATCCAAAAGGTTTTTGGGCAATTCCGCGGTAAAGTCACCACGACCGATCTGTGAAATCTGGTCAACGATGGCAAGCAACGGCTTGGTGAATTTGTGCGAGAAAAGAACGGAAGCAACAACCGCTAGTACGGCAAACAAAATGCTCAATGCGCCGATGATGAAACCGATTTGATTGGCTTCAGCCGAGAGCTCAGCTTTTTCAATAAACGAAATATATTTCCAGCCAGTTTTTTCTGAAGTAAAGACGTTCGCCAAATACTCAGTATCGTTCATCGTGACCGCAAAGCTGCTAGAGGTATTCTCACCGATAGCGGCCAATTCAGGAATTTGCGTATCTTTGAGGTTTTTCGAATTGAGTTCGGGGTTCTTGGGATTAGCCAAAATCGTTCCGTCTTTGCCAACCAGCATGAGGTAACCCGTTTTCCCAATCTTAATTTGTTTCAAAATGTCGGTTAGCCCTTTTAAATTCACATCTAGTCCAACAACGCCCAGTGGTTCACCCTTGCTATCCTTTAGCATCGTTACGTTACTGATTACGATACTGTTGTCACCTAAATAGAGATAAGGATCTGTCGTGATCACTTTTCCGGGATTCTCCATCGGTTTTTTGTACCAATCCCTTGTACGTGGATCGTAATTCGCTATGACATCATCTGTCGGCCACTGTATGTATCCTCCGTATTTGGTCGCTAAATAAATGAAGGCAGTATTCGGATGAGAATCGACAAATCGCAGGAAATCTTGAAAAATAGTGGCCTCTACCCCGCCATTTTGCAGTGGCGTATGCTTGGTTTTGGTTGGTTTATCCATATACGTCGTGATGGTGTTATCTGCACTCTTTAGTAAGGGACTACCTGCTATCAGGTTTACATTTTCACGAATCGAGTCGAAATACAGGTTAATCGCGTTGTCTACCTGAGCCACTTCTTTTGTCGAGGATTCAATAAAATACGTCTGGATTCGCTCCTTCATACTGACATATACAAATGAGCTAATCACTCCAATCGGGATTAAAATAATGGCAAGAAATGCTGCTATCAGTCTTTGCTTAATGCTTACCCGCATACCTATCCCCCGCAGTTCTCCTTGATGTCCATCAGAATAATTACTCTACATCCTTTTCCCGTTCTTTTTTCCGAATAAACGTATAAAGGAAAAAGCCGCCCGAAATTTCAGGACGGCTCTACTTCTATACGTTTTTTTACTTCATTTCATTAATTTCAGCGCGGATTTTCTCTACAAACGCATCCACAATCATCGCGCCTTCATCGCCCACTCCGCGTTTGCGGACGGACAGTGTACCGTCAGCCACCTCTTTTTCGCCGATGACCAGCATGTACGGGATTTTTTCAACTTGTGCTTCACGGATTTTGTAGCCGATTTTCTCATTGCGGCCATCCAGTTCAACACGAATGCCAGCTTGTTGAAGCTTTTCTCTTACTTGTTCTGCATATGGCATGTGCACTTCGCTGATGTTCATGATGCGTGCTTGGATAGGAGTCAGCCAAATCGGGAATGCACCTGCGTAGTGCTCGATCAAGATACCGATGAAGCGCTCCATGGAGCCGTACATCGCACGGTGCAAAACAACTGGACGATGCTTCTCGTTGTCTTGACCCACATACGTCAGGTCAAATTTCTCAGGCATTTGGAAGTCCAGTTGGATCGTTCCACATTGGTGACGGCGTTTCAGCGCGTCGGTAATTTGGAAGTCGATCTTCGGTCCGTAGAACGCACCGTCTCCATCTTTGATTTCATAGGCCATACCCAGCTCATCCAACACTGTTTTCAGAGAGGTTTCTGCTGCTTCCCACAGCTCATCAGAGCCCATGGAATCTTCCGGACGAGTGGACAGAGCCACACTGTATTCGAAGCCAAATACCTTGTAGATGCTGTCAATCAAAGTGATCATGCCTTTGATTTCGCCGGCGATCTGATCAGGGCGGACAAATACGTGCGCGTCATCCTGGCAGAAAGTACGCACCCGCAGCATTCCATTCAATGCCCCGGAGTACTCATGGCGGTGAACTTGCCCAAACTCAGAGTAACGGATCGGCAGGTCGCGGTAAGAATGCATCTCGTTTTTATAGATCAACATGTGACCTGGGCAGTTCATTGGCTTCAAGGCGTAAGTCGCGTTGTCTACTTCAGAGAAGTACATGTTCTCTTTGTAGTGATCCCAGTGACCGGATTCTTTCCAGAGACGCTCGTTCATGAGGAACGGAGAGCGCACTTCTGTGTATTGTGCCAATTGTTGCAGACGGCGGGAGAATTGCTCCAGCTCGTTACGAACAGTGAAGCCTTTTGGCAGGTAGAACGGCATACCTGGTGCTTCCTCGGAGAACATGAACAGGCCCAGTTCTTTACCCAATTTGCGGTGATCGCGCTTTTTCGCTTCTTCGATGAAGTGCAGATATTCATCCATGTCTGCTTTTTTCGGCCAAGCTGTACCGTACACGCGTTGCAGAACTTGGTTTTCTGCTTTTCCGCGCCAGTATGCACCTGCCACGCTCATCAGCTTGAATGCTTTGATGTAACCAGTAGACGGCAAGTGCGGACCACGACAGAGATCGAAAAATTCGCCTTGCTCATACAGCGTGATAGTCGCATCCTCTGGCAGGTCGCGAATCAGCTCCAGCTTCAGGTGATCGTTCAGTTCTTGAAAAATCGCAGTTGCTTCTTCGCGGCTTACGACTTTGCGGCGGATCGGCAGGTCTTCCTTCACGATTTTTTCCATTTCTGCTTCAATTTTGCCCAGATCCTCTGGAGAAAGGGAAACCGGAATGTCCATGTCGTAGTAGAAGCCATCTTCAATGACAGGACCGATACCGAATTTCACTTCTGTGCCGTAAATACGCTTTACCGCTTGAGCGAGCAAGTGAGCGGTACTGTGGCGGTATACTTCCAACCCGTCGGCAGAATCGAGGGTCACGATTTCAATCGCTGCGTCTTCTTCCAGAGCGGTGTACAGATCGACAACTTTGCCGTCTTTTTTACCAGCTACTGCCTTTTTCTTCAGGCTAGAACTAATGGAGCCTGCGATGTCTTCGATGGTAATCCCAGCGTCGTATTGACGAACGGCTCCATCTGGGAAAGTAACTTGAATTTGTGCCACTGAGGATTCTTCCTTCCTGTATCTGGATTGTTTAGAGAAAATAAAAAAACACTCATCCCCAAAAAGGGACGAGTGTGTTCTCGCGGTACCACCCTACTTCAAGTCTGTTCATAAAAACAGACTCCTCATTCCATGTAACGGTATTTAACCGGCATACCGATAGTAAAAGCCTACGCTTCGTTCCCGGTAGCTACTCGAAGGTGGTAGATCAATAACAGTTCGCAGCGAGCTTCCAGCCTGTGGCCCGCCTCTCTAGAGCGTCCTTACTATTGTCCGTGTCCTTCTCATCGTATTTATAAGCGATGTAAAGTTGTTGTTGCTATTATAGTTTAGAGGGATTATTCCCGTCAAGTACACGTCGCTCGGATAGGCAAAGCGAACAAGAGTGGCAAGTAATGAGCCGACCGTCAAAAATACTGCGGATCGTCTGTACAAGGCCAGGCTTTTCCGAAGCCATATGGAGCACGATACTCTCAGGTGCCAGTGTAACCAAAGCACTGACCAAATAATCCTCGTCCCTGCATTTTTGTTCGTCCATGTTCAGAACAGTATCTAACTGTTCAAGCCAAAGACGATCCCCTTTTTTATCATAAAGATGGAAAGGTTTGTCCACACTAGGAACGACATGAACGACCTCCTGCTTGGTTTCCTGTACAGCAATAAAATAGCGCAACAGCTCGACAAACTCTTCATATTGCTTGTCTTCCAGATATTCATCAATACCCGTTTCCACGAGTTCGAACAGCTCGTTCCAATGCTCCTGCAATCGAAACCGGACGAAGCCTAAGACGTTGATCGTTCTCTCCCATTCCAGATAGGTGAAAACTTTGCGATATACGTTTGCCTTGCGTGTCGTAGCCGTTAACAGTTCCCCGCCATCTGGCTCGACTTCTTGGCACATGCGTTGAATATAAGGAAAAATCTCTACCCACTCGGTTTCCATCTGTTCGGCAGCGAGTAAGTCTGCGGCCATTTCTTCCATGATGTTCGGTTCCTTCACCTGAATGACCCATTCGGCTAATGTAAGAGCAACGAAGGCTCTTGCCCAATCGATGGTCTGCGCGTCATACTCGGTCTCACACCAGCTTTGAAAGTAGAACAAGAGGTATCCATTCTCTTCTTGCTCCCTGTATGTAATGCGCACCGGTGCAGTGTTGACCCGCTCCGTCATCTCATTTACGATAGCCCGATACGTGTCACAATGCTCAGGGACATTCTCCAGCAATACGCGAAACGTCTGCATAACCATCCCCCCAACCCGCCATTGTAGTTACAGTATATGTCCCGTCAGGAGCGATATACTTTTAAACGGTTGGAAACTCAGGGAAGGTTGCAGGTAAAAAGTTCCTAATTAAAAACCAAAACGCTTCCCTGCCGGTTTCCTTTTGATAGGAAGGGCAGAGAAGCGTTTTTTGTTTTTTTAGTTCTGCATGACAAAATCACGTTCTGCCATCTCGCCGTCTTTGAAAACGCGCAGAATGTCATACTGTGTGTTGCGCTGTGCAGGGATTTTGCCTGCGCCGCGAATGAGCTCCAAAATTTGGTTCGTGTTGACCTTGTACGTACATGCCGCTGCGGAAACAACGTTTTCTTCCATCATCGTTTGGCCGAAATCATTCGCTCCGTACGATAGAGAAAGCTGACCGTAATGCGGGCCCATCGTCACCCAGGAAGATTGGAAGTTTTTGATATTATCCAGCATCAGGCGACTGATTGCCAGTGTTTTCAAGTATTCCTCTGGCGTGTTGTTGACAGCCTTCATATTCGTGTTGTCCGGCTGGAAGGTCCAAACGATAAACGCTTTGAAGCCCCCTGTTTCATCCTGTGCATCGCGGATACGCAACAGAGAAAGCACGCGCTCCTCCATCTCTTCCCCAAAACCAATAACCATGGTAGCAGTACCAGGCAAGCCTGCACGGTGTGCTGCTTTTTGGGTATCGATCCAATGAGTCCAAGAGCCCTTCAATCGGGAAATCTTCTGACGTGTACGATCATCGAGGATTTCGCCACCCGCTCCCGGCAAGGAATCGAGACCCGCTGCCTTTAGCTCTTTCAGCACTTCCTCAACAGACATGTTGGAAACTTCCGCGATTTTCATCACTTCGGCTACAGATAGAGAGTGCATCGTAATCTGCGGGAAGCGCTCCTTGATCTCGCGCAAGAGGTCGGTGTAATAATCCAGTTTCAGATCCGGATTCGTGCCGCCTTGCATCAAAATTTCCGTACCGCCAACGTCCACGGTCTCCTGAATTTTTTGGAAAATCGTTTCTTTTGGGAGAACATATCCTTCAGAAGAGCCTGGGCGACGGTAAAAGGCGCAAAAACGGCAGTACGTGTCACATACGTTCGTGTAATTGACGTTGCGACTGATGACAAAGGTCGTAATCGGTTCTGGATGATGCTTTTGCATAACCAGATTGGCGTAATGTCCGATCTTTTCGATTTCATTGCTCGCAAACAAAGCCAGACCGTCTTCTAGACCCAGTCGTTCACCTGCGAGAGCACGTTCCAATATAGAATCGATCATAAGGATCACTCCTTGTACCATACGTAAATTCCATCCCACATCATAACACAATACTGGGACATCGGCTATAGCCCGAGGTGCTGGCAGATACACTACCATACGCGAAAAAACCCTGCAAGAGACAGGGCTTGGAATCGCAATGATTCTTATTCTTCTTCATATCCGATCTGTTCGTACACTTCTGGCTCCCAGTAAATCACGCTTTGCGCGAGTGGCAAATTTGTTTCGCGGGCTCCGTTTGGTTTGCCATTAAAATAGATGATTTCTGTTATGGATACCCGATCACCACGTACGTCAATTTCCCCTGATAATTGCAAGTTCGTCCCGTTTGGTGCATAGAAAACGACTTTTCCCGAACCCAATGTTTTCATTGGTTCCTCCCATGATGTTTGTCCTGTTTCCCTACATTTTAGTGGATAATCTTTCCTAGCGTCAATGAAAAACAAGGACTTCATTACCAATATTCGACCTAAGATTAGCTCATTGGACCACTCATTTTTTATTTTGAAACCGACTGCGTAACTTGATGATGATTCCGATTAAAATATATTTTCGATTGTTTGTTGTGGGTCACGACCAAAAGAAGGGTTATATACAAGATGGCGATCAAGAAAGCTCCATTGCTTATATCCAGTAAAATCGCCAAACTTATGCAGACAATCGACGATTTTAGTAACCTCATCTGTATGAAGATGAACAACAAAGTGGTGATGATTAGTGGAAACATTAACCTTCCTTGCCATCTTCCTAACACGTAGCTTTGATCTAACATATCTTCTGGCATCGTCACCACGTTGAAAACCATTTTACTGGCCCAATGGCTCAAATTCATCGGATCTGCCTGTGAAACCACAAAATAGAGGCCTCCCAATACGATGACTTGCAACAGCATAAACCCTTGAATGACTTTGATCGATAATGGCATTTTCATTTCATAAATATTCCTTTCTTCATGACATTCCACACACTTGTAATCGGGGTATTTTGGAAACTGGTTCATAGGCCAATCATCCTATTCCCTGATTTTCCCCCCAGCATCTAACTTCAGTTGTGGTCTTTCTTTGGACAAACTGACATAAGATGGCTACAATAGAAAAAACCCAGTAAGGAGATGCTCATGCTCGAACATATCACACAGCTATTCATGCAATATGGGATGTGGGGACTCGCGGCCATGGCATTTTTGGACTCATTTATTAGTCCAATTCCTCCGTTTTTTATGCAAATTGCGATGAGTCTGCTCGATCCAGGCTCAGCGATTCAGTTTGCGACAGTAGCCTTTACTGCTTCCGTCCTCGGCGCTCCCATCGGATTTTTATTGGGGAGATGGCTGGGAAAACCACTTTTGCACAAGATTCTCCCTGAAAAATGGGTGATCGTAGCGACGGAAAAATTCGAAAAAAACGGGGATGCTGCGGTACTAATCGGAGCCTTTACCCCCATTCCTTTCAAGGTTTTCACTGTGCTCTCTGGTGTATTTAATTACTCACTGACCAAGCTCATGTTTTATGCGATCATCGGGCGGGGATTGAAGTTTTTCTTGATTGGCACCTTGTTTTATTTATACGGAAAACACGCAAAGGTTCTAATCGATGAATACTTTGAGATCACGCTGTTGGCGGTAGCAACAGTGGTTGCCGCGATCTGGTTTATTTGGAGCATTCGCCGCAAGCGGTATGCGTAAAAATCAAAAGCGCCCGAGCCACCTCAACAAGTGGACAAAGGCGCTTTTTGATTATCGGGTCGGAACAATTGCGGACTGTCGGGCCCACTCTTCTACGCTGATTGACTGGTACTCCACCAGTTGAGTGAAGAACTTTACATCCAGCAAAGAATCGGCTTGAATCCCCCGCTTTTCTGGCGAATGAAAATGTTTTTCCGCATACAGCCTTGCCAAAATGTATTTGCGTGCATTTCCCTCACGTGTCACCTGATCCTCTGCTTCACTGACGATGCATGACAAAGTGTACAAATCTACCATATGTTCCGCGAGCGTTTTTAATTTGTACATTACATAATCGTGGGTCTGTTTCATGAGATAGGCGATATTTTCCTCCAGGATAGCCAGTTCTGTCCGAATCAGTTCGGCGTACGGCTGTGAAAAGGCATGCTTCCAACCAGCTATGCGCTCCCGAAGCAATCTGCAAAACACTTCGTGGCTATTTTCTTTTTGCATCACACGCAAAATATCGAGTGCCAGTATATTCGAGGTGCCTTCCCATACGGTCAAAACTTGCGCATCACGCAACAGACGCGGCGTCACGTATTCCTCGATATAGCCGTTACCGCCATGAATTTCAATCGCGGTATGGGTCGATTCGACCGCCTCTTCCCCTGTACGGAATTTCAGCAAAGGAATCAATAGGCGAGCAAGCGCGTTATCCTCTTTGCTAGCGGAATGAGACTGCAAGCGATCATAAACAGCAATCATATCAAACACCGCACCTGTGCTTACCTCTGTATCCAATAAGAGGCTCACCAGCATTTCTTTTACCATCGGGTACTGATCGATCGGCTTCCCAAATGCACGACGTTGCTCGGCATAATACCTCGCTTCGTAAAAAGCTCGACGCATGATCCCAATCGAAGCAATCGCGTTGCAAATGCGAGAGAGGTTCAGGGCTTCTGCCATGTACTTGAATCCATTCTGAGGCTCCCCAATCAAATAGCCCTCTGCCCCGTTCAACAGTATCTCCGCAGATGGTACGGCGTTGACGCCCAGCTTATCTTTCAGGCGGCGGACCTGGATATGATTGCGTTCGTTATCAGGCTTTATCCAAGGCACCAAAAACAGTCCGAGCCCTTTTGTCCCCGGTTTGTCCTCATCGATTCTCGCCAAAACAGTCGCAACAAATGCTCCAGCATTGCTCGCAAAAAACTTTTCTCCCGTCAATCGGTATACACCCGGTCGACCTGCTACTGGCTCTGCTACAGTCAAATTCGCACCGACATCCGAACCGCCCTGTCTCTCCGTCAGCCAAGTAGCTCCTTCATACAAGGAAGTGCGATCACGAGAGGTCAGTCCTGTCAGGTACTGCTCCTTTTGTTCTTCGCTGCCATACCGATCAATTAAATAAGCGGCTGACATCGACAAGGTGACAGGGCAATAGAAGCCCGGCTCAGACTGGCTCACGAGATAGCCCATGAAAAAGGAATAGCTGTACGGCGCTTTTCTCCCCAACTCAGGGATGTCTTGATACAAATAGCTGACGATGCCTGCTCCGTAAACCTCTGCTACGGTTTCCTTGTAGCCTTCGTTGGTAATAATCTCGGAAATATCCTCACCCAACCGATTGTACTTGCGCAATCTCGGCCTTCCTTCTCTGTCTGTATAGGCGGCACGCTCATCGATGGGTCCTGCCACTTGCGCTCCTAGCCAGCTCAACTGCTGTTTGGCCCATTCATGCATAGAAGCAGGGAGATAACGTTCCAGCAAGTAATTGAGGTTGGGATCTCTTTTGAAAAAGTTTTGTTCCTGTGGCGTACGAGGGTGCGGGATGTTGTCGCTGTAAGTTCGCTGATCGATGCTTGTTTGCAAATCACTCATCGCAGTTCCACTTCCTTTTGGGAACTGACATCACGCAATACATGCTTCAGGACTTTTCCGCTCGTGTTCCGCGGTAGTGCAGGAACGATATTCACCTGTCGCGGGAGCTTGTAATCGGCGAGATGACCGCGCAAAAAGCCCTGGATTTCCTCTAGCCACTCTCGATTGGTATCGACCCCTGATTTCAGCACCACATAGGCCGTAACCGTCTCGCCCCACTCCGAATGTGGCAAACCTACAACAGCTACCTCGCCAATCGCCGGATGACGTTCTAACAACTGCTCGATTTCTTTAGGGTAGACGTTTACCCCGCCCGTAATCATCACGTCTTTTTTCCGGTCAATCATCCACAGAAATCCATCCTCATCCACGCGTGCAATATCGCCTGTGTACAACCAACCATCGCGGATGGTCTCTGCTGTAGCCTCTGGGTTGTTGTAGTATCCTTTCATTGTCCCTTCTCCGCGCAAGCGAATTTCGCCCACTTCGCCACTGGCGCATCGCCCTCCTCGCTCGTCTACAACCTCCATTTCGGCGAACAATACACCACGATTGCCTATACTTCCGATTTTGTCTGGATGCTCTTTGTGCAAGAGACACATTCCGTTCGGCCCTGCCTCCGTCAAGCCGTAGACGCACGCCAGTTTATCGCGTCCATAAGCGTCTTCCATGAGCGACGCCATCTCTTTGGACAGCGGAGCCCCGCCATACATCCAATATTCGATGGAAGACAAATCGTACGCCACAAACTCGGGATGCTTCATCGTCAACAAATACGCCACTGGCGCTCCGAAGAAATGCGTAATCCGATGCTGCTGCACCAAATCCAAAAGAAGCTGCGGCGAGAAGGTCAGGGCCATTACCTGAGTGGCGCCAAGCATGAGCCCTGCAATGAAAAAGAGATGGAGGGGAGCCGAATGACTCAGCGGCATCAAATGCAAAATTCGCGAACGATGTGTCATTGACAGTTCAATCGACATCATTTTCGCGACAGTTAATAAGCTTCTATGTGTATACAGCACCCCTTTAGGGCGTCCAGTCGTGCCAGATGTATAGAGGATGCTGACCTCACTCTCTTCATTCATGTCCGCCAAATAAGGTTGTGAAGAAAGCGCATTCATTTTATCAAAAGACACATCATTGGCATCCCAGTTAGCAATACCATGCCAATTCTCTTGGCTCACACCTGTTTTGATTGCTACAAGCTGCGGCGTTTGGAGGACCCACTCATTCACGATAGGCACGAGGGCATCATGAACAAGAAGTGCCTTTGCTCCGGCATGTTCGCATATATGTCGTACTTCTTCTTGGGTTGAGCGTGCATTGATCGGCACGACAAGGGCACCACTGCGAATGACGGCGACGTAAAAAATGGCAAACTCCGGACAATTGGGCATTAGCATGACAACCCGATCCCCTTGCTCGATGCCAAGCTCTCGCAAATAGCAAGCCCACTGGGTAGAGCGTGTATCCCACTGGGAAAAACTGACCTCTACATCTCCTGCAACCAGCGCGGGCTTGTCAGGGTATTTCCTTCCGTTTGCTGCGAGCAGAGCTGATACGTTCATCGTTTCTCCTCCTCATTTTCTTCAAGCAATTTTTGTTCAAAGTTTTGCTTGTAGACGAGAATGTCTTCTCTCAGTTGTCGGAGTTCCATGATTTTCTCGTCGATCTCAGCCAGTTTTTGGTTGCCGTACTCAATCGTTCGCAAAAGCTGCACCCGACCTGTACGGTCCTCGTCGAACAGCTCAAACATCTCGCGAATCTGATCCAACGAAAATCCGAAGCGCTTCCCTCGCAGAATGAGTCGCAGCCTGGCACGATCCTTACGTTTGTAGTGCCTGCTTCCCTTCTCTGTCCGGCTGGGAAAAATCAAGCCGAGCTCTTCGTAGTACCGAATCGTTCTGGTGCTGACATCTAATTGTTGAGCAAGATCAGAGATGGTCCACGATTCTTCCTTCTGTATTCCTTCTCTGCTCATGTCCAGCGCCCCTTACATCCATTTATAAAATTCTAAATTAACTGAACAAAACGATTGTAACTGCCGTTTACGTAAGCGTCAACTTGATGAAAAATTTATCGGGCCAATCACCAATCTATTATTCGCCCATATATTGTTATTGTGATTTTTGTGGAAGGAGGTGAAGCAATGGCCGTCATCAAAGCGAACTCCAGGGATGTCGATATGCTTGCCAGACTGATTCGGGCTGAGGCTGAGGGTGAAGGTGAGTTGGGCATGTTGATGGTTGGCAACGTTGGGGTAAATCGGATTTTAGGTAACTGCCTTGACTTCAAAAACATCCGCAGCATGCGTGACATGGTCTATCAATCTCCGGGAGGATTCGAAGCGGTCCAGAAGCCGTATTTCTATCAACGGACCAGGGACAAAGAAAGACGATTAGCACAGCGCGCAGTCAATGGCGAAAAGACCCGTCCGGCTAGCAACGCATTATGGTTCTACCGGCCTGCCGGAGACTGTCCGGCTACCTGGTGGGATCAACAAAACTCCGGTCGCTATAAGGCGCACTGCTTCTTCATTCCAACAAGAGCAGATTGTCCACGCGTCTATTAAAAGAATGAGATAGATAAAGGAGCGAGTTCATCATGAGTCAACAAATGCCTTACACTGGTTTCCCTCAACAACAATACGGCTACGACATGTACCCATCCGCACAGTATCCTTACGGCATACCTCAGCAACAGCAGCAGATGATTCAGCAGCAACAACCTCAACTGGTTCCGATGCAACCAAGCGGATCTTTAATTCCTGGAATGCCCATTACTCCTGGGCAAGCGCTGGAAGAATCGTACATCGAAAACATCCTGCGCCTGAATCGAGGCAAAGTCATTACGGTATACCAAACATTTGAAAACAACAGCCAATGGAACGCCAAAATTTTCCGTGGCGTCCTTGAAACGGCTGGCCGCGACCACATCATTATTAGCGATCCACAAACCGGCAAACGCTATTTGCTCCTCATGGTCAACACAGATTATATCACGGCGGACGAAGAATTGAATTACATCCCGCCTCAGCTTCCAACAGGAGTTCGGTAAGCAACCAAGCACAAAAAAGACAGTTCCATCGGTGAAGTGCTCCCGGGGTGAACTGTCTTTTTGACGTCTATACAATTCCATGCTATTAATGAATGAGAAACACGACCGCTTTGCAAAGGATGAGGAAGAGTGGCATTTGGGATTACAAGAGATGAACTAAACCGCTGGAAGCAAGCCGTTAGTCGAGGCGAATTGGCCTTTCTCACTCATTATTGGCTGGACCCACGCTTTCCCGGAATCAAAACTGTTACCAAAGTAGGCTGTGCCAATTATTCGTTACTGACAGACTGGTGCCTTGCCAACGGACTCGATCCTGTCTACATTCATAATCGTGCACCCTTCCCACATTTTGATTTACTCGGTGAAAAACAAATCCAAATCCTGCAAAAGGAAGGTCTGCGGGATCACTTGGAGCGCTTCCATATGCTGGATGATGGACGAGACTAGGACGGATCTTTTTGCACGTGATAGCCTCGATCACCATATGGCGCCAGCTTTTTCATCCATTTATCTTCGAGCTTTTCCAGTGCTTCCTTCCCATCAAAATACGGATGGTCTTTCTTTTCAACCTTCTCGAGCACTTTTATTTCAAAAGCGTCCGGACCGTATTTATCCCAGTCTTTTTGCAGCTCACGATTAGGATGTGAGCCATGCTGAAGCATGAACTTTCTACCGTTGATCGTTTTTAGGTTATTGGTGCTGGCGATGAACACTTTGTCATTTTGCTTGTTCTTTATTTGATAAACGCCTGCATCGGTCTCTACTTCCTTGTACATCTGCTTGAGCTCTTGCTTGCGATTCAACTGTTGCGCCACCCGTTCCTCTCCTTCATTTTCCACAGCAATCCGCCAATATTGACTGCCGTCAGCCTGTCTATCCATCAATCCAACATCGACTAAATATCTCCGTAAGGTCACATAATCGTCGTAGAGACCTTCCAAAATCTCATTCACTTCCCGCTCGGTGTAAAAACGATCGAGCTCAAATTTTTTGGAAATCTCTTCGAGTAAGATGAGTTTATGCTTTTGCTTGCGTGGGAATCGCTCTAATCGACCTGATAGTCCATTCGGCAAGAGTCTCTTTACGATCGCGGCATACTCTGTGGCATCGCCATCTTTCGAGGTGTTCTTTTGCTTGGTTGATTTGGCATCGGTGGACGATTGATGTTTATCCGCTTCATGCAATAACTCCATCATGACCAGGAACACCTTGGCCTGACGTTCTTTTTCCTTGAGTGCAAAGCGGTGATTACGGATCGTCGATGCACTGCCGATCCCCATTTCACTTTGAACCTCGGCGTCTGTCTTTCCCTGGTAAAAAAGGCGAAGCAGATTAACTTGATGATCAGACAAGCCCGTCAATCGTTTATCCAACTGGCTCAGGTGCGTAAAGACAGAACCGTGTGCAGCCTCGATATGATGGCGCATAAAGCGGGACGCTTCGTACAGGGCACCCTCCACTGGATAAATGATTCCTTTCTCCACCTGTTCCCCACAGAGCAAACACATAAAATGTTCGTCTTGTTCAATGTAACCTTGCTTCCATTCTTGAAGAGAAGCGCTCCAAAATGCTTCATGAAGACTCATCTATAAACACAACCTTTATTCGTTTGACTTATTATAGATAACTTATCATTACGTTTGTTTTGTGTCAAACAAAAAAGCTCTCCGTTGTGTATTCGCACAACAGAAAGCCTTTTTGTCTATGCTTCACTGGCTCGCATCGAAAGACTTGCTTGGGCCAACTCTTTTAAAAATGTCAGACGGTCACCCTTGTAGAAACGGCCTTCTGTTGCTATACGTTTCTGCCGATAGCGGATCGCTAATCGGTTTACCATGCGATTAATCTCCAGATGTTGCTCCTCTTCCATCGTAAACCGTACAGCGTATTCGTAATAGTCCGTTTCCCACGGAATCGTGCGAACGACGTGGCCGTACATTTTGAGAGCCTGCCCGCACAATTCCGTCGCAAACTGCAGAACGAGCTGGTCATTTGCTGGCATTTTGAGATGAGAGAGAAACCGAAGTCCACCTGCCCCAATATCATCGATCAATACCTGCGTGCTCCCAATCTCCATGGTTTTCCCTTTGACCAGCACAATGGTCATGTCTGCACAGAGGGCGTATTCTAGACGTAAGCGAAAAAATTCACGTTGATGCCCCTCTGATCTACCTGGCATTGTTTTCTCCTTCTTTCTCTTCTCAAAGTGGGTAACACGCAAAAGAAAGAGCGCCTGTCATCTTGGCGCCTTTCTTTTTATTTTTTGGGTTTTCGGTATCTGATCTCCTGCTCTTTCATCTGAAAGCGATTCCACAATTCCCTCTCATCATGTGTGATGGAATCATGCTTTTCCAGCCGGAAGAGGAGTCTAACGACCACCCAAACAATCAAAAGAAACGCAAAAAAGACAACCAGTGTTAGAAAGATCATAAAACCTGCCTCCTCCCATTTACTAACAACATATGGGAGGAAGCAAAATAAGATAACCGAATGTGTCAAAAACGTGACAAATCTTCTTTTTTAGAAGGTTGTCACACTTCTCGGCTTCTCAGAAACAGCAAACAGTTTATCCAAAACGGGGAGCTTTTCTGGTGCATCCAGCTCCAACTGGCCGTATTGATACAGCTTGCGGGCAGTGACTACCCCCATCACGAGTGAAGAAAAATCCGAAATATCTAGCTGGACCGAAACGTCAAACTCCGTTGCCTCTCCTAATTCTGGACGTCCATCGACAAACTTGATAAGCCATGTTCCTTCATTCTCAGGCAGGAACGAATCGCGGATCGTCAGTTTGATATTCACCGTTTCCAAACCAAAACGGTAGTGGGACATTTGTCGGAAAAATTCTGGCACATCAATAATTCGATACATCAGACCGACTCCCGATACATGGCTCTCATGATAAATGCTCCACAATACCGAATCCGTTCCATTGCCGGGATCAGATAGCAACAAGTGAAAATCTTCGTCCGGCGTCGTGAACTCAATTCGTTGAATCTGATCAGCCTGACTTTGCAGGAAAGAGAGCAGTTGTGCAAGTGCTTCGCGGCTCTCATACTGAAGCTCTCTCACTTCTATGTTGTTGAGGAGCTTGTTTTTTTCATGAGCGCTCTGGAACTGGAAAGCGAGATAGCCCCCTAATCTCCCTTCCTTTTTGTAGCCGACGACAATCATTTCAGGGACATCAAGGAGTCTGTCCCACTCTCGGTCTGTTCGCTTGATCATGCCATGGGTTTGACGGGCGATGCGATGATAGCAAGCAGACAGTTCTTCTTTGTCCTCTTTTCCTATATAAACGATTTTGTCCTTGCCTACAAACGGCAGGCTAGACGGTTTGAACTTGTATTGGTGAACCTTGGTCCCTACTCCAAACCCCATTTGCTTGTAAAAATCAACACGAAACGGATAGAGAGAGACCAGCGAGATTCCCCGTTCCCGATAGCTGGAAAGGAAACCTCGAAGCATCGACATGGCCACTTTTTCCTTTTTATGCAAAAGGTCTACGGCGACCAGCCCAATCCCACCAGTCAAAAGCGGTGTACCGTGAACATTCATGGGAAAATCATACCATTTCATAATCCCCAGCAGTCGTCCATCCCGATAGCAGCCGTGGTAGCTGACGTGTGGGTCGTTTTCGATCGTCTCCCTTACACGTTCCGCAAATCGCTGTCTGCTCTCTGCACCCAGAAGATTGCTTCCAGGGTAGCTCATCGCTGCAATCCTAACGACCTCATCGATATCGTCAATGGAAACCGGGCGAATCTCCTCCATCATCTCACGCACTCCTGTCTGCAAGAAATTAGGCATCTAGGAAAATAGTATCATGAATGTAACCGCAGGCAATATGAAGTTTGTATTTTTCGGAAAAATGTAACCAATTATTGGAAAACGCCCGCACTCGGCGGACGTCTTCGAATTAGTGTGTCTGCTTGACTCGGTTTCCTTTTGCGATCATAAGCGTCAGAACAAAGCTTGCTATCGCAAGCACTAAGGTGCCTGTAAAGACCACATGAACACCACTAGCCAATAAGTCTCGGATCTGTGCCAGCTGTGCCACAGGGATCGATCCATGTTCAAATGAGGCCCCTAAATTCGTATGACCACTTGCTACAGTCACCATGTTGAACAACATTCCAAATACAGCTGCCCCGAAGGTTTGGCTAAAGGTACCCGTGAATGTATTGAGAGCAACGGCAGTCCCCCTCTTGTCGACTGCAACAGACGATTGAATTTTTACCATGATAATCGGGGAAATGAGTCCCATTCCCAAACCAATCAAGCCTACAGCCACATAAATGAGGTATCCCGCTGAGTGAGCGGACAGGAAGCTCAACAATGTTGTCGCTACAGTCAGAACGGCTGTCCCTGCGATAAACAATTGTTCCGCTCGTAGCTTGCCTAACAAGTTCCCAGCAAGGATAGACCCGATCGTCCAGCAAACCGGCATCGGTGTCAGGACAAAGCCAGCCATTGTCGCACTTTCTCCCAAAACTCCCTGGCTCCAGATCGGCAAGTAAACCACCATGCTGATGATAATTCCATTGGTCAAGAGCGTCAGCAGATTGATCTTGGTTACATTTCGATTGGTAAAAAGCGAAAGCGGAATCAGCGGCTCAGGCGATTTCTTCTCCACCGATACAAACCCCAGATAGGTCACCAAAGCAAATACGATCAAGGAAATCGTCACTGGACTGGTCCAGGATTGATTTTGGCTACCTGTTAACAAGGCATACAACAAGGCGATGGTCCCGACCGAAAAAATAAGCGCGCCCGGATAATCGATATGGTGCTTTTCTTTGATGGCAAGCTTTTCCTTATACAAAAAGACGAGCATGAAAAATGATACAAGTCCAAAAGGCAAGTTAAGAAAAAAGATATAACGCCACGTCAGTGTATCGACCAAAAATCCTCCGACCAACGGACCTGCCACACCGGAAAGTCCCCATACGGCGCTAATCCAGCCCTGCGCTTTTGCTCGGGCAGTCTGCTCGGTGTACAAATCTCCGATGATGGTCATCGTAATCGGCATGACTGAACCTGCACCCAAGCCTTGAATGGCACGGAAAACAATGAGCTGCCACATCGACGTCGCCACTCCACAGAGCGTAGAACCTAGCAAAAAGATGCCGATCCCGATTAACAATACGTTTTTTCGGCCAAATAAATCAGCCAGCTTGCCGTAAATGGGAGCAGATACGGCAGTGGCAAGCATGTAGATGGCGTATACCCAGCTCACCTGTTCAAAGCCTGCCAAATCACTCGTAATGCGTGGTACGGCTGTACTCACAATCGTTCCTTCCATCGCAGCAAGGAATGTCGAGAGCATTAGGGCAATCATAATCTGTAGTCTCATCTCGATCTCCTCTCTATCTACGCATGATCGCGAGCAGTGAAAAAGCATTGTCTAGTATATCACATGAGAGAACAATCTTTCTCGACCAACGAAAAACCTCGTCTTGCCAAATGACAAGCGAGGCTTTGTTTTTCCGATTAGGGCTATCGCTTGGCAGCGCGGAGTTTCACTGCTGCAAACACCTGCTGGTAATAATGCACTTCATGTGGAACAAAGTCGGCTTTCGACGCGATCATCGCTGTATCCTTTGGTTCACCCTTTTCCGTTAGCAAAAATCCATTCACCGTTATCTGCCCGATCTCGCCTGTAAACAGCTGCTCTAGCTCATGCAGACTGACCCAAAACAGCCCTGTGACTTCTTCTTCCTGTACACGGTACTCATGCAAGGGTTGATCACATTCGTACAAAAAGGTATGGCACATTTCCTTATCAATGATGGAGGGGGCAACCGTTACATCACGAATCACGCCTAGCTCGTCCAATTCCGCAAAGCTCACGGACAAGCCCAGTTCCTCCTCCAATTCTCGCACGCCGTCACATGGCTGTTCCGAAGCGATAAGATGACCGGCAGAGGTAATGTCGAGCAAGTTCGGACAAGTATCCTTTTGTGGATGCCTTTTTTGGAACAACAATTCAATCTGGTCATCTACTACGCGATATATCCAGCAGTGAAAGGTTTGGTGCCATAACCCCAAGCGGTGTACTTCGCTACGCGCTTCTACCCCGATGTGCTGTCCTGCTTCATCAAATATGTCTAGCTGCTCTTCCTGCATGTTTTCCACCCCACGACTTGTCTCTTGCGCATTTCTCTTCCCCAAGTTACATTCCCGGTCCAAGCGTGAATTCCTCTCTATTGACGAAAGAAGGGACAGCGACAAACAGCTTTGCGTAAATTTCATTGCGTTTTTGTGCATCTTTTTCGCGATGTCCTTCTTCAATCCGCTTGTCTACCTCTGGATTGTTGTAGAGTTTCCTACATAGTGGAGGAGAAGAAAAAGCACAGTTCTCTTCGACTCTGACACGCCAGCATGGGGATTCACTGTCCGTCTACACTTCAAAAAGGGGACCGTCGAGCCAAAGCCACCCTATGGGCGGAGGTTTCTCAAGTAAGCAGTGTTCGACAAGCGTGGTCCCCTTTTTGAAGTTCCGACTGGGCAGGCTTTGTCAAGGTCTGCGCGCCCTGTGCTTTTTCTTCTCAACAGCTTTGTTCGTTCATCGGTACCTTTTAAAACGTAAAGAAGATAAAAAAACATCCCTCAAAAAAGGGATGTTCGCGCAAAACGTATGCTCTTTGATACAAGTAAAATGACGGGCGACAAAAGACCCTTTACAGTTCAACATCTTTGTCCCACCTTCTTTCCAGATCCCTCACCGTTGAACTTTTCTCGACATCCTGTTCATTCTTGTACGTTCCCAGCATGACGTCAAAAACAGGACTGGTGACACCGTACCAATAATGTTCATTTTTGAAGTGATGCCAAAGATGGAGCTTTTTCATCCAGCGCCCCCATGGAGATAGGGGTTGAACCGGACGGTGGGCGATATAATGCGTCCATTCATAAAATAGCAGAAATCCGATCACGCCTGTAACAAAGGCATTGGTCACAATCACGTCAGAAGTAAGCAGATAACAAATGGTTCCGGTTCCTGCAATGAGCGGTAAGCTGTACCACACGGGCAAGAACAACAGGTGCAAGTTGTTCGGATCGGTGTGATGGTCATAATGTAGGCGCTTTAACAAATGGAGAAAAAATGGGTTTCGAGGCGGTTTGAGGTGAAAGAGAAATCGATGAATCAAGTATTCGCATACCGCATAGCCAATCATCCCCGCCACGAGTGCAACCCATGTTTCCAACACGTACCATTCAGACATAGTGAAAGACAAGCTAATTAAGAATAGAATGCTCATGATGAGGATATCCGGAAACGTAAAGAATTCCTTCAGAAACTTTGCCTTCAACAGAATGCCCTCCCCTTGTGTTCCTTCACTTGTCTTGTTCCAACACGGTTCGGTTTCTCCACTGCTCCAAACTTCTTTCCATTGCCTTTCTGGCTACACGCTCTGCTTCGATGAAATCTCCCTGTAAAGCGACGTTCAACAGTTCATGGTAATAGTGCCAAGATGCCTCGCGGTGTTCCGGGATGGAAAAATACCTTCGCGCCATTTTTAGGTAAAAGGAATCAAAACTGTTTACAATCAGTAAATAGATAGGATTCGGGGAAAGCCTCGTCAGATTTTTCTGCAGCTCCCAGTCAAACGCTGCATAAGAATCAGCATCAGGTTTCAGTTGATCGAGATTGGCAAGCAATGCGACTACCTTCGGCTGATGAGCGGCAACCGCGTTACGAATGTAAGCGGGCGACAACGATATCCGCAGTTCTAGCAAGTACGAAATAAACTCATCTGTAACATCGTCGTGGTTTTGAATGATATGGACAAGGGTCATTATATTGCCTTGATGCCAATAATCGTTGACAATTGCCGGATGTCCTTTCCGCACAGTGATCCAGCCATCTCTTTCCAAGCGTTGCAGTGCTTCCCTAACGGTTGGCCGACCTACCCCGTAGTACTCTGCCAACTCCCGTTCTGGACGCAGCTTACTTCCTGTTGGATACTCTCGGGTCAAAATTGCCTTGATTAATTTCATCTCAATTTGATCCGACGACCGTTCTTTCTTTCCCCCTTTTTTCTCCAATATCATGATCGCCTCCCTGCCTTGCTGGTCCTACAACATTTTCTTGTGGTATTACCACAAATGGTAGTATTTTACACTCCCCTCTGTCAAGAGGTGAAATACTGCGACTAACCAGTACTTGCACGAAATTGAGTGTTCCTTCTCCGGCTTGTAGTCGTAAAGTGATTGAACTTTCCTACACGATCAAAAAGGCATAGCCCTCTTCCGAAAAAGAGAAGGCTATGCCCCTTGTTTTACTGACGTGATTATTCTGTCACTTCTACCGACCAGCCAAACTTGTCTTCACGCTCACCGCACTGGATTCCTGTCATCTCGTCGTACAGTCTCGTTGTCAATTCCCCGGTTTTTTCACCGTTAATGATCATCTGATGTCCGTTCCAGTTCAGGTCACCGACCGGGGAAATAACAGCTGCAGTTCCGGTACCGAATGCTTCTTCCAGCTCACCGTTGACGTAAGCGGTATGCAGGTCTTCCATGGAAATCCGCTTCTCTACGACGGGAATTCCCCAGTCCTTGAGCAATTGGATGGTCGAATCTCTCGTGATACCCTCCAGGATGCTGCCGTTCAACGCTGGAGTCCACACTTCCCCTTTTACCTTGAAGAACACGTTCATGCTGCCTACTTCTTCAATATATTTGTTCTCTACGCCATCGAGCCACAGCACTTGCTCATAGCCTTTTTCTTTTGCTTCTACTTGTGCTTTCAGACTGCCTGCGTAGTTACCTGCTACTTTTGCGTTTCCTGTTCCGCCTCTTACCGCACGAACATAGTTGTTTTCTACGTAAATTTTCACAGGCTTCATGCCACCCGCATAGTACGCTCCAACTGGAGAGAGCACGATCACCAATTTGTACGTATGCGAAGCGCGCACACCAAAGCATGGCTCTGTCGCAATTACGAAGGGACGAATGTAGAGAGACTGTCCGCTTTCTATTGGAATCCATTCTTTATCTACCGCAACCAGCTGTTTCAATGCCTCGACCATGAAATCCTCGTCGATTAACGGCATGCTCATACGCTCCAGTGAACGGTTCATACGCTTGAAATTTTGATCAGGACGGAACAAGCGAACCTTGCCCTCTTGATTGCGATAAGCTTTCAAGCCCTCAAATACAGCTTGCCCGTAATGGAACACCATTGCTGCCGGGTCCAATGTCAGCGGAGAGTATGGAACGATTTGTGGATCATGCCAACCTTTACCTTCTGTGTAATCCATGGTGAACATGTGATCGGTAAAATGAACACCGAACCCCAGCTTGTCAGAAGCTGGCTTCTCTTTTTTCTGTTCTGTCCGGGTAATTGTGAACTGACACTCCATCTTCTACATCTCCCTTAGTATTAAATCCACGATTTGAACAACTTCCTATATATACAAAATAGCAACAATTTTGCATGATTTCCAGCGTAAGTTTGTCTTACCCCTACAATTTATGGTTATTTAGCGAAAACTTCGTAAAATTTTTGTGGTCGATTTTTTTCTTCGTAGGCAGGATGAAAGGAATAGGTACCCCGAAAAGAATGGATAGTGACAGAATGAGGAGGGATCTGTATGACTACACACCTTCGCTTGCACGGAAAAATTGCCATCGTAACAGGGGCCAGCCGCCTTCAAGGGATTGGGGCTGCTATCTGTAAAATGCTGGCCTCAGACGGCGCCGATATTTTCCATACGTACTGGACCGCCTATGACCAATCCATGGCACATGGGATTCAAAAGAATGAACCCGCAATCTTGCAGGAAGAGATCAGACGCTATAGAGTCAGATGTGCCGGGATCGAGATCGACCTCTCACAGCCCGATGCCTACAAGAAGGTGCTCGACGCAGCTACAGTACAATTGGGCGCACCAAGCATCCTCGTCAACAACGCTTGCTACTCGACAAATGACGGCTACGAGGCACTGGATATAGCCAGTTTGGACGCACATTATGCCATTAATGTGCGGGCCACCACAATGCTCAGTGTGGAATTTGCACGTCGCTTCTCTCAACAACACGGAGGCCGAATCATCAACATGACATCTGGTCAATCCAAAGGCGCGATGGTCGGCGAGATCGCGTATGCCGCAACAAAAGGAGCCGTGGATGCCCTGACGACTACACTGGCAGCCGAAGTAGCTGCGCGAGGGATTACGGTCAACGCTGTAAATCCAGGCCCTACCGATTCAGGCTGGATGAACGAAGAAATCAGGCAAAACATTTTGCAGCGCTCTCCTTTTGGACGGATTGGACAGCCCGAGGATGCAGCGCGTCTAGTCGCCTTTCTGGCAAGTAACGAAGCGGAGTGGATTACGGGACAAATTATGCATTCCGAAGGCGGGTTCATCCGGTAAGTGAAAAAATACAATCCGCCGTTTCTAGCAGACTGTGCTTCTTCTTTTTGTACACTAGACGCATTTTGTCAAAGTAACGCTGACCCTTTGCTTTGATCTCTTCCCGATTAACTCCTGGCATGAGGCGGACTTTCATTACAGTGCGTCCAGATTGATGGCAATCATATCTACTTTTGCCCCCGCGCCAATCGTCCCAGATCATCTCTGCCAACTACCCTTTTTCCACATCCGTTATTCAACCGCTCATCTTGGCTGCTGCGTTGAGGTATAATAGTTCAAAGCAAGGGGGCGGGAAACTATGGAGTGGTTAATCGGTCTAGCATGCAGCGCTGGGATTGCAGGGGCGGCTTATGTAAAACGGTCGCTGTCTGGTTCCGGCTTTTTGGCGGCTGCGATACTGGGCACTGTGATGTACGCACTCGGAAGCCCTATTTGGTTCGGCTCCCTCATCGCTTTTTTTGTCTCATCCACCTTATTGTCCAATTGGAAAAAGCATAAAAAGCAAGAGGCCGAGAGCGGTTATGAGAAATCGGGGAGACGCGATGCTGGCCAAGTGCTCGCAAACGGCGGGCTCGGGCTGTTGTTATGTGTAGCAAATTGGGCATGGCCGCATCCGCTTTGGTGGTACGCGTTCCTCGGCGTGATGGCCGCAGTCACAGCCGATACATGGGCGACAGAAATCGGCGGTTTAAGCCGCAAGCCTCCGCGATCGATTAAGACGGGACAGCGTGTTCCGCCCGGCACTTCTGGCGGTGTTTCTGGCCTGGGCATGGGTGCTTCGCTGGCTGGTGGACTATTTATCGGCGGTGCAGCGTGGTTGCTGCTTGCCCTACCCGGCCAAACTGCGCCGGATGCGATCACCCCTGCCCTTAGACTGGCAGCTTGGATCGGCATAGCAGGACTGGCGGGCTTGATAGGGTCACTAGTTGATTCGTGGATCGGTGCGACTTGGCAGCAAATGTACCGTTGCGGTGCTTGCGGTCGTGAAATCGAGCAAGCTCGTCACTGTGGCAAGCCAGCCGTGCGAATCCGTGGTCGCGCTGGTTGGAACAACGATGCCGTCAATGTCGCAGGCTCGCTTGCAGGTGGAGCTTTCGCCGTCTTATTGGCGCTCATAATCGGCTTATCGTTTGGCCTTTAAAGAAACGGAAAGACTTCGTATCACAAAAACGATACTGAGTTTTTCCGCTTCTTTATTTTGGGGCACAAGTCTAGGCTATTTTCGTCACTTTCTTCGCGTTTTGTACCATTTTTGAGACACACGCCCAAAGGATGAAGCCAATTAGGAGAAAGCCGACATTCATACTGATGACGCCTCCCCATCCGTATGCAGACCAAAACAATCCGCCGAGTGTTCCTCCTACACTTGAGCCCGTATAGTAGAAAAACAAGTACAAGGAAGAGGCCTGTGCTTTGTTCTGTAAAGCAATCTGTCCCACCCAGCTGCTTGCAACGGCATGCGCTCCAAAAAATCCACAAGTAAAAAATCCAAGCCCTACTATCTTCATAAGGAGATTCGCTTCCCACGTCAAACAGACGCCGATCAATGCGAGAAGCAAGCTTGTGAATAACAGCTTTTGCTTACCGTGACGATCTATTAATTTTCCTGTCCAGACGGAGCTGAACATTCCGATGATCATAATTAAAAATGTCCAACTTATAGTTGTTGGGCTGAGTGAATAGGGCTTTTCGAGTAATACATAAGCGATGTAATTGAATAGCGCTACATTACTTCCTAAAAGTAAAAAGCCGATGACAAATAAACAAATGAGGCTGGGAGCCTTTAGATGATCCATGAGAGACAGACCTAATTTTCTCATGACAAATGGGCGTGCTTTGAAATGTTGTGAAGGTGGTAAGGTATTCCAAAAAATCAGAGTAGCAGCCAAACTGATGAGGCCAATCCCCCCTATCGCAATCTGCCAGCCGAAGTAATCACTTATCATACCTGAGAAAACCCTGCCAAACACAGCCCCAATTGAATTGCCGCATATATAGAGACCCATAGCTGCTCCCAAACTTTTGGATTCGATTTCTTCTCCAAGATAGGCCATTGCTATGGAGGGTAAACCCGCCAATGAAATTCCTTCAATCGTTCGCAATACCAGGAGAACATGAAAATTCGAACTAAATGCTGTGAGAATACAAAACACAGAAGAAGCGAGCATGGAAACAATCATGATTGGCTTTCGTCCCCATACTTCAGACAACGAACCAAAAATGAGCATACTGACGGCAAGAACCATTGTTGTAATGGAGAGGGAAAGGCTTGCAGTCGTTGGACTAACCGAAAATTCTTTTGAAAATTCCGGCATCAAGGGCTGTACGCAGTAAAGAATAGCAAACGTATTGAAACCAGCGGCAAAAAAGGCAAAGCTGATTTTACGGAAGAGTTTCGTTCCTTTTTGTATCATGTGATCACCATATCATTTCAGGATGATTATGATTTCATGGTATCACCATTTATCTATGATGTATAATTCATTATAATCATGTTTTTCATGCATTTATGTAATGAAAAATCCGAACTTGAAAGTGGTGCTTTCGAATGGAATGGCAACAGTTCGAATATTTTCAAACCCTGGCAAGAATCCAACACGTGACACATGCTGCCGAAGCTCTCTCGATTTCCCAGTCTGCCCTTAGTCGTTCGATTGCCCGATTTGAGGATGAAATAGGAGTACCCCTTTTTGACCGTCAGGGACGTTCGATTCGGCTCAATAAATATGGTCAGCTCTTTTTAAAGCGAGTCGAAAATATGATGAAGGAATTTCATGAAGGAAAACAAGAAATCATGGATTTACTTGATCCAGATAAGGGAGAGGTGTCTCTTGGGTTTCTGCACACGTTAAGTACCAGTCATATCCCCGATTTGATTGCTTCTTTTCGCGCCCACTACCCAAACATTCATTTCCGACTCGGACAAGGTCCAGCCCCTACGCTTATGAATCAGTTGCAAGGAGGAGAATTTGATCTTTGTCTCCTTGCTCCTATGGATATGAAATCTCCCTTTGTATGGAAGCCGCTTTGGAATGAAGAACTTTTTGTGATTGTCCCCAAAGACCACAAATATGCAAATCTTACCTCGATTACTTTAAAAGAGATTGCAGATGAATCATTTATCCATTTAAAAGCAGGGTACTCCCTTCGTATCACCGTCGAGCAATTGTTTCAAGTAGCGGGAATTACACCTCCCATTACATTTGAAGGAGAGGAAGCAGATACCGTTGCTGGACTGGTCGCTGCTGGACTGGGAATCTCACTTTTGCCCAATTTAAAGGGAACGGACCAGAGTAAGATCACACAAATCCCTGTCAAAAACCCGAAGTGCCAACGAACAATTGGAATTGCTTGGGTAGAAGGGCGATATTTATCACCAGCCACTGAAAAGTTCAAACAATTTGTGATGAACCATGCCTGCGATTTTGAATAGGAATGGGTGAACCTACGACTCCCCCCTTTGCCTTGATTCCCGTCGCCAACTCATCAGTACCAAAGACAATGCGATTGTCGTGAGGATAATACCAAGCACTTGCAACCCCTCGCTGCTAAACTTATCTCCCATTACAATGCCGATCAACAACGAGGATAGAATGGTTCCCAGGTATCTGGATGTTTGAAATAATCCGGAAGCTACTCCGATGATTTCTTTTGGAGAACTTTTGAACAAGGCTGCTTGCATTCCGACATTGTTTAACCCGTTGCTAATACCGAATGCTGCTAACGCCACACAGACACGAAACACATGTGAATCTTGATCTAACGTCACGAGCCACAATGACCCAAATGTCATAAGCATGGCGGATGTCAACAATGCAGGTCGAGGTCCTGATTGATCAATCCATCGTCCTGCTAGTGGAGACACTACAAGTGAGCATAAACCTAAGCTGAGCATGAGCATTCCTGTATGAAACTCGCTGACATGACGAACCATTTGCAAGTAGGACGGAAGCCCGAAAAAAAGCGAATAAAAAAGGACGTTAACGAGCATGAATTCGATATTGACCCATGTCATCGCAGGATACTTGGCGAATGTCCGTAGAGGAATAAACGGAGAAGTCGTTTTTAACTCATGTCGTACGAAAGCCCCCAGTGTAACGAGGCCGATCCCTCCAACCATGATATGCCACCATGAGACATGCCCCGCTGATTTTGCTGACAGTAATCCAACGAGCAGTGCAACCAGACCGACTGCGAAGAGCACGATCCCTGTTGCATCAATGAACTCCAAACATTTCCGAAAGGACATGTTATGTGAAGCGGATGCTGCCGATTCATCCTTTGGAATCCTCCTCCAGGCTAACAGCAAGCTCGCCACCACGAACGGAATATTAATGAGAAAGATCGCAGACCAGTCCCAATAATGAATCAAGACCCCGCCAATAAAAGGTCCAATCGCTGCTGCTCCGGATAGGAATATGGACAGTATGGAAAGCGCAGTCGCTTGTTTCTCCGTAATATGAATTCGTACAATCGCCATTCCAACGGCAACCATCATGCTAGTTCCGATCGATTGCACAATTCGGAATACAATGAGCCACCCGAAGTTTGGGGATAATGGAGCCAATAAGGAAGCAACGAAAGATACGACAAGCCCGGTAAGAAATATCTTCTTGCGGCCGAACAAATCACTTGCCTTTCCCATGACAGGTTGAGCGATTGCACTCGCAATGTAGAAAGAGAAAATAATCCACGAAACAACCGTGAAGTCAAGACGGTACACATTTTGCAGCCTTGCAATCGCAACAGAAATCATCGAAGAATTTAATGGGTTCAACAATATTCCTAGTCCAACGGTAATCATCAACCACCTGTTGTGAGCCCCCATTTCCAGGCCTCCTTAAAGCGTTTTGATGATATCGTACTGGAAATCAAACATTTACTCCAACGCATTTCATGTTATGATTTCATTGATTAGAAGGAATGAATGGGGGGTGCTGTATGGAACTTCTTCAACTGCAATACTTTCTCACGGTAGCTCGGATGGAACACGTGACCGAAGCTGCACAAAGACTGCATGTGACCCAATCGTCCCTAAGCAAAACGATTCAACGATTGGAGGATGATCTGGGAGTCCCGCTATTTGATCGAAAAGGGAGAAAGCTGCGTCTGAATGAGTTCGGAAGCAAATTCCTCTGCCGGGTGGAAAGAGCTTTGTTTGAATTGGAACAGGGGAAGCTGGAGCTTAGCGATTTGTCCAACCCGGAACATGGCACGCTTGAATTGGCGGTGACTACTGCAAGCACGCTACCCAATATCCTTCGAGAGTTTCGGAAAAAGCGACCCGATATCCAGTTTCATGTACAAATGCTCACCACGCACGAAATGGTTACGCTTCTTCATAGAGGAGAGGTCGATTTTTGCTTGTCCTCCCCTCCTATCCAAGAGGATGGCATTGAATGTCAAATCGTCTTCCTTGACCCTATTCTCGTAGCTGTTCCAAGAGGACATCGACTAGCAGACCGAAATATCATATCTTTGACAGAGCTGAAGGATGAATCGTTTGTCGGTGTAAAGAGAGGGTACGGTACACGGGATCTCGTAGACTCTATATGCAAGTCAGCTGGATTCGCACCTACATATGTGTATGAGGGAGATGAACCTGCAAGGCTAATCCAGCTGGTGGAAGCAGAAATTGGCATAGCCTTCATACCAAGCACGGCAAGAGATTCTCGTGAACAAATCAAATATCTCCAAGTAGAGAATCACGAATTCGTACGGGAAATCGCTTTATTATGGCACAAGAGTCGGTACATTTCGCGAGCTGCCCAAGACTTCCGTGATGTCGTTGTCGATTATTTTGGAGATGTATGCAAACTTGAGAGGTGATGAATCATGAAACTTCACGATTGTCCTACTTGTAATACCAACAGTCAAGAATGTATGATCGTCACCGAGAATGCATTGCACCCTACAGCCGAGAGATTAAAGTGCCGGATATGTTCCTGGAGCGGAAAGTGGTCCGACATGAAAGTGCGCGAGATCCCAGACGAACCAATCCCGGGCGTCGAACCGATTACCGACTATGGTGTGCTACATTCAGATCAAATTCGACTTCGATATACAGGAGGTTGTTGCCCTCATTGTAGGGGAGATGATCCTTTATGCTGGTGCCATGCATTTTAGGTATCTATTTCTCTCGAATGAAACACAAAAACAGACACGTCACATTTGCGTGTCTGTTTTTGTAGCGGCTACAGGTGCCTTTAGGATAATTCGATCTTCTTCCAGCTCAATTCGCAGCTTACCGTCCGCCTGAATCGCCTGGAGGTACTCCATTGGGATCTGCAGCCTCCCCACCTGATCGAGCACCGCCAATTCCTCATGAGTGTCCGCGTTAGCTGACACATCAGAAGACTCGGAAGTGTTATCTTCCGTTCCTTTTCGCCGCAACAATTCGCTGGATGTTTTCCCATCCCTAATGGCTACGACACGATCGACTTTGCGGGCCAGCTCCAAGTCATGAGTCACGATGACGACGGTTAGCCCAAACGAACGGTTCAGCTCTTGAAACAAATCGAGAATGATAGCTGCCGTTCGGGTGTCTACACTGCCAGTCGGCTCATCTGCCAAAAGCAGCTTGGGCTCGTTCGCCAACGCGATCGCGATGGCTACCCGCTGTTGCTCCCCGCCGGAAAGTTCGCTCAGCTTGTTCTTTTTTCGGTGGCCCAGTCCCACCAGTTCCAATAACTCGTGGGCGCGCTCCCTTTTTCGCTTGCCCCGCAAAAGCATTGGCATCTCCACATTTTGCAGCGCGGATAGATAAGGGATCAGATTGCGGGCGTTGTTCTGCCAGACAAAACCTACGGTCTGCAAGCGATACAAAACCAGCTCGGAAGTCGTCAATCGAAATAAATCAGCTCCCGCGACGGAAAGCTTTCCTGCTGAGGGACGGTCCAGTCCTCCCAGCATGTTTAGAAGCGTTGATTTGCCGCTGCCGCTATTCCCAATGATCCCCATCAACTCTCCGGTCTCTACACGCAAATCCAAACCTTGCAGCGCGACCACTTCCAGATCATTTGCCTTGTAGATTTTCACCAAATTTTCGCATACGATCATCTGATTAGTCCTCCCCCAGCTTTACGGCTTGATGGATCTGCATCCGTGACAGCAGAATACCGACGATTCCGATTCCGATAACCAGTGTCACAGCAATGAACGTATAAATGATTTGTTCATCTTGCGGCATCGAAATGACGGTAAAGGGAGGAACTTGCTTATCGGCATGCAAATAGAGACTGAGCGCAGGCAAAAATAGACTATTTGCCAGCTTGCCCGCTGTCATCCCTATCGCAAAAGCGACGCCAAACGTCAAGAGCTGCTCCCACGCGAGTATGGCAAGAAGCTGTCTGAATGGCATTCCCATCGCGCGAAACACGCCGTATTGCAATTTTCTGGCTCCAAGTGTAAGCACCCAGTACAACACGTAGCCGATAAAGGTGACTAGCATGGAAAGCAGGAACCCAAGCGTCAGTGATCCGTTCAGCCCCAAATAAAATGCGTTGTTTTTCATCTGGATGACTTGCTGTTTGGCATTATTCAGCGTGGCGAGCTTGACTCCTTCTTGTGACAGACCCTTGTAAAGCGATTCAGAAGACGTTCCCTCTTTCATTTTGATCCAAACCTCATACGGCTCCAGGCGAATTTTGTCTTGCACGAACGGGAGATTGGCGACTGCCAAATACTGTTCTTCTACGCTGTTTCCGTATGTGCTTTTTACAGGAGTAGGGTTCCATCCCGGCCAGTAATCTACGATGGCATACACAATCATTTCAACCCTGCGAGAATCCCCCCAACCGAGCAGGATGGTTTGTCCCTCCACCACGTGCAGCTTGTCAGCGAGGCTGCGAGACAGCAATAAGGCACGTGGTTCTTTTGCTATCAGATTCAAATAATCGTGAAAGTGATGCGGCAACAAGTCAGACTTCATCCAAGCGGTCTTAGCAAACTCTTTGGGGTCGATCCCCATCAAGGTGATGTCCTTCACAGGATCGCCCCGAAAAGAAGCCTCCGCCAGGCCGTTCACAAAGACTTTTGTTGCATGCTCAACCTCAGGCAATCGACTGTACATTTCGAAATCCGGCTCTACATACTGAACGGGAGGAGCGGTAGGCGCTTGTTCCACTCCTGCTTCCTCACCTTCTTCCGCATTCCTTCCTCCCCGATAGACCGTTACTTCCGGTTTGTCGCTCTGCCACTCTGCCTTCAAGCGAACATCCGCGCCAATTTGGTAACGGATTCTCTCCTCTGCATTTTGATTGATCGTCCGTGCCATGCTTGCACTGAACATTCCTACTGCGACCGTAATCGTCACAAACAGCATGAGAAAATGATACTGCCGTGGAGCTCTCCCTACCTGAACCAGCGTCGTATGCAGAGAAAGCGGGAGGAAGGAGCGTCCTGCCCAAGACATCAGACGCAGCAGCCACGGGTACAATCGGAGAAGCAGCAGACCAAAACCGAGCGAGAACAGAACGGGCACAAAAAAGAGAAGGAAATCGATCGAGACGGCCGAAGCCCCTTCGCTCGTTTTTGCTGCGGTTTCAGCGGCGTTTTGATAGGAATACCATCCATACCACGAGACCGCAAGCAGCAATACGTCCAAAAACAGTCGGTGCCAAATGGCATGTCCACTCATTCTCGCCATGTTTTGCTTGTGCGTGACGATATTTTGCCTAGTTGCCATAAACACAGAAATCAAAACGAGTGTGATGCAGGCAAGCACCATCCACGAGGCATACACGAATACTTCCGGACTGATCGTGACATCCAAACCTTTGCGATCGACAAATTCAAGAAATCCATTCGAGACGCCAAGTATCTTACTAAGCTCAATCCCCACAAAGGGACCGATCAAGAAGGCGCATAACCCAAGAATGGCAATCTCCATGAAATAAATAGAAAAAATCTGCATTCTGCTGGCTCCCCTGCTGCCCAGCACAGCGATTTCCGTTCGTTGCCTTTCCACAATTAATCCCGAAATCATCACGAGATAAAGGCCCAGCATAATGAAAATGGGGATGTAGAGCGACCAGAGAATGGTTTTGAATTGCTTCTCTTGCTCATTGTACTTGCCCACGAGATTAGCCGCCGGAAACTGAACGTTAATCTCCGCTTTTTTCAATCCATGCTGTTGCAGCTTCCCTTCGATTCCGGCCACCAATGAATTCAGCTTCTCAGTATCGCTGATTCGAAAGGATTGGTAGTGAAAGGCCGTATACATCTGGGTTGAAATAACCAGATTTTTCTCTTCCAAAAACACACTCCGAAAAAGCCGTTCATCCAATACGAAGCCACTGGAGTATTCACTGGCCGAAGCAAACCAATAAGGATCGTTCCCCTCTTTTTCCTTAAAAACACCGACCGGCTTAATTCGTACCTTGAGTCCTTCTACCTGGTTGGTGGTCAACTCATACAAGCTGCCTAGCACCATCTGGCGGTCCTTTAACGCTTTTTCCGTCACCAGCGCCTCGTACACGCCATCAACGGGGGTTGCAGCAGGCAGGCGACCGTCAACCAGCGTCATATGCTGCTCAAGTCCACTCAGCGAATAGATCCGCGAACTGTCGGAACTGAATGGGCTCTTCGGCTGTATGTTTTCCTGAATGGCATTAAAGAGAATGGTCCGCAAAACTGTCACTTCTGTATACACCGGGACATCCAGTTGAGCAATTACTTCGTTTTGCAGATGAGCGGTCATTTCGTCTACAAGAGCTGCCCCATTCTTTTCCAGCTTGTTTTGATTGACTACGATCAGCAAGCCACCGGGGAAGCGGTTCACATTCTTCTGGTATTCCTCCATATCCTTGGTCAACATGCGTTGGAGTACGCCTGACGTGAATGCGGGTATACTCGATACCAATCCGACAGCGACGACCAGCCCGATCAACAGACTGCCGACCAGCCAGCGGTTATTCATCATTTTCCGCAAGATCATTTGCAGCATCGCCACGAGTTTGTCCCCCTATTCCAAAATAACCAGTTGGCCTGCCGAAAGACCTTTGCGAATCTCAACCTCTGTCTGGGTCATGATCCCAGTTTCCACGTCCACTTCCTTCTTGCTATTCCCGTCGAGCACCCGGACGTACTTCCTGCCCGATAAATCATGAAGGGCTTTTCTCGGTATAAAAAGCGTCTGATCCTGTTTGTCCACAATCACTTCCATACTGACTCCTGTCCCGATTTCCAAGCCCTTTGGAGGGATTTTCGGAGTAATGAGTAGACTTCTCTGATACAGCTTCGTCAAATCCTCTGGTAAATTGGAAGGGACATGCAGGGGCGTCTGAACAACTGTCCCCTCGCCTTTTTCGCCGTCTTTACCGGTGAGAATCACTTTCATCCCTTCCCTAACATCTTGCAGTGCCTCTTTCTCGGGCGCGATATACATGACGAACAGCTTGTTCGGATCGCCTATCGTTACCAACTTTTGATGCGCTTCCACCTCATCTCCCACCTGCCCGTTGCTTGTAAACAGCACGATGCCGTCAAAGGGCGCGATCAGCTTGGTCTCGTTCCAACGCTGTTGCAGGTTCTTCAGGTCCATCTCTTTTTGCTTCACGTTTAGTCTGGCACGCTCCACCACGTACTGCTGCTTCTTGGGATCCTGCAATTTCGCCAAGTCTAGCTTAACCTTTTCCAATTCGATCTTGGCTAGCTTGGTTTCGTTTACCTTGGCGTTCATCTCTGCCTTCATAACGTCCAGCTTCGCGGATTCGACTTCGTAGTGATTATCCTGCTGGGCTTCAAGCAGCTCCAGTTTTGCCTTCTCCACTTCATACTTGGCCGACTCGATCTCCCTCTCCATTTCAGCTGCATCCAATTCAGCAAGTACCTGTCCTTTTTTCACCTGATCGCCGCCTTGGACAGAGAACGACTTCAGCCGCAGTCCCTTCGTCTCTGGGAAAGAGAGCTCCGCCGTTTTCACGGTCGTGAAGGAAGCGTTTCCTTTCACACTTTTTACGATTGGCCCTTGTAAAACTTCTGCTACTTCATATTTGATTGGTGACGGCTCCACTAATGGCGGAGCCAGAACCTCCTCTTCCTTAGGAAATAGCGAACAGCCCGTCAACAAAAGGAAAACGGTCAAGTACGCCCATTTTATTTTGCTATTCCTTGATACGGCCGTCCTCCAATTCATAGACATCGTCCGCCACCTCCATTACACCAGGATCATGTGTCGTCATGACAATGCTCATAGTACCTTCATCGACCAGTTGGCGAAACAAACGGCTAATTTGCTGACCTGTTTTACTATCCAGCTCAGCTGTCGGCTCATCCGCCAGTAGTAGTGTCGGCCTGTTCGCAACAGCTCTGGCAATCGCACAGCGTTGCTGTTCCCCACCAGACATCTCAAACGGTCGATGATGCGCCCGTTTGGACAGCCCAACGATGTCAAGCGATTCGCGAACGCGCTCCCTCCATTCGGCAGCAGGCACCCCTGACAGCCGGAGTCCAAACTCGACGTTTTCAGCGGCTGACATCAGCGGAAGCAAGCCAAACGACTGGAAGATAAACGCCATGTTCTTTTGCCTAATCTTCGTTCGCTCATAATCCGATAGCTGGCCGATTTCTCGTCCCTGAAAGTACACGCTCCCTACCGTCGGACGATCGAGACCACCCAAAAGGTTTAATAGAGTCGTTTTTCCTGATCCTGATCTGCCTTTTAGTACGAGCAATCGTCCTGATTCGACGCGCATTTTTACGCCCGCAAGCGCTCTGACGGCAGTTGCCCCTCTACCAAACGTGCGTTCTACGTTTTTTGTCTCTGCAATGAACGACAAAATGACACCCCCGAAAATATGTCTGAAAAATACGAGTTTTATTAATAGTAACTTAATCAGAATCCATTGTTTAATAAAATTGGAATAAACTAATATAAATAAAAATAAATTCAGCGGTATGGTCACCATAACCACTTACCAAAAGAAAAAAGGCAACCCCCTTTGGTTCTACTGGCAATCGGTTCGGTTATCGTCATTAGGCGTTTTATTCGTCATTTATACAGGGGCAGAGCTGCATTTTGATGTACGTATCCTCTGGATTGTATTGACGATGCTGACGTTCGCGCCCTCGATCATACTTGTCTGGTTGTTGGGACATCGACTCCCTCCTCTCGTGATGACGCTCGTATCCAATTTGATCGGCGTCGGATCGATGCTGCCTTTTGTCCTGATCAGCATCCCTACGGCCACCGTGAAAAGAAGAAGCTCTCCTCGCTTTCATCTGAGCAAAGCAGTTCGTCGCATTTTTCATAGTAAAACAGTCGGAATTGTAGTTGAGAAGTACAATTTCCTTGCCTTATACTAGACGAAAGCGGGCGAGTCTGTACCGTTACATCGTGATAAGAGGAGGCGACAGTCCATGTCTACCGTAAAACTATCCCAGTGGGAAACGATGCTGTTAGAGGCAGCCCGTGCCCATGGATTCGTCGATGAAGAAATCATCCATAAGCTGAGAACAGGTAACCCTGTGCCTTTTTCGGATGTGGAGGGCGGTAAGTACGATTACACCCATCTGTTTGAACTGTCCAAAAATGATCCCTCTACGCTGGAAGCTGCGATTCGCGAAGGCTACCAGATCAAGTTCACCACTATTAACGGGATCAAGTTTTTACTGAACAAACGCTACAACATCCAACCAGAGCATGATTATCAAGTTGAGGAAACAGCGCTGCACCACGTTCGCTTACCAGACGATGCATTGGCGTGGATGCGCAGGACAATCTCCCATAACTGGCGAATAGTTGAACTAGAAAAGCTCGCGGACACCAAGGAAACGCTCGTCAGATTTGAACTGGCAGCATCGTAAATACAAAAGAGCACTTTCCTTAGGGAAGAGTGCTCTTTATTCGAAATGCGGAGTATTCGAAGGAGACTAATGATGACAAAGCAAGCGTATATCCAACACATTCAAGCAACGTATCCGGAATTGACCATCACTTCCGCCTCCTTTAACGAAATGGGCCAAAACAATGATGTGCTCATCGTCAATGATGCGTATGTGTTTCGCTTCCCGAAATATACCGCCGGAATCGAGCAGCTAAAGGTCGAAACGAACATTTTACGCACGGTAAAACCATATCTCTCCCTGCCGATTCCGACTCCGATCTATTTGTCCTTTGCCGCGGAAATACCTGGGCGGGTGTTTGCCGGATATCCGCTACTCGAAGGTGAGCCTTTTACCCGAGAAGCTTTTCAAGCAGCCTCTCGTCAAAATTCGGTACCGACTGTCGCTGCCCAGCTGGCACAATTTCTTTATGAACTGCACCGGCTTCCCGTCTCCGCCTTGCTCCCGGAGCTTATCCCTGGCGATTTTGACATGGCCAAGCAGTTGACTGAGCTGTATGAACAGATTGTATCGAAGTTGTTCCCGGCCATGCGTGAGCAAGCAAAAAAAGATGTGGCAGAGCGCTTTGAAGTGTACCTGGCAGACCCTGCCCACTTTGATTTTCAGCCTTGCCTGACTCACGGAGATTTTGGCACAGGGAATATCTTGTACTCCCCGATAAAACAACGCATCACAGGCATCATCGATTTTGGCGGCTCAGGTGTGGGCGATCCGGCATATGACCTCGCTGGACTTTGCGCGAGCTACGGGGAACCGTTTTTGCAGCACTTCACTCCGGTGTACCCCCAGCTTGAGCAGGTGATGACAAGGATGAGATTTTACCGCAGTACATTTGCTTTGGAAGAAGCGCTGTTTGGTCTGGAAAACGACGATGAGACAGCGTACCAAGCTGGCATGCGGGACTACCTCTAGCCTTTTACAGCACCCTGTGTGAGCCCTTCTACCAAGTACTTTTGGCAAAAGGCAAACAGGAGCATGATCGGCACAATGACGCGAAACAGGGCGCTCAACCGGGAACAGCCGTCCATCATCGCTGCTTCCTCCAAGGCGTTGGGTATCCGTTGGAAAAAATCTTTACCAATTTTTTCGTTTTCTTTACTCTTTTTTCAGTGCGGCTTTCCTGACACTATTTATTTGACTAAGTAGAACAAATCAGTTAGTATTTTATATGCTATAGCATATAAAAGGAGTTTGGATTTTCTATGGAATTATTCAATCTGACCGGATTTCTCCTTCACCGTACAGATATGAAAATGACGAACTATTTTAAGAAGAGGTTAAAGCAATTGGAGATCACGCCAGAGCAATGGGGAATTCTTAGTGTCATGGATGGAGAAAGAGCGATCACACAAAAGGAACTTTCGGATGCGATTGACCGCGATCAAACCACCGTCGTCAGGATGATTTACTCGCTTGAAAAAAAGGGAATCGTCATTCGCACTTTAAATGACGCGGATCGACGCTCACATAACTTGTTGCTGAGTGACAAAGGCATGGAGCTAAAATCAAAGCTTCTACCCGTTGTTACCGACGCGCATAACCATGTAACGCAAAACCTTACCGATGTAGAGATTGCGGAATTGCATGCTTTGCTCGACAAACTCTATCAAGTCGTAAAAGATGAATAAATAGAGGTCAGATACTTTCTCCATCAAATACATGCTATAGCATACACTTAGTTTGATACAAAATAACGAAAGTGAGGAAGCTGTCATGGTTATGACCCTAATCGTTTTGCAAGTCATTGTTGCGATCTTCTTTATGTTTACAGGTACAAAAATTATTTCCGGTAAAATGGCGAATGAATTTGACCGCTTTGGACTCCCACCCATCTTTAACTTCTTAACTGGCTTTATTGAGATCATCAGTTCCATTGGCTTGATTATTGGGATATGGTTTTCGATCGCGGCATTATTAGCTGGATTGCTTTTAGGCGTGACCATGTTGGTAGCTGCCTTCATTCTACTCGCCATTGCTAGAGATCCATTTCCGAAAGCAATACCGGCTCTCGTTCTTAGCGTTCTCTCCTTTTTCATCTCGACGTATCATTATTTAGCCTAGACAGGGGAATCCCAATACAGTCATAACAGCGGCGAGTGGAAGACTTTAGGATCATGTCTTCGGTCGCCGCTGTTTCATTTATGGAGTCAGCCTAGAACTTGTCTTCGCTCCTACAGAGCATCCTCAGCCCCATGAGGACTGCCCATGCTTGTTGCTGTTTTTTGAAAAAGAAGCGCAGGGGTTGTCCATTTTGTACATCGATCAGCGTATCGTGGCTACTGGCCCGTAATGCGTACTCCATACCAGCTACCTCTGCTACAGGAACATCAGCTCGAAGGAAGAGCCGCAATCTTCCGCCTTCTCTTGACGTGTACGTCCCGACGAGCTTCTCTAGCTCTTCTCTCGTTGGCGTATAAAGCGGGGCTTCGTCTTCTTTGTGTGTAAGCGGTAAACCAAGGGTAGCATTCACAGCAGCCAGCCAGACACCCCGAATCGGCACATTTTCCAAATTGGAAAGGACGGTTACGACTAGCCCTTTTTCCGGAACGAATCCGAAGTTCGACGACACCCCGGGCTGACCTCCGCCATGCTCAACTAGCGTTATTCCTGCATACCTGGGCGTTGTTTTGAGCGCATAGCCATACCAGGTGTCTTTTGTCAGTCGATGAACTGGCTGCCACATGGCTCTAAGCGAGGCCCTATCTACTACCTGCTTCTCTTGATAGCGCCCAGCATTAACATAGAGCTGACCGTATTTTAGCAAATCAACGACATTGGAGCGGATGCCTCCCCCCACTTCATAGTTGCCGAGCGTGGGCCACGGCACCTTTTTCAGTTGCTGCTCCTCCCCTTTGACATAAGGAACGGAGACATCGGCAAAGCGAGCAACTTCTTCCAGGTTATAGGTCGAGCGATTCATTTCGAGCGGCGCTAGCATGCGTTCTGTTACAAAGGTACGGTAGCGCTGCCCAGTGACACGCTCGATAATAGCTCCCAGCAGGATAAACATGTCGTTGCTGTAACTGATATACTCACCCGGCATACCAAGTGGAGCAAATTGGACTTCGTTCAAATAGGCAATATGCTCGGGAAGTTTCGTCAGTTCTTCACGTCGTAGCAGTGGTGGAACACCTGAAGTGTGAGAGAGCAAATGATGGATCGTGATTTTGTCAGTATGTATGTCTCCCTTACCTTGTAAATCAGGCAAATAGCTGCGAATCGGGTCGTCAACAGACAGCTTGCCTTCTGCCACGAGTTGCATGATGGCGGCAGTGGTAAACGATTTGGTAACCGAAGCAATGCCGAAAATGGTCTCGGGTGTTACTGGCTGATTCGTCCCCAGTTCGGTGACACCAAAACCCTTTTGATAGATGGTTTCACCATCCCAGGAGATGCCAATGGAGAGCCCCGGCACCTTTTCCTTCTCCATGAACTGTTGCACAAATGCTTCCAGAGCTGAAACGCTTGCGTGGTCCATTCCATTCCCCTGCCTTTGGCTGAAAGATTCTAGCTAGCAAAAAGAGTGTTCCAAAAGCTATTCGACCTCCTCCCATTCAAAAGAATAGGCCAACACATCGATACATGAGTCATGCGCGCATAATACCCAATGCTTGACTCTAGGGGACGTAAACCCAAATGCTTCTTTTAGTGTCGACTCCATAACTTCGTAAAATCCCGGATTTGGGCAAACATCCGTTTTATCCCATTCATCACGCAAAGACATTCTCCCATCATAGTACTGATCGAGCATGCTGAAATCATATCGATCGTAGCCCTCCATTTTACCGTACATCGTAAAAAGACAAATCGGCTGGAAAGTAATTTTGATGATAGCACTGCCCGCCTTATTGTATTCGTCGTCAGGGATGTCCTCCCCATATTGCTCTTGCAGCTTAGACAAGACTTTATCGTAGCGCTTTTTATTATATCCACACAACATTTCCACGCTTACTTCCCGCTCCTCATAACCAGTAAAACCGACGAAATCATGTGAGGGGCTGATCATCCAGGGAACTTCGACAGGTACAACTTTCATTTGACTCATTGATTTACCTCCACTTCAAAGAACACCCTTTCAGCAAATGTCATCCCAAGATAGCTGTACTTTATATTCACTCTGTTTATGGCTTCATGATGAATAAGACTAAGTCCATGAATTTCATCGTTTTTCGTAGCAGTACCCTCATCCATTTTTTTAAAATAAGCAGAAGGAAATGTACCCGCTTTTACCACTATATCCTCTATATTCTGAAATCCATACGGTTTGGAGCCCGAATTATCATAATCATCCGTTATGATGAACCCTTGTAATGCATTACCCCATTCCCACAACAACAGATTTATGATTTTTGCTTGAAACAAGGGTACCAATATCCAATGGGGGATTACCTTTCACAAGAATATAAAAACCTCCCACAAATGTTGCTAGAAGTAGGATAGAAATCAACAGTTTTTTCTTCAATTTCCCCATCCTTAATCGTTGTTTTTTCATGTGCTATTGAAAACTATATTTTGGTATATTCTAAAAGAAATAGCCGACATCCTGCCCTTTAGGCAGAAATAGCGGCTGTCCGTTCCCTTACGAATTATGATTGAATAAACTCCATCAGCTTCTTATTAAAATCATCCGCTTGTTCAATCGGCATGCCATGCCCACTGTTATCAAACGGAAACAGCTTCGACCCTTTGATTTGCTGCTGGGTGAGCTCGGCGCTTTTGAATGGAATCAATTGATCGTGAATCCCATGAAAAATTCCGGTTGGCACGCGGATTTGACCCAAGTCATTGATGACATTCTCTCTCACTGCTGCTTGCATGATTTTGATGAGCGCATAGGAAGCGGAATCCAGTCCCATTTTGACAAACCACTGGAGCGTAGCAGTTCCTAAATTTCGATTGAAAAACTGCAAAGAAACTGTATTTAATAATTCAGGCAAATTGGCGTACATCTGACTGATCAGCTCCTCCGCTTGCTCCTTCGAGACACCGTAAGGAGAACCCGGCATTTTCACAAAGGAAGGAGAAACCGCATCCACTAACGCTAGCTTGGAAATATGCCGCCCCTCATAACGAGACATATACCGAATCGAAATGGCTCCACCCACTGAAAAGCCTAGCAAGACTGCATCCCTAATCTGTAATGCTTCCAAAACGACGTAGATGTCATCTGCCAAGCGATCATACGTATAGCCGCTCCATGGTTTGTCCGATTGACCGTTGCCGCGTATGTCCATGGCAACACAGCGGAACCCATGCTGGGGAAGTACGTTGAATTGGTAGGAAAACATGCTATGGTTGAGCGGCCAGCCGTGAACGAAAAAAATGGTTTTGCTATTCGGGCCAGGATTGAGGTCTTCAACGAAAACCGTGATACCCTTTTCGACTTCAATGTACATAACCCTACCTCCTGTTACACACCATGCATCTCCTTACACTCAAGGTATGTCACCAGTTGTAGGGTTATGTTCCTACTCTCCTATGCCCTGACTTGGGTACGCATGAACGATTCGTCCTTTTCTTCCCGTTGTCGTGACTGCTTGTGAAAGAGAATGGTAGATCGCTTCCTCTGTGGCTTCTGCCGCAGCAGCAAACAGCTCGTTCATGATCGGGTGATCCTCGCGTAGTTGCACGCGCGTTTCCGTAACGGCCGTTGTCTGATGTGGAACTTTTTGCGCTGTAGAAAAGGCGATGACGATGTCGCCGCTTCCGTGCCCAAAATGGCTCCCCGTGCGTCCCAAGCCGATTCCTGCGCGCTTTGCTACCCGAAGCAGTTGCCGATCACTGAGCGGCGCATCTGTCGCCAGTACGATGATGATGGAGCCATCCTCGGACTTCTCTACTGCGTTTTCATTGCTTTTCCAGCTTGTGAACAGATGGGCTCCCAAGAAATCATTCTTGTTGCCAAAGTTACTGAGTACCAAAGATCCCAATGTATACGCCTGCTCCTCAGCTACTACGATACGAGAAGACGAGCCGATACCACCCTTATAGCCAAAGGCAATCATCCCCGTCCCTGCCCCGACAGCTCCTTCTTCTACGGCTTGGTCCGTTGCGTTCTGAATCGCTTCTCTAGCATCTTCCGGGCGCACGACACAGCGGCGAATGGAATTGAGATGACCATCGTTGCATTCGCCCACGACGATGTTGATCGTCCCGGTCGTGTCCCCAATCTCTTCGTTGGTATCCAGCATGTACTGCAGAGTCCCTTGTGTGACCGCGGGAACGGAAAACGTATTGGTGAGCATAATAGGCGATTCCAATACCCCCAGCTCATTTACTTGCACGAGCCCCGTCGTTTTGCCGAAGCCGTTGATCACATAGCTGGCCGCGGTTACCTTTTCCCGAAACAAGCTGCCGCCATGTGGCAAAATGGCTGTCACTCCTGTACATGCATAGTCGTCGTTGTCCAGCTCATGCTGGATCGTCACATGTCCGACTCGGACTCCGACTACATCTGTAATGTCATTTTTCTCACCGACAGGCAACCTCCCGATTTTCGCACCGAGCTGCCGAATTTTTTTCGTCATGCCTTTCATTCCTTTCGTGCATCTATGCCGATCGCTTACACGGGACGATTGCGCAGAAAGTTCTCATAAGCAAACCCGCGCACTTCTTCTTCCTTATAATGCTTGAGCAGCTGATTGATCAGGTTTTGGCTCTGTCCCGCATGCTCCAAGCCCACGACCTTTGCGGTAATGCCGTCGAAGTCAGAGCCGAGCCCGATATGGCGCACGCCACCGAGTGAACAAAAATGATCGATATGCTTGATTAGATCATCTATCGTGGTTGGTGTCGTTTCCTTGATAAACTGGGTGCAGTAGACGACATGTACATTCGCGCCTTTGGCAAATAACGCTTTCGCCTGTTCATCCTTCAGATTGCGTGGATGGTCGCAGATCGCTCGTGCATTTGAATGACTCGCGATCGGGTATGTAGCCAGCTCAATCGTATCCCAGAAGCTGCCCTCCCCTAGATGGGAGACGTCCGTCAACATTTTATGCTCATTGTGGAACTGAATGATTTCCTTACCAAAGGTCGTCAGTCCAGCATTCCTCGGTTCCAGCGCACCATCCGCAGCGAGATTCGCGAAGTTCCAAGTGAGACCCACAGAACGAACCCCTAATTGATACAAAATGTGCAGCTTCTTCATATCGTTGCCGATTGGCTCTACACCTTCCAACGTCAGCAATGCTCCGATCTCTCCTTCTTGCAAACGGTCGAGATCGCTCCAATCACGGATTTGTTTTATTTCTGGATGTTTTCCGAGAACCTCTGTATAAAAGTAATGAATTTGATCCAAAGCTTTTTGAAAACGTTGCTCCGTAGACAATTCAGGTGATGTCCAGATTGCATAGCACTGCAGCTTTACCCCGCCATCGTGTAGCCGTTTCCTGTTGACGTCCAGCTCCTCCGCATCCGCAAAGGACAGAGCCCCATTTTTCTCCCAAATTTTCAGAAGTGCATCACAGTGCAAATCGATAATCGGCATCTTGGCCATCTGCATCCATCCCTTGTACTAATTTCCTTTGAGAACACTACCTATTCTGTTAATTTTAAGGTAATGTATTTTGGAGAGCGAATCCAATAAATTATTGCAATAAGTCTCTTCAGAAAACATTATCGAGGCATTTCGCTTTCACACTGTGAAACGCGTAAACTTTCCTGCGCGTTTAAAAATTCTCATAATGGAGCCACTACTCATGAACATGGAGCAAATGGAAGCATTCATCTTTGTCGCCCTAACCGGGAGCTTCAGCAAAACCGCTGATTTGCTCTATCTATCACAGCCCACGGTCAGCATGCGAATCAAGGCACTCGAGACAACTTTGGGCTGCAAGTTGTTTCAACGAACGGGTCATACGATTTCTCTTACAAAAGAAGGCGATCTGTTCCTTCCCTATGCGAAAAACATCATACACATGCTGCAAGAGGGGCAGCAAGCGATTCAACGATCGCAAGGCGATGTAGAGGGAGAATTGACTATCTCCACCGTTTTTGTCTCCGCCTTTTACATTTTGCCTGACCTCATCCAGCAATTCCAGCAGTTGTACCCCAAAATCAAACTGACGATCCTCACCGGACATTCCCATCAGGTGCTCGATATGGTTCTGAACCACGAGGTGTCATTTGGAATTGCTCGGGCCGTTACCCATCCACAGATTAACCGGATTCAGCTGATGCCGGATGACATGGTCTTAGCGATTTATCCCGACCATACATTTGGATTCCGCCATCAGGTTTCCATTGAAGAAGTCGCACGCGAACGACTGATCTTGTTCAATCGGGGCTCGCTCGACTGGAAGATGATCAATAATGCGTTCAGCCATTTTCAGCTACAAAACAATGTCGTCATGGAGGCTGACAACATCGAGGTCGTGAAACGGATGGTCAAACAACGGCTGGGCATCGCCTTTTTGCCTCGGTTTGCCATCTCCAAAGACTTGGACGAAGGAGAGCTCCAGGAAGTAGACGTCTTGAATCTGCCGCAAATCAACCGGAACTTCGAGCTGATTTACCTCAAGGATACACCTGTTCACGGGATAATGCGTACGTTTATCGACTTTTTGATGCAGAGCAAAGCCTTGCAGCAGTAGGGAGAAACGGAAGATGCCCTTTAAGACACCTGCGCAGAATCCATCAAAAATGCTGGTCCTCCTGGAGAGGAATTGGATGAAAAAAAGCCGATATTCATTACAGTAGTAGAGAATATCGGCTTTTTTTCATGATCGAGGGTTTTCCCTGTATAAAGAAAATAATCGAGTAGCTTTTATTTAGAAATAGTTCATACTCATTGCTTCACGTATCTCTTGCATTGTTTCTTTTGCTACAAGGCGTGCTTTTTCTGTACCGACATAAGAATTTCATCGACCTTTTTTGGGTGCTCGCAATCTCGTTCGAATGATCATCTCCGCCGTCACGACAAGTCCAATCATGGCGGCATAAACACCGATTGTGTAGCTGAGCTCATACGGCAAACCTACCACCTTCTCTACGATCAGCTTCACGAGATGAATCAGCATGTTGGTGAACAAGAAGACGAAACTCCGGACCATCCATTCCTTATGCTTCATGACTTGACGCTTTTTAATTTTGACGAGCGCCGTAATGGTGATAGCTGGCCAGATGATGTTCAATAAATGGAAGGGCCAACTCGCCACTTTTCCGCCTGTTACATAAGGAGCCATATATCCCGATGTGACTACCACAACCAACACACTAAACAGATAAACATAGCCTGTTACTTTATGTAGCTTGCGGTTCTTAGCGAGCAGCTTGTCCGAAAAATTAGCCACTCCACAGACCAGCGCAATCAGGGCGAAAAACAAATGGACATACATGACCGTAAGCCAGATCGATGTGTTCATTCGCTCTTTGTTGTAATCAGATTTGTGACTGAGAAAGCCTTTCGCTTCTGGATCGATGATAAAATTTTGCACAAGCGCATACGTGATCGCCAGACAAGCGACGAAAATGACAATCGAATACGGTTTGATACGGTTCATCCTGCCACACAACCCTTTGTCGGATTTTTTGATACCGAACGGTTCGGTCTCTTTTTGATTTTACTTGAATGCCTTCTTTCGTACACGAGAGAAATGTTACAATAACTTGGACGAATATAGACCGTGTTGGCCGAATGAAAGGACTATCGCAATGCGAAAAGGCGAAAAAACAAAGCTGCATATTATCCAGAAGTCAGCAGAGCTGTTTAATCAAAACGGTTATACAGGAACCTCCATGCAAGACATCATGGATGCCACGGGACTTACCAAAGGCGCCCTCTACAGAGGTTTTGCCAGTAAAGATGAAATTGCAATCGAGGCCTTCAAATATGCTGGTGAAATATTGAATGAACATTTTGCGGCTGCGCTAGAAAAACAGGACACAGCCACTGCAAAACTCGTAGCCATGGCAAAGGTATATTCTGATGCAGTAAACAATCCCCCGCTCCAAGGCGGCTGCCCGCTTCTCAACACTGCCGTCGAAAGTGACCATTCGTTCCCTGTTCTTCGCGATTATGCCGTCGCCGCTTACCAAGAGACCATTTCGTTCATGCAGGGATTGCTGGAAGAAGGAATCGCCCAGGGAGAATTTCGTTCCGACGTGGACGCAGAAGCAGTCGCTTCGGTTATCTTCTCTTCCATTGAAGGGGCCATAATGGCAAGCAGACTCACCCGCGATAACAAGCATGTCCATTTTGCCATCAAGCATATTGAGCAGCTTTTACAGACATACAGACTCTAGCAAAAAGAAAAGAGCAGTCGCGCAGGATGTGATACACCTGCCTACCTGCTCTTTTTTCGTGGAATTTTCCTGCTACTTTCTATTTGATGTAGTGTACTTTTTCATGTCCAAGCAATGCTTCCAGCACTTGCTGTACTTTCACGCCTGTCTCAAACGTAACCAGTCGGGCATCTCCACCATTCATCGCAATGGACAGCTCATCCAACAGCAGGGAGAGACGGTCTTGCTGTGGAACTTCAGCCGGAACAAGCGCTTCGCCGTGTCCACCCACAAACAGATTGCTCCAGTTCACGACACTCAACGTCCCTTTTGACCCGTACACGCGATAATCCAAATGCTCCTCATGCGCGATACCGGCTAAGCCATTGATCGTAACCGGAGTTCCATCTGGCAGACGCAGGAAGGCCGATACACCCGTCTCGCATAACGCAGGATCTGCTGGATAGTCTAGCTCAGAGCGGACTACATGTAGGTCTCCGAAGAGCGCGTAAGTCAGATGAGTGAAATGAGGGAGCACTTCACGGATGAAACCGCCTTGCTCACGTCCAGCCAGCCAAGGTGTCTGCTGCCACGGACGCGGCCACTGGTGAAAATGCGTCAGGATATCGATGCGGCGGACATCTCCGATTTCGTCGAGTCTGCGGGAGAGCTCAGGAAAAATGCCTTGATAAAAGAGCGGGAAGTTCATCGCATGGACAACCCCTGCGTCATTTGCTGCTTCCAACATCTCTTGCGCTTCTGTCAACGAATTGGCCAACGGCTTTTCGCAGAGCAAATGCTTTTTATGCGCCAGGACATCCAGAGCAATCGCGTGATGGAATTTGGGAGGGACAGCCAAATAGATGACGTCCAGCTCTACTTTTTTCAATAATTCCTTATAATCTGTGTACCAAGGCACATCGCCGGACTTTTGCGCGGCTTCCTGTGCTCTTTCCGCAGATACATCACTCACTGCGGCTACTCGAAATTTTTCGTGGGTACGGATCGCGTTCATCATGCGTTCGCCCATGACTCCTGCGCCAATAACCCCAACGTTCCATTTCACTTGGTCCATCTACATTTCCTCTCTTCCTGGTGAATGTTCGTCTTCGTGCCTCTACCCCTTTCTCCATTGATCTGAACATTCCTTCTGGATGACCACGACGATGTTGCATGACGGAAGAAAACAGCTAGAGAACCGGTGTACCAACCATGCTCCCTAGCTGTTTCTTTATCCAACTGCTTCGTTATCCAATGTGCAAGCCAAATGTTTTTTCTCCGAACGAAACCGTCTCCATATCCATTGCTTTTGCAAAAGACACGTCCGAAACAAGTACACTCTCACGTAAAACATGAGCAAAACGCTCCAATGCTGCTCGTAGCTCATCGTCCACATCCAGTGTGAGCTGGACTCGTTTATCGATGGGCAAATCCAGCTTTTTGCGTGCATCCTGAATGACGCGGATGACTTCACGAACCAAGCCCTCTTGCTCAAGCTCTTCTGTGAGTGTCGTATTCAAGGCCACATGAAGCTGATAGCCGGATGCAGAAGCGAAGCCTTGCTTCCCTTGTTTTTCCACGAGCAGCTCATCTAGCGTAACCCGCACACTCTCGCCTGCGACCTCCACATCCAAATAGCCATCTTCTACTGCCTTCTGTGCATCGGCTGCGTTCAATTCTTTTAGATACCCTTGAATTGGTCCAACGAGCTTGCCGTATTTTTTCCCAGCTACCTTCAAGTTGAGCTTGAAATGATACGTTACGAAGCTGCTGTCGCTTTGCTCCACCCGAATGTTTTTGACATTGATCTCGTCTTCGATAATGCCAGCAAAACGCTCGAGATGAAATGGCTGCTCCATCGATACGATCAGCTCGGACAGAGGCTGTCTGGTCTTGAGTCCAGTTTCGTTGCGGACATTTCGCGCCAGCTCCACGATGTTTCGTGCGGTTTCCATGTCCCGCTCAAGGGTTTCGTCGATTGCATCTGTGTCCACCTTCGGATAGTCAGTCAAATGAACACTGCCTTCTCCCCCCAGATTGCCATACATATCTTCCGCGATCAACGGCGCGTATGGTGCGATCATCTTCGCCAGCGTCAGCAACACTTCGCGCAGAGTCTGGTAAGCCGATACTTTGTCAGGCGTCATCCCGCTGCTCCAGAAGCGATCCCGCGAACGACGGATGTACCAGTTGCTCAGCTCGTCGACAAACGCTTCTATATGCCCCGCCGGATTCATGAAATCATAGGTTTCCAGACCTTTTACTACGTGCTGCAAGGTGGTATTCAAGCGGGAAAGTATCCAACGATCTAATTCATTTACAGGTGGTTGCGGCGGATGCTCTTCTGGTTTGAATGCATCGATCAAGGCGTATAACGAATAAAAAGCATGCGTGTTATGGATCGTATCGATCACTTTGTACTTCGCCTCGGCGACGATCCGCTTGGAGAACCGCTTGCTGCTCCACGGCGCACTGTCAGACAAGAGCGCCCATCTGAACGCATCTGCACCGAACTCCTCGATAACCTCCCACGGATCGATCCCGTTTCCTTTGCTTTTGGACATCTTTTGACCGTGTTCATCCAAAACGTGACCCGTAGAGATGACCGCCTTGTAAGGCGCTTTTCCGTTATACAGAGTAGAAACTGCCAACAAGCTGAAGAACCAGCCCCGCGTCTGATCGATTCCTTCCGAAATGATGTCGGCAGGGTACTGCTCCTCGAATACCTTTTCGTCGCCAAATGGATGATGGTACTGAGCAAACGGCATCGAGCCGCTGTCGAACCACACATCAATGACCTCAGGAGTCCGTTCCATCGTTCCGCCGCAAGAGCAACGCAGCTTCACCTCATCCACAAACGGCTTGTGCAGCTCCAGCTTTTCGTCGATTGGTGCCACAGATTTCTCACGCAACTCTTTTACACTGCCTGGCGCATATTCACTGCCACAATCCTGACAAAGCCATAGATTGAGCGGCGTCCCCCAATACCGATTGCGGCTGATATTCCAGTCTACGAGCTCTTCGAGGAATTTCCCGAAGCGCCCTTCACGCAGGTGGCCCGGATACCAGTCGATCTTGCTGTTGTTTTCGATCAGCTGATCCTTGATCGCTGTCGTTTTGATGAACCAGCTCTCCATCGCGTAGTAGAGCAGTGGCGATTTGCAGCGCCAGCAAAACGGATAGCTATGATCGTAACGCTCCTTGGAAAACAGCAGACCGCGATGTGACAGGTCTTTTACGATATCTATGTCGCAATCCTTAACGAAGCGGCCCGCGAAATCCGAGATTTGATCAGTATAGCGGCCAGCCAAATTCACGACGTTCACGAAATCAAGTCCATGCTGACGGGTCGTGCGATAGTCATCCTCCCCATGCGCTGGCGCAGTATGCACGATGCCCGTTCCGCTCGTATCACTGACATAGTCCGCATCGACAACGATATGCCCATGGTTTACCTTGAGATAGCCAAAAGGCGGCTCATACGGGGTACCAACGAATTCTGCCCCTTTGTGCGTGGACAAAACCTCGCAGCCTTCCTTGAAGACTTTCTCCACGAGATTTTTTGCAACGACGTACACTTCATCCTTGTGCTTGACCCGCACGTAATCGAGCTCTTTATTGACAGCCAAAGCCGCGTTGGCGGGAAGTGTCCATGGTGTCGTCGTCCACGCAAGAAAGATATCGTCGCTTGTCTTGCTTTTAAATTTGACCGTCGCACTCAAGTCCTTCACGTCTTCATAGCCTTGCGCCACTTCATGGGAGCTAAGCGTCGTCTGGCAATCCGGGCAATACGGACTGACACGATGTCCTTTGTACAGCAGTTCTTTTTTATGAATGTCAGAAAGGATGTGCCAGACGCTTTCGATGTAGTCGTTGGTCAAGGTGACGTATGGATGCTCCATATCTGTCCAGTAAGCGATTCCTTCCGTCAGCTCGCGCCATTGTTTTTCATACTCGAAGACGCTGTTTTTGCACTCCTCGACGAACTTGGCCACTCCGTAGTTTTCGATCTCCTGCTTGCCGGAAATACCGAGTCGCTTTTCCACCCCGAGTTCTACCGGGAGACCATGCGTATCCCAGCCTGCTTTGCGGACGACACGGTAGCCAGACATCGTTTTGTAGCGTCCGATAAAATCCTTGATGACCCGTCCGAGCACATGACCGATATGCGGCTGTCCGTTGGCGGTCGGAGGCCCTTCATAAAAGACGAAATTAGGCTTTCCCAGCCGATTGTCCATCGACTTGCGGAATGTATCGTCTTTCCTCCACTGATCCAAAACGCGTAACTCTCGTGTCCTTGCTTTTTCTTTTACGTCTACTTTCCTCATCATGTACACTCCTTCTTCTATAGTTTGCGTAGAAGTGTAGGTTCATAGAACGCAAAAAAATCCCGCCCCCTAAGGGACGAGATTTGATCTCGCGATACCACCCTTGTTCCGAAATCTCCATGCAAGCATGTCATTTCGGCACCTCTACTACGTACCATCATACGCGTCCCTTGTAACGGTGGGATTCCGGGTCAGCTTACTCCAAAATGCTTCAGCTTTCCTTCTCGGAGAGGATTTTCGGCTAAGTCTTGAACGTTGGCTTTCAGCACCAGGGCCAACTCTCTGGGGAACAAGGGGATTAGCTTACTCTTTCTCGTCAATGAATTTGTTGGTGTTATTTTTGTTACTTTCCTTTTTACACGGTTTTCTAAAAACTGTCAAGGGTTAGGCCACAACGCGCTTCACGCTGCGGCGGCTTTCCACCTGCGACAAGAACAAACTGAGAATCAAGATAATCGCGCCGAACAAATACGGTGCGTTCAAATGAACCCCGTACAGCGTACCGGCCACTGCTGGGCCAAAAATATTTCCCAGACTCATATAGGCATTGTTCATCCCAGCCACGAAGCCCTGTTCATCCCCCGCTCGTTTGGAGATCAGCGTGTTGATCGCTGGACGCATAATCGACGTCAGGGTGAAGAAGATAACCGTCATAATCAGCATATACCAGAAGTTTCCGGACAAAAGCATCATCACCATCGATACCGCGGACAAGAAAAACGTCACGTTAATGAGTTTCTTCTCGCCAAAACGTGTAATGAGCTTGCCGATCAGCGCTGCCTGCACAATCGTACCAGCAAGTGCTCCCACTGTGATAATGATGGAAATATCACGTGGAGTATATGCGAACTTCGCATCGACGAACAGCGGGAAGATAACTTCGAAGTTCGCCAAGCCAAACGTCATCGTAAAGACCAGCACCAGCATGATGAAGTACGACGATTGAAACGACTTGCCGAGTTGTACGAAGATGTTTTCCTGTTTGTCTTTGGCGTTTCGTGCCGCGAGCTGCTTTTCCTTCGGAAGTGATTCTGACAAGAAGAAGATGGAACCGAGTGTGGCTACCGCACCAACTGCCGCGGAAATGTAGAACGGCATACGCAAGCCAAGCTCCGCCAAAAATCCGCCAATACCAGGCCCGATAACAAATCCGAGCGACATAGCAGCTCCGAGCATCCCCAGTCCTTTTCCACGTTTATCCTCTGTCGTGATGTCCGCTACATAAGCCAGCATGGACGGAATCATCGCTGCTGCTCCGATCCCGCCGATCAGACGAGAAAGGTAGAGCACCCATGTCTGTTCAGCCAAGGCAAAAACCAAGTTGGAGATCGTAAACAGGACGAGTCCCGCTACAATCATGATTTTTCTACCGTACTTATCGGACCATTCCCCCGCAATCGGAGAAAAAAGAAATTGGGTCACTCCAAAGGCTGCCACCAAGTATCCGGCTGTCTCCCCACCCGCGCCGAACTCTTTGAGAAATTCGGGCAAAATCGGAATAATCAAGCCAATTCCCAGCATCGCAATAAACATGTTAATCATCAGGAAGAGAATCGGTCGCTCACTATTCTCTTGTGCATTCATTTTCATTTATCCAGTCCTATCCTAGTAGATTTTTCTCTTTAGCCTTGCAGCTTCGCTTTCACACTCTCAATCACCGTGCGCCAAATAGCAGGGTCTGTTGAAATCTTTTGCTTGAAGTTGCGGTACAGCTCCTTTTGCTTTTCCTCAAAATCAGGAGCGTCAGCAGCCGGCAATCCAGCGCGGGCAGTTGTAATCATTTCCTGCACTTCCGGAGAACGAGGTCCCCAAACTCTTGCCTCGTAGCCATCCTGGTCGAGGAAAATAAAGATCGGGATCGCACGTGCTGTGCCATTGGTCAGGTATTGATCCATCAACTCCAGATTTTCGTCACGGATCAGAAAGCGCAATTCGATGTTGCTTTCCTCGGCAATTCGCTGAATGACAGGAACGCACAAGGAAGCATCCCCACACCAGTCTGCGGTCAGCACGATCCCTTTCCAATTGCGCTGGGAGAGATCCTTCCAGACAGCCAGATCCTCGTCAGTAAATGTGAGCTGCTCGTATACGCGGGACAGCTCCTCTTTGTTGACGTTCATGCTTTCTTTGTACGCGGCAAAGCTCATTCCTTTTTCAAACCAACTGTTATGATTCACGTTAGACATACTCCGTACTCCTCCTGTATAGTGAAAAATTATTGCTCCCAAATAGCAGAAGTTCCCAATCGATTGCGAATGGAAGAGCTTCTTGTTTGGCGGGCTTCTTTCCCTGACGTCTGTTTCATCGTGCTTGCCTTGGCAGTCAGGTCCATAAACCACTCTCTATCTTTGGTTGCGAGGGCGAGGTCGATCAAATCAGGCATATGCTCTTCATCATCAAAAGAGCCTACTGGAATACGTTCCATCCACTGTCTCGGAATCACCACCAGCTTGCCGATCGTCTCTTCGTTGTCGCATTGAACCACATATACTTTCGCGGTACCTCGCAATGAATCATCTGTTTCGACGAAGCCTTGAACTAACTCGCCGAATTTGGTTTTGCCCAATATCCAATCTCCGACTTCCAATAACTCATCTCGATTCATTCTCGTGCACCTCCCAATTGTAACGGAAATTATTACAGTTTCCACGTTAAAAATTTGTAACTTTACTGTTGCGAACTCTCCTGACATCCTTGACGGACTTTATCTAATACGGTCTGGATCGTAATTTGCTCCAAATATTTCGTAAAGTACATCTCTGCTTCGGTAAAAATCTGATCCATGACTCCGTGCATATTCGCAGAAACCTGACACGCTTCATGCGGATCTCCCGAACACCAGTGCGGCTTAAGCGTACCGTTCGAGATCGAGCAATAAATCTCGGCCAAGGTGACCTCATTCGGATCGCACGCGAGTATATAACCGCCGCCAATTCCCTCTTTGGTCTTCACAAACCCGTTCTTACGTAGAAGGCTCATGATTTTGCGAATTCTGGCAGGATTCGTACATACATTTTTTGCAATGAGCTCACTGCTTGCCATATGCTCCGGGATATGAGCCAACAAAGCCAAGCTGTGAACCGCTATGGTAAATTCACTATTCACGTCACAGACGGCCTCCTTGCGAAGAGTACTGTAATAATAATTCTTACAGTTACGAATGTCAACAATTGTGTGGGGGCAAACTTTTTTAAAAAACGAGAGGTTTTTAATCTTCGGTGGTCGAGGGGAAGCGCAGGCACATGTTTTCCAGTCGCCTTTTTCCTCACTGCGTTCGGGCGGTCTCCTTCCAAACATGTACCTGCGCTTTTCGGACAACAGTTGCTTCTGCGGGGCTTTTTTAAATAAGTTTTTTTATAAAAAGGATTTCATCGCGGATGGGGATGCCGTTGTCAGCGATGAGAGGGATTTCTGGTTTGATTTGGCGGGCTTTGTCTACAGCATTGATGTACAGTTCGTGAAGCTGATAGCCTCTTTTTTGGTAAAAGCCCATGGCGTGCAGGTTATCGTTGGTGGTGACGAGCTTCATGCGGTGGCAGCCTTTTTCTTTGGCGGTCTGCTCTACTTGATTGAGGAGTGCGGTCCCGATTCCTTTGTTTTCGATCACACTGTCCAAGGAAATGATTTCACATTCCTGATCTTCGAGTACATAGGAAATAAATCCGTTGATTGTACCATCTTCCCCCTTCACTGCGTAGCCATCCAGCGCATCGCATTGGAAGACGCCACTGGAGATGACCATTTGCGGACTTCCCCAGTGTTTGATGAAAAATTCAGTGATGACGTTTTTGTCCAGTTCGCTTGTTGAAATCATCCGCAAAGCCTTCACCTCTCCAAAATGATAAAGCGAAAGCCCCTGCTTGTGAGTCAGCAAGGGGCACCATATGTTTACGAGCGTACATCCAGCAGTACTTTTCCCGTACTCGCCCTGCTCTCTACCCACGCATGGGCGTTCGCTGCTTCTTCCAATGCAAAATGCTTGCCGATCTTGATGTCCAGCTGTCCATTCGCCAAATAGTCTAAAACTTGCTTGGCTGTATCTTGCAACAAGTGTGGACGCAGCTTGCGTGTCGTACCAAAGCTAAAGCCTAAAACAGAGCGGCAGCTTGCGTGCAAATCGATTGTCTTGATCTGACCGATTTCGCCGCTGGCATTGCCAAAATGGACGAGTCGGCCGTACCAAGCGAGGCACTCGAGACTACGCTCGCTCACCGTTCCAGAAATCGAGTCCAAAATGACATCAGCTCCCGCACCATCCGTCAGCGCGCGTACCCTTTCCACAAAATCTTCGCGATCATTGCAAATCACATGGTCGGCACCGGCTGATAAGGCAATTTCCGCCTTTGCCCCATTACCGACTGTGCCGATGACACGACCTGCTCCGAGCAGCTTGGCTAACTGAATCGCCGTCGTCCCGATTCCGCCTGCCGCAGCGTGAATCAGTACGGTTTCCCCTTTGGCAATGCGAGCAACCTTCGCCAACAACTGGTACGAAGTAAATGACACGACTGGGCAAGCGGCTGCTGTTTCCGTGCTGATTTGATCGGGCAATACGAAGGTCAAGCTCTCATCCGCCACGATATACTCGGCGTATGATCCGTTAGCCGGAAAGGCGATGACTCGCTGCCCCACCTTCAGGCTTTGCACCTCTTCCCCTACCTGTTCGATCACGCCAGTCGCATCGAGTCCCGGGATAAACGGCAGCTTGGCTGCGCCCTTTTTTCCGTATCTGGATTTGATATCGGCATAATTGACACTGGTCATCTCGACGCGGATCAGCACCTGTGTAGGTGACATGGATGGCATCTCGACTTCGGCATATTTCATCGTTTCCGGCCCACCTAATTCTGTTACCAGGATCGCTTTCATGAAAAACTCCTCCAGACCATAGTGGAATGATTGTCAGTTTTGAAGAACGGTCATGATCTCAGCTTTTTTCGCTGCGTACTCCTCGTCAATAAGCACTGGCGTAAACGCTGCTCGCGGCATGTCCACCAATAGATCATGCCAAGATTTGCAGCCTTGATAAGCAGCGTCAATCGGGATTTCTACCGGCTGCTCTAATCGATACATCCGCACGAACAAAATGTGCAGTGGCTGTTTTTTCTTCCAATGTAGACGCACATCTGCAAAATCATCCGTCCAGATGTGGAAAGGTGATAGCGCACGCAGCTTGGCTTCGTCCATCAGCTCTACATCGTCGGTTACTTCGGCAAAATATTTGATCGTCACCGTCTTCTTGTCCATTGTCCAGCCTTCGAGGGTCGCATCTAACAGGTGTTGGTAGTCTGTCTTTACCATGTCGCGCTTCTGGTGCTCATAGGTCGGATACAAATAGAATTGATTGTTTTCCAAGCGGAATTCTCGTGTTTCTTCGTATAACCCACCCTTGCGGATCGTGATGATCTGCTCACCTTCTCCAAGCGCTTTGACGGCGACTGCCCATTCCTTCAAGCTAAGGGGGGATAGCGGCTGTACGATCGACTGCATGCAGCAACGGCTCCCTTCTACTGTCAGAATCGTTTGATGACTTTAGTCTAGCCCAATTCCAGCTCGTTGAGAAGTCGTCTTCAACAGTTGATCGACATGCTGCATAGCTCCTTGCAGTCTATCGGCATAATTCCCTCGCAATGTCACGTACGTAATTCCCCGCTCGTCCAGCATCTGACGCAGCTTTTCGTGATTGTGCAGGCGCACTTGCTCTTCTCCGTGCACACGCAGTCCATCATCTACCCATGCGACATCTGGCTCCATCAATAGCCACAAATCATACACTTGCTCTTTGGCAATCTGGTCAAGAACAGGGAAGGTTTGCCCGGTGTACAGTTCAGAGTAAAACTGGGTGACAATCGCTTCGGTATCGATAAACAAGAGCTTGTTGGCTTGCTGGAGCGCTTTGTATTCTTCCATTTTGTGACCATACGCGATGTGCGGGAAATACTCCGGTGTCAAAATCGTATCGCAGCCCCCGACTTCTTCGCAGATTGTGCGCCCATACTCCTCGACAAACACGGTGTTGTAGATTTTCGCAAGATAGCGGGTCAAGGTCGATTTTCCGCAGCTCTCTGTTCCTACTACGACTACCTTTTTGACGAAATAGGGCTGAACAATAGCCGGGATGTGCTGCCAATGAGCGAAGACCCCCTCGTTGCGAATCTGGGTAGCAGAGATCGGCACTTGGCTGCGTGACTCATCGAGAATGATGTGCGCTGCCTCCGGGTATAAACGGCGAAAAATCGGATCATAGGCGGACTCTGAGCTAAAAACCAGATCAATTTTTTTCCCGATCTTGCGCTTGATGTCCGCTGCTCCCGCCTCCCAATCGTAGCTCTCGTCGCTATCCGCAAGATCCTCGACTACAAGCACACGGACATTTTCCATGTCCTTAACCAGCGTGGACAGCCATCTCAACCGTACTTCATAGGGAATGGGCTTGATTCCTGCCTCCTCACACAGCTTTTGGTCGCGTGTAGGGCTGTGCGAGAGAACGACGTACAGCTCGTCGCAGCGGCAGGCCGCCTGTGTTATTGCGTATACATGTCCTTGATGAAGTGGCAAAAATTTGCCGCCAATGAAGCCTACGCCCCCCATGTCTGCCCCTCCCTTTGCTTGCGATACTGTCTTACCCAGTTCATCAAGCCGTAGATGGCATTCACCAAATAAGCGGACCACATGACCAGCATCGAGATATCGCTTCCGTCCTTCAAAAACGCTACCAGCCACATGTAGATCGTGAACAAATCAATGATGATCCAGACCACCCACTGCTCGACCAAGCGCTTCACCATGAAAAGCATCGCGATGACGGAGAGAACAGCCGTCAAGGAATCGACAAAAGGCAAAGCCCCGCCCATTTGTTTCAATATAAACCCATAGGCAATCGTTGCAATGATACTCAAGAGAGTCCACCAGATGCGTGCACGATTGGACAAAATCGTAATCTTGACGTCATTCTGTTTGACTTCCGACACGCGGTTTTTACGCCACAAGTAGAGTCCTATGAATTGCATCGGCAAAAAATAGAGAAGATTCAGCATGACTTCGCCATAGTACTTTTGCCCATAGGCAACGAACGCGTACAAAACCACATTGATGATACCCGGGTAGTAGCTCCACGTCTTTCCTTTGGCGACGAGCACGACACTCACCATCCCTGTCAAGGAGGCGATCAAGCCGATGAATGTATCATCCAGCGCGAAATACAAGTAGAGGGTAACGAGTGTAAACGAGATGAGCCAAATTTTTTCAAACCAATTCCAGTCTGCTAAAAAGCCGGTGCTTTTCGCATTCATGCGAATCTCTCCTTGAACGCTCGCAGGTTTTCCTGGCGCGCAGAATTGTCGTAGACGGCAAACACGATGTGGTCAAAAAGCTGTGCATACTGTTCCTCGATCAAAACAGTCGCAAAGTACTCTGCTACGTCCTCCGCTTTGTTGCGGAATACTCCGCAGCCGTACGCCCCCAAAATGATCGTCCGGTGGTTGTGGATGGCTGCTGCCCGCAAAATTTTTCGGATGCGCTCCTTCATGACAGGGCCAATCTTTGCGACATTTTCAGGCTCTCGCTCACGAACAACCCCCGCATTCACAGCAGGCGCCGTAACGAAAGACAAGAGGTATGGATCAGGCAAAAGCTGATCGCTTTGGTCGCGGAGCACGGGGACCCGCGGTGAATAAATCATGTAGTCGGAATAAAAGCAGGTTTTCAACTGGCGATGGTAGGTGTACATTTCCTGCATTTGCACGATGCAAGGATACAGACCAGAGGAACGCGCCAAGCTCTCTTCCTGCGCCTGACTTCCCCCTAGGAATCCTCCGCCCGGATTTTTGGCGGAAGCAAAATTCAAGCATACGGCATCTGCTCGTTTTTCTGAAACGACGAGGCGCTTGGCTGCATCCAGGCTGGATTCCGAGGTGACCTCGATCTTGGCACGCAGTTGTGCAGCTGTTGTTTGCTTCGATGGCAATTGGACTGCGTCTGCGGCCAAATCATTTGGTCGATACAGAACCGACTGGCTGATGGCAGTAGTGAGCTCCTCCGTAATGCTCTTCTTTTCTCCCGCTTTGTTCACGTAATAGCCCTGCTCTATGATTTGCAGCGTCTCTTGCGCGATTCGTACGCGCACGCTTCGATTGTGTCCCTGATTCATTGTGATTTCCTCCCTGGTACGGTCCCTACGTCTGATCCATCCATTCCGGGTTAAAGCGGAAATACTTGGATGGTCGGTGCCCGGCATGTTTACGATATTGATTCGTTTCCAAAACTTTGTCGGCTACCTTCCTGCGAAAGGCCGCAGCCAACAGCTCACGTCCCAAAATCACTTCGTACACTTGTTGCAGATCGCTTAGCGTGAACAGCTCCGGCATTAGGGCAAAGGCGATATCCGTGTATTCAATCTTGTTACGCAATCGCTCCAATGCGTATTGAATGATTTTGGCGTGATCAAATGCAAGGTTGTTCGTCTCTACGATTTCGCGGGTCTCACGTATGGTGCGGCCCGTTACTGTTTTGGTAATTTTAATCGTGGCAGACAGTTCCTCTCTCTCATGTACAAGACGCAGCTCCAGCCATTTTTCAGTAATGGAGCCGTCACTAGTCCCCGTCTTCGTTTCTTTTAGCCACCTGTCCTCGATGCGGTACCACTCCGCTTCCTCTGCATCATCCCCTGCCTGCAACTGTAAAGACGAGCTGTCAACCAAGGCCATGTACGACGTGCTAATCACCCATGTCCGTGGATCCCTGCCCGCATCGCCCCAGGTGTAGAGCTGCTCCAAGTAAATGTCGTCTACGTTTGTTTCCGTACGCAGCTCGCGTCTGGCTGCCTCCTCCAGACTCTCCCCAGGTGTAACAAACCCACCCGGCAACGCCCATTGGCCAATATACGGATGCTCACCACGCTTCACGAGCAATATTTTCAACGACTTGGGCGAGAGCTTGCGGTAATTCTCCTCCAGCTCATCCATCACGGTGAATACCAGCATATCGACTGTCACAGACGGTCGCTCGAATTGGCTGACATCATAAGCTTCCAAGTACTCCTGTTCCGTTTGACCTTGTTTATTGACAGAAGGTTTATCTTTCATCCAATCGCCTCTTTTTGCTGCTGAATTGTTGTTGTCTTTTTGTTATTAACAAAATGTTATTATCAAGTTGTTGGTATCATATTACTCTTTCCTTTTATTGGTGTCAACAAAAAATCCCCACTTTCAAGTAAGGGGTTTTATTTGTTGTTGAAAACAGCCGCGTAGAAGAAGCGCATTTCCAGTCCAAGCGCCTCTGGAGCCCGCCCTAGCGTAGTAATAAATGGCGGGGGTTTTCAGCTTCACTTATGGAATACCTCTTCGAAACTTCCACGTTTGAAGCGCTCCCGCCATTTATTACGAAGCGGACAGTCTTCACCCCTTGCGGGGCGGAGGCCGAAGCGTAGACTGGAAATGCGCTTCTTCCCACCACCCTAGCCACTTTTTAAAACAAAACAAAAAGCCCCCTGCCAGCTAAATTCACTGACAGGAGGCTTCTTAAAACTATTAATAGCTTAGATTAAGCAGCACTCGGATCGGCTTTTACTGCCTGAACATAATCGTCTGCTTTCTTTTGGTCGAACTGACCTTCCCAACGAGAGATCACAATTGCTGCCAACGCATTACCTACTACGTTAACAACTGTACGAGCCATATCCATCAAACGGTCTACACCGGCGATGAAAGCAAGACCTTCTACTGGGAGACCTACAGAGCCGAGCGTAGCCAACAGTACTACGAACGATACTCCCGGTACACCAGCGATCCCTTTAGACGTAACCATCAGTACGAGCATCAGCGTGATCTGTGTGCTGATTGGCATGTGAATCCCATACATTTGCGCAATGAACAGAGCAGCCAGTGCCTGATACAATGTGGAACCATCCAGGTTGAAGGAGTAGCCTGTCGGAATAACAAAGGACGCGATCGCCTTCGGACAGCCCATCTTCTCCATTTTTTCCATAATTTTAGGCAGTACAGTCTCGGAGCTGGAAGTGGAGTAAGCCAACAACAGCTCGTCCTTCAATACACGCAGAAGGGAAGTGATTTTGATTCCGCTGATACGTGCGATGATGCCCAATACCACCAAGATGAAGAACACCATGGCAACGTGAACCAAAATAACCAGTTTCCCCAATGGAATCAAGGAAGACAAACCGAATTTGGAAACGGTAACACCAATCAGTGCAAAAACACCGAACGGAGCGAAACGCATGATGGTGTTCACAACCCAGAACATGGCGTCCGCGACTCCATTGAAAAAGTTGAGAACCGGCCTTCCCTTCTCCCCTGCTGCTGCGACACCAAGTCCAAACAGAACCGAGAAGAAAATAATCGCTAACATATCACCACGAGCAAGCGAATCAAAGATATTCGTTGGTACAATCTTAACGAATGTTTCCACCATACCGTGGCTCTGTGTTGCTTCTGCCGTGTCTACATACTTGTGGATATCAGTCTTGGTAAGGACTGTTCGATCCACGCCGACACCCGGTTGAAAGATATTGGCCGCCAAAAGACCAATGATAATGGCAATCGTGGTAACGATTTCAAAATACAGAATTGTCTTACCACCGATTTTACCGAGCTTCTTCATGTCACCTACGCCTGCTACGCCCACAATAAGCGTGGCAACAACGATCGGAACGACAATCATTTTAATCAATCGGAGAAAAATATCACCGATAGGCTGTAAATAGGTCGCCACTGCCGGGTTGCCGTAGAAAATAGCACCCACCAGGATACCCAGAATGAGACCGACGACAATCTGCATCGCTAATCCAAACCGCTTCATCCTGACACCTCGCTATGAAAGAATAAGATGTGACTCTCAAGACGATATGCTTATACGCATCAAACTTGAGTGGTATATAGGTGAGCATCATATCATGACTTTTTGTGTTTTCCCCTTTTTTGTATTTTTTTCATTTCTTTGTTTTTTCTGATATCCTCTATCAATTTCGCGATATGATTGGGTTCATTGTATTCATTTCTGGAAAAATGATAAAATAAAGGAATCAACTTTCAGCGATCTTTCATTCAGAATGGAGCGCAGTCATGACGATTCGGAAAATGATCATCCTGCTACTAGTTCTAGCAGTCGGGTTGTTTCTTTTGCCTTACTCCGTCCCCTTTTTGCTAGCACTGCTAACAGCAATTCTGGTTGAGCCGCTCGTCTTGTTTCTTATCAAAAGACTACGCATGAATCGGATGAGTGCGGTAATCGCATCCTTCTTCCTCTTCCTCATTTCTTTTGGGATCGTACTGTACTGGATCGGCACACAGATTGTCATTCAGGGAATGGTTTTGGCTCAGCGATTACCGGCTTTTTCGCAGCATATTTTTGAGTTAGTCGAGTCCTATTTGATGAGCTGGGAAACTTACTATGCGTCGTTACCTGCCGAAACCGTCTCAGAAATCCAGAGTGTCTTCGCTGGGCTGAAAAGCTGGGCGCTTACTTCAGCCTCCACGGTTGCCAAAGGTATTCTCGGCGTAGCAGCCATCGTTCCAGGCTTTTTGATCTCCACGATTATTTACTTAGTTGCCTTGTTTTTGATCAGTCTCGATTTACCGAAGCTGCGTGCTGGGTTCATGAGAATGTTCACCGTATCTGCTCGTGAAAAGATCGAGGTGGTTATCTCTCAATTGAACCGTGCCACCCTTGGTTTTTTACGTGCCCAAATCATCTTGAGCCTGATGACGTTCGCGCTGTCCTTATTGGGATTGCTCATTTTGCAGGTCAAGTATGCAGCCGTCATTTCTCTCATGATCGTTTTCGTCGATATTCTCCCCATCTTAGGCACAGGCTCGTTCCTCGTCCCATGGGCTATTTACACCTTCTTGATGGGCAACTCTTCTTTGGCAATCGGCCTGATCGTCATCTTCCTCGTGATTACGGTCGTCCGCCGCATTATTGAACCAAAGATACTCGCATCTAATCTGGGAATAAGCGCACTGGCCGCTCTTGTCAGCATGTTCCTCGGATTTCAGGTGCTGGGATTTTTCGGGTTGATACTTGGTCCAGCGCTCGTCATTATCTATGAGGCGCTGAGAAAAGCTGGATTCTTGAATTTCAAAATCGATTTTTGATGGGCACAAAAGAGTAGGTAGTGCTACGGCCGTTTTTTCCGGTAATGGAATCGGAAAAGCGGCCGTTGATATAGAAAGATATATGGGGGAGAGCATATGTGTGCATACAAAGAACTGACCACCTCACAACGGACAATCATGACGCCAGGGCCCGTCGAGGCAGAGCCTAGTGTTCTTCGCGTGATGGGTTCACCCATTTTGGGACAATTCGATCCAGAATTCACGAATATCATGAACGAAACAATGGAGATGCTTCGGAAATTGTTTCAGACATCCAATCATTGGGCATTCCCGATAGACGGAACTTCCCGGGCGGGCATCGAGGCCGTTTTGTGTAGCATAATCGAACCAGGAGATCGGGTGCTTGTACCCATTTATGGACGATTCGGGCACTTGCTCACGGAGATTGCGGAAAGGTATGGCGCAGATGTGATGACGATGGAAACGCGCTGGGGAAGTGTCTTTGAACCGCAGGACGTCATTGCCGAAATCGAGCGAGTTCAGCCCAAAATCGTAGCAATGGTTCACGGCGAAACATCCACTGGCTGTGTTCAGCCTTTGAAAGAAATCGGAGCAGCTTGCCGCCGAATGGATGTCCTATTTGTCGTCGATGCTGTCGCTTCGATCGGCGGGACAGAAGTGAAGGTAGACGATTGGTATATCGACGCATGTATAGGTGGTACTCAAAAATGCTTGTCTGTCCCCTCTGGGATGGCTCCTATCACGTTTAATGCTCGTGTAGAAGCACTCTTGCTCCAACGGAAAAAGATCGAGCGTGGACTGGCTGATCCCTCTGCTCCGAAATCTGCTCAAACCCGAACGATCCGCAGCAACTATTTTGACTTGAGCCAACTCATGGATTACTGGGGACCTGCACGGCTGAACCACCATACGGAGGCGACAACGATGCTGTACGCATTGCGCGAGGGAGTGCGCATTGCCCTCACAGAAGGTCTGGAGGCGAGATTCGCCAGACATCGCTTGCATGAACAAGCCTTGGTCGCTGGTGTGTTGGCGATGGGATTGCAGCTCTATGGCGATCCGGCTTGCAAGCTTCCCGTCGTGACCTGTATCAAAATTCCTGACGGGCTCGACGGAGAGTCAGTCCGTGCTATGCTGCTCGAAGATTTTCATATTGAAATTGCCAGTTCCTTCGGGCCGTTAAAAGGGACAATCTGGCGGATTGGCACAATGGGCTACAGTTGCCGGAAGAAAAATATTTTGCATGTGCTAGGTGCGTTGGAAGCGGTTCTCATCCGGCATGGAGCCCGTGTACACGCAGGGCGCGCCGTTCAAGCCGCGTTGGATATCTACGATCAGGAACAAGCACAAAATAGCTAGCCCCTTTTAACCGGAAAAAGCCTTTGTCCTCCCCACTTACTCAGGGGTAGACAAGGGCTTTTCTTCCTTCTGTACACGTGCCAATAAATCAACGATGTGCACGGCCTCCATCTTTCCTTCCAGTCCAGCTCGATGAATGCCTGCTTTCATTTGCAATAGACAGCCCGGATTCGAGGTCACGAGAATGTCTGCTTGGGTAGCCGCTACATGACCCATTTTTACATCCAAAAGGCTCCCGGCCATCTCAGGCTGCACTAGATTGTAAATGCCAGCTGAACCGCAGCAGCGATCTCCTTCGCGAAGCTGTACGTATGTGGCTCCCGGAATGGCTTGTAAGAGACTCACTGGCTCTTTTGTCACCTTCATCCCGTTGCGAAGGTGACAGGAGGATTGATAGGTGATTCTTTGCGGTAATAACTGCCATTCTTTTGGTTCGACGAGGCGTGCAAGCACCTCGCTAATATCCTTCACGCGTGAAGCGAACCATTGTGCCCTCTCCTGCCATTCGGCATCTTCCGCCAGCAGATGGTCGTATTCTTGCAGCATCGCACCGCAACCACCTGCATTGGATACAATGATATCCACGTCAGCCTTGTGAAAAGCTGCCACGTTTTTTCGCGCCAGATGGCGAGCCTGTTCACGTTCACCGCTATGTGCATGGAGAGCACCGCAACAAACCTGGTCTGGAGCGATGAGGACCTCACAGCCTGCCTCACTTAGAAGCCGCACCGTGTTGCGATTCGTCTCATTGAATAAGACATCCATGATGCAGCCATGAAACATTCCAACACGATACTTGCGTTCGCCTACGGCTGGAATAACCGTGCCACCGAAAAAATCCACGATACCTTTTCCAGATGCTTCAGGAATGATCGCTTCCATCTCTCGCATTTGCTTTGGCAGAATGGACAGCACCCCCAGCTTGCGAACGGCTTTTTTCACACCTGAGCGTTGATAAAAGCGCAAGAGTCCGCCGAGCTGGTACATGCGCTTCTGATGAGGAAACAGGTGGAAAAACGCGAGCTTGCGGACGGCTTTGACCCACCAAGAATGCTCCTGCACCTCTTCGATCGCTTCTCTCGTCTGTTCGATCAGCTGACCGTACTGCACACCTGCCGGGCATACCGGCTCACATGCCCGGCAGCCTAGACACAGATTCATTTGATCGACGAAATCTTTGTCCGGCTCCATGACACCGTCTGCTACGGCTTTCATCAAGGCGATGCGACCTCGTGGAGAAGCCGCCTCATAGCCTGTTTCCTGAAAGGTCGGACAGGCAGGCTGGCAGAAGCCACAACGCATGCAATTGGACAGTTCATCGTAATCGAGTTTCTTTACCAAGGCTTCTTTAAGCACGCTGGACCACCACTCTGTTCCGGGAGTGTTTCGCAAACATCTTGTCAGGGTTCAGGAGATTATGAGGATCGAAAGCATGCTTGATGCCTTTCATGATCTCGATACCTGAGGCCCCTACCTTCCACTCCAAATACGGTGCCTTGACGATTCCTACACCATGCTCTCCCGTAATCGTTCCGCCCAAATCGATTGCCGCCGCGAAAATTTCCTCGAAGGCATGCTCGACACGCTCGATCTCTTCCGTGTTGCGAGCGTCTGTCATACAGGTCGGATGTAAATTGCCGTCTCCTGCATGGCCAAAGGTGCAAATTTGCAGTCCGTAACGCTCTGTAATCTCTTGGATTGCGGCGACCATCGGGGCAATCGCGGCACGGGGAACTGTTGCGTCCTCCAAGATGGTCGTCGGACGCATCCGTGACAATGCGGCGAGCGCACTGCGTCTGGCAGTCATTACCTCATCAGCTTCCTCGACTGTCGTCGCTACCTTGATTTGGACGGCATCATTCTTCTGGCAAATAGCAGCAATCTGCTCCATGTCCCGTTCGACTGTCTGCGGCTCTCCGTCCTGACCGATCAGGAGAATTGCCGCCACATTTGTCGGAAGCCCGATCTGTTTGAAATCCTCGACAACACGGATCGTGCCCTGATCGAGAAATTCAAGCGTGCCAGGGATGATACGATTGGCAATGATATCGGAAACAGACCTCGCCGCCTGTGCCATATCTGCGAACATCGCAAGCATCACTCGCTGTGTCTGCGGCTTCGGAATCAGCTTGAGAATAGCCTCGGTAATGATCGCTAATGTGCCCTCGCTACCGACCAAGAGCTTGGTCAGATCATAACCCGCCACATCCTTCATCAGCTTGCCCCCGGTACGAATGACTTCTCCGTTCGGCAACACAGCTTCGAGACCCAGCACGTAATCCTTGGTTGTTCCGTACTTCAACCCGCGCAGTCCACCCGAATTAAGCGCAATATTCCCGCCAATCGTGGAGATGACCATACTGCCTGGATCGGGTGGGTAAAACAAACCGAGTGCCTCTACCGCCTGATGGATGTCGACCGTTCGGACCCCCGGCTGCACCGTAATCGTCAAATTTTGCTCGTCAATCTCTACGATCTGATTCATCCGGCTCAACACCAAGACAATCCCGCCACCGACTGGTATCGTTCCGCCGCATAGATTGGAGCCAGCTCCACGCGTCACAACAGAGATGTGGTGTCGTGCTGCAACTCGCATGACCTGTTGGACTTCGTCTGTGCTCTTCGGCATGACGACCACATCCGGCAATGCTTGCTGCATCGGCGTCGCGTCATACGAATAGGCAACTAATGCTTCCTGTTTATCGAGACAGTTTTTCTCTCCGACGATGGCACGCAGCTCTTCGCGAATGGATTCTGGCAGCATGGAATCTCCCATCCTTTCCCAACAACTTAGTCCAACTGCTAAATCGGTCCCCTGATTCTTCCATTGGTAACATTCAACAGACGAGTGGCCTCTTCCCTGCCCGATCCGGTCAATACTTCCAGTCCTACGACCACACCACGTTTGGTCACATCGTATTTATGGTACATTCTTCGAAACCCCTATTTATTAATTATCTGAAATTTCACTCCTATTATCACACATATTATATGCAGTAAAATTACACATTTCAACCGATATACATTAAATTTTATTACTCGAAATAATAACGCAAACAAGCCGAACCTCTTTTACAAAGGCTCGGCTTGTCTTCCTATTTAAGGATCGTATTACGCAAACAAACTGATCAGGTTCCCATCCGGGTCCTTCACAATGGCATACCGCTGGCCCCAAAACGCATCCCACGGCTCACGGTGACTCTCGTAGCCATGGGAAATGATTTTCGTATACAACGCATCAAGCGCCGCTGCATCCTCACACAAAAAAGCCAGCTCAATCCGATGCCCGACAGGTGCTTCCCATCCTCCATACACACCCTTGGCAACTTCCATTGTATCAAAGGCCAGACGAAAACCGTCCTGCGCTACCTCCACATGCGGCTCTTCATTTGCTCCCTCGGGAATATCGAAACCGAGTACCCGATAGAAATCCAACGCTTTTTTCATGTCCTGTACAACAATCCCTACCATATCAAGCTTGATTCCCACATCACTCACTCCTGTTCGCTCATGATTTCTTGCTGGACGCGCTTGGGCAGTTTTTGGAGCACCGTTCCGTACGCATGCTCGATCATCCTTTCCCATAAGCCTTCGGGAATATCAGCGTCCAGGTAAACAGAATTCCAATGGGACTTATTCATGTGATAGCCGGGTACGATCCCTTCGTAGGTCACGCGCAATTCCTCCGCACGCATCGGATCGCATTTTACGGTGAGGATGCGAACACCTTTGGAATCGCCTCCGATCATGGCAAATATTTTGCCTCCGACATGGTAGCGATCGCATTCCCAATCCATCTGATAGTCATGGGTGGCACCGGGCTGCTTCCGGCAGTATGTATCTAATGTGTGTTCATTCACATGAATTCACCATCCTTTCTTTAGGGTAACGCGTCTCGACAAAAGAAGATTGTAAAAAACGGACAACTTTTAAAGACTATTCATTCGCACGATTTGGCGAAATCATTTTACTTGGAGCTACACCATAAAAAGTGTGAAAGCTTTTGATCAAGTGCGACTGATCGTAATAGCCACATTGGAGAGCTGCATCTGTAAACGAAGTGCGAGTTCCCTTAGCCAGCATTTGCAGCAGCCCTTGAAATTGAATGATTCGGCCCAGTTCCTTCGGGCTCATACCCAATTGTTGTTGAAACGTCCTGCGCAAGGTTCTCTCGCTGTAATTCACTTTCTCAGCGAGCGCTGTCATGGAAAGATTTCCTCTGTATTCATATAAATAGTTCATGCTGGTCAATAGCAACGGGTCTGCTCGATCATCCCTCCACAATCGTTTGATAAGCTCCCGCTCCAAAAAAGCGATCCGCTCCGCCGTATTGGAAGCTTCGAGCAAGCCTTCTATCACCTCATTCGCCTCTTTACCCCAGATGTCTTCCAGATTCGGATGATGTCCATTGATCACGGCGACAGGGTAGCGCAAAAAGCGAGCTGCTCCCTCCGCGTAAAATCGGATGCCAATCATGGATTGTGGTTCAGTCAATGGGATCACCTCATACGTCCTCATCAGTCCCGTTAGAAATGCCCCCTTCTGATAGGAAGTGGCATCGAGATTGAAAATGATATCGACGCATCCATCGGGTATGACCCGGCTTGCGGATGCTATCCCTTTACCGTCGTATTCTGAGGTCCAGTAGCAGGCGATATCGTTCACCAGACATTTGCTGGGCATGTACTCCTGATAGTGATAGGCATTTTGGGCGCTCGCTCGTTGCAGAGTCGGAGGTTGCACCGGACGGAATTGCCTCATGATTTTCGCCATCCTTGTCCTATGATTAGAACATATATTCCCCCATAATCCTTTAACTCCTTCTTACGCCCTTAGCCATTTTTGAAAAACGTCCCTTGTTAAAATAAAAACGGTCGCGAACACTTCTGCATATGCTGGGACGAATGGATTTTTCGTAAAGTGAGGTGCATGATGTGATCTCCTCCTCCAAGTGGAGCCTTCATCAGTTCTTTTCAGAAAGTCCTTACATTCGTCCTTACCTGCCGCCTACTGCTTTATATCAGCCCGCAAACTTGGACTCGTATTTAGCGAAGTATTCTACCGTCTATATCAAACCAACGAGAACCCATATGGGGAAAGGCATTATTCGTGTCTGGAAAACAGATCGTGGGGACTATCAATTTGTGAAGGAGCGCGGAGAGCCTGTGCAAGCAAATTCTTTAGCTGACTTGAAGCAGCAGCTTGCCGTGCAGTGTACAGAAAAAAATTATGTCATACAAAAAGGGCTGGATTTAGCTGAAATCGACGCTCGTCCCTTTGATATTCGCGTCATGATGATGCGCAATGGCCTGGGCAAATGGCAATATGCTGGCATGCTAGCTAAGGTAGCTGGTGCCGACAGTATTATTACCAATGTCGCTCGCGGCGGCGGATATGCCGTAACAGTCCCGCATGCCTTGAAAAAGTCCGGAGCTGTCACACCCGACAAGATAAAAGGGATCGTCTCTTTGTTGATCCAAATCAGTCACCGTGTATGTGCCCACTTTAATAAATATCGGCACAGTGCGCAAATCGGCGTCGATTTTGCTATTGATAAAACTGGAAACCTCTCCATTATTGAGGTCAATTACGACTTTCCATCCCATGGGCTGTTTGCCAAGCTCAAAGACAAGACCTATTATCATACGATTAAAAGACTTCACTATCAGTATAAAAACCGCGTGAAACGAAAACAGAGGAAGGCATAATCGCCCTCCTCTGTTTGTCTGATTCCTGAATATGTCTTATTCGTGTGCCAATGTCGTTCCTTTTGTCTCCAGCATGGAGGTGCAGTTCGGGCAGCGCGTAGCCTTGATCGGAATCGCGGAGATGCAATGCGGGCACTCTTTGGTCGTTACAGGCGCTTGCTCCACTTCTTGCTTGCGTTTGAAACGGTTGAGCTGCTTGATGACGATAAAAATGGAGAAGGCAATAATGACAAAATCAATCACAGAGTTGAGGAACAACCCGTAGTTCAGCGTCGCAGCATGTGCTTCTTTTGCTTCGGCGAGTGTCTTATGAGGAACCCCGCTCAAATTGATGAACAAGCCGGAGAAATCCACCTTGCCTAGAAGCAATCCGATCAATGGGGTAATAATGTCATTAACGAGTGAGGTCACAATTTTCCCAAAAGCCCCACCGATCACGACACCGACAGCGAGATCCATCACGTTTCCCTTTAACGCAAACTCTTTAAACTCTTTTAACATAATGACTTCCTCCTTACTCACCTAAAACATATTGTAAAAAATGGCTGACAAAGCGTTCATGATCAACCTCCAGGTATACGTCCACATTCGGCGACTGTGCTGGATGTTCCCGTCTGTCTCCAATCGTACGGGCATCACTGGCTCCCCCGGATGTATCTACCGCAACATGCATCGGGACTGACTTCACAAACGTCGGATCAATGACGACACCTACCGCCAACGGATCATGCAGACCGCAGCCGCGCAAATTGCCCACTGTTGCGTAGGCATCCATGTACACCTCACACATATCCGCGAAAAAATGACTTAAGCGTGTATCCTTCGCTCTCCATTCCTGCAAGTGTTCGCGGGTAAGCAGCGTTTGCATCGTCACATCCAGGCCTACGAGCGTCACGGGAATACCAGACTGGAAGATGTACGCTGCGGCTTCCGGATCGGCGCAAATATTCGCCTCCGCTACAGGCGTGCGATTCCCCGGCACCGTTATAGCTCCTCCCATCACGACCACTCGTTTGACAAGGGATACGATTTCTGGAGAAGCCATAATCGCCTGCGCCAAATTGGCCATGCTCCCGACGGTCACGAGTGTCACTTCGTGAGGATTTTCCTTTATCGTAGAGATGAGAAATTGTGTGGCACTCTGTGGCTGAGCCTTTGTCGATGGATCTGGAAGGACGACATTGCCTAGCCCGTTTTCACCGTGGAACAGCCTTGCTTTTCCAGTAAGCTCGCGAACAATCGGCTTCGATGCCCCCTGATAGACAGGAATCTCAGACGCACCCAGCAGCTCGAGCACCTGTAAGGTATTGCGTGTTGCTTCCTCCACCGTGATATTGCCAAAAGTCGTGGTAATCCCACACACTTCAAGAGCAGGCGAGTGAACGGCATAAGCAATCGCCATCGCATCATCAATCCCGGTATCTACATCCAAAATGATTTTTTCCATGGCGGTTATACCCCTCCCTGATCCAAAACGGTTTGCAAAAAGCGCTCTGCCTCAGCCATCTCTACCTCAACACATACAGTCGTATCGGTTCCTACACTCGGTTTCGCACGTAAATCGGCTAGAATGGCGCCACGAGACCATTCACTTTTGCATTCGACCGAGAGTTTCATCTCTTCCGTCCGACTCTTATCAGGTGAGAGAGCCGCGAGCATCGCTACGCATGCATGGAGCACACGAGCAGAAGTGGTGAACTGCACGTCTGACATCGTCGTTCTATCGATCAAGCCCACTGCTTGTGCGAAACTTCCCAGCGTATGTACTTGCTCTTCCTTCAAACGAAACGAGCCGGTTGTATCTAACGGAACAAGCACAAGCGGCAAGCGGGCTGCCAAAACGACCGCAGCTGCTTCCGGATCACCATGCATGTTTGTTTCCGCAATAGCCGTTACGTCTCCTGGTACGCGTATCGCTCCGCCCTGCACAACGATTCTCGTAAATTTACGCGCCAGCAGTGGATCACGCGTGACAGCCAAAGCTAGCGTCGTCAAACGATCAAACGTCACGAGCGTCAAGTCACTTTCCTCATCCCGAGCGTTTCCTGTAAGGAGCCGTACACCTTCCGAGGTGGTCTTCTCAACCGTTCCCGAGAAAAGCGGCTGCTTGGCACCTGTAACAATTGGAATTTCATAGCCTGGCTGTGCAAACTCAATCAGCTTGCCAACCAAGCTTGACTGCGTGTCTCTGCAAATGATTCCTGCCACTTGAACATCAGGCGACCGCAAAGCATACAGCAAGGCTAGCCCTTGTCCAAATCCACCGCAAAACTCAATAATCAACCGGTGTTTTTTTGCCACAATCTCATCTCCCGCTTCTCGCTATTGCCATTTGTCAAAACCGCTTTTCCTATGCTATCCAAATCAAGAGCAACCGTCAAATATCCAAATGCTCATCTCTACCTCAACTTCGCTTGCATCGAACAGATAACTCTTTTACACTTATTCTAACTTCGACAAAAATCGCCATCACACAAGACTAATGCGCCAAGCCATGCAAAAGGAGTATAACGGTCATGCCCTCGTTGAACCACTCAACCATGGATGCTATTTCTCTCGTGAAAAACCAACTGATCCAAGCGATTGTGCTGCACCAAACGAAGCCTTATCTGCCTGTTTGGGGAGAACTATTTACAGCGTTGCGGGAACTCCAAAAGGCAGGCCAGCATTCACAGAAAAATATACATGCTTATTCCATCGAGCCGACAGGCGATCTCTGGTATTTGTACCGAGAGAATGTTTTTTCTGTCGATCTGCCTGGAATGGGCATCACGATTTCTCTCACACAGGAGCAATTGATTGATGCCTTGCTGAAAGGAAGCTTTCAACCTACCCTATCGACAACAGAGCCGTCATGAGAAACGGCTTTTTTTTCATGCATTTTGAACAAAAAAAAGCCCCAAGATCAAATCTTGGGAGAGAGTAGTACGTTGTATTCACGTGAATAAGCTTATTTTATATCCAACTACTCATTCACTCTAGCTGTATATTTAGGTAATTGTACCTATTAAATCCTATAAATAAAAATGCTGTCGAAAACGAGCATTTGTCCAATAGCAAAAAAAGAGGCGGCCCTTCTGCACAGATTGGGTGCCGCCATCCCGAACTTCCCCAAGTTCGTTCATATTGGAATTGTACTATGAAACGGTCCTATCGAAAAGTGTCAGGTTTTGTTTTCCTGTGAATTATTACAAATCCCTGACGCCTGCTTTAGGCCATCAGGGATCATTCTATTTGCTATCGTTGTTGAGCACATCAGCAGCTCGCGGTCCAAAAATGATATACAAATAGACATATTGGCTGACGCTAACGTGAGGAAAGACAAACGCAACACTAGTCTTTCCCTCTTGTTGTCTGACGAAATAACGCAATTTGCTTGTTTTGATCCTTTTCACAATACGTGTCGCTTCTCGCCATGGTACGGAAAATTGAACGCTTTTTTCCATCAGCACCAACACCTCTCACGGCTAGTATGCCCGGATTGGAAAAATTACACACTCACTCATACCGCAGTGCGTCAATTGGTTTGAGCTGTGCTGCTTTTCTCGCCGGATACACACCAAAAATGACACCAACCAGTGTAGATGTCAAAAACGCATACATGATCGGCGACAAGCTAATTGAGGTCGCCACTGACCGAGCTTGCTAACCAAAAACGCAGCCCCTACCCCTAAGGCAATGCCAATTACCCCGTCAATCAGGCTAAGCGTAACCGCTTCGATCAAAAACTGACGGAGAATATCTCCCCGCTTGGCTCCAATCGCCTTGCGAATCCCGATCTCCCGTGTCCGCTCCGTGACAGATACAAGCATAATGTTCATTACGCCGATCCCACCAACAATCAGCGAGATCGCGGCAATACCAGATAAAAGCGCGGTCATCGAGCTGGATACGGACTGTGCTGTACTTAAAATGTCTGTCTGATTGACGGCGCTTCCGCATTGGTCACCTGGATTCTCGCTACGGAATCGTCCATCGTAGCCAGAACTTGCCCTGCCTTCACAGCATCACCAACACCGACCTGAATGGTAGAGATCGCATCCTTGGCTTCTTCTGCATCAGAAAACGAGAGAGACGAGCGTTTGGAAGCCTGGACATTGCCTGATGCCTGCACGACTTCTGAGATGTCTCCCCTTTTTACCGTCTCCACTTGAAAAGCGGCCTGCGCGGTTTTGGGGGTAAAAAACGACCAGAGAACCAGGTCGTTTTTTGGATCATGTATGTTTTATTTGCGCAAAATCAACGTGAAGGTGCTGCCTGACGCTGTACTCTCCGTCAGAATCAACCTACCGCCTAACGCTTGGGCAATCATTCTACTAAAAGACAAGCCGAGCCCCAGCCCGCGGACGATATGCTTCTTGTCCTCGCCTCGGTAGAACCGCTCAAAAATCAAAGACTGTTCTTCGATTGGTATCCCTCGTCCATTGTCCTTCACGTCAATGCGAACCTCATCTGCTGATGCAGTTAGCGACACGACAATCTGCCCCTCCGATTCCATCGCTTGGGCTGCATTGTTTAGGAGATTGTACATGATTTGCTGCACACGCAGCGGATCGGTATCTACCCTGATCGGATCAGAGGTATTTTCGATGTGCAAGCTGAGCTTATCTTCTTCCTGCACAATTTTCCATTGGTGCGTAATTTCCCGGATCAGCTCCTGCATGTTTTGAGGTTGCCTACGAATGCGAATGTCACCTACTGCAAAAGAGTTAAAATCGAGCAAATCCTCCACCATCTTTTGCAGACGTGCCGTTTCCTTCGTACAAATATCCAAAAACTCCTTGGCTTCCTCACCGCTCACAACCTCTTCCCTCACGGCTTGTACCAGCCCACTGATGGACGTAACAGGTGTTTTGAGTTCATGGGTCACCCCTGCCAATAGCTCGGTACGCATCATTTCTAGCAGCCTCAATCGCTCTGCCATTTCTTCAAAGGAATGGATCAGTTCATACACTTCTTGTTCGCGCTTGTCTTTATCCAATTGAATTTCGTAGTTTCCCAGCACGATTTGCTTGGCAGCGTCCGCCACATCCTGAATCGGCTGAGACAGTTTTTTCGTCAACAAATAAATCACGAGCCAGCCAAGCAAACCGAGACCTAGAAGCATGATCCCGAGCAAGTGGAATTCGGTCATGCTACGTATCAGCTGTTTTTGTGGGGTGAACAGCATGACCCACCCAACCACTCGCTCATCAACCTCAATGCTTTCCTTCACGAAAAGCACTTCATCGCCTCGCGCAAGCTCAAACTGTGACAGACTGTCATCCGCTTCCACCAGTTCAGGTGCGATGCGCTTCAGTTCCCCAGAAAAAGGACCAGGTACGCCAAATACTGGTTGTTTGTGTTCATCTAAGATCATCATGATTGGCTTGTAATTGACTCCGAGTGACGCCTGGCGACTGTCCACAATACGAAACAAGAACGGAGCCATTTTCACCCTGCCTTCCGCATCAACGACCCGATCCGCTACTTCCGCTGCCATCAGTCTCATAAAATCAAGGCGTTTTTGTGTCTCGCTATAAGAAATCCAGTAGCTGGATGCAATCCCGATCACGAAAAGGCCGATACACAAGATGATTAAGTATCGCGTCGTCCAATACCGAAACAAAGAGGTGCGTTTTTTCTCACTCATATACACACAGCTTGTAGCCCAAGCCACGATAGGTACGGATTTCTCCTTCAGATGTCGGCCAATTCTCCAAAGATCGCCGGATGCGTTTGATGGCGAGGTCTACTGCACGATCACTTCCTTCGTAATCCATCCCCCACACCTGCTCGATGAGCTGTTCTCTGGTGAACGTCTGGTTTTTGTACTGCGCCAAAAATAGAAAGAGGCACAAGTCCTTTGGCGTAAACGCCAGTTCGATGCCGTGCAGCATGACAGAATACGCCTTGAAGTCGACTTTCAGACTGCCAAACTGCTTCCCAGGATTGCCTTCTATCAACTGTTTCGAGCGACGTAATACTGCATGTACGCGAGCGATCACTTCGTCGGCAATAAAAGGTTTGGTGATATAGTCATCGGCGCCTTTGTTCAAGCCCGCCAGCTTGTTATCGATTTGTCCCAACGCTGTCAGCATGATGACAGGACACGAGCTTTTCGCCCGAATGTATTCAAGAATACTCCATCCGCTTCGTCCAGGCAGCATCACATCCAGCAAAACGAGAGCAGGATTGAGTGAATCAAACTTCCGCTCTGCTTCCTCCCCGTTAAATGCCTGTTCGACCTGAAAGTCGTTTTTTTCCAAATACGCCTTCAATACTCGAGAGATAGGTAGCTCGTCTTCCACGATTAAGATGTTTTGCATGCTGGTACTCTCTCCCCTCTGCTCGGACTACTCTCCCCTTTAGCGTAGGACATGAATATGTCAAGCTGATGTCTGGAAGGAAGCATACTTTAAAAGTAAAATAAAGAGACCTGAATACAAATAGGGAGGGTTTTCTCATGAAACGCTTAACCGCGGAAGAAAAAAACGGTTTGTATAAAGCCATCAGCAATCGTCGCGATATTCGTACCTTTCGCCCAGATCCTGTCGCCCCGGAAAAGCTCGCCATGATCTTGGCTGCTGCCCACCATGCTCCTTCTGTCGGATTCATGCAGCCTTGGAATTTTGTCCTGGTGGAAGACGACGCAACCAAACAAGCTCTCGCAGAGTCTGCGGATAAAGAACGCCGGGCGCTTGCCATCCACTACGAAGGAACGGGACGAGAATCGACCTTTTTGGAGTTGAAAATTCAAGGGATCAAGGAAGCGCCTGTCACCATCTGTGTCACTTGTGATCCTACACGTGGCGGAGACCATGTACTCGGACGCAATTCCATCCCGGAAACAGATATTATGTCGGTCAGCTGTGCGATCCAAAACATGTGGTTGGCAGCCTACGCAGAAGATTTGGCGATGGGCTGGGTCAGTTTTTATAAGAAAGCAGACGTGCGTCGTATCCTGAACATACCGCCGCATATCGATCCGGTCGCATTGCTGTCGATCGGCTACACGGATCATTATCCGGAACGTCCACTCTTGGAGCTGCACCAATGGAGACAACGCGAGGACCTACAACAGTTGATTTATCGGGAGCAATGGGGAAATAAAGCGTAAGCCTTGACCCTGTAAGAAAGCAAGGGCGCTGCTACTGCGGCACCCTTTTTTCACAAAAAAAGACCGCCTGATTAACAGGCAGCCCAGAGAAACGGAGGGGGTAGTACGTGATTCACGGTATCTTCCTGACGTGCTAGGATACAAGGAAGGTTTCACAATTGACGTGACTCACGAACATGGAACTAGCAAAATGGGAAATTTCACCTGACGCAAAGCCCTTCCTCTCTGCCCGAATATACCTAGCGAATTGATTTATATACGTGGACGTGTCCGATTTGTCGGAATGGCCGCTAGCGGATCATCCGGCCAGTAATGCTTGGGATAACGTCCCTTTAAATCCTTTTTCACCTCAAAATACGCATGTGCCCAAAAGCTCGCCAAGTCCCGTGTCACTTGTACCGGACGATGCGCTGGTGAAAGCAGATGCAATGTCAGTGGTACTCTGCCTCTGCCTATTCTCGGAGAGTCTTTCCAACCAAACAACTCCTGTAGCCGGACCGAAAGCACCGGTGCCGCTGGATCGCTGTAATCGACAGGAATTTTGGAACCGCTCGGGACGATCACATGAGTCGGAGCGTATTCGTCTAGTTGTCTGCGCTTCTCCCATGACAACATACTCTCTATCAACGTCGTCACTGACAGCGACTGCAGGTCTTCCTTTCTCTTCAAACCATACACATGAGGAGCGAGCCATTCCTCCAGGGTGGTAAGCAGTGCCTCATCTTCCACATTCGGCCAGCCTTCCTCCAGACGATGCATAAATAGCAAACGCTCCCGATACTGTCTCGCCTGCCGATTCCACGGCAAAATCTCCAAGCCTTCATCTTTAATTCCGTCCAAAAACGCTGTTAACACCTCATCTGGCGAAGACTCCGCAGGCATATCCGCCAACAGGATCGCGCCCAACCGTTTTTGCTTGCGGCTGCGAACTACCCCAGCTGAATGCTCCCACCATACGTTCATTCGTTCCGTAATCTGCATCGCACAATCCTTCAACAGCTCGCTTTCTTCCACGCTAGCCGCCAGTAATATCCGACTATCTGCACCTTGATCATCGAGTTCTGCTGCCACAATATACAGCGAAGCAGCCAGTGGTTGCTGCACGGAAAAAGCCGCCCCACGCCCATTGCGAAGCAAATAACGTCCATCTGCCCTTCGCTGGGCAATCCGGTCCGGGTACGCAAACGCCAGCAGTCTTCCCGTCGCTTCTGTACGAGTGGAAGTGCCAGCAGACTGGTTGTTTGCCCATACCCGTTTGAAATGAGCCGCCTCCTTCCAAAGTCTTTGGCATGCTCCTACATCAATCGGAAGCTCCGTTATACCACTCTGTTTATTTCCTACCCGACGAAGTAATTCAACACGCGTACGGATATCCGCATCTGCTGACGCTTGGCGCCCCCTCACAATATCTCTTTCTTCCAAGAGAACAGCAAGCTCGCAAGCTAGCTCACCTTCCCCCAGCTCATTCGCTTTCTGAATCATGTGACCCAATCTCGGATGCACAGCCATTCCAGCAAGCGCTCGTCCATGTGCTGTGATCTGCTTCCGCTCATCTAATGCACCCAGTTGGAGCAGCAGCTCTTGAGCCTGTGCCATCGCTGGCTTCGGCGGGGGATTCAGCCAATCCAGCTCGTCCGACGACCCGACTCCCCACAAAGCCAGCTCTAATGCGAGCACAGCCAGATCCGCTTCCATGATTTCAGGTGCCTGCTGTGGTATGAGCATGCGATCTTCTTGCTCTGTCCACAATCGAAAGCAGACCCCGGGTGCAAGACGTCCAGCCCTTCCTCGGCGTTGGTCAGCAGATGCCCTCGATACCTTTGCAGTCTCCAGTCTCGTCATCCCTGTTCGCGGAGAAAAGCGCGGGACCCGTTTTAATCCACTATCAATCACGATGCGCACACCCTCGACAGTCAAGCTCGTCTCGGCAATAGTGGTAGCAAGAACAATTTTGCGCTCCCCTGTTTTCCCGGGCTGGATCGCCTTATCTTGTTCCTCCTGCGACAAATTTCCGTAAAGAGGCGCAATCCGTATGTTCGTGCCGACACCGCTTTGTTCAAGCAACCCTTGCACCCTGTGAATTTCTTTGGCTCCCGGTAAAAAGACGAGCATATCTCCTTCTTGTCTCAACGCATGGGAGATCATCTGCACAACCGCTTCCTCCAGACGCCCCTGTATCGGGGAAGACAATAAGTGCGTCTCCACCGGAAACATCCTGCCTTCACTACTGACAACGGGAGCATTCCCCAGCAAGGCTGCCACGGGCTCAGCATCGAGCGTAGCGGACATCACGAGAATTCGCAGGTCCTCTCGAAACAAGCTTTGTGCCTGAAGACTAAGGGCCAGCCCCAAATCCGCGTGCAAATTTCGTTCATGGAACTCATCGAAAATAACAAGACCGACGTCAGATAGCTCCGGATCATCCTGTAGCATTCTCGTTAAAATTCCTTCTGTCATCACTTCAATCCGAGTGCCTGGACCTACTCTTGATTCACGCTTGACCCGGTACCCGACTGTTTGTCCAACTTCTTCTCCCAGCAAGGCAGCCATGTAGGCAGCGGCTTGACGTGCGGCCAGTCGGCGTGGGACCAGCATCACAATTCGGCGATTTTGTAACCAAGCTTCTTCCCGCAAGGCCAGTGGTACCCGCGTCGTCTTCCCTGCACCCGGAGCAGCGACCAATACTGCGTTTGTCTCTTTGCGCAGCGTGTTTACCAGCTCGGGCAATACTTCATTTATCGGCAATGCATTCATGTTTTCACCTCATACGAGCAATCATCCCTTTTCATCATACACGATACAAGCATATCGGATGAATGTGTATCGCAAACAAAAATGACTGAATAATCATTCAACAGTATAATGAAGCCATTACTAGGGGAGGTGTGCGGTATGATTCACATTCATCAGCATGAAGACGTGGCATGTCTGGAAGGGATTGTTCGCGTAGGGGATTGGGAATCGGCAATCTATGTTTATATGACCGATGGCATGCTGGTTGATACGGGCCCGAAAGTACTCGAGCAAGCTCTCATTCACAGGTTTCAGGAAGCCTCGTTTGATTCCGTCGTATTGACGCACAGCCATGAAGACCACGTCGGAACCGCCTCGTGGATTGCCCAGCACAAGCAGGTCCCTTTTTTCATTCACGAAAAAGGCGTGAACATTTGCTCCCAAAAAGCACTGTACCCATTCTATCGACAGTTGACTTGGGGGATTCGCGATCCGTTTGTGGCCCAACCTTTGGGTGACGTCCATCACTCTCGTTCCCTCGAATGGAAAGTGATTGGTACCCCCGGTCATGCCCATGATCATATAGTTTTGCTGGACGAAATGAACGGTCGCTTGTTCTGTGGCGATCTTTTTATGGGTGTGAAAACGAAGGTTATTTTACGAGAAGAATCAATCCCCACCTTGATGAATTCCCTTCGAACCGTGCTGACTTGTGACTTCCAATCAATCTTTTGTGCCCATTCCGGCTATCATCCAGACGGGAAAACACGCTTGCAGCAAAAGCTGGAGCATTTGGAGAATCTGTCTGGGGAAATCCTTCATTTGCATAGCCAAGGGCTGTCTTCCCGCGAAATAAATAAGCAACTGTTTCCTTCTAAACCGCTGATCATCGCGGCTTCTTCTGGCGAGTTTGACTCGCTCTATATCGTCACATCTGTTCTTGCAGAACATCTTCCTTTACCAAAGCCGGATAATATACGAGAAGGATAATCCTTACAATTTCATTTTAAAAAAGAGGAGCCTATATGAAAGTCATCACTGTATTCCTTGCACTCATTCTGGGTTTATTTAGTATTTATCCTGCCGTTACACATGCTGCACCGAAATTTCATGATGTCGATCCGAAGAAATACGGCTGGGCCATGAATTCGATCTCCTGTATGGTAGATAAGGGGGTTGCTAGCGGTTATCCTGACGGTCGCTTCCAACCCGAAAGATTGGTAGACAAAGCGGAAATGACCGTCATGGTCTATAGCCTGTTTGATCAATACCGACCGTACAAACCGAATCAGAAGACGGACTATAGCAATTACCACATCGAACTTTTTTCTGATGTACCGAAAAATCATTGGGCCTACAAGGAAATCAATTCAATTGTTACACGAGATTGGTGGAATGCCGTAAGCTATACACCTGCTGGCTACAAATTTTACCCGGACGCCAAACTCAATCGAATCGGTACAGCTAACGTCCTACCCGTCTTTATGTTAGACAGGTAAGATATGCCTGCCAAAGAAGTTTTACAAATCCTTTCTGGCATGCGGGATATCCCCATCATCTTGAGTCCGTATTCGCTTGACCCAAACTCGCCTGGAGACCTTTTCCAGAGGGATGGTCGGTACAACGAAGATGGGCGAGACCAAACGAACATCCTGTATCCGCTTCTCTTTGGCCAAGATGGCGATGAAATCTTGTTTACGGATGACTACAGCGGAATCCTCGGAACCAATCTCGCCCTTTTGCAAAAAACAGGGATCATGACTGCCTGGAACGGCAAGTTCGAGGGTGGAGAAATGCTGACTCGCGCCGAAGCTGTCACTATTTTGCACAGATTTTATAACCATTTGAAACAAACAGGGACACTCCGCCAATACTCGAGCAAGTAAAAAACCTCCATCCCGGAGGTTTTTTTGCGACACCTTATTCTTTGTCGATCGGATTGCTGATACGGTCATCATACGGATCGAAATAAATTTGTCCATTGGAGCTAATCACGGCGTAATTCACTTCCGCTACGCTCAAGCCTTTCTTGCCCACCTGTGAGAGAAGCCACTCGATGGTCAGGCTATGTTGGCGTAAATTGCCCTGGATAATTTGGCCATCCATGATCAATTCAATCGGGAATGTCTGTCTCTTCCCCGTTTTCAGTTTCAAGTCCCCGCGAGTAACAGGTAAAAATTGCGGTTTTCTCAGGACGGATATCTCTCCATTCAACTCCAGAACAGCATATTGAACTTCTTCGATATTAAAAATGTTTCTTTCCCGCAGCTCTTGATTCAGCGTATCCAAAGATAGCTTTTGCTTACGCATATTATCTTCGAGAATTCTTCCATCCTGGATGATCACCGTCGGCTGGCCCGAAAACCATTTTCGCAACTTCCGGTTTTTCAGGGAGAGAATCATCAACAAATAGGCGATACCACCAAAAGTGAGTAATGTCACAAGCATATGCGATATTTTGGCCATGTTGTTAAAGGCAAGATTTGCTGTCAGCGCCCCCAAGGTGATCGCCGCGACAAAATCGTGATACGTCATTTGCGCAATCGTCTGCTTGCCCAAGATCCGAGTAATGATCATCATGATGGCAAAAGCCAGCAGTGCTCTCGCAATTACTTCCACAATAGATTCCATGCTCCACCCCATGGATGACGAAATTTTGCACCATACCCCAATTATAGCCATGTTTATCATTGGAAAACCTATCATGACAGCTTCGCATACAGACATTTCCTACAAATTCTTCTACAATAGAAAAAATCATACCCATGGAAAGGAATGAAAATGATATGGCGATCAAAAAGCTGGAGCATGTGGGCTTGATGGTAAAAGATTTGGACTCCTCAGTTGCCTTTTACACCGAAGTGATTGGGATGGAGCTAAAAGGTAAGCTGGCTCATTCCAACGGAGATATTACGCTTGCTTTTCTTGGATTTCCGGGAAGCACTGAGACAGAGCTGGAGCTCATTCACGGATACAGCGATTCACTGCCGGTAGAGGGTAAGGTCCACCACCTGGCGTTTGCTGTGGACAACCTCGAGGCTGAAATCGACCGTTTGAAGCAACTACAAGTATCCTTTATCGATCAGGAAATAACCACCTTGCCGAACGGCTCGCGTTACATGTTCTTCGAAGGCCCGAATGGAGAATGGCTGGAGCTATTTGAAAGCACAAGAACGTAGAGGGAAAAGATTCTCCTTTTCCTTCTACGCCCCTCTCCTTCTATTTTACTTTGATCTCTTTTCTACGTCCCATATACCACTGATAGAACCTTTCCGCCAACTCTATCGGCACATCCGTTACCCCTTTATGACTCACTGGTTTGGCGCGATTGACCGTTTTGATCGAAGCCAGACCTAACTGCTTTTGAATAAGGTCTCTTTTGACGTTGACCTCAATAATCTTTTCTCGTTTGGAGACAAATAACGTTGTGGTTAAGCTCCCTGTTTGGAACTGAATAAAGTGATCATTCAAGGTGTATTGCGTGTTGTAAAATTCAATGACCTCTAAGACCAGAACGAACAGTGTCAAAGCAATGGATATGATCCACCATGCTTGCTCCCATCCCCAAATATTCGGCTTGAAGTAGGCAAGCGCACCTGTTCCTACGATCCAAATCCAGCTCGATCTGACCAAGCGAACCCATAACGATTGGATTGGGAGACTCGTCATTTCTTCTGTCACTTCATACGCAGGTAATATTTCTGAAATCATCTCATACGCACGTTTTACCGGTAAGAATGGATAGAGTGAGCTGATATCCTGCTTATCTTTATCCGAATCACTATTCCCGCCGACAACCGTCAGCTTGACTTCGGCGAGTCCCAGCATGCGCTTTAACAAGGATTGCTTGATTTTAATTGCCTGCACTCTCTCTTTTGCGATCGAAAAAGCTGTTTCTTCAATGACTCCTTTGGCAATATAAATCCGCTCATGATCCGACGAAATCTCATATTTTCCGTAACGAATATAGGTCGTGACCATGCCGAATCCGATGGACAGCACGAGAAGTCCAACAACTGTCAGCGTAATCAATGTCCACGAGCTCGTAATAAGTGAATAAATACCTACTACTTGCTCCTCCACGTCGATATAATCGGTTACTTTGAAATACGCCCATACCAGTAACGTAATCATCCCGAGGAAGCTGAAAGAAGTGAAGGAAGCCTTGATAATCTCTTTTTTCGTTGGCGTAAAGTGAATGATTCGTTCAGGAGCGGTATACGGCGTACCGATTTCCTCCGAAGAGGTCACGTCTCCTGCTTTCCCTTCCACCTCAGTCTCTTTCTCCAATCGCACTGCCTGTTTCGTGTAAGCCTCCAGTCGATCCGCTTCTTTCAAAGAAATCACCGCGAATTCCACGGTAGAATCATCGCCAACCATCCCTGTCTCAAATCGGATGGAAGTCACTTTTAAAATCCGGTGCAGCACCGTCTTATGTCGATTGACGTTTTGGATTTTGGTAAAGGGAATCGTTTGCTTTTTCTTCGTAAAAACTCCCCCGTAAAGATGGAAGGACGTATCATCCAGCCTATACTTGTACGAAGCCCATTTCAAAACCAGATAGACCAGCATCCCTGTTACATAGATGAAATAAACAATTCTCCCATACGTAACGAATTCGTTTGGCGAGTCATAATTGAACACAAACAGAATCAACGTAGGAAAAAACAGATGCTTTACTTGAATAATGAGATCAAAAAGGATATGTAGTGGATGGTATCGTTTTGCTTCCATCACTACTCCACTTCCTTTAATTTGGCGTAGTGAGCAATCTGTTCTCTTAATCGAGAAGCGACATCCCCCGGCAGTCCTGGAATTTCGTGCGAGGAGCCCATTGTTTTTATCGAGATGGTGTACAGTCCGTACTTTCGTAAAATCGGCCCTTGTTTCGTTGAGACTGCTTGTATTTTCGTCATGGGAACAAGGACATGTTTCTCTATGATCACCCCGAATTTCATTTGCAGGAAATCTTCGTCGATATCATACCGCCAGCTTTTATATAAAAAATACGGCTCGACAAAAAACCAAATCGTCGCGAACACACCGATCACGAGCAATCCATCCAGACTCCATCCGATCCATTCGTTCCAGGCAAAAAGATTATCTAAATAATAAAGAACGGACAAAATAACAAGCCCGATTACTACGGTAATCCCCTCAGTAATAAGCTGTACCTTGAACGCATCCTTGGACAAGCATTTTTGCGGTGAGCTAATTGAAGATGGCATATCATCACTCCTGTATGTTAATTACGCGGTCCATTCGCTCTTTATTACATACGTAAAACAATCCGCATGGTTTCAACAGACGATTTTTCGCGCAGCAAGCGAATACTCTCATGCTGTTCGACTCATACTAAATGATGGAGAAAACGGCTTGTAAAAATTATCACATTATAATCATTATAAAAAACTTGACTTACTGAATCATTTATTAAATAATAATCATTGTAAATTATATTCAAGCATGCCTCGTTACGCATGTCTTTGAATATGTACTATACAAATAACATATAAAGGAGCTAACACTATGTCACTCATCGGAACTGAAGTATTGCCTTTTAAAGCACAAGCATTCCAAAAAGGTAAATTCCTCGAAGTAACAGAAGCAAACTTCAAAGGTCAATGGAGCGTAGTTTGCTTCTACCCAGCAGACTTTACTTTCGTTTGCCCTACTGAACTTGAAGATCTGCAAAACCAATATGCAACTTTGAAAGAACTCGGTGTTGAAGTATACTCCGTTTCTACAGATACTCACTTCACTCATAAAGCATGGCATTCCAGCTCTGAAGCAATCGGTAAAGTAGAATACATCATGATCGGCGATCCTTCCCATGTGATCTCCCGCAACTTCGATGTATTGATCGAAGCTGAAGGTCTGGCAGATCGCGGTACATTCATCATCGACCCAGACGGTGTCGTTCAAGCTGTTGAGATTACTGCAGGTGGCATTGGCCGTGATGCAAGTGCTCTGATCAACAAAATCAAAGCAGCACAATATGTTCGCAACAATCCAGGTGAAGTTTGCCCAGCAAAATGGCAAGAAGGTGGCAAAACACTGAAACCAAGCCTTGATCTCGTAGGCAAAATTTAAGGTGTGATAGATAATGGCCCTTGACCAAGAAATTAAAGCGCAACTAGAACAGTATCTCGAGCTCTTGGAAGGCGATATTGTACTCAAGGTCAGTGCAGGCACGGATGAAGCATCTTCTGAGATGCTTGCACTGATTGATGAGCTAGCCAGCATGTCTTTGAAGATCAGTGTGGAGAAAGCAGAACTCACTCGCACACCTAGCTTTAGCGTAAACCGTGTCGGTGAAGATACTGGCGTCGTTTTTGCTGGTACTCCACTGGGTCACGAATTTACATCCCTGGTATTGGCTCTCTTGCAAGTTAGCGGAAGAGCTCCAAAGGTCGAGCAAAGTGTCATTGATCAAATCAAAGACCTTCGTGGTGAATATAAGTTCGAATCTTACATCAGCTTGAGCTGCCACAATTGTCCAGATGTTGTCCAAGCTTTGAACTTGATGAGTATCTTCAATCCTGGTATTACCCATACAATGATTGACGGTGCCGTATTCAAGGACGAGGTAGAGAGCAAAAACGTGATGGCTGTGCCAAGCGTTTTCCTCAATGGTGAATTTTTCGAAAGCGGCCGTATGACCGTGGAAGAAATTCTTGCCAAGCTGGGTTCTGCTCCAGACGCATCTGAGTATGACAATAAAGACCCTTATGATGTGCTTGTTGTCGGCGGTGGCCCAGCAGGTGCTAGTGCGGCGATCTATGCAGCACGCAAAGGGATTCGTACTGGTCTTGTCGCTGAACGCCTTGGCGGTCAAGTCAATGACACATTGGGCATTGAGAACTTCATCAGTGTGAAATACATTGAAGGTCCTCAACTCGCAGCCAACTTGGAAAAGCAAGTGAAAGAGTATGGCATTGATGTCATGAAGCTGCAACGTGCCAAGCGCTTAGAGAAGAAGGATCTGATCGAAATTGAACTCGAAAACGGCGCTGTTCTGAAGAGTAAGACAGTCATCTTGTCGACAGGTGCTCGTTGGCGGAATCTGGGTGTACCAGGTGAAGCAGAGTTCAAGAACAAGGGTGTAGCTTATTGCCCTCACTGCGATGGTCCTTTGTTCATAGGCAAAGATGTTGCAGTTGTTGGCGGCGGTAATTCAGGTGTGGAAGCAGCGATTGATCTCGCAGGTATTGTGAAGCATGTAACCGTTCTGGAATTCTCGCCAGAGCTGAAGGCTGACGCAGTATTGCAAGATCGTCTCTACAGTCTGCCGAATGTCACTGTACTCAAAAACGTTCAAACCAAAGAAATTACGGGTACGGATAAAGTAAACGGTATTTCTTATATTGATCGTGAGACAAGTGAAACCAAGCACATTGAATTGCAAGGTGTGTTTGTACAGATCGGTCTGGTACCGAATACAGATTGGTTGGGCGACACGCTTGAACGCACTCGCTTTGGTGAGATCGTAGTAGACAGCCATGGTTCTACAAACGTCCCTGGTGTTTTTGCTGCCGGTGACTGCACGAACAGTGCTTATAAACAGATCATCATTTCGATGGGATCTGGTGCTACTGCGGCTTTGGGAGCTTTCGATTATCTCATCCGCAACTAAGAACAAGGGGCTGTCCCATAAGTAGATTTTTCTACTGCGGGACACCCCTTTTTCGTTCAATTGAAACAGGAAACGACGGAATCCTCGATTATTTTTCATTGACAACGCTCGGGAGATCATCGTTTACGCTTACAACGAGCTGACTACGTAGGTCACCTGACATAGACTGAGCATGGGTACTTTCACGACATGTGCCTTCCCTATTACACAGTGGAGTCTAACAATTCATTGGTGAAAATGCTGATCCAGATAGTTATCAGGCGGGGGATAGCTCCCCTCAGAACAAAGGGAAAAGACAGATCGTTATTTTCTTTGTAAACAAAAAGAAAACAGACTCATGAGGTCTGCTGATTGTTATGAGCTTTATTGTGTTTATCGTATCTTGTTACAGTTATCCTTGTGGGTTATCGCTATACATAATAATAGAAGGTTTTTTAGGTAACGACATGCTATTTGCACCAGTGGAAACAACAACTAGAGAGCAAACTATTATCAGTGAAACTCTTGAAAGGACAGTTAAAAACTTCCTCATATGTTACCCCTCATTTCTTATCCCGAATTTAATAACATTATATACTTCATTCAATTTTTTCAGAAGTTCCAAATCCATATCTTTTTTTAATTCACAATGATGCATGTTTATCTCAACAGCGCAAGACATTATTTCTTCGATACGATTGATTTTTCCGTAATACACAATACTTTGTAGATAAGCATCCATGCCCTCATTGAAATGACCGCGACTAACAAGGAAGGCTCCTTTGTTTTTGTAATAATTCCCTATTCCAGAAAAGTTGTAAGCATTATTAAAATCAAAAGAGAAGTTTTGTTCCTCTGTGTTGATAACTTGTTCGATGGAGTTTACGTCATTAACGTTAAGTAATGCTTCTATTAGGTCGTTGACTCTATGGATTAGATTGTTCTTTGTCGCTTCCCCTACACACTCCCTGAGCAATGGTATTGCTTCCTGATAATGACCAGTCTTTGACAAGATAATTGCACGCAGATACTTGGAGCGTTCCATGATAAAACGGTAGCCTAACTTTTCGTACATTTCTATATGGGATTCCATGTCTTCAAATTTGCCCATTCGCATATAGGAATTGCAAATAGCCAAGGCGATTCGTTCCTTTATTTCATTGCTTGTAGAATCCTCGGCATGTCCCATTTTTCCAAGTTCAATACACTGCTCATATTTTTTCAAGTCATGTGCATCAAATGCCATTAAGTAGCAAAGGTTAATTCTCTCTTCATGACTCAAAAACTCTATGTAATACAATACTTCTTCCCCGTGACGAAAGGTTTCTTCGAGGCGGTGTGGGTTATTTCTTTCGATACGGTATCTATGAAATAAAGCTTTAGACATGTATGGTTGAATCCCGCGAGTCCGACAATATTGAGCAAGTTGGTTAAAGAGCACTAGCTTAATTTCTGTGTCTTCAACAGTGAGGGCAGTATTGTACAGGATCTCTACTGAGTCCTCAGTTTTCTCTTTTGGATTTTCGAGTATACGGGAAACTATTTTTATAGTTAGGTCTTCGTTTGGGAGTTGAATAGCTTCGAGCAACAAATCGTGTAAGCTACTGTTCCGTGTCTCATTAGAGATGTAAAGTTCGATTATCTCCTCATATTGTACATCCAATGCTTCAAAGATGCGTAACAAGGTTATTAGTTCTGGTCGCTTTGTTTCACCATTTTCAATTCTTGATATAGAGCTTTTACTGACACCTGATTTTTCTTCTAGTTCAGAAAGAGTGAGTTTATTTTGGGTTCTGTACCGCAATATTATTTCGCCAATATGGTCTTCCACATTTTTCACTCAATTCACCACTTTTCCATTTTATTACATATACGAAAAGCATTATATCAATAGGAGTTAGAACTATCAAACGCAAGCATTCGATCTGTTTCGACAATTCTTGATTTTTATAATTTTTTGTGTCGAACGTTGCATAAATGGAAAAATACTCACTATTATGCAACAACTGGTATTCTCTGGAAGAAGCGAGGTGATGCAATGGGGGTGAGTTAAATAGTGAGAAGGTATGAAATGAGGAACGAAGACTTATTACAGAAGATTGATACCCTTCAATTCCAACTGAACGAAATTTTCAAACAGAAGGGAAGTCTAACTGACTGTGCTGTGGTAAAGGTGAGTCAAGAGCTTGATGATTACGTAGTGGAGCATCAACGTAGAATGAGAGATGAAGTGTCAGGCAAATAGAGCACCACCAGTAATTAATCTGATTAACAATTTAGGGGTTATTGTGGTGAAAAAGGCAGCTATGGCGACAGTTATCTTTAAGTCTGCTATCTAGTGTATCTTTACCTACTTTGGCATTCTCACAATAAAAAGAGAATCAATGGGATAATTATAAATATTAGTATAATTTTGTTTTGGGGGGTTAACTTATAAGGAGGAAAAATAAGATGTTTAAAAAAACCATTGTCCCAATTGTATCTATGGCTGTATTGGCAGTGTCATTAATTGTACCTACTTCAGCTTTTGCAGCTCAAAGTAGTTTAAGTCAAACAAAAGCTATTTCCATCTCTACTAAGGAAAATATCCAGCAGGAGAAAGTACAGCCTGAGTGGAAAACAAAGGTTACAAAATAGGCTATTAGAAAATTGATTGAAGCTCTAGATGATAGACGGAAGATTATAGCGGTCAAAGATGCTCTAAGGAAGCTCCCGGGGAGATGACGCTGCTAGGTATCTCGATAACGGTATCTCTTACATTCAGAAGAATTTAAAAGAGCTACTCGAATGGGGAGATGTTTTTGAAAATAACGTTAGAGATGCGATTTCTGGTGCATTGTATGACGCTGGGGTTCCGCTTTCTGTAGCAAGAGGTATCGCATGGGTGTAAGTGGCCAATGAAACCCTTGAACAAAAGGTAGAACGACTAGAATTTTATGTACACTTGTTGAGGGAATTTGCAGTTGATCCAGAAACATTTGTTTTGTGGGATTGGATCATGGCAGAAGGTCTCACAGAAAAAACAGCACAGCAGATTTTAAATGCTTTAAGGAATCATCATCATAGTCTTATAAAGGCGAAGGAATCGGCGCAGAATGAACCGATTTTAGATGAATTATTAGTTGATCTACGCTTATTATTCCCAACTGATGGAAGAGTAGCAAGTGATGAAAAGTTAATGCAAATTGTAAAGAGAGCTTCTAAGATGCCTATTTTTCCTTATCTCAAGAAATATTTCTAAAGCAGAAGCCGACTTTAAAAGGCTCCCAGTTGGGTGCCTTTTCGTATCTGATGGGGGATGGCTTGAACTTAATTCAAAAGCTTCGAGGTTAAAGTGATGACCCCGATAAAAAGAAATTTTACTTTTATGAGAAATATGAATGGACGGATAGCCCAGCATTCGATTTAACAGACGCTATTAGTATTGGATTCCTCGATTCTGCTGAACTTGTATTGCCATTGTCATCGAAAGGGAAAATAACAGAACATGAAACACGTTACTTCTACAGACCTGATAACGACTCGTCTGCAAAATGGAAATGTTCAACTGATAAGTCTGCTCACGACTGGGATAATGGAATTCGAGTTGGAAACATAATGATTTTGGAAAGAAGTGGGTGTACCAAAAGCCATTTACTAATTTTCGAATCCGTACTGTAATAGTAAAACTTACCAAATAAAAGCATCCCGCTCCACTATGATTGTGAAACGGGATGTTTTTTCATTCCTTTTTGGATTCAGGCGTTCGTGTTTACCCTTTTGCGACAGCCCCTTGTTCATTTATTCGGTTATGGGGTACCAACGTTGATAAACGGATTAGCTCCACCTGTTACGTTTGGCAGCTTTCCATCCCATTTGCGGATGGCTTCGAGTTGCGCCTCAATCTGTCTGAGCTGAATCAGCTCTGGCGTAACCTCTTGCTTTTGCAGACGCAGTGCTTGTGCCTGTGCTTCTGCTCTCGTGATTTCTTGCTCTTTCTCGATCTTGATCCGCTCCAAGTCCAGCTTCGATTTGAGCGCTTGCTGCTCAGCTACCTGCTTGGATTCAATGGCGCGGTTGAATTCATCACTGAAAGTAAACTCGCGAATATTGATTTCATCGAGGATGATGTTATAGTTTGCCAGCTTTTTATGCAGGACTTCTTTTACCTTTTGGCTGACCTCGGAACGTTTGGATATCAGTTCTTCTGCTGTGTATTGAGCCGTCACCGCTTTAAATGATTCGGCAATGGCAGGATCAACAATTCGGCTATTGTACTCCAATCCCACTTGCTGATACAGCTTATTGACATTTTCTGCATCCAAATGATGGTTAACGGCAATCGTCGTGGATACGGTTTGCAAGTCACGTGAAGCAGAAGTTTGGCTCATTTCTGATTTTTGTACTCGCACTTCCATCGGCACCACGGTTTGGATGAACGGAATTTTAAAATGCATGCCCTCTTGCAGCACTTTTGGCTGTACCGCTCCCAGCTGCAGCACAACTCCACTATGCCCTGCGGAAATAATCGTAAAGGATTGTGTGCTAAGGAAGACCAACACGACCAGTATCACAATCGTTGCGATCAGCTTTCCTCCGGCTTGAAAGGGACTCATTTTTACAACATTTTTGTCGCTCATATTCGACCTCCCACTATCTATACATGCTCATTCATTTATACGAGAGAGTGGGCGGTAAGTTTCAAGAAATTTATGAAAAATACATGTCATGAGCGCTCTGCTTTCGAAGCTTCTAAAAGAACATGCGCCATTCGCTCTGCCTCGATTTTGCATAGCTCAAATTCAACTTCACCAGATACATGCGAAATCAATTGGATGACTTCCTCACACCTATGATTGCATATTAAAAACTGTCCCCACCGCACTTCCGAACGTGGTACCTTGCGGGAGGAAAAGCCGCTTTGAAAGCCGCCAAGACTCATTTTTTCTCATCTCCATCCAAAAAACAATCTACGCCTCCCTCTCATCTTACCCTTTCTTTCGCAATCAAGGAAAAGATGTTTATTGAAGGAGCTCCTCTTTCTCACTACTATAGAGACAAGAAGGGAGATGATTCATATGCTACACCCTTATGTACGAAGAGCTGATTACGGCTCTGAGCAAAGAGTTCCCCTTTCTCTTGGTTCAGAGCCTTCCCCCTATTGAGTTGAGGATCTCTTTGCTCATCTATATACGCACATCACGCTATATAGACAGGAGCAAAGCACATGAAATACAAAAATGCACAAGACCTCTTGCCAGACGATTTGCTGCGGCAAGTTCAGCATTATGTACAAGGAAGTTACTTGTACATCCCGATCCACCACGAAAACAAACGACAATGGGGCGCCTCCACAGACACAAAGCAATGGCTAAGCGAGCGCAATCAAGCGATTTGGCAGGCATATCGCAAAGGAGCGTCTGTCAAAATGCTCGCCCAGAAACACTACTTAACCGAACACAGTATTCGGCGCATTATTCGTGGACATAAATGAGACAGAGAAAAGGTCGACCGTGTGTCTGCTCTACTCTTGCGTTACACTCCTTTTTAAGATCAGTCAGTCAGGAGGGACAACGTATGAACCAGATTCACTTTCTCGCCATTTCGTTTATGTACAATGGATCTGCACAGGTCATTACCCCGATGCTGCTACAGGATGAGCATGAACTGATCCTTGTAGATTGTGGTTATCCGGATTTTTTGCCACTGCTTCAGGAGGCTGTACACAAGCAACAGCTAACGCTCGACGATCTTACGAAGGTCATTGTCACGCACCACGATATGGATCATATCGGTTCTTTGGCAGCGTTAAAACGAGCCTATCCGCAAATCGAAATCATCGCCTACGAATCCGAAGCACCTTACATCGCCGGACAAAAGTCATCTTTGCGATTGGAGCAAGCGCAAGCAACTCTGGACCATCTGTCGTCGGGTGAAAAGCAGCACGCTGAGGAATTTATCCGCTTTTTGCAGTCCATCGAGCCCACTGCGGTTGATCGAACCGTAACGAATCACGAACGCCTGCCTTGGTGCGGCGGCATCGAGATCCTTCACACACCTGGACATATGCCGGGACATATTTCGTTGTATTTGATCGCAAGCAAAACGCTGATTGCCGGAGATGCTGTTGTGATCGAAAACGGTAGACTCGAAATCGCCAATCCGGCCTATACGCTGGATATGCAGGAAGCGATTCGCTCTGTCCGCCACTTGCTCGATTATGACATCGAGCAGGTCATTTGCTATCACGGTGGAGCGTTTCAGGGGGACGTCAAGCAAGCGCTGCGGGAACTGATCCAAGCTTACGACCCGACCCGGGAGGTTTTGAACGGATGAAACAGAACAAATACGATGAGCCAGGTTTTTTCACCACATACAGTCGACTGGCTCGTTCGGTTGAGGGACTGAACGCCGCGGGAGAATGGCACGCGTTTCGGGAGCTACTGCCTTCCCTTCGCGAGAAAAAGGTCCTCGATCTTGGCTGTGGCTTCGGCTGGCACTGCCGATATGCGCGTGAGCAGCAGGCACGCTCCGTTGTAGGGGTGGACCTTTCCGAAAAAATGTTGGCTCGTGCTCGAGAGACTACAACTGATCCCGCCATCGAGTATCTGCGCCTTCCGATTGAAGACATTGATTTTGCTCCAGAGGAATTCGAAGTCGTTATTAGCTCCTTAGCCATCCATTATGTGAAGCGCTTTGATTTGCTTTGCCAACGTGTTTATCACTGTCTTGCTCCTGGAGGTGCCTTCGTTTTCTCCGTGGAGCATCCCGTCTTCACCGCTCTGGCTGAACAGAACTGGCATTACGGACCCGGGGGTGAGCGCTTGCATTGGCCAGTAGACAACTATCAGCAGGAAGGCATCCGGCATACCACCTTTCTGGATCATGAAGTCGTTAAGTATCACCGAACGTTTTCGAGCTATATGAACGATCTCCTTGCTGCCGGATTTCACCTAACAAAAGTCGCTGAACCTGGTCCTCCTGAAGAAATGCTGGATATACCCGGGATGCGAGACGAACTCCGTCGGCCGCTCTTCTTGTTGATCGCCGCCAGCAAACAAGCATCCTAACCGTTAAAAAAGCACCCCGTCCTCCACGTCATTTCCGTGTTTGGACGGGGTGCTCTGTTATTCCCCAGCAACCTCCAGATTTTTAAACTGGTTGTAAAACAATTGATAATAGGTACCTTTTTGCTCGATAAGTTCGTCATGACTGCCCTTTTCCACGATTTCTCCCCGATCTACGACCATAATCGTGTCGGCATCCCGAATCGTGTTAAGCCTGTGTGCAATCACAAAACTCGTGCGCCCCTCCATAATGGTGAGGAGCGCATCCTGGATGTTTAACTCAGTCCGTGTGTCAATGCTACTTGTCGCCTCGTCGAGTATGAGCAGCGACGGCTTGGCGAGTATAACGCGGGCAATCGCCAAAAGCTGGCGTTGTCCCTGACTCAGGTTATCCCCATTTTCAGTCAGCATCGTATCATAACGCATCGGTAGCCGATTGATGAACACGTCCGCATTCGCCATTTTCGCAGCGGCTACTACCTCCGTATCTGTCGCGTCCGGCTTGCCATACATAATATTTTCTTTAATGGTACCCGAAAACAAATACGTATCCTGCAAAACAAAGCCAAAGCTGCGCCGCAAGCTGTCCCGCGAATACTCCCGAATGTCTTTTCCATCCAAATAAATCGTACCCGAGGTCACATCGTAAAACCGCGTGAGCAAATTCACAATGGTGGTTTTGCCTGCACCCGTCGGACCGACTAGCGCGATCGTGCTCCCTGCCTGTGCCTCGAAGCTAATATTTTTCAAAATCGGTTGATCTGGACGATAGCCAAAGCTGACCTGATCAAAAACGACGTGACCCTTGGGCTGTGCAAGCACAGTGGCACCCGGAGAATCCAATGGCTCCTCTCGTTCATCCAATACCTCAAACACCCGCTCCGCGCCAGCAACACCGGATTGAAGCACATTGAAAATGTTTGCGAGGTCATTCAGCGGACGGACAAACTGTCGGGAATAGCTGAGAAAGCTCGCAATCACACCGACTGTGATCAATCCTTTTACAGCGAGTACGCCTCCGACAATCGCTACCATGGCAAAGCCGAGGTTGTTAATCACGTTCATGATCGGCATGAGAAAGCCCGTCCATACCTGTGCCTTCATCCCGACCTTGCAGAGCCGGTCATTGATCGTCGTAAAATCCTCAATGGCCTTTTGCTCATAATTGAAGGCCTGCACCACCTGAATGCCTGAAATCTTCTCTTCAATGTGCCCATTTAGCTTACCCAGCTCCATCTGCTGATTTTTGAACAGGACACTCGTGCGTTTGGCAATCGTGCGTGTGAGCAGGAATACAAGCGGCACCGTGATCAGGCATGCGAGTGTCAGGATTGGAGACAAGACGAGCATCATCACCAGCGAACCGAGGAGCACGATCCCTCCTGACATCAACTGCGTTGTAGATTGAGAGATCGAGTTGCTAACATTGTCGATATCATTCGTGAGCCTGCTCATCAGCTCCCCATGCGTACGCGAATCGAAATAAGCAATCGGCAGCTTTTGTAGCTTGTCAAAAAGGGCTTGCCTCAGATTCGTGACGATCCGTTGCGAGATACCCGCCATCAACCAGCTTTGCAAAAACGTCAGTGCCCCATCGAAGATGTAGGAGCCGAGCAAGGCAAGAATGATGATAGACAAAAAGCTAAGAGCTTCCTCGCCACCTGTCATCGCATCAATTGACTTTCCGATCAAATAAGGCGCAGACAGCATGAGGAGTGCATCGACTAAAACAATGGCAAATACAATCGGCAGCAGCTTTTTTTCTTTGCCAAAAGCTTGCCAGAGCCTTTTTAGCGTAGCCGAGAAATTCTTGGGCTTACTCACTGGACCTCTAGCAGCACCATGTCCAAAGCCTCGTCCAGGTCTCGGTGAAAAGACAGGCTGTTGCTTCTGTTGACTCACCTTACTTCACCTCCCGGCCGATTTGTGACTGAAAGATTTCCTGATAGACCTGGCAAGAGGTCATCAACTCGTCATGCGTACCAATACCAGCAACTTCTCCATTGTCGAGTACGATGATTTTATCCGCATCCATGACGGACGTAATCCGTTGTGCGATCAAGATGCAGGTGAGGCCAGCCGCATAGGCTCGAAGCGCCTCCTTCATCTTCCCTTCTGTCGCCACATCTACCGCACTTGTACTGTCATCGAGAATGAGGATTTCCGGCTTTTTCACCAAGGCTCTGGCTATGGAAATACGCTGCTTCTGTCCTCCAGAGAAGTTGACTCCTCCCTGCCCTACGCGTGTCTCATAGCCTTCTGGAGTGGCGGAGATGAATTCGTGAGCCTGCGCCATACGTGCCGCTTGCTCGACCTCCTCGTAGGTCGCCTCTGCCTTTCCCCAACGAATGTTTTCCATCACCGTGCCTGTAAACAGCATTGTTTTTTGCGGTACAATCGCCATTTTTTCACGTAATCGCTTGGGTTCGATGTCTCGTACATCCATGTCATCTACCCGAATCGTGCCTTCCGTTACATCGTAGAACCGTGGGATCAAGCCAACCAGACTGCTTTTTCCAGAGCCTGTCGACCCGATAATCCCGACGGTCTCCCCAGGCAGACAAGTAAACGAAATCTGCTTGAGCACTAGCTGGCCGCCCTCTCCATCATATGAGAAGCTAACCTGCTCGAAGTCGATGCGTCCCTTTTTGCCTGGGAGCTCGTGAGGTTGTTCCTCTTTCCAGCTCATTTGGTTTTTCTCAGCAAATACTTCCCCGATGCGTCCCGCCGATGCTTTGGCCCGGACAAACATGTTAAATACTAAGGAAATCATCATGAGTGAAAACAAAATTTGGGTCATGTAGTTCGTAAACGTGATGATATGACCGACCTCGATGCTTCCTTGTTCTACGCCAAGCCCCCCAAGCCAGAGGACCGCGACAATTCCGAGGTTCATCGTCAGCATGATCGCGGGACTGAAGACGGACATCACCCGCGTAGCCGATACCGATTTAGATTGCAGCTCTTCGTTTGCCCGTATAAACTTGCCACGCTCAAAATCAAAGCGATTGAACGCCTTAACAACTCGTACGCCAGATAAATACTCGCGCATCGCACCGTTCACCCTGTCAAGTGCTTGCTGTACCTTCAGAAAGAACGGAAAACCGATTTTCATGTTCAAGAAAATAAACAGCCCCACAATGGGCACGACAATGGCGAGAATCACAGCCAAATCCACGTTCAATTGGGTTGCCATAAACAACCCGCCGATGCACATCAACGGCGCTTTGACGAATATTCGCATCATGCCGTTTACAAACATCTGTACTTGATTGACATCATTGGTCAGACGTGTCACGAGCGAGGCTCTGTCGAACTTGTTCAAGTTTTCAAAGGATAAGCTTTGTACTTTTGAAAACAAATCTGCACGCAGCTGCGCACCAAAGTTTTGCGAGACGTATGTGGCTAGCACATTGCGGATCGATGCCGCGACTGCCCCCAACGCCGTTACGAGCAGCATCAGCCCTCCTGTCTTAAGCACGTAGTCCATATCCCGGTTTGCTACACCTATATCAATGATGTGCGACAGGATCGTCGGCTGCAAAAGATCACACACCGCCTCCAACGCTAAGAAAAACATGGAAATCCCGGCGACTACGCCGTATTTTTTTATGTATGTTGTGTAGAA